>NZ_CP088156.1:4814545-5416363 GCF_021088345.1 Bradyrhizobium ontarionense | reverse complement strand
CTGCGGATGGACGACGAGCCCAAGAACGGTCGCGAGGCGCACATGCTCGTCGCGTGTGCCGTCCTCTGCGCCGCTGATGAAGATCACCGGGGTGCGTGATTTCATCTCGTTGAGCAGCAGCAGGATGTCTGCCCCGCAGCGCTCACCGAGCGACAGATCCAGGGTGATGCAGTCGAAGGTCCGCGCGCGCAGCACCTCGGCCGCGGCCTCGACAGAGGTCACGCAGGTCGCCTCATATCCGCACTGAGCGGCGATCTTGCGAAGGATCGAGAGATGAACTTCCGCATCTTCGATCACCAGCAACTGATTGCTCATGCTCTTGCCTCGTTGCCTCTTGGCCAGACGTCCGGTGCGGCCGTTCCTAGACGGCGCCGATGGCCGGGGGGTAAAGATTTGGGTCGGTGGATTTACGGGTCGTTCATTTGGTCCCGGCGACAATGACCGTCGACGGTTCGGACGTCGGCGTGGTGAATTTCAACTTGTCAGATGCTGCCATCGTCAACCAATCTCGGAATGCCGAGATGGTCGGCGACGTCTCGCTGTTCCGGAGCATCGATCACCTGGCTGCGTGGGCAGAGCCTGGCGACGTGAGGAACCGTGAATACTTTGCTTACACTTGTCCGGACAAGGACTTGATCTTAACGTCGAGACTGATCGGGTGATCATCACGAAGGTCGACAAGAACGGAGCGTTCTTCGGGCATGTGAGACGATTACTCGAAGTGACCGCCAAGCATGTGTTGAAGGGACATGCCCAGGATGCTGTGATCGAATCAAACTAGATCGCCTGTCGATTAGAGAGCTTGCGGATTTGATCGGCTTCACGCGATAGGCCCTGTCGACGGAGCAGGTTCATCAGGTGTCGTCCCGGGCAAGCCTCCGTCAGCGCGCAGCGCTGCGCGGAGGCACCGACCCGGGACCATAATCCCGGGGCGGCGCTTCGAGGCACGATCGCAACGACGAGTCCTCGTCCCATAGCCGCCTGTGGCTATGGATCCCGGCTCTGCGCCGGGCCATCGCTATCGCGACGTCAGGCTTGGCCGGGATGACAGCGGATATTTGAGACAGCCTGACGCTTGACGACGGGGATCTGGCTGGGGGCCAGAGGCCATGCTGCTCCCCTGACATCTGTGTCCCGACGGCAACGGGCAGAGCCCCGGGTTGATGGTCAGCAACATCGAGGGTCGCCTGCTGACGCCGGTCGACCACTCGCCAGCATTTGGTCGCAGTCTGATCTGCGCTCCTTGAGGCGCCGGCGGCCGCGTGGCGGACATCAGCGATCGGGCGTCAAGAGAATTTTCTTAATCTTAGCCTGCTATGCTCGCGGCAAATCGAGCACGGCCTGCAAGGGACAGCTCGCGCGTATGATGCGTCAGGCAGCCCGCCGTCTCGACCCGGCGGGCTTTTCCGTGGGAAAGGTCGCCGATGTCACTCTCCTCAGCCAAGAACTACGCGCTGCGCGCCGAACGGTCGCAGGATCCCAAGGAGGCCGCCGACCTCCTGGCAAAAGCGATCCTGGAGCTGGCGGCCTCGATCGAGGCAACCGACGCCAAGGTGAAGAAGATCAACAAGTCGAGCTGATGGTCTTTGCGTCCGCGCCAAGACGCGTGACGGGCTTCTGGCGGCGGGGCCTCTCCGTCTCGAAAGATGATCCGCCGATCCTGCTTCGATCGATGGCCGGATATCGCGGGGTCGCTCACCAGCGACAACGGAAGTCGATGACGCCCGTCAGACCCGACGGGCAAATCACTCCCGGCAAAGCACCTTCGAGCAAGTGAGATTTCACCGCGCCGGCCCAACCGATCACGCGTCAACTGCCATTAGAACAGCGCACGAAAAAGCTCGTTTCACGAACCGCCTCAATGACATCACCCATGTCCAGTCCTTCCGGCAGAAATAATCTTCTTTCGTTTTATCGGAATTCATGATTGTCTGTCGCCGTCCCGTCTCGATACGAGGGGCGCTTCGCGGTCGTCACGAACGTTGAGGCGGGATGCGGTGGGCGTGTCGATGTTGCAGCGTGGGGCGATCCTGCGCCGACGAACAGCAGCGATGCGCACGGTCAAGTCGCGTGGTCCTGACACCCCGATGCTGGTGTTACGCTTGCGGCGACGCTCACGCGTCGCGCGGGCAACGGTGGCCAGAAAGCCCGGCGCACCGGGGAGAACGCGAAGCAGCCGTCAAAACCATCGCGCGGGGAATGCCGGGTGTTCTCGGCTGAACCTGTGGTTCCTGCCGCCTGCATTTTTTTCGCAGGCGGGCCATGGGTGCGGCCAGCGCCCGGCATTCCCCGTGCCCTCTGTCTGGAAGAGGGCGGGAATATTCCATCCCTCGGACGCATCAGCGCGCCGCGAGATCGCGAACGCTTGCGCTGCAACGAGGCTGTGATGACAATCACCCGCAATGAGTATTGCATGACAGCTGCAACCGCTTTTGAATGCAGGGCCGGCGCCTTGCCGCGCCCCGGCGCCCCCGAGAACGGAGCTCCCGCATGTCGATGCAAAATGTGGCCTCTCCCGCATTCAGCCTGACGCCGCCGCGGCGCAACACGCTGACGCATATCCCCGGCGACGAGGGCTGGCCGATCATCGGCAAGACGTTCGAGGTGCTGGCCGACCCCAAGGGGCACGTCGAACGCAACGCCCGGAAATATGGCCCCGTCTATCGCAGCCACATGTTCGGCGACGTCAATGTCGTGCTGCTCGGACCCGAGGCCAACGAGCTCGTGCTGTTCGACCAGGCCAAGCTGTTCTCCTCGGCGCATGGCTGGGGCCATATTCTCAACCTGTTGTTTCCGCGTGGCCTGATGCTGCTCGATTTCGACGAGCACCGGATGCACCGCAAGGCGCTCTCGGTCGCCTTCAAGGCCGGGCCGATGAAGTCCTATCTCGCCGGCCTCGACCGCGGCATCGCCGCGCGCGTCGCGCAGTGGAAGCAAGCTCCCGGCGAGATGCTGTTCTATCCTGCGATCAAGCAGCTGACGCTGGATCTCGCTGCGACCTCTTTTCTCGGCACCGAGATCGGGCCGGAGGTCGATGCCATCAACCGCGCCTTCGTCGACATGGTCGCGGCGGCGGTGGCGCCGATCCGCCGGCCGCTGCCCGGAACCCAGATGGCGCGCGGCGTCAAGGGCCGCCAGCGTATCGTCACCTATTTCTCCGAGCAGATCCCGCTGCGCCGCGCCAGGAGCGACGGCGACGATTTGTTCTCGCAGCTGTGTCGCGCCACCGACGACCAGGGCGCACTGCTGTCGACGCAAGACATCGTCGACCACATGAGCTTCCTGATGATGGCGGCGCACGACACGCTGACCTCGTCGCTGACCTCGTTCGTCGCCCAGCTCGCCGCGCATCCGGAGTGGCAGCAGAAGCTGCGCGACGAAGTCGCAAGCCTCGGCCTCGCCGAGAGTGATCCGATGAGCTCGGAGCATCTGGAGAAGATGAAGTTGACCGAGATGGCGTTCCAGGAGACCTTGCGGCTGATGCCGCCGGTGCCGTCGCTGCCACGCCGGCCGGTCAGGGACTTCACCTTCATGGGCTATGCGATCCCGGCCGGCACCGGAATCGGCATCAACCCGATGTACACGCACCACATGGCGGAGATCTGGCCCGAGCCCGAGCGGTTCGACCCGATGCGCTTCACCGACGAGGCCCAGCGTGGCCGCCACCGCTTCGCCTGGGTTCCGTTCGGCGGCGGCGCCCATATGTGCCTCGGCCTGCACTTCGCCTACATGCAGGTGAAATGCTTTGCACGGCACTTCCTTGCCAACATCGAGGTCTCGTTCCCGCCGAACTATCAGCCGAGCTGGCAGGTGTGGCCGATCCCGAAGCCGCGCGACGGATTGAAGGTGATTGTGAAGGCAGTGTGATCACGGTGCATCCTCGGGCCGGACGTATCCGTATGAGGCCGACAGCCCATCGCCACGAGGAGCACCGCCAATTAGTTGCTCGTCATGCCCGGGCTCGTCCCGGGCATCCACGTCGATCCAAGGGCGCCGGACGACGTGGATGGCCGGGACAAGCCCGGCCATGACGACGCGGAGAGAGCGGGTCAAACACACAACTTCAGATCGAGCGGCAGACGAAATACCAAAACCCCGGCCTCTACTCCACCGCATCCCCCAGCAGCTTGCGCATCGCGGCATAGCCCTGCTGCTGCTGGCTCCAGTTGCGGCCGCCGGTGATGGCGCCGTCGACGACGAGATCATGGCCGTTGATGAAGCCGGATTCGTCGCTGGCGAGAAACACGGCGGCATGGGCGATATCATCGGGCAGGCCGGCACGCGGGATCGGCTGCGCCGTCGCATAGGCGTTGCGGATCGTCTCCGGCGTCTTCTCGGCGGCCTCCGTCGACAGCCCCAGCGCCTTGCCGAAGATGCCGGTCGCGATCAGTCCCGGCGAGATCGAGTTGACGCGGACGCCGGACTCGCCGAGCTCCATCGCCACGCATTTGGTGAGATGGATCACCGCGGCCTTCGCCGTGCTGTAGACCAGCGAGGTCGAATAGCCCGCGAGGCGCCCGGCGATCGAGCCATTGTTGATGATGCTGCCGGCGCCCTGCGTCTTCATGTGAGGCGCGGCGTACTTCATCCCCAGCATCACGCTGCGCACCAGCACCGCCATGGCCTGATCGAAACGATCAGCATCGAGGCCCTCGATGCCCCCGGTCTGCGCCGGTCCGCCGGCATTGTTGAACAGGCAATCCAGCCGGCCGAAGCGCTCGACCGCGAGATCGATCAGCGCGCGCATCTGCTCGTCGACGGTGACGTCCGTCTGGCGGAATACGCAGACGTCGCCGAGACGGCGCGCCAGCGCCTCACCCTCGTGGCTGCGGCGGCCGGCGATGATCACCTTCGCGCCCTCGGCGACGAAGATTTCCGCTGTCCGCAGACCGATGCCGCTGGTCGCTCCCGTGATCACGGCAACCTTGCCGTCAAGTCGTCCCATTCCCTGATCCTCTTATTGGTCGATTGTAAAGTGCGCTCGGACGCGCCAGTTTCGCCTCGGAACCATCATCCCGCGCGCCGAATTGCAACACAAGCAAGACGGCTTCCATCAACCGGACAAATTACCGCCACCCCGGCCTTAATTTGGTTGCGCGGTTGGGGCTCATGGACGGCCATGACGCGACTCATCGATGACATCAAGCAAATCTGGCACGGCGAGCTGCAGCCCTCATTGGCCTGGAGCGGCACATTCGCAACGCTGTGCCTGGTCGTCGCGACCGCGATCCGATTCGGCATGGCGCATCTGCGCCCCGACGTGTTCTTCACACCCTACATCCCCGCGGTTTTCTTCGCCACCGCGATAGGAGGATCAGCCGTCGGCATCGCCACGGCGATGATAGGCGCGACGCTCGGGCTGGTGCTCGATTTCGGCGGCGGTCCGGTCGATGCGGCAAAGGTGGCGCTGATGGCCTTGTATCTCACCGTGTCGGCCCTTGTGATCTGGGGCGCTGGCCACTACCGCAGCCTCGCGGTCAAGCAGCGCGAGATCGCCAGGCGCCTGACCGAGGAGGAGCAGTATCGCAAGCTGCTGGTCGACGAGCTGCATCACCGGCTGAAGAACAAGACCTCGACGATCCACGCGGTGCTGCATCAGGTGCTGCACGACCAGCCGCAGGTCTGGAGCAGTATCGACAAGCGTATCCGCGCGCTCGCGACCGCCGACGATCTGATCGCGCGGGTCGACGGACAGGGGTGCGATCTGAAGGACCTCCTGATGTCGGAGCTCGGGCCCTATGGCCACGTCCGCTTCGAGCTCAACGGCGGCGCGCTGTTCGTTCCGGCCAAGCTCGCCGTCAGTTTCGCCCTGATCTTCCACGAGCTCGCGACCAATGCCGGCAAATACGGCGCCTTCGCCTCGCCGCGCGGCTTCCTGCAGGTCTCATGGACGATGCAGGAGGATCGCCTCAAGCTGACCTGGGACGAGACCGAGGGCCCGCCGGTCGATCACATCGGCAAGCCCGGTTTCGGCACCAAGCTGCTGAATGCCGCCTTGTCGGCGTTCGACGGCAAGATCGAGACCACGTTCCTGAAGACGGGTATCCACTGCACCATGCAGTGCCGGGTGCCGCCGAACTGAACGGCCGGCCGGGCGGCCGATTTGGCATACGACTTTCGCAGTAGGCCATCGGACGCGTATCTGGCCGCATTGAGGATCCGTTAATGATGCCGCGCCTCAAAGTCCCGCCATTTCCAATACTTGGCTTACGGGTTCCGTGTTTCTACGTAGCGCTTAACTAAAATGAAGCGGGAACTTCGCACAATCGGCGCATGTACAGTAGCGACCGATTCAACTTTTCTGACGATGCATCAGAGGGCCTTGGCACGGCCGAGGCCGAGCTGCGCTTCCTGCGCGGCGTCCTCCGGCAGCTTCCGGCGGGCGTTACGGTTCAGGACGAGCACGGTCGTTTTCTCCTGGTCAATGACGCGGCATCGATTCAGCTCGGCGCTGCAGCCAACAGCGCCGACCGCGTGTCGGCGCCGCATCTCGACAGCAGGCGCGCGGCGTGTCGCGAGCTGCTCGCGCAAGGCCGGACCGTGATTGCCGAGGAAAAAGTGGCCGGCGAGCGCGGCGCGCAGACATTGCTGACCGCCCATCGGCCGGCCCGGATCGGCGAGCAGCGCGTCCTCATTTCCAGCTCGGCCGACATCAGCGAGCAGAAGGACTTCGAGGACCAGTTGTTCCGCGCGGCCTATTATGATGAATTGACCGGCCTGCCGATGCGCCGTGTGGTCGAGCATCGCGCCGACAATCTGGTCCGGCGCGGCCGGATCGAGGGACGCTTCGCGCTCGCCTTCCTCGATCTCGACAACTTCAAATACATCAACGACTATTACGGCCACGCCACCGGCGACGCGATGCTGGTCGAACTCGCCAAGCGCATCAGCCGGGATCTGCGCGAATCGGATCTGTTGTCGCGCATCAGCGGCGATGAGTTCCTGCTGCTGTTGCATCCGATCGAGCGGGCCGAGGAGGTCGCCGAATTCCTGCAGGGTCTGCTGCACCGCCTGAACGCGCCATTCTTCATCGATGGCGCGGAGGTGTTCGCCTCCGCCTCCGTCGGGGTCAGCCTCTATCCCGAGCACGGCGCGAGCTACGACGTGCTGCGCCAGAACGCCGATCTCGCGATGTACCGCGTCAAGAACAGCGGCAAGGGAGCGCTGGCGTTCTTCTCGAGCGCGATGGAGCACGAGGCGCTCGCGCGCATGAAGGTCGAGCAGTCGCTGCGGCTCGCCATTCTCGAGAAGCGCTTCTGCTGCGCGTTTCAGGCCAAGGTCGACATCCGCACCGAGGAGATCAAGGGCATCGAGGCGCTGGTGCGCCTGCGCGACAATGAGGGTGTGATCCAGGCTCCCGGATCCTTCATCAATCTCGCCGTCGAGCTCGGCCTGATCGACGAGCTCGCGCATCTGGTGCTGGACGAGATCGTCAAATCGATCGATCTGATCAATGACACCTTCGGACACGAGGCGACGATCAGCATCAACGTCGCGGCCAAGCAGGCTTCGAATCCGGATTTCATGCAGCCCTTCGCCCAGGCGATCGAGGCGACTGGATTCCCGAAGCGGTTCATGATCGAGGTCACCGAGGACGCGTTCGTGACCCGCAGCCATTTCCAGGACGAGATCGTGCCGCTGTTGCGCAGGATCGGCGTCGGCATCTCGATCGATGATTTCGGCATCGGCTATTCGTCGCTGTCGGCGCTCGCCGATATCACCGCCGACGAGATCAAGATCGACCGCTCGTTCATCACCGACATCCATAAGCGGCCGCGCAGCCAGGGCATCCTGCGCGCGATCGAGTCGCTGAGCGAAGCGCTCGGCATGACCGTCATCGCGGAAGGCATCGAGTCGTTCGAGGAGCTCGCCTATCTGCAGGCGGCAACCAAGATTCGCTACGCGCAGGGCTACTACTTCTCGCGTCCGATCTTTCTCGAGGAGCTGAAGCCGGCGATCCCGATTGCAAGCGAAGCGCGCATGAGCCTGGCCAGTCGCCCTGTGCAGGAAAACCGGCAGGCTTACGCGCGCAGCAGCCGCTATCGGCGCTGAAATCAAGTCAGAACAGGGGAAGCACGCTAGTCAGCACAAAGGATGAGCGATCCTCGACTGCCGCCGAAAGCGCCTTGACCCGGCCCGAGCCTGCACACTATCAGTTGCAGACAACAGCCGCAGGTAGCTGGGAGGAACGCCCGTGCGAACGTCACATATTTTCAAAGGCATTGTTTCATCTCTGACTGCAGCCCTGCTGGCGACCGCCGCGCAGGCCGATGATCTGAAAATCGCTCTCATCTACGGCAAGACCGGCCCTCTTGAGGCCTATGCCAAGCAGACCGAAGCCGGCCTGCGCCTGGGCTTCGAATACGCCACCAAGGGCACCAACACGATCGACGGTCGCAAGATCGTCATCATCACCAAGGACGACCAGGGCAAGCCCGATTTGTCGAAGGCCGCGCTTTCGGAGGCCTATCAGGACGACGGCGCCGACATCGCGATCGGCACGACGTCGTCGGCCGCGGCGCTCGCCGACCTGCCGGTCGCCGAGGAGAACAAGAAGATCCTGATCGTCGAGCCGGCGGTGGCCGACCAGATCACCGGCGAGAAGTGGAACCGCTACATCTTCCGCACCGGCCGCAATTCGTCGCAGGACGCCATCTCCAACGCGGTCGCGATCGGCAAGCCCGGCGTAACCGTCGCTACGCTCGCCCAGGACTACGCGTTCGGCCGCGACGGCATCGCCGCTTTCAAGGAGGCGCTGGCCAAGACCGGCGCCACGCTGGCGGCGGAGGAGTATGTGCCGACCACGACGACCGACTTCACGGCCGTGGCCCAGCGGCTGTTCGATGCGCTGAAGGACAAGCCGGGCCGCAAGATCATCTGGATTCTGTGGGCAGGTGCCGGCGATCCGCCAGGCAAGCTGCAGGACATGGACCCCAAGCGTTACGGCATCGAGCTGTCGACCGGCGGCAACATCCTGGCGGCGCTGGCCGCCTACAAGCGGCTGCCGGGCATGGAAGGCGCCACCTATTACTACTATGACATTCCCAAGAACCCGGTGAATGACTGGCTGGTGTCCGAGCACCAGAAGCGCTTCAATGCGCCGCCTGACCTGTTCACCGCCGGCGGCTTCTCGGCCGCGATGGCCGTCGTCGCCGCCGTGACCAAGGCCAAGTCGACCGACAGCGAGAAGCTGATCGCGGCGATGGAGGGCATGGAGTTCGACACCCCGAAGGGCAAGATGATCTTCCGGAAGGAAGATCACCAGGCGCTGCAAAGCATGTATCACTTCCGCGTCAAGGTCGACCCGAACCTCGCCTGGGCCGTCAACGAGCCGGTGCGCGAGATCAAGATCGACGAGATGAGCATCCCGATCCGCAACAAGCGCTAGACGCTGACATCCGTGCCCGGCCCCCGCGCCGGGCACGTTCGCATCGGCAATCATTCAGCTGGCGACATGACCCTCACTCTCGAAACCCGCGATCTCACCATCCGATTCGGCGGCCATGTCGCGGTCAACGGCGTCAGCTGCAGCTTCCGGCCGGGTGAGCTCACTGCGATCGTCGGTCCCAACGGCGCCGGCAAGACCACCTATTTCAACCTGATCTCCGGCCAGTTGCCCGCCTCTTCCGGCTCGATCCAGTTCGACGGCAAGGACATCACCCATCTCTCCGCGCCGCTGCGCACCCGCGCCGGTCTCGGACGCGCCTTTCAGCTCACCAATCTATTCCCCAATCTCAGCGTCGAGGAGAATGTCCGCTTGGCCGTCCAGGCGCAGAGCGGCGTGCATTACGACCTTCTCCGGCCATGGATGGCGCGGCGCGACCTGATTGCCCGCGCCGATGCGATCCTCGACAAGGTCGCGCTCGGCGGCCGCCGCAGCATCACCGCAACCACGCTGTCGCATGGCGACCAGCGCAAGCTCGAGGTCGCGCTGATGATGGCTCTGGAGCCCAAGGTTTACATGTTCGACGAGCCGACCGCCGGCATGAGCATCGACGAGGTGCCGGTCGTGCTCGACCTCATCGCCCAGCTGAAGCAGGACAAGAGCAAGATCATCCTGCTGGTCGAGCACAAGATGGACGTCGTCCGCTCGCTCGCCGACCGCATCATCGTGCTGCATAACGGGCAGCTCGTCGCCGACGGTAACCCGGCCGAGGTCATCGCCTCGCCGATCGTGCAGGAAGCCTATCTCGGCGTCGCGCCGCGGAGTGCTGCATGAGCGCGCTTCTGAAGCTGTCGGGCGTCCAGACCTATATCGGCCGCTATCACATCCTGCAGGGCGTCGCCTTCGACGTGCCGGAAGGGCAGACCACGATGCTGCTCGGCCGCAACGGCGCCGGCAAGACCACGACGTTGCGAACGATCATGGGGCTGTGGCAGGCCAAGAGCGGAACGATCTCGCTCGCCGACGAGCCGATCGAGAAGCTCGCGACGCCCGACATCGCGCAGCGCGGCGTCGGCTATGTGCCCGAGAGCATGGCGGTGTTCTCCGATCTCACCGTCAAGGAGAACCTGGTGCTGGCGGCGCGCAACGGCCCGCTCGACGATGCCCAGCTCACCTGGATCTTCGGCTTCTTCCCGGCCCTGAAGAAATTCTGGCTGTCGCGCGCCGGCAGCCTATCCGGCGGCCAGAAGCAGATGCTGTCGATTGCCCGTGCGATCGTCGAGCCGCGCAAGCTGCTCCTGATCGACGAGCCGACCAAGGGCCTCGCGCCGGCGATCGTGGTGTCCCTGATCGAATGCCTCAAGGAGATCAAGCGCCGTGGTGCCACCATCCTGCTGGTCGAGCAGAATTTTCATGCCGCGCGCGAGCTCGGCGACCAGGTGCTGGTGATGGACAACGGTACCATCGTCCATCGCGGCGACATGGCGGCGCTCGCTGCGGACGTGCCGCTGCAGGAGCGCCTGCTCGGCCTCAGCCTGGAGGCGCACCAATGAGCGATCTCGCGGCAACCGACGCGCTGCCGAAACCGAAGCGCGACATCGCACCCTTGCTGCTGCCGGTCGTGCTGGCGCTGCTGATGATCCCGCTGGTCGGCTCGGCGAGCTCATGGATCACGCTGACGGTCGCGAGCCTGGCGATGGGCATGATGATCTTCATCATGGCCTCCGGACTTACGCTCGTGTTCGGGCTGATGGACGTGCTCAATTTCGGCCACGGCGCCTTCATCGCGGTCGGCGCCTATGTCGCGACCTTGGTGCTGCTGCCGCTGGCGAGCTGGGCGCAGGCCGACTCGCTGCTGACCAACCTCGCCGTCCTCGTTCCGGCAGCGCTGCTGTCGATGGGCGTGACCGGCGCGCTCGGCCTCGTCGTGGAGCGCGTGCTGGTGCTGCCGGTGTATGGCCAGCATCTGAAGCAGATCCTGATGACGACCGGCGGCCTCATCGTCGCCGAGCAGACACTCTATGCGCTGTTCGGCCCGCAGATCATTCCCATGTCGCTGCCCACGGCGCTGCGCGGCTCATTCATCATCGGCGACGTCGCGATCTCGAAATACCGGCTGCTGGCGATGCTGGTCGGCTTCTCAATCTTCGTCGCCATCGAGCTGGTGCTGAACCGCACCAAGATCGGGCTCCTGATCCGTGCCGGAGTGGAGAATCGCGAGATGGTCGAGGCGCTCGGCTATCGCATCCGCCGCCTGTTCCTCGGCGTGTTCATGACGGGCTCGGCGCTGGCCGGGCTCGGCGGCGTGATGTGGGGACTCTATCGCGAGCAGGTCCATGCCTCGATCGGCGACGAGCTCACCGTGCTCGTGTTCATCGTCGTCATCATCGGCGGGCTCGGCTCCATCACCGGCTGCTTCATCGGCGCGGTCATGGTCGCCATGGTCGCCAACTATGGCGGCTTCCTGGTGCCGAAACTCGCCCTTGTCTCCAACATCCTGCTGATGGTCGCCGTACTGATGTGGCGACCGCGCGGCCTCTATGCGGTGACCAGCCGATGATGATCCTGTCCGGCGATCCGCCCCGCAGCCGCGCGCTGTCCGTCCTGCTCGTCGTCATCATCCTGGCGCTGCTGGCGACACCCTTCATCTTCCCCGGCGCCAAGGCGCTCAACGTCGCCGCCAAGATCTGCATCTTCGCGGCGCTGGTCGCGTCCTACGACCTGCTGCTCGGCTACACCGGCTCGGTGTCGTTCGCGCACACCATGTTCTACGGCATCGGCTCCTACGCGATCGCGATCGCGCTCTACGGCCTCGGCCCCAGCTGGAGCTCCGTGGCGGTGGCCGTCGCGGCCGGCCTGCCGCTCGCCCTGCTGCTGGCGCTCGCGATCGGCCTGTTCTCGCTGCGCGTCGAGGCGATCTTCTTCGCGATGATCACGCTCGCCATCGCCTCCGCCTTCCTGGTGCTGGCGTCGCAATTGTCGTGGCTGACGGGCGGCGAGGATGGCCGCAGCTTCCAGCTGCCGGAGCTGCTGCGCCCGGGCACCGTGTTCATCAGCAAGGAATGGTTCGGCTTCCCCGTCAACGGCCGTATCCTGACTTATTACATCGTGCTGTCCGCCTGCGCGTTGATGGTCCTGATGCTGCTCCGCGTCGTGAATTCGCCGTTCGGCAGGGTCCTGCAGGCGATCCGCGAGAACCGCTTCCGCGCCGAGGCGCTCGGCTATCGCACCGTCTTTCACCTCACCTATGCCAACTGCGTCGCGGCCATGATCGCGGCCGGCGCGGGCATGTTGAACGCGCTCTGGCTGCGCTATGCCGGCCCCGATACGTCGCTCAGCTTCTCGATCATGCTCGATATCCTCCTGATGGTGGTGATCGGCGGCATGGGCACGATCTATGGCGCCGTCATCGGCGCGGCGATCTTCATCCTGGCGCAGAACTATCTCCAGGCCCTGATGGGTATCGCCTCGACCGCCGCGGCCGATGCCGGGCTGCCGCTGCTGCCTGGCCTCTTGCACCCCGACCGCTGGCTGCTGTGGCTGGGTCTCCTGTTCATCGCCAGCGTCTATTTCTTCCCGACCGGCGTCGTCGGCCGCCTCCGCAACAAACCGGGTGCAACAGGCTGAGTTGCAACTCTCCTTAGGTACCTGCGCGGGCCCGCCTTCAGGGCAGCGGCGGTTGCGGTATTCCCGTGCAGCTACTCCCGTTGTCCGCGAAGTTTCCGCGCGCGCTTAAGCCACGGCTAACCGCGTTTCCTAACCGCTCCGGCACCAGTGCCTTGTTATCAAGCTTGCTTGCAACAAGTCATTTCCTCCCGGGTCGATCAGGGCATGCAAGGCGCAGCAGACACGTCAGGGGCCGGCGTAACAGAGCCGGAACGAGGTGGCACGTCCCTCTGGCGCGGTCCCGTACCGTGGCTGATCGCATGCGGCACGCTGCTGATCGCGGCCATCGTGGTCGGCACGATCGTGATGGCCAACGGATTCAGAGACCGCGCGATCGGCAACAATGAGCGCGAGCTCGAGAATACGGTGCTGCTGCTGAGCCGCCATTTCGCGCAGCAGTTCGAGGACGCCGAGACTGCCGTGGCCGACGTGATTCGCCGCATGAACCTTGCCGACATCGCAACAACCGAAGCGTTTCGCACCAGGATGAGCAGCAGTGCCGTTCGCGAAATGCTGCAATCGCAGGTGAGCGGCCTTTCGTATCTGGGTGACCTCACCATCGTCGACGCGGCCGGTCGCTTCATCAATTGGTCCGGCGCCGGCCCGACGCCCGCGGCAAACGTTGGCGAGCGCAGTTACTTCAAGACGCTCAAGGCAGATCCGCCGGCCGACGATGTCGTGATCGAGTCTGTCCTCAGCCTCATCACCGGTCGACAAGCGACCATTGTCGCACACCGGCTCACCGGCGCGAATGGGGTTTTTCTCGGAGTGCTGACGCGGCGCGTCGATCCCCAAAGTTACGAGACGTTCCTGCAGTCCCTGGCGCTCGGCAGCAGCGCTGCGATCACGCTGTTCCACAACGACGGAACGTTGCTCGCCCGCTATCCTCACATCGACGGCATGGTGGGCCGCAAGATCACCGACGTAAAGCTGCTGAAGACGATAGTGAGCCAGGGAGGGCGCCACACCGGGCCGGTCAGCAGTCCCTTCGACCATGTCGAGCGAATCGGCACCGGCGCCACGATCGGGCGTCTTCCCCTCGCCGTGATCGCGACCAAGACTGTCGATGACGCGCTGGCGGACTGGCGCTCGCAGGTGGGATCGCTCGTCGGCGCGGCGACCCTGGCTACGGTCATCGTCGCGCTATTGTTCAGCCTGATGATCCGGCAGATCGTGCGGCAGAACCGGGCGGCGAGACGGCAGCTCGAGAACGAGAAGCAGCGGGTCGAGACTGCGCTCGACAACATGACGCAGGGTCTCATCTCGTTCGATGCCGGCGCACGCATCGTGATGTTCAACCAGCGCTTCATCGACCTGCTTGGCCTGTCGGCCGACATCATCAAGCCCGGCTGCCATCTGCGTGACGTGATCGCGCATGGCAGGGAGCGCGGATCGTTCAACGGTGACGTTGCGAGTTTCTGTGCCGATATCCTGGACGAGATCGAGACCGGCAAGACCTTGCAGAAGGTGGTCGAGACCGCCAACGGCCGGTCCTTCAACGTGATCGACAAGCCGCTGGCCTCGGGCGGCTGGGTCACCACGATCGAGGACGTCAGCGAGCACCGCAAGCTCGAGCAGGAGCGCGATCGGAGCTACGCGTTCCTGCGCGAGATCATCGATCACATCCCGTCACATATCATGGTCAAGGACGTCCGCGACCGCCGCTACGTGCTGGTCAACCAGTCCAGCGAGCAGCGATTCGGTCGGCCGCGCGAGGAGATCGTCGGCAAGACGGCGTTCGACCTGCTGCCGAAGTCGACGGCCGAAAAGGTGACAGCTGACGATGACCGCGCGCTGGAGCAACCCGGCGGGCTGTTTCTCGGCGAGCATCCCTGGCAGACGCCTGCCCTGGGGCTGCGCTACATCACCTCGCGCCGCATCGCCGTCGCCGATGAGGCGAGCACGCCGCGCTACCTGATCAACGTCATCGAGGACACCACCGAGCGGCGGCTGGCCGACGAGAAGATCGCCCATCTCGCCCATTTCGATGCGCTGACCGATCTGCCCAATCGCGTGCTGTTCCGCGAGCAGATCGAGCAGGAGCTGGAGCGTGCACGTCACGGCAAGTTCTGCGCGCTGCTGTACATCGACGTCGACGAGTTCAAGGGCATCAACGATTCGCTCGGACACCATGTCGGCGATGAGCTCCTGAAGACCATTGCCGGCCGGATCAGGAGTTGCCTGACGCCGGAAGACCTGGTGGCACGGCTCGGTGGCGACGAGTTCGCGGTGCTGCTCACCATGGTCGCGGATCGCGACGAGGTCATCGTGGCCGTGAAGGAGATCCTCGATGCGATCCGGAAGCCTTACCGCTGCCTCGGTCACCAATTGTCGACCGATGCCAGCGTCGGCATCGCGCTGGCACCGCAGGACGGCATCGATCGCGAGCAGCTGACCAAGAATGCCGACCTCGCCATGTACGCCGCCAAGGCCGGCGGCCGCCGTACCTTCCGGTTCTTCGAACCGGCGATGGACGAGAGCGCACGCGCCAGGCTGCAGCTGCAGCAGGATCTGCGACGCGCGATCGCGGAAGGGCAGTTCGAGCTGCATTACCAGCCGCTGCTCGGGTTCAGCGACAACAGCATGACCGGCTGCGAGGCGCTGTTGCGCTGGCGTCATCCGGAGCGCGGCATGGTGCCGCCGCTCGACTTCATTCCGCTCGCCGAGGATACCGGGCTCATCAACGAGATCGGCGACTGGGTGTTGCGGACGGCCTGCGCCGAGGCGGTGAGCTGGCCCGGCGGCATCCGCGTCGCCGTGAACGTCTCGCCGGTCCAGCTGAAATCGCCGACGATGGCGCTGCGCATCGCGAGCGCGCTGTCGGCCTCCGGGCTCGCGCCCGGCCGGCTGGAGGTCGAGATCACCGAAGCGGTGCTGATCAGCGACGACGACGTCGCGCTCGATATCCTGCATCAATTGCATGCCATGGGCGTGCGCATCGCGCTGGACGATTTCGGCACGGGCTATTCGTCGCTCAGCTATCTCAAGCGCTTCCCGTTCGACAAGATCAAGATCGACCGCTGCTTCGTCAACGATCTCGGCGCCGGCAGCTCGGCGGCGATCGTGCAGGCGGTGGTGAGCATCGCCGCCGCCAGCAACATGACGACCACGGCCGAGGGCGTCGAAACCGGAGCCCAACAGACGGCGCTGCGTCAGCTCGGCTGCACCGAGATGCAGGGCTATCTGTTCAGCGCACCGAAGCCGGCCTCCGAGCTGCGCAAGCTGTTCGCGCCGGACGCCACGTCGCCAAAGGATTTGCAGGCCGCCGGCTGAATGGGCGGCCCGCCGGCCGCCTCGACGGCATGACCACGGGGTGCGGATGCGGCGGGGCGCCGCGCATATTTTGCGGATGCAGCTGCTACCGGCCGTGAAGCCAACTGCCTATATGGGAGCGGCAACAACGGAGTTGAGCGCCATGCAGCCGGTCTCCATGCTTCTGAACATCCTCTGGATTCTGTGCGGCGGCGCCTACATGGCGTTCGGCTGGCTGATCGCTGCGGTCGTGATGGCCATCACCGTCATCGGCCTGCCCTGGGCACGTGCGGCCTTCAACATCGCGGCCTATACGCTGCTGCCGTTCGGCTCGCGCGCGGTCCGTCGCGACGAGTTGACCGGCATGGACGATGTCGGCACCGGCCTGCTCGGGTTCATCGGCAACATCGTCTGGTTCCTGCTGGCCGGCTGGTGGCTCGCGCTCGGGCACCTCATCACCGCCGTCGTGCTGGCGGTGACGATCATCGGCATCCCCTTCGCCTGGGCGCATCTGAAGCTCGCCGGGCTCGCGCTGTGGCCGATCGGCAAGACCATCGTGCCGGCCTGACGTGCCGCCGGCCCAAAGGGCGCCCCGTCGGCCGGCGTGGTTTCCCTCACCGGAACCGGAATCTGTCGTCCGAGCCCGAACGGCGGGCGCCGGCTCGGTTCGGAGACGCCAATTTGGCGGCGGGGAGTCATCCAAGGACGTTGCCGACGTCCAGGCAATCGGCTAAACGGATCGTCACACGCACCCGTAGCTCAGCTGGATAGAGCGTTGCCCTCCGAAGGCAAAGGTCACACGTTCGAATCGTGTCGGGTGCGCCAGATTCTCGTTATCTGGCAATGTTATTTGCGCGCTGCGGACCGAAAATCCACTTCTGACTCATCGAGCGAGTCAGCAATTTGGCGAAAATCTCCCGACAGAAACACGGCCGCTACGATCAATTCGTCGACATTGCCCTCGCGGCCGACCGGCGTGCGCTTTTCGAGCCACGCTGATAACTCGGGATTGCCCACCAGCGCCTTGTCAGGCTGGCCGCGGCAGCGCCGAGCTTGTTGCGGTCGCGCCCATTCAGCACCACTCTCGCCCCATGCGCGGCTAGGCCGTGGCCGATCGCAAGGCCGATCCCTTGCGACGATCCGTTCACTAGTACGCGTCGGCAAGTGAGGTTGAACAACTCGAAGGCCATGGCAGCTCTCTCACAGCTCAGGCGCGACTTCCGCGCCTAGCGGGCGAGCAGCTTCTTGACGCCGGCCAGACCGACACGCAGCAACGGATCGGAATGAATGTAGAAGTACCGCACACCCTGCTCGAGCAGGGAGGGCAATTCATCCGAGGTCACGAGCGTGCCGGCAACCCTTCCGGCCTCGCGAATCTTCGTCACGGCATAGGCAACCCGCTCCATCACGGCTTGCGGCCGAGGTTGCCCAAACGGCGGCGCCGGCGGATAGCCCATGTTCTGCGAGAGGTCGCCGGGCCCGATGAAGAAGACATCGATTCCCTCGACCGCGAGCAGCGCGTCGATGTCATCGATCGCCTTCGGCGTCTCGATCATGGCGATGACGAGCCGCTTCTCAGAGTCGGCCGGGCATGCATATCGCACCGCGTCGACGATGGCGCGCGCCTGCTCTGGGGTATCGACCATCGGCACCATCAGGCCGTCGGCCCCGGCATTGAGGTAGCGGATCAGGACCGGCCGCTCGTGGGAATGCGGGCGAACGATCGCAGCGCCGCCGGCACCGCGGATGGCCTGCGCCGTCACGCGCACGTCCTCAAAGCTCCAGGTGCCGTGCTCGCAATCGACGAAGATGGCGTCCGCACCGAGCTCGACCAGGCGGACAGCCAGTCCCGATGAGGCGTGATGCGGCGTGAACATGGTGACCGCCTCGCCCTTGTCAAGACGCTCGCGCAACTTGGCTCCATTCATGGGAGATCCTCTTCTCTAGCTCTTCGGCTTGTCAGCAAGGCCCGCGGGTGCGCCGACCCAGCGGGCCGTTTCGATATCCGCTGACGTATCGCGCATGAAGGTCGGGCAGATGTGCAACTCGGGAATCATCGCGCCTTGTTGCAGGCTCGCGCAAAGCAGCACCGCGCGCGCGACGTCGAGCGGATCGAGCATCATGGCGCGTTCGCTGTCCAAAGGCGGTCTTGCGCGATCATTCATGATGGGCGTGTCGGTCTCACCCGGTAGGATCGTCGTCGCGCGGATGCCCTGGTTGCGGAACGTATTGTGGAGAAAGGTCATGAAATTCTTCACCCCGGCCTTGGCCGCGCCGTAGGCGGCGCCGCCGAGCAGGTTCGGATTGACGACCGCGAGCGAAGACACCGTGATGATCGTGCCTTCCTTCTTGGCGATCATGTCCTCGAGCACGGCCTGGGTCAGATTGAACACGGCGGTGAGATTGACGTTCACCGTAGA
Organism: Bradyrhizobium ontarionense; assembly: GCF_021088345.1. Lineage (NCBI taxonomy): Bacteria > Pseudomonadati > Pseudomonadota > Alphaproteobacteria > Hyphomicrobiales > Nitrobacteraceae > Bradyrhizobium > Bradyrhizobium ontarionense. The sequence continues at coordinate 5,397,640 of NZ_CP088156.1, read as the reverse complement.
GTTCCACTCGGCCTCACTGATGAACCGGGCGTTCAGCACCTTGCTGGCGCTGCCGGCATTGTTGACGAGGATGTCGATCGATCCGAAATGGCCCTTGACCCAGGCGACCGCCTCCACGATCGCCTGCCGCGAGGCCACGTCGAGCGCGCGAGCGGCGGCCTTGCCGCCCGCCGTTTCGATCACGGACACGACCTCCTGGAGCGGCGCGATACGACGCCCGGTCAGGACGACCATTGCGCCTTCCCGGGCGAGCAGGATCGCGGTCTCACGCCCGATTCCCGTGCCTGCCCCCGTGACGAGCGCGATTTTTCCGTCGAGCAGACCCATGGTTCTCCTATTCGGCGGCGGTCGCCGCCTGGCTCGAGCGTTGATGCCCGTAAAGCTGCCGTGCAGCCTGGGGGGTAATCAGGCCCTCGGCAAGATCGAGCTCGATCGATGCAGCGGAGCGTTCGGACGTCTTGCCCCACCCGCCACCACCGGGCGTCTCGACTTCCAGGCGATCTCCGCTCTTCAGGACCACCTTGCCCTTGGGAAATTGCGGTTCGCCGTTCTTGTGCACCTTGCCCGCGCTGCCGGACTGACCACCGACGACACCGAAGCAGGGATGGCGCACCCGCTCGGAGGCGAGATAGATGTTCATCGGATTGCGGCCGATGTTGCGCAACACCACCCGCTGCCCGAGACCGCCGCGGGACTTGCCGGCTCCGCCGGAATCCGGGATCAACTCCTTGCACTCGGTGAGCACCGGCACGGCAATCTCGAACATCTCGATCGCAGTGACCTTGCAGTTGGACGGGAAGCTCAGCGTATCGAGCCCGTCGAACTCCGCCCGCGCGCCCTGCCCGCCGTGGAAATTCTGCACCGAGCCGTATTGCGAGCCGTCGTCGCGCCGACCGACGCAATTGGCGGCCCAGATCGGCGCGCCTCCGCTGTCCCCCATGACCTTGTCCGGCACCACGCGTTCCAGCGCCTTGAAGATCAGCGAAGGAATGACGTGACCGATCAGGTTGCGCGAATTGCCCGCAGTCCATTGCTCAGGATTGAGAATGGAGCCGAGCGGCGCCTCGTCGGTGATCGGGGTGATGCAACCCTCGTTGTTGGGCGTGTCGGGATCGAGCAGGCACTTCAGCGCATAGACCGAATGGGCGTAGCGATAGTTGGTCCGGCAGTTGATCGAATGCAGCACCTGGTCGGACGTACCGGCGTAGTCGACATGGATGGAATCGTCACGAACGATGACGGAGGCCTTGAGCTTCACGTCGGTGTCGTAGCCGTCGAGCAGGACCTCCGCCGTATAGGTCCCGTTCGGCCATTGCCGGATTGCCTTGCGGGTCTGCGCCTCGGATCGAGCATGGATCGCGTTTGCGAGCTCGTCGATGCCGTCGAGATCGTACTCGTCGAGGAATTTCAGCAGTTCGCGGCCCATGACATTGTTGGACGCGACCATCGATTCGAGATCCCCCATCACCTCCGTCGGGAGGCGAACGGAGGCCGCAATGATGTCGAGCACATCCTTGTTGGGAACGCCCGCCTTGTGCAGCTTCACGATCGGAAAGCGAATGCCCTCCTCGAAGATGTCGCTGGCTTCCGAATGCAAGGGAGCGCCGCCGATATCGGGCAGATGGGCGATCGAGCCCGCATAGGCCACGACCTTGCCCTTCTTGAAGATCGGCGTGATCATCGTCACGTCGGGCAGATGCCCGGTGCCGATCTCCGGATCGTTGGTCGCGAGCACATCGCCTTCTTCCAGGGTCTCGGGCGGAAACTTTGGCAGGAAGTATTTTTGCGCGGCGACCGGCAGCGAGGTGATGAAGACCGGAATGGACCAGGTGCACTGGGCGAGTGCGCGGCCGCGGCTGTCGAGCAGGACGGTCACATAGTCGTGGTTCTCGCGCACGATCGGCGAGAATGCGGTCCGGCTGAGTACGATGTCAGCCTGATCGGCGATGAAGATCAACCTGTTCCACATCACCTGTAGGTTGATCGGATCGTTGAAATCAGCTGTGTTCACAGACATCGACGCGTCCTTAAGCGATATCGATCACGAGGTTGCCGTTGATATCAACGTGAGCCCTGCCGCTCGGTCCGACGACCGCGGTCGACTCGCGCTGTTCGACGATGGCGGGTCCCTGAATTTGTTCACCGACCGGCAGCCTGTAGTGATCATAGACCGGCGCTTCGGTGTAACCGCCGAGCTCGTTGAAGTAGACGGATCGCGTGCCCTTCCTGGCGTCCGCAGCTTGCCTGGCGTGAGACCGCGTGACCTGATCCTTTTCGCCGCTCGAACGCAGGCGCCAGGTGATGACCTCGACCGAGGATCCCGCCACCGTTCGGCCGAACAGCTCCCGATAGAGCTTGTAGAAGTTGTCGACGAGCTGACCGAGAAACTGCTTCGGCGGCAGGCTCCGATCCGGCAAGGTCACCGTGATCTCGTGCCCCTGGCCGACATGGCGCATATCGACCGTATAGGTGTTGGTGATCGTTTCGGCCGGGACACCAGCAGCGCCGATGACCTCGGCGCCCTGTTCCGCCAGGTCGCCAAGCAGGCGTTCCATCGCCGCGAAATCCCAATCGCCGACCTGCATCGGAAAACTCGCCGAGAGATCGACCGCGACCGGCGCGATCAGCAGGCCGATCGCCGAGGTCACACCGGCGCCTGTCGGGCAGATCACGCGCTTGATGCCGAGCTTGCGCGCGATGCCATAGGCATGCACCGGGCCCGCACCGCCGAAGGCCACCATCGGGAGGCTGCGCGGATCGACGCCGAGATCGGTCGCATGCACCGCCGCCGCCTTGCTCATGGATTCGTTGACGAGATCGTGGATACCCCAGGCGCAACGCGGCACGCTGACGTCGAGCGCAGCCGCCAGCTTCGCCATCACCGCTTGTGCCGCATCCTTGGAGACCTTGAACGAACCGCCGACGAAGGATTCGGTGCCCATATAGCCAAGCAGAATATCGGCATCGGTCACGGTCGGCTCGGTGCCGCCGCGCTGGTAGGCGGCCGGCCCGGGCAGCGCACCGGCCGAACGCGGTCCGACGTCGAGGAGGCCAAGCGGATTTTTCGCGGCGATCGAGCCGCCGCCAGCCCCGATCTCGATCATGCGAATCGACTGGATCTTCAGGGGGAAGCCGGAGCCTTTGCGGAAGCGGTGATAGTGCGCAACCTCGAGATCCGTTCCGACCGTCGGCTCGCCGTTCGGGATCAGGCACAATTTCGCGGTAGTCCCGCCCATGTCGAAGGACAGGACGCTGCCCTCGCCCGCGATACGGCCGAATTCCGCGGCCGCGACGGCGCCGGCGGCGGGACCCGATTCAATCAGCCGAACCGGCAGCTCCGCGGCGCGGCGGCTCGGCACGAGGCCGCCCGACGAGGTCATCCACAGGACCTGGCGATTGATGCCCTTGGCGCTGAATTCACGTTCGAGATGCGCGACGTGGCCTGACATCTGGGGGCGCGTATAGGCGTTGACCACGGTGGTCGAGGCGCGATCGAACTCGCGAACTTCCGGACAGACGTCGGAAGACAGCGACACGAAGATGTCGGGATTTTCCTCTCGAAGCAGCGCCGCGATCCGCTGCTCGTGGGCCGGATATTTGTAGGCGTGGAGCAGGCAGACGGCGACGGATTTGATGCCTTCATGGCGCAACCGGCCAGCGATTTCGCGAACCGTCTCCTCGTTCAACGGCATTACGACGTCGCCACCGGCGGACATTCGCTCCAGCGCGCCAAAGCTGTTGGCGCGGGTGACCAGCGGATCCGGATACTTCAAATTCAGGTCGTAGAGATCGTAGCGCCCCTCATTGCGGATGCGCAGCATGTCCTGGAAGCCAGCCGTCGCGATGAAGCCGGTCTTGACGCCCTTCCGCTCCAGCACAGCATTGGTGACCACGGTCGTCGCGCCGAGCACCTGGAGCTTGTCGAGATCGACGACTTCGCGAAACTGCTCGAGCAGTTCGGACACGCCGCGCACCACGGCTTCGGCGGGATTGTCCGGCGTGCTCAGCACCTTGTGGAGGTGCAATTCACCGACGTCATCGAGTAGCGCGAAATCGGTGAAGGTCCCCCCGGTATCGAATGCGAGCTTGGCCATCTTTTTCCTCGAGGCGATCGCCGTGCAGGATGCCGAAGGATTTTCGAGCTGCTGCTCTGCCGTGCGATCAAGGCTGGGATCGAGAGCGCCGGGTTCGGCGATGTCTTCGACGGTAGGAAATGCACCCGACGCGGGCCACCACAACTCCGGTCTGCCGCCATAGATTTTGCTTATGGGCGTTGCGTGACCGGCGCTGAGCGGGCCCGCGTCGCGATGGCCCGGCGATGAGGCGCAGCAAGCGGATTCTAGACCGTGCGGATGCCTTGCGGATGGCTGCGCATCAGCTTCTCCACCACCGTGAGAAGCACGGATCGTGTCGCCAGCGCAGGCTCCGAGAGAGGCAGGTGATCCGACTCACACAGCGAGACGGTCGCCTCGATGGCGGGACGAACAAGCCGCCGGACCTCGACACCTTCGAAGCTGGATGCGCTTGCGGCCACTGAAGCAGGCAGGATGGTCGCCCCGAGCCCTTCCGTGACCGCCGCTCCGAGTGCCGACACGGATTCGATTTCCGAGACCACGTTTGGCGTCACCCGCGCCCGCGCCAGCGATTCATCAATCAGGCGCCGCAGGAAATGACCCTGGCTCGGCAGCAGCAGCTTGACGTCGGCAAGGGCCGAAAGCGGGAGGGGCTCGTCGGCCAGCTTCTTCACCGCCTTCTCCGACCGGGAGACCAGATACAACTCCTCCCGAAACAACGGCTGGAGCTTGACGCCCTTGATCGGACCGGAGCCGTAGATGACGGCCATATCCATCCTGCCGGTCATGATGAGCTCGCTCAGGACGTAACCGAAACTGTCGTTGATATGGACGATGATCTGCGGATGTAGCGTAGACATCTCCTTCAGGATCGGCAGCGACAACGTGCTCGATGCCGAATAGGTCGCAAGCCCGATCGACACGCGCCCAGCCAGCGCCTTGGTCGATTGATCGATATCGATCTGCGCCTGCTCGATCTGCTTCAGGAGCAGTTGGGCATGGCGATAGAGGATGAGCCCCGCTTCGGTCGGGACAATGCCGTGATTACTACGCAGAAGCAGCTTGTGCTTGAAATGGCTCTCGAGTGCAGCGATCTGCTGCGACAGCGCGGGCTGCGCCGTCCGCAACAGACCGGCAGCCCGCGAAACGCTGCCGGCGTCGACGACTTTGACAAAGCTCTTCAGCTTCCTGAAATCGACGCTCATTGGGGCCGGATGTGGGTCCTGGAAAGACGGTCTGGAGCAGCACTATCCGTTATCTAGCTCATTGATTTCAATGATATTCTTGTCGGGAAAAGGGTTTTCGCGGCATTCCCGCGCTGCGCGCTCAGGAAAGCGCCTTGCAGGCCTTCTCGATACGGTCGCAGGCCTCGCTGATCGCCTCCATCGAGGTTGCAATGGACAGGCGGAAATAAGGTGATAGCCCGTACGCTGCGCCCTGCACGGCCGCCACGCCGACGTCATCCAGAAGATAGAGCACGAAATCGAGATCGTTCTCGATCACCTTGCCGTCCGGCGTGGTCTTGCCGATGACCCCGGCACAGCCGGGGTAGAGGTAGAACGCACCATCCGGCACCAGACACGACAGGCCAGCGATTGCATTCAGCCGCGCGCAGGCATAATCGCGGCGTTCCTTGTAGAGCTTGACGCTGTCACGCACGAACGACTGATCGCTCGTGAGCGCATGGGCCGCTGCGGCCTGACTGATCGACGACGGACACGACGAGATCTGCGACTGCAGCTTGTTGATCGCGGCGATCAGTGGCGCGGGACCCGCCGCATAGCCGATCCGCCATCCGGTCATGGCGTAGGTCTTCGACACGCCGTTGGCGAGCAGGATTCGGTCCTTCAGGGCGGGCACGGCAGCCGCCAGCGTGGTTGCCGGCTCGTCGCGGTACCAGATCTGGTCATAGATGTCGTCGGAGAGGATCAGCACATTCGAATGGCGCAGCAGGACCTCGCCGAGCGCCTGAAGGTCTGATCGCGAATAAGCCGCGCCCGTCGGATTCGAGGGCGCATTGAGGATCAGCCAGCGTGTTCTTGGCGTGATGGCGGCCTCAAGCGCATCTGCCGTCAGCTTGAAGCCCTGGTTCTCCGAGCAACGGACGATGACCGGCGTGCCGTCATTGGCAATGACCATATCGGGGTAGGAGACCCAATAGGGCGCGGGGATGATGACCTCAGCCGCCTCCTCCACGCTCGCCATCAGCGCAAGAAACAGGATCTGCTTGGCGCCGCCACCGACGCAGATCTCGTTGTCGGCATATTCGAGCCCCAGACGACGCGCGTAGTCGGCGATGATCGCCTTGCGCAGCGCTACGGTGCCGTTGACCGCGGTGTATTTCGTCTCGCCGCGATCGATCGCTGCATGCGCGGCTGTCTTGACGTGATCGGGCGTGTCGAAATCCGGCTCCCCGATGGCCATGTCGATGATGTCGCGTCCCGCCGCCTTGAGCTCGCGAATCCGCGCGGAAGCCGCCGTCGTCGGAGAAATCTTGATGCGCGAGACACGCGCAGCTGGCACGAAGATCGTCACTTGGTCGTCCTTCAGGTTTGGTATCTGTGTGCACTCGTGTGCGGCGAACGCTGGGCCCCCTAGTGCTCGACCTCGGTTTCGCCGCGCATGCGGCCGGTGAGAAACAGTTCGCCGAGCTCATCATGGGTGATATCCGCGGGCCGGCCGTCCCAGATCACCTTGCCGAGGCGCAGGATCACGGCGCGCTGCGCAACCTCCATGGCCTTCTTGGTATTCTGTTCGACGAGCAATATGGTCTGGCCGGTCGCGTTGATGCGGAGCAGCTCGTCGAACACGATGCCGATCGCGCTCGGCGAAAGTCCGACTGACGGCTCGTCGACCAGCAGAATCCTTGGCCGCTGAAGCACGGCCATGGCCACTTCCAGCAATTGCTGCTCGCCGCCCGACATGTTTCCAGCGAGCGTGTTGCGGCGCGTCTTCAGGATCGGGAAGAGGTCGTAGACGTAGTCCCGCTCCGCCTTCACCCGGCCGTCACGCAGCGTATAGGCCGCCATCTGCAGATTCTCGTCGACCGTCATGAGCGGAAAATTGCAGCGCCCCTGCGGCACCCATGAAATGCCTTCCGCCAGGATCGCGCGCGACTTGAGAGCCGTGATGTCCCTGCCCTGCCAGTTGACGCTGCCGCCTTTGATCGTGGTCATGCCGTAAAGCGTCTTCAGCAACGTCGACTTGCCCGCCCCGTTCGGGCCCATCAGGGCGACGAACTGCCCCTGCGGAACGTCGAGATCGACCCCGTTGAGGATGTCGAGCGAGCCGTAGCCGGCGCGCAGTCCCTTGATCGAGAGAGAGGGTTCAGCCACCGAGATAGGCCTCCCGTACCGCTTGGTTCTGGACGATGTCGTCCGGCGCGCCTTCCGCCAGCTTGCGCCCCTGGTCGAGCACGACCACGCGCTGACAGAGGCTCGTCACCACGTCGATGTTGTGCTCGATGATGAGGAAGCTGACACCGAAAGACGTGTTGGCAAGACGGATGCTCTCGACCACCCGCTCGATCAGCTTGGGATTGATGCCGGCCATCGGCTCGTCGAGCAGAATGAGTTTCGGCTCCGGCATCAGCATCGAAGCGAACTGGATCAGCTTCTGCTGGCCGCCCGACAGCTTGCCCGCCGGCTGCGACCGCACGTCCCAGAGACCGGCGATCTTGATCAGCTCGCGCGCCCGCTCCCGCAACGCCGCGACGCGGTTGCGGGCCGCGGATCCAATGCCGAAGGTCGACCAGACACTGGGGAAAGTGAACATCTGACCGGCGATGACGAGGTTTTCCTCGACGTCCAGCGCGCCGAACACCACCGTCTTCTGGAATGACCGCAGCATCCGACCTTCGCGAGCGATATCGTTCAGCGACCAGCCCGTGATGTCCTGGCCATCGAGCTTGACCGCCCCGGCATTGGGCTTGGCAAGCCCGGTCACACAATCGAAGAAGGTGGACTTGCCCGAGCCGTTTGGGCCGATCAGACCGCAAATTTCGCCGCGGTCGACGTGAAGATCGACGCAGTCGACGGCGCGGACGGCACCATAGGACTTGCAGAGGCCGGAGATGTCGAGGATCGGGAGCCCGGTCATCGGCGCGTCTCCAGCAAGGACCAGAAGCGGCCGATCAGCGGCGCAAACCCGCTCGGAAACCAGAACACGAGCCCGAGCAGGAAGAGACCGTAGGCGATCATGCGCAGCTCCGGCGCGACGCGAAGCGCTTCCGTGAGGCCCACGAACACCAGGCTGCCGAAGATGACGCCCGAGACGGTTCCCGCGCCGCCGCCGAGCACGATGATCAGCATCGTGGTCGAGTAATACATCTGGAACGTGAGCGGACTGACGACGGTCAGGTAGTGCGCATAGAGGCTGCCGCCGAGACCGGCGAAGGCGGCGCTGATCATGAACACCACCAGCTTGTAGTGCCAAGTCGGGATACCGACGGATTCCGCCAGCGTCTCGTTCTCGCGGATCGCGATCATGTTCTGCCCGGCCGGCGAGCGGACGATGAGGTAGGCCACGAGCGTGGCGATTGCGGCGATGCTAAGGACCAGATAGTAGAAGCCGATCGTGCCCGAGACGGTAAACGAAGCCGGTCCCAGTGCAAAGTAAGGCTTGGGAATGGCGGCCAGCCCCATGTCGCCGCGCGTCAGACCGATCCAGTTCTTGGCGATGGCCTGGCCGATGATGACGAAGCCGAGCGTGCACATGACGAACGACGTGGCGCGCAACCTCAGCGCAGGAATTCCGAGCGGCAGCGCAATGGCGCCGGCCATGAGTCCCGCTGCCAGGAAGTTCACATAGAAGGGTGTACCGAAATGCACCGCCAGCAGCGCGGACGTGTAAGCGCCGATGCCGAAGAACGCTGCCTGGGCCAACGACAACAGCCCGGTGTAACCGAGCAGCAGGTTGAGCCCGTGTGCCGGCAACAGAAAGATCAGCGCGATGATGATCGCGTGCAAAGGATAGTTGCCCAGAAATAGCGGCGCAACGCAGGCCAGCGCCGCGAGCGCGATACCGAAGGGAACACGGAGGTCCCGGCCCGGCGTCACGGCCGAGAGTTCAGCGGGCGTCATGTCTTAGCTCCCGGGCGATCTCGCTCATCTGTCATCACCACCGGATCTAGAAGCGCGCCTGCGCGGAAAACAGCCCGTGTGGGCGCCACATCAGCACCAGCATCAAGGTTGCGAACCCGACCGTGTCGCGGAATTGCAGGCCGACATACGTGGCGACGAGGCTCTCGGCGATGCCGAGGATCATCGCGGCGACGAACGTGCCGCGCACATTGCCGAGCCCGCCCATGATGATGATCGGCAGCGTCTTGAAGGTGATCAGCTCGCCCATGCCGCCGTAGACGCTCACATTCACCGGCGCCGTCAAAACACCCGAGAGCGCCGCCAGACAGGCTCCGAGAATGAACGTCCATAGCGCGATCTGGCGAACATCGATGCCCACCACTGCGCAGCACTCGATGTTCTGCGAGACCGCACGCATGGCCTTGCCCATCCGGCTGTAGGTCACCATCAGCTCGAGCCCGACGAATACGACGAGGCCGACGATGATGATCAGGACACGCTGTTCGGCCAAGGTGAGGCCAAGAATGCTCACTGGCTCGATATAGCCGCCGGAGAAAAACTTGTAGCTGCCGCCGAAAACCAGGATGGTCGTGTTTTGCAGGATCAGCGAGACACCGAGCGTCGCGAGCACGCCGGCCTCGGCGGATGCTCCCACGATCCGTTGCATCACGAGGTTGCCGACGACCACGGCGATGACCGCCGTCGCAACCACGCCGATCACGACCGCGACCGGATAAGGCAGATCGAAATACTCAATCGCGAACCAGGCCCCGAAGGTCCCGAGCATGTAGTATTCGCCGTGAGCGAAATTGATTGCCCGCAGGACACCGAAGATCATCGTCATGCCGACGGCAACGATCGCGTAGACCGATCCGGAGATGATGCCGTTAACGACCTGCTCGATGATCGTGTAGAACATGGGGCTGCCGTTCCGCGGGCTTACTTGGGATAGTCGATCTCGGCCGCATAGGCGCCCTTGATCACGGGCTTGCCGCCCTCGATCTCGAGAAGGATCATCGGCAGCCGCGCCTGGTTGTGATCGTCGAAGGTGACCTCGCCGACGGCGCTAGCATAGTGGATGCCGGAGAGCGCGGCCCGGACTTTCTCGCGATCGATGCTCTTGGCCTGCTCGATCGCCTTGGCCAGCAAATGCACCGTCTCCCAGTGCACGTAAGCGTGGTTATTGGGAGCTTCCCGGTATTCGGCGGTGAACTTGTCCACGAACGCCTTGCTGCGCTCGGACTGGTAGCCCGGAAGCCAGGCTGCCGCCTCGATCGCGCCTTCCAGCGCCTTCGGTGCCGCCTTGATCGTCTTCTCGGTGTTGAACTCGGCATTGCCGATCAGAGGTATCTTGCCGGCGATGCCGGCCTCCATCATCTGGCGTGCGACGATGGGCGCGCTATCGGCGTTGCCGTACATGATGATCGCCTGGGCGCCGGAGTCACGGATCTTGGAGAGCACGCTGCGGAAATCCACCTCGCCCTCCTTGTAGTAGTCCTCCGTCAGGATCTCGCTCTTGAAGCGCGGCAGGTACTTCTTGGTGAACTGAATGGCGGCGCGGCCGTAGTCGCTATCAACCGAGAGCACGGCGTATTTCGTGTATCCCTTCTTCTCGGCGGCGTATTGCAGCACGATGAGGGCGCGGTTCTCGTCGGTCGGATAGTTGCGGAACGTCCATTTGAAACCGCCGGCGCCCGCCTTGTAGGTGATCATCGGGTTCGACGAGGCCGCGTTGAGAAGCAGGACGCCGGCATCCTCAACGACCGGCTGCATGGCCAGCGTGACCGAGCTCGAGACGTCGCCGATGATGAAATCGACCTGATCCTGATCGATCAGACGACGCGTGGCGGAGACGCCTTCGACCGGCGTACCTTGGCTATCCCCGGGCAGGACATTGATCTTGCGTCCGCCAACGCCTCCGGCGTCATTGATCTCCTTCGCCGCCATCTGCGCCCCGCGCAGCGAAAACGACCCGTACCGGGCGTTCGGGCCGCTCATGGGCGCGACGAGGCCCAGCCTCACCGTGCCGTCTTCGCTTCGCGCCGCGAAAGCCCCGGAGGAAGCGGACTGGAATCCGATGAGGACGGTTCCGATGCAAAATCCTCGTCGGCTCAACTCGATCGACATTGGCCCGCTCCATAGCTGCTACAAAATGATGCGCCCGCGAACTCTGACTCTTCGGTGATCTTGCCCTTGAATTTTTTGCTGCGGCCGACGGGTAAAAAGTAGATATACGCATGATGACAGGGGAAGCACGACTGTCCTCTGCCGCCATAGCGAATTCTTATGGCGACGGAATGAGGAGCCAGCGCCCAGGGCAGTGCTCGAAACTGTCCAACGACAAGAAGCTACGGCTTGAACCCCGCTCAGGCTGAGGCTCGGAGGCCTGCGCCGCAACTATTCCGAACGCACCGAGGTCTGTGACGCAGGTCTGACCGAGCTTTGACTAACGTGCCTGCGCGACCGTGCTGATCGGCTGCCCTGCGCCTTCCCAGGCCATGACATACGACGCGCCTAGCGTAGCACCTAGGCCGCCAGACGGCACTTCTCGTCGGCCTCGCCCTGGTCACCGCTAGAAGCCCTCCTCAAAAAGCGAGCCAAGGAGGCTTTCCGTGAATCCCGGTCCAATGCGTAGGCGGCCTGCTTGAACTCAATACCGTCAAGGAGCCCGTGAACGTAGCCCGAGATCGTGTCCGCAGCCGTGATCAGCGCTGTGTCGAGCGTATGGATGTACTTGCTCGTCACCGAACCTTTGGCATGACCAACCAGGGCTGCGATGGTTACCTCGGTAATGCCGAGATCATTGGCGATACTCGCGAAGCTATGACGGAGGACGTGGGGAGTAATATCGGATAGCGGCGAGTTCTCGAATATGTGCTTCCAATGGTTCGGGAAGCTGCCGAACGCGCTGTCCTCGCCCTGCCTCGGAAAGACGTATGTGCCGACATCGTTGGTACGCCTTCGCTCGAAATATTCGACGACAGGCAGTCCAATCGGGCGGATGGAACCACCTTCCTTGCTGTCCTTCAATCGCAAGCAGCTCGAGTCCGCGTCGACCTCCGTCCATCTCAGGCTGATCATCTCGCTTCGACGGCATCCCGTCAGTGCAAGCTGTCGAATAATATCGACGACCGTGGCGTATTTCTCCTGCTCTGCTGCGTCACGGAGCATCCGACCCAGTATCCGATATTCAGCCTCCGACAGTCGACGTGTTCGTACATTGTCCTTTGGCTTGCGGAGACCATGGGCCGGATTATTTTCAATAATGCCGCCTTCGACGGCGTAGGTGAGAATGCCGCCGAGGAGACCCACCGTGCGCGTGGCCGTTCCGGCGCCGCCGCGGACGATTGCCTTTCCGCGTAGCTTCTTGGTCTTGACCGAAACCCGCGTCCTTCCGGACATGATGTCCTTGAGGATCCTATTGATGTCGGTCTTTGTCAGGTCCTTGACCCGCCGGGTACCTAAGAGCGGAACGATGTGACGCTCGATGCGTCCTTTAACGGTGACAATTGTCGAGCCCTTCTTCGGTCGCCCGCCCTTTCCCAGGATGAGACCGGCCTGCAAATCGGCGAGATAGCGGGTACACAGTTCCTTCACAGTTATCGCCTTGTGGCCCAGTTGGCGCTCTTCGACGGGGTCATCGCCGCCAGCGACTCGACCGAGTTGCACCTTCGCCTCTCGGCGCGCGGTCTCTGCCACCCAAGCTCCGTGAAGCCCGACTGTGTAGCGACGTGAGCGACCTCTCGTTCGATACTGGATAACATAACTGCGCTTGCCGGAACTGAAGACCCGTAGCCCAAAGCCAGGCAACTCGTCGTCCCATATTATGTAGTCCTTCTCTTGGACTTCCGCCGCCTCGACAACCCTCTTTGTGATCTTGACCATGACGTTCCTTCGGTCCGGGCACCATCTCTCGCGTAAGCAGGACGTAAGCAGGCGGGAGAAAGTCAGTGCGAGCTTTTGGATAGGAACGTCGCTTGTGTTGTCCACAATATCCAGCTGTGTCAGCAAGATAGCGTAGAATAGCGTGCCCTATCGCATTTTTCGGACGGGCACGCTATCTTGCTCCGAAGGCAAAGGTCACACGTTCGAATCGTGTCGGGTGCGCCAGCTTCATTCCCCTGCCATCATCCGCGAATGCAACCGGCCCGCGACGTTTGCGGCTCGCGCGCGACGATGCGCCGCTGGCGGATGACCTTGGCCGATGCACCCATGACGGACCTCGCAGCTGGATCGCGGTGCCGCCGCAGATGTTGCGCGGATGCGGTGGACGTGTGGGGCGGCCGCCATGCATGATCCTCTCCCAGAGGACATTCGCTGCCAGCCCCTGGCGGTGGCACCGCCGCGCCGCCATCCGGCCGACCGTTAATTATTTTAAGCATATAATAATCGGCAGTCAGTCGGCTTGTCGAGGTTCCAGCCACGTCGCCGATTGCGCCGGGGCACATGAATCATCGCCGCGAATGCCCTGCGGCAGCAGCTGCCGGACGACGCTGCCTAACTTCGGCGCAAACGGGCCGAGGTCTCCCAGGACTCCCCGATCGAGCGCCGAATGCGGGTCACTCGGCCGCCTTGCCGAGCTTGCCGAATGAGCGTGTCGGCGCCGGAAATCCGCAGGACGTGCCGTCGGTGATCTTGACTTGATCCTCCCAGGGCAGCCGGTAGCTGCCGGCCACCATGTCGTGCATGAAGGTGTAGGGACAGTCCATCGCGCCGCCCTTCACCGCGACATAGCCGCGATGCCAGAGCTGATAGATGTTGTTCTCGACGCCCCAGTTGATGCGCGCCTCGCGCACCAGGTCGGGCCGCACCTCGGCGGTGATGATCTCGTCGGGGCGCCCCGTCGTGCCATGGGCGAGAATGCTGCCGTCGAAATTCACGATCATGCCCTCGCCCATGGAATCGAACGAGCCGTCGGAGCCGCACATGCAGACATTCGCGGTCACCATCAGGTTCTGGAACGCGTTGGCCTGGTTGGTGAAGCGCCAGCTGTCGCGGATCGGCGCGGTGTAGCCGGCCGTGCGGATCATGATCTCGGCGCCCTTATAGGCGCACTCCCGCGCCATCTCCGGGAACATGCCGTCATGGCAGATGATCAGCGCGATCCTGGCGCCGCGCGGCCCCTCGATCACGGGGATGCCGATGTCGCCGGGCTCCCAAGGCTCGACCGGGATCCACGGATGCAGCTTGCGATAGTACAGCTTGATGTCGCCATTGTTGTCGATGATCAGGCCGGAATTGTAGGGATTGCCGTCGGGATTGTGCTCCATGATGGAGAAGCAGCCCCAGATCCTGTTGTCGATGCAGGCCTGCTTGAACGCCGCGACCTCCGGACCGTCGAGCCTGCACATGATCTCGGGATTGGTGTCCATCGACAGGCCGTGCAGCGCGTATTCCGGGAACACCACGAGATCCATGGTGCCGAGATTGCGCCGGGCCTTGCCGACCATCCAGACGATCTTCTCGGTCTGCCGCGCGAGGTCTTCCTTGGTCACCACGACCGGAAGCTGCAGCTGCACCAGCCCGATGACGACGCCGTTGGGGGATTTGTTGAGACCGCCGAGTCCATTCATGCCGGACCTCCCTGATTGTCGCCGCTGCTCGGGACCTTGCCCAAGACAACCACGATTTCGTGAGAGCCGCGCGCCGATATTTCAGCCCGCCCGCTGCCGTTTGCTGAGGCAGCTTCGGTTGGCTGGTTCAGCGTCAGATCGCAGCCGGCTGTTGCAGGCGTCGCTGGAACCGCACCAGCGCGCGGCCGAACACCGCCTCGTTGTTGGTGGCGCGCGCCAGCACCAGCGCGCCCTGGATGCCAAGCACCACCTCCTCGGCGCTGTCGCCCGCCTGCGCCGCCGACCAGCCGCTGCGCAGCAGCGCATCGCGCAGGCCTTCGATCCAGCGTGTGAAGTAGCTGGCAATGGCAGCCGCGAAACGGTCGCGCGTCTCGTCCAGGGCGAAGGCCCCGACGAGACAGACGCGCCGGCCGGAACGGAAGTAGTCGTCGACGCCGCGCCACATCCGCGCGATCGACTGTTGCGGCGGATCATCGCGCAACGGCGCAAAGATCTCGCGCTCGAACCAGGCGTCGACATGCGCCAGTACGGCACGCGCCATCTCCTCCTTCCCGCCTGGGAAGAAGTGATACAGGCTGCCTTTGCCCAAGCCTGTCTTCTCGGTGATGCGGCTGAGCGAGGTGCCCTCGAAGCCGAACTCGCGAAACACCTCGGCGATCGGCGGGATGACGTCGGCGCGCTCGTTGAGCGTCCGCATAGCGCTCCCCGCCTACAGCCCCAGTTCGGTCAGCCCGGGATGATCATCCGGCCGGCGGCCCAGCGGCCAGTGAAATTTGCGCTCGCTCTCCTTGATCGGCAGGTCGTTGATGCAGGCGTAGCGGCGCTGCATCAGCCCTTGCGCGTCGAACTCCCAGTTCTCGTTGCCGTAGGACCGAAACCAATTGCCGCTGTCGTCATGCCACTCATAGGCAAAGCGCACCGCGATCCGATTGTCGCTGTGGGCCCAGATCTCCTTGATCAGACGGTAGTCGAGCTCCTTGGCCCATTTGCGGGTGAGGAAGGCGACGATCTCGGCACGGCCGTTGATGAATTCGGCGCGATTCCGCCAGCGGCTGTCGGGTGTGTAGACCAGCGACACGCGTTGGGGATCGCGGCTGTTCCAGCCGTCTTCAGCTACGCGCACCTTCTTGGTGGCAGTCTCCAACGTGAAGGGTGGGGCCAGCACGGTCATCGCAACGTCTCCTTTTGTACCACATCGCATAGTCTGTACCGATTGGTACACAAAGGTCAAGACATACCTTATGCCTGACGGGCCCTCATCCGACGCGCGGCGCGGCGCATTCACCGGCGGCGACTCAGCTGCTGGCACGGTGTGCATCTACCAATCTGTGGCCTGCGACGGTCAGCACGCTTGTGTGCTCAACGGAAATTCGATGATCTGCTAAGGAACCGGCCGCGCTGCGGGGGCGCCGCGCAGGCCGGTCGTACGGTTGGGGATGTCTGGACATGTCGATGCTCACGCCGCATGGCGAGTGCCTGCTATGGCTGCCTGAATTGATCTGGGTGAACGCCATCTCGGACGTCCTCATCTCCTTCGCATTCTTCACCATCGCGTTCGTCCTCGCCTTCATCGTCTATCGTCGCCGCGACTTTCAGTTCAGCTCCATTTTCTGGGCTTTCGCCCTGTGGGTCTCCGTCTGCGGGATGACGCGGCTGATCGAGGTGCTCACGATCTGGGTCCCTGCGTACACGCTCGAGGCTGCCACGAAAGGCTTCCTGGCCTTCATGTCGGTCGGCATCGCCGCGGCTCTGCTGCTGATGCTGCCGCGGGTGCTGACGATGCCGTCCCGCGCCCAGTTGCGGACGGCCTATGCGCAGCTCGAGGAGGAGACGCGGCAGCGGCGCACCGCGGAAGCGATGGTCAGGCGCTTCCAGGAGATCGAGGCCACCGAGGCGCAGGTGCGCCAGGCGCAGAAGATGGAAGCCATCGGCCAACTGACCGGCGGCGTTGCCCACGACTTCAACAACATCCTGACCGTGATCACCGGCACCATCGAGATCCTCGCCGACGCGGTGAAGGACCGTCCGCAGCTCGTGCAGATCACCAGCCTGATCAACTCGGCGGCCGCCCGCGGCGCCGATCTCACGCGCCACCTGCTGGCCTTCGCCCGCCGCCAGCCGCTGCAGCCGCGCAGCGTCGACATCAACGGCATGGTGGTCGACACCGCCCGCCTGCTGCGCCGAACGCTCGGCGAGCAGATCGAGATCGAATCGATGCTGGCGCACGATTCCGCGCCGGCCATGATCGACCCGAGCCAGCTGTCGACCGCGATCCTGAACCTGGCGCTCAATGCGCGCGACGCGATGCCGAACGGCGGCAAGCTGACGCTGGAGACCAAGAACGTCCACCTCGACGAGGCCTATGCGCACATGAATCCGGAGGTGATCCCCGGCAACTACGTCATGATCGCCGTCAGCGACACCGGCGAAGGCATTCCGGCCAACCTGCTCGACAAGGTGTTCGAGCCGTTCTTCACCACCAAGGACGTCGGCAAGGGCGTCGGCCTCGGGCTGAGCATGGTCTACGGCTTCGTCAAGCAATCCAACGGTCACATCAAGATCTACAGCGAGCCGGGGCACGGCACCTCGGTCAAGCTCTATCTGCCGCAGGCCAATGCCGACGCGGACGCGGCACTCTCGAACAGCAACGCTGCAGGAATAGAGCGCGGCGACGAATCGATCCTGATCGTCGAGGACGATTCGCTGGTGCGCGAATATGTCATCGCCCAGATCAAGCGGCTCGGCTACACCACGCTGGCGGCGAGCAAGGCCGACGAGGCGCTCGCCATCATCGACAGCCCCGCGCGCATCGATCTCCTGTTCACCGACATCATCATGCCCGGCGCCATGAACGGCCGTCAGCTCGCGATCGAGGCCTTGAAGCGACGCCCGCACCTCAGGGTGCTGTACACGTCGGGCTATACGGAGAACGCGATCGTGCATCACGGCCGGCTCGACGCAGGCGTGCTGCTGCTCACCAAGCCGTATCAGAGCGCCGATCTCGCCCGCATGATCCGGACGGCCCTGAATTCTTGAACCGCATACACGTGATCCGCCTTGCGCGTCGGCGCGTTTCCCTCGCAGCGATCGCACCGATGCAAGACTGGGGCACGTGAATGCGTAACATGCTCGGACGTTGGCTTGCGGCCGTACAGGACTATGCGTCAGTTGACGATCCGCAGTCCGACATCGCCGCCAAGGTGGCCATCGTCATCGTCTTCAATCAGCCATTCTATCCGCTCTATCTGCACGCGATCGCGGGCACGGCAGCTTGGCCGGCCTGGCTGACGCTGCTCACGACACCGTTCTTCGCAGCCGTCCCGGCGCTGGCGCGCCGCAGTTCGTTCGCCGGCCGCGCCTTGATGGTCCTGACCGGCACCGCCAACACGGTGTTCTCCGTCAAGCTGTTCGGTACGCCGAGCGGCGTCGAGCTGTTCCTCATTCCGTGCGCCCTGCTCGCTGCCCTGCTGTTCCGCCCCGACGAGCGCATGCGGTCGCTGCCGCTGCTGGCGTTGCCGTTCATGTCTTATCTGCTGATCGATTCTCGTCTCGGGACCCCCGTGATGAGAGTCACCGACTCCGACCACGCCTCGCTGGTCGCGATCAACGCGACCAGCGTCGGCGCCCTGGCAGCCTTGATCGGGATACTCGCTGCAGCACGCATGAGGACGAAGTGACCTGCGGCACACCGCGATGGCGCGACTGCCAACCGGATCACCTCCACCCCGTTCAGAACTTGATCTCGCTCACGACTTGGACGCCCAGATCGGCTCCGGCGCAGCGCCGCTACGGCAGCGGCGCCACATCTGGTCATAAAGGTCCTGCAGAGATCGGGCATAGGCGGCCGCGTCGAACAGCGGGGTGACCGGCCGGTTGCGCCGGAGCCTGGCCTTGGCGGCCTGCAGCAGGTCCGGCTCGGTGGCGAGCGTCAGCGCCACCGCGACATAGTCGGCCTCATCGGCGGCAATGAGCTCGGGAAGTCCCACGGCGTGCAGCAGGCTGCCGGCAACCCGGGAGGCAAACGTATCTCCGGCGCAGGTGACGATCGGCACGCCGGCCCAGAGCGCGTCGCTCGCCGTGGTGTGGGCGCCATAGGGCGCCGTGTCGAGCACGAGATCGGCGAGCTGGAGCCGCCGAAGATGCTCGCTCTGCGTCATCTCGGGCGCGAACACCAGACGAGCCGGCGCCACGCCTCGGCGCAGCGCCTCGCCGCGCAGATTGCCCTCGGCCTGATCGGACGCCAGCAGCCACAACACGCTGTCCGGCGTCGCGTCGAGCAGGCGGCACCACAGGTCGAACACCATGGGCGTCAGCTTGTAGGCCTGATTGAAGCAGCAGAACACGAAGCCGGCTTCCGGCAGGCCCACCTCGGCACGGGCCGGCGGCGGGCCGAGCGCCGTCCGGCCATGCGGCTGGTACGAATGCGGCATGTAGGCGAAGCTCTCGGAATAGTCGGCCGCGGCCGCCGGCGGCGTCACGAACGGATCGGTGATGATGTAGTCGCAGATATCGCCGCCGAGCGTTCCGGGATAGCCGAGGAAGTTCACCTGAACCGGCGCCGGATGCAGCATCAGGATCCCGGTCCGGGCGCCGCGCGTATAGCCTTTGAGATCGACCAGAACATCGATCTGCGCAGCATGCACCGCGGTGGCCGCGGCGCTATCGCCCAACGCGGCGACGTCGTGGAAGGCGTGGAAGGCGTCGTTGAGCCGCCGACGCATCGCCCCCTGATCATCGGCGCCGAACGAGAAGGCGTGCAGCTCACATCGCTCCCGGTCATGCGCCTCGAGCGCCTCGATCAGCAGATGGGCGGTCGCGTGGTCGTGGAAGTCGTTTGAAAGGTATCCGACACGAAGCTTGTCGCGGATCGTCAAGTCGAAGCGAAAATCCAACCGCGTCCGCTCCGCGCTGCTCGCCGCGATGCGGTCGCGGGTCCACAGCTCCGAGCAGATCCGATGCTGGCCGGCGCTCATGCCGGGCACCGAGAGCAGCAGGAACGGCGGAATCTGTCCGGATTGCGCCTGCGCCAGCGAAAGACGGGCATCGGTCGACGACTGGGCGAAATCGTCCCAGGCACACATGTTGCGGTCGCGCCCGAGCGATCTCATCGTGTCCTTCATCGCCGGTGCCGGCGCACATCAGCCTGAGCAAGTCCCGCGCCAACATGACCGCCATCCGCGCTCTCGAGAACGCTGGAGCAACTCACGCCACTGTCGTCCCGGGCAAGTCCGGACAACGCGGCAGCGTTGCCGGGGCGCAGACCCGGGATCCATAACCACCGTCTGCGTTGTTGAGGATGCTGGAGCGGCGTTCTTCGCAACAACAACCTCCTGGGGCTATGGGTCCCGGGTCGGCGCCTCGGCGTCGCGATGCGACGCCATGGCTTGCCCGGGACGACAGCTGGTATGGAGACGCGCTGTAGCAACTCACTCCATTGTCGTCCGGCCGAGTCCGAGTAACGCCGTCGCCCAAGCGCAAGTTGGGTCGCCCGTCGGGTCAGCTCATGCGCCGTTACGACCCGGTCTACAGTCGCAAACAGCAAAAAGTCGGATGCGCCGAAACGCTGATTTCGAGCGCCGGTTCAACGCGATGACCTCTGTCCAGATCGCCACGAAAAAATATTCCGCTTTCGTTTTTTCGTAATTTGATGTCTGATGCCCTCATACCGCCTCGGGCAGAGGGCGTATCGCGGTCGTCACGACACGCGAGGCGGGGAGTGATGGCCGCGACGAATCGCAGCGTTTCCTTCGGGGGATGCCGACGAACGGTTCGTGGCGGACGGTGAAGTCGTGTGGTCCTGACACCCCGACGCTGGTGTCCCCGCGCAACGCGCAAGCGTTGTCGCGCACACGATGGCCAGAAAGCCCGGCGCACCGAGGAGAGCACGTATAAGCCGTAGCGCATCGCGCAGGGAGGGCCGGGATTCCGGCTGAACCTGTGGTTCCTGCCCCGTGCACTTCTTCACGCACGGGGGCCACGGGCGCCGGTCGGTGCCCGGTCTTCCCTGCCCCTCTCGTTTGCGGAGGGTTCGATATCAGCACACCCCGGGCGTGGAACGCGCTGCGGGAATGAACGATGTTGGCCCGTGACTAGGCCGCAGCCATCTGCCACGTCGACGACGTGTAGGAGGGCGTATGATAGTTCCTGTTCGCCGGGGCTTGCGACGGCGCATGACGGGCGATGAAATAAGCCTCGAGCTCGGCGACAGCCCGGCTTTCCCATTCCGCGGCCTGGGCCAGCAGCGAGTCGCGCTGATGCGGCCGGAACGCCGCGGTCTGGCGATACAGGCAGGCGATGGTGCGATAGCGCCGCACGTTTTCCAGAACCGCTTCCCCATTGATCATGATCGCTCTCCCCTCGTCCGTCTCCCTCAGGACGAGCCAAGGGTGCACCACCACGATTTTCCAAATCGTTATCGGCGCAGGCGCCCGAGAGGCATGGTTGGAGAAGCGTTGCCGCCCTGCAGGCGCGAAAACGGCCGGCAGACGCGGCTGTTTGCGACCGCAACGGTCCGCGCCGTTAAAGCTCCGGAAACCATGCCGAGGGCCGTAGTCGCAGCCGTGTCTATCATGTCACGCTCCGGTCGCGCCCACCGCGGCACGGAAGCGCCACAAGGTCAGCGCCAGGAACAGTCCTGCGATGCCGGCCACGGCCACGAATTGCGGCCACACCACATCGAGCCCGGCGCCGCGATACAGAATGGCCTGCGCGAACGACACGAAATGCGTCGATGGCGAGGCCTTCATGATCGTCGAGAGCCACACCGGCTGGCTCTCGACCGGAGTCGCGCCGCCGGACAGCAGATTCATCGGCACGGCGACGAGGATATAGAGCAGGCCGAGTTGCGGCATCGAGCGTGCGATGGTGCCGAGAAACAGCCCGACCGCGGTGGCGAAAAACAGATAGAGCACCACACCACCCATGAACAGCGGGATCGAGCCCGTGATCGGCACGCGCAGGATTCCCTGCACGACGACATAGAGGGCGATCACGACCGCCACGGCGATCACGAGCGCATTGGCCCAGATCTTCGACATCGCGATCTCGAACGGCGACACCGGCATCACCAGCAGATGATCCATGGTGCCGTGCTCGCGCTCCCGCACCAGCGCCGCGCCGGCCAGGATGATGGCGAGCATCGTGACACTGTTGATGATGCCCATCACGCTCTCGAACCAGGCGGTCGTCACGTTCGGATTGAAGGCGATCCGCGTCACGAGATTGACCGGCGCGGGCACGGAGGTCTCCGACCGCGCCAGATACCAGGCGACTTCGGTGTTGATGATCTGCAGTGCGTAGCCGGACCCCAGACCCGCTTGGATCATCGCGGTGGCGTCGACATTGACCTGCAGCGCCGGCCTGCGCCCCGCCAGCACGTCGCGCTGGAAGTTCGGCGGAATGTCGAGCACGAAGGTGAAGCGGCCGCTGTTCATCAGCGGCCCGACCTGGCTCTCGCCGATGTCAACAGGCGCCTGGAAATAGGGGAGCATGAAGGCGCTGATGATCCGGCGCGACAGTTCGGATTGGTCCTCGTCGACGACGGCGAGCGAGGCGTGGTGCAGCTCCTGCGAATTGCTCTGGGCCTGGCTGATCACCGCGACCGTAAACGAATAGATCACGAGCCCGATCAGCACGAGGTCGCCGAACAGGCTGCGCAACTCCTTGGTGCCGAGCCAGAAGATGGTGGAGAGCGAGCGCAACATGGCTCATCTCTCCTGCTTGGGCAGCAGCACGAGGCTGAGCCCGATCAGGACCGGAATGAAGACGAGCAGCGCCAGGATGTCCGGACCGACATCCGCAAAGCCCAGACCCTTGGTGAAGGTGCCGACGCTGATCGGGCGGTAATAGGTCATCGGAAATCCCATGCCGAGCATGCGCGCCACCCCGGACAGCGACGACACCGGCACCATCATCCCCGAGAACTGCGTCGCCGGCAGCACCGTGAGGATCGCGGTGCCGAACAGCGCCGCGATCTGGGTGCTGCAGAAGGTCGAGATCAGCATGCCATAGGCCGTCGTGGTGAAGACGTAGACGACGGTGCCCACGAGCAGCGGCAGGAACGCGCCCTTGAGAGGGACACCGAACAGCAGGATCGCCATCGCAAACATGACCGCGAAATTCACCAGCGCGACGCCGACGTAAGGCAGCTGCTTGCCGAGCAGGAATTCGAGCCGTGTCACCGGTGTGACATAGAGATTGGTGATCGAGCCGAGCTCCTTCTCCCGGACCACGGCGAGCGCCATCAGGATCGCTGGAAACAGCGCCAGCAGCATGGCGATCGTGCTCGGCACCATCGCATAGATGCTGTCGAACGCCTGATTGTACTTGAAGCGGATCTCGACATTGACCGCGGACGCCGCCGCCGGCCGGGTCGTCTTGACCGCGGGATCGCCGAGATAGAGCTGGTGCGTGCCTTCGAGATAGCCGCGGATGGTCTCGGCGCGGAACGGCATGGCGCCATCGATCCAGGCCGACACGAAGGCGGGACGGCCGCGCTTGATGTCGACGCCGAAATTGGGCGGGATCTCGATCGAGGCCTTGATGTCGCCGGTCTTCATGCGCCGCTCCAGATCGGCGTAGTCGGCGAGCGGCGGCTTCTCGAGGAAATAGCGCGAGCCTCTGAGCTCGGCGAGATAGGCACGGCTCTCCGGCGTCTGATCGCGATCGAGCGCGGCGAAGGTCAGATTGTTGACGTCGGTGGAGATGCCGACACCGAACACGATCATCAGGAAGGCCGTGCCGAACAGCGCGAACAACAGCCTGATCGGATCGCGGATGAGTTCGAGACCTTCGCGGATGGTGTAGGCAAACATCCGGCGCGGACTGAACCGCGCTCGCCTGCCGCCTGCTGCAACCGCGTCCGATGCGCGGGCCGGATTGGCCTGCGTCAGCGTCGGCGGCGGAGCGTCGACACCGACCTCCTGCTCCAGGAAGGCGATGAAGGCCTGCTCCAGCGTCTGCGCGCCCTTGGCCCGGATCAGCCCGTCCGGCGTGTCGGTCGCCAGCACGCGACCCTCATGCATCAGCGACAGCCGGTCGCAGCGCGCGGCCTCGTTCATGAAATGCGTCGAGACGAAGATCGTCATGTCGTCATCGCGCGACAATTCGATCAGCAAACGCCAGAACTGATTACGTGCCACCGGATCGACGCCCGAGGTCGGCTCATCCAGAATCAGCAGGTCGGGCTTGTGGACGATCGCCACCGCAAGCGACAGCCGCTGGCGGATACCGAGCGGCAGATCGGCTGCGAGGCCGTCGATATGATCCGTCAGATCGCAGCGATCGACCAGCTCCGCGATGCGCTTCTCCGCGAACTCGGGAGGCAGATGGAACAGGCGCGCGTGCAGCACCAGGTTCTGCCGCACCGTGAGCTCACCATAGAGCGAGAAGGCCTGCGACATGTAGCCGACGCGGCTGCGCGACTCGTAGTTGCCGGCCTCCATGGAACGGCCGAAGATCAGCGCCTCGCCTTCGCTTGGCGGCAGAAGGCCGGTGAGCATCTTCATGGTCGTGGTCTTGCCGCAGCCGTTGGAGCCGACGAAGCCGAAGATCTCGCCCTTGCGGATCGAGAAATTGACACGGTCGACAGCGGTGAAATCACCGAAGCGGCAGGTCAAATCGCGCGCGACGATGACAGTCTCGTGGCTGCCGTCGAGCTCGGTTTTGACCGGCATCTCCGCACGACGCGAATCGGGCGCCTGCGGCAGCAGGGCAACGAAGGCGCCCTCGATGTCGGCCGCCCCGGTCTGCTGCCTCAGCTCCGCAGGCGAACCGGCCGCGAGGATGCGGCCGTCGTTCATCGCGATCAGCCAGTCGAACCGCTCGGCCTCCTCCATGTAGGCGGTGGCGACGATGACGCTCATGCCGGCCGCGCTGCGTGCGCGCAGGCGGTCGATCAGGTCCCAGAACTGGCGGCGCGACAACGGATCGACGCCGGTGGTCGGCTCGTCCAGAATGAGCAGGTCTGGATCGTGGATCAGCGAGCAGCACAGCCCGAGTTTCTGCTTCATGCCGCCGGACAGCTTCTTCGCCGGTCGGTCGGCGAAGTCGGCGAGCGCCGTCGCCTCCATCAGCTCGGCGATGCGCCAGTCGCGCTCGGCACGGGACTGGCCGAACAGTCTTGCAAAGAATGTGATGTTCTCGCGGACGCTGAGGTCGGGATAGAGATTCTTCCCCAGTCCTTGCGGCATGTAGGCGATGCGCGGGCAGACCTGGGTGCGGGCGTCGCGGTCCGCCATGTCGGCACCGAGCACGGTCGCCTGCCCGTCCTGGATCGCACGCGCGCCGGCCAGGATCGACAGCAACGACGACTTGCCGACGCCGTCGGGACCGATCAGGCCGACCACGCAGCCGGAGGGGATCTCGATCGAGACGTCGTCGAGAGCGGTGACACCGCGATAGTGCTGGGACAGATGCCTCACGACCGCGACCGGAGGCGCGGCGATGCTCATGGCGCGGCTTGCAGGCGTGCGGGCCAGGCCACGTCGGAATTCCACCTGACATAGGCGACCCCGGGCAACCCGCTTCTCACGGCATCGACATGCGCAGCCAATTTGTCCTGATCGACGCGAACGCGGATGCGGAACATCAGCTTGTCGCGCTCGCTCTGCGTCTCGACCGTCTTCGGCGTGAACTGTGCCTGACTCGCGACGAAAGCGACTTTCGCCGGGATCGGACGATCCGGATAGGCATCAAGCACGATCCGCGCGTCAGTCCCGACCTTGACCTTGCCGACCTGCTCGGTCGGCAGGAACACGTCCATGTAGACGTAGCCGACGTCGAGCATGGTGAAGACCTTGCCGCCGGCGCCCAGCACCTCGCCGACATTGGCGAGACGATACTGGATGCGGCCCGCCTTCGGCGCGATCAGCGAATTGTCGGCGATCTGCACGGTGTAGAGCGCGACGTCGTGACGGACGGCTTCGAGCGCGTGTTGCGCCTCCGATATCTTGGACTGCGCGCCGGCGTATCCGGCGATCGCCGCGTCCAGCGCCTGCTGGCGCTGGTCGGCGAGCTCTCGCGTGGTCCAGCCGTTCTGCAGCAGGCCGCGCGTGCGCTCCATCTCCTGCTCGGCGAGCGTCTTCTGGGCCTGCAGCTGCGCCAGGTTGGCGCGCGCCTGATCGACCACATGCTGCGCCTGTTCGGTCTGCGCCTCCGCCTTGGAGAGCGACTGTTGGAGTTCCCTGATGTCCATGCGCGCGACGATCTGCCCGGCCTCGACGAGGTCGCCGATATCGGCACGCAGCTCGGCGACGCGCCCGGCATATTTGGTCGCGATGTCGATCTCGTCGGCCTCAATGCGGCCATTGCTGACGCTGATGCCGAGCGGCAGCGGCGGATGCAGGCGCTGCCACCAGACATAACCGCCGCCTCCGGCCGCACCGATGGCGAGGACGAGCAGCAGCAATGGCCACACGCGGCGTTTCGGCCGGACTGCATGGGCCGCGACCACAGGCAGTGCCGCGCCATGCGTCGGCGCGATCGGATCGGCCTGTGGCTTCACCACCGGCACCCGATCGGCAACGGCCTCGCTTTCCTGTTGAACCATCGAACGACGCCTCTGTTTCCCAAAGCAGGCGCGTCGTTTGCCACAGGCGGACAGATTTCCGTTGACGCAGCTCAACTGGCCGCCGCGTTCCATGGATCAGGCGGGATGCCGGTGATCACGTTTGGTTTACGGTGCGGAATCGGACGTTGCGATGGCATGGATCAGCAGCAGGCTGCCGAAAATGATGAACAAGGCAAATGCCCGAAATTCGCGCATCGACATCTCCAACGGCGCGAGCAGCCAATCGACCGGCAGACCTGCAACGATCCCGAGAAGGATGATGGTTGCCGAGATGAAGATGCCATCGAGAATTTTCAGTGCGATCATCTTGGATGTCATGGGCGGCACCGGTCAGCACATCCGCCCGGACGGCTCGCGGCCAATGCCGCGATCGCCTCGCACCTCACGCGGTGTCAGCCCGTACTGACGGCGGAACGAGCGATTGAAGTGCGAGAGATCGCCGAAGCCGACGTCGTAGGCGATGCTCGCGATCGCCAGCTGACCGTGGGCGGGATCGCACAGCATGCGATGCGCGTTCGCAAGCCGCACGCCGGACAGGAAGGCGGAAAAGGTGGTGCCGTCGACCTCGAACAAGCGCTGCACGTAGCGCGGCGTCACGTTCAGCTTGCCCGCGAGCATCGCCACCGAGATATCACTGCGCCGGCTGTTGGCGATGAGGAAGGACTTGGCAAGCTTCAGGCGAGCCGCACGCAACCCTCTGGCCCGCATCGTCTCCGCCATGTCGGCCGAAGGTCCGATCGACAGCGCCAGCAGATCCTGCACGTGGCGCACGGAGAGATTGAGCAGCTGCGCATCGATCGCGCCGCCACTGCTCATCAGCCAGCTCGCATAGTGGTCGAGCAGCTGCAGCGCGCCATGGTTGGCGGGGATCGGCCGCATGACGGCGTCCGCGACACTGACATCAGCAGCCTCGATCATCACGCGCGGCACGAGCAGGGTGAACGACCGGCCGTTGCTCACACGATGAAACGCGCCCGCATCGGCGCCGTTCAGGATGATGGCCTCGCCTTCGCGCAGCTCGTGGCTCTGTCGGCCCTGCTCGACAAATGCGCTGCCCTCGCGATTGATCGCGAGGATCAGATTGTCGGTCCCGTCGGCGAGATGGCGGCCCGACCGCGAGATCCGCGCCGGCGTGGCCCAGGCATCGAGCAACTGCAGGCCAGGCAGCGTCAGCGCGCGATTGCGCGCCTTGAACGCCACGTCGGGGGCAGGCTCGAAATCGACGCGCAGCATCACCTGTCCATAATGCTCACGCCAGAACGCCGCGCGCTCCGGCTCCGGAATGTGGTCGGTCGAAAACTCGACGATGCGAGGGTTGAGGTCTGACATGCAATCACCCGAGACCTTTGGACTGAAACGCGATGCCGGGATCGATACCGCCATCACCCGGCAACCGGCGTCCTCCGATCAGGGGACGAAGCCCTGCGCACGACCTTCGAATGTGAACTGGATCACGTCCGGTCGTAGCAACCCTGACGATGGTCGTCGCGCACCAAGACGCCGAGGGTTCCGCAATGATGGCGTTCGCCGCGTCACAACTGATGAGGACGAGGATGAAACTATCTGGACGATGTTTTTGCGGAGCGGTCGAAATCGAGGTGTCCGGGACACCGGAGGCGATGGGCTATTGTCACTGCCGGTCGTGCCGGTCGTGGTCCGGCGGCCCCGTGAACGCCTTCAGTCTGTGGAAGCCGGACGCGGTGAGGATCATTTCTGGAACCGAGCACGTCGCCATGTTTCAGAAGACGCCGCTGAGCCAGCGGCAATATTGCGCCAAGTGCGGCGGTCACCTCATGACCACGCACCCGCCGCTCGGATTGATCGACGTGTTCGCAGCGACCGTTCCGGAATTGGACTTCCAGCCGGGAGTCCACGTGAACTACGCGGAGACCGTGCTGCCGATGCGCGACGGCCTGCCGAAGCTGAAGGATTTTCCGAGCGAATTCGGCGGCTCCGGCGAGACCGTCACGGAATAGCTCACGGCTGCGTCGAGGCCCTGGAACATCATCGCCTCCAGGGCTTCAGCCCCGTTTGCGTCCACCCGCGCTCAGTCGAGCAGATGCCGGTGATCGGCGATGATCCGGCGCGCGGCGCGCGCCCGCGAGTCCTGAAGGGCCACCAGCACGGCCCGCACCAGCCGCCTCAGACCAGCGAACAGCCGACGTCTCGCGAACGACCGGCGCGGAAGCAGCGAGGCAGCGCTCTCCATAGATGGTCTCCCAGAGCTGTGAGACCATCACCATGAGGCATCTCGCGCCCGATGACCTGGACGAATTCGCCGATCCCTGGGCCGCGAGCGACCAAGCTGCGGTGAACCTCGGACGCTCCGTGACGACCCATGATGGGGATGATTGTCCGCGTGTCGGGGTTAACGGTTCAGACCCGCGCGTCCGGCCCGGGCCATCGCAGCGAGGTCACCGTGCAGATCGAGCCGTACTCACAGGCGCTGGACGCAATCTACCAAGGCTTTGCGGAACCGGAAGGCGTCTCCGCGGCGCTGGAATCGATCAGGGCGCTGGTAGGTGCCGAAGGCGCGACCCTCGAGGTGATCGACAAGGCCGCGCGCCGGCCCGTGACCTTTCACGGCAGCGGGGTCACAACGGCCGAGGGCGGCGACTATCTCGCGCATTTCGCCGCGCTCAATCCCCGCCTGTCTGCGGCGCTGGGACAGCCGGGAGGCGGGCTGTCCTGGGACTATCAAGTCATGGACGAGCGCGCCATGAACCGCGATCCGTTCTATGCGGAGTTTCTGCCGCGCGCCGGGCTTCGCTATTTTCTGTCGGCCGCGCTGGAGCAGACCCCGCAGCGGCTCGTCGCCTTCACCTTGCAGCGGACGCCGCGGCAGGGCCATGTCGGCAGAGCCGAGATCGCACTGATGCAACGCCTGACGCCGCATCTGCAGCGCGCCTATGGCATGCGCAGCCGTCTCGTCGAAGTCCACGGCCAGGACGCAGCGACCAGCGCGCTCGATCTGCTGAAGGATGGCGTCGCGCTGCTCGGACCCAAAGGCGAGATCGTCTATCTCAACGACAGCCTGCAGGCGATCTCGGCCGAAAGTGGGCTGTTCCGGATCCATCCGCGCGGATTTCAATTCGGCTCTTCGGATCTGCGCAGCCGCTATGCGGCGGCCTTCAGCGCGGCGATGCGCGCCGGCGGACCGGCAGATGCGGATATCGCGACCGACTTCCTGGCGCCTCGCCCCGACGGGCTGCCGCCCTGCACGATCTCGCTGCGCGCGTTGCGCCATCAAGGACTGCGATCAACCGCTCCCGGTGCTAGCGTGATGATGCTGGTGCACGATCCGCTACGGCACAACACAGCGACGCGCCTGCTCCAGGACCTCCACGGCCTGACCAGCGCCGAGGCCCATCTGGCCTGCGCCCTGAGCACCGGCATGACGGCGGTCGAATACGCCGGACATCGCGGCGTCAAGGTCACCACTGTTTATACGCATCTGAAGCGCACGCGAGAAAAGACCGGATGGCGCAGCGTCGCCGAGCTGACGCGGCGCGTCCGCGAGGTCTCGATCGGGCTGCGGACGAATTGAGACCTGGCTCAGGTCGCCGGGACGGCCGCAACCTGCTGCGCCAGCGCGTTTCGCAGGCGCGCGACGACATCGGCATAGTCGCGGCGGTCATCCTGCCGGAACAGCCGTACGCTCGGATACCAGGGGCTATCGTCGCGGCCGAGCAGCCAGCGATAGTCCGGGGTGTAGGGCAGCATGATCCAGGTCGGCTTGCCGAGCGCGGCGGCGAGATGCGCCACGCTGGTATCGACCGTAATCACGAGATCGAGGCCGTCGATCAACGCGGCGGTGTCGACGAAGTCGCGGATATCAGCGGTAACATCGAGAATGTCATTGCGTGTTGCGAGCAGCGCCTGGTCCGCGGCCCGCGCGTCCTTCTGCAGGCTGATGAACCGCGCATCGACATCGAACAGCGGCGCGAGCGTGGCGAACGGCATCGACCGATTGTGGTCGTTGAGATGCGCGGGGTTGCCGGACCAGACCAGGCCGACCCGCAGGCGGTCGTGCGGCCCGAGCCGCTGCTCCCACGTGGCACGGCGCTCGGCGGACGGACGCGGCAGATAGCCCGGTGCGGCCGGGATCGTGTCGAGGCGGGTCGCGAAGGCAAGCGGCAGGCTCGACAGCGGACAATGATAGTCGATCGCGGGCGTCGCATCGCTGCCGCGGGCGAGGCACTGCGCGACGCCGTCGATGCCTGCCAACAGGGGCTGCAGCACGGCGTCGACTTCGAGCATGACGCGCGCACCCTCCGCCGCGACCATCGTCGCGTAGCGCGCAAACTGGATGGTATCGCCCAGCCCCTCGTCGCTGTGGAGCAGGATGGCCTTGCCGGCCAGCGGCGCATCAGCAAGCCACAGCGGAACGTCGAAGCTGCGCTCCACGAAGCCGACCGCGCGGCATTTGCGTCCCCATTCGCGCGCCGCCCAACCGCGCGCGAAGTCTCCCGTCATGAGCCGGAACAGCGCCGCATTCCAATGCGCGTCGGCGAGATCCGGCTTCAGCGCGACGGCGCGATCGAAGCTTGCAAACGCCTCCTCGAAGCGATGCAATTCGGCCAGCGACGTGCCGCGATGGTTGTGGAATTCCGCGGTCTGCGGCCGGATCGCGATCGCCCTGTCGAACACGGCAACGGCCTCGCCGTGACGGCCGAGATTCTGCAGAATGCAGCCATAGCTGTTGGCGATGTCGGGATCATGAGGCGCCAGCACATGGGCCCGCTGCCCGCTGGCCTGCGCCTCGTCATAGCGGCGCAACCGGCGCAACGAAATGCCCTTCAGGCACAGTACGCCGCCCTGATCCGGCTTGACCGCGAGGGACCGATCGAAGCGCGCGATGGCCTCGTCGTAACGTCCAGCGTCGAAATGAACGGCACCGGCCTTGTTGGCGGCCTCCACGAGATCGGGCTTCAACGTCAGCGCCTGCTCGAACGCCAGTGCCGCCTCATCGCGGCGGCCTTGCGCTTCGAGCACCTCGCCAAGACGAAACCAGGCAGCGACGCGATCGGGCGCAAGCTGCAGCAGGCGATCACAGGCGAGCGCCGCTTCGGCGTGGCGGCCCGTCCGCTGCAGCAGTTCGCCGAGAGCGTCCCAGCTCTCGGTGGCATCCGGCTGCAGCTGCAACGCTCGGTCATACGCCTTGATGGCATCGTCGAGACGGCCTGCGAGCGTCAGCGCCTGCGCAAGACCGACGAAGGAATGCGGAGCAGAGATATTCAGCCTGATGGCGCGCGCGAACCATTCGATCGCATCGTCGAAGCGTTTGAGCGCGAGGCAGACCCGACCCATTGCATACAGCGCGTCGATGGAGGTCGCGTCCAACGTCAAGGCACGCCGGCAGGCATCTTCGGCCTCGGCCAGCTGCCCGACGCGCAGCAGCCGCAACGCGGCGCCACACAGCGCATCGGCCGTGTCATCGTGTCCCGACGATACGGGTTTGACCGGAGATTTACCGGCGGTCCTGCGGGCCTTGTGCTTCATCGTCGGGTCTCTGCGCTCGTGCTGCAAGCGGTAGATGATTCCCGGATGCGCGGGAAGATTGTGCTGCCGCCGTCAACTCCGCTGCGATATCGACGTTCAGGCGATCGGCGCGGGCGCGAGCGGCACCGCCTCGAGGCCGCCGAACCGGCGCTCGCGGCCGCGGAACGAGGCCAGCGCCTGGGCGAGATCCTCGGCATCGAAATCGGGCCACATCCGCTGCGTGAAATGCAGCTCGGCATAGGCGCCTTCCCACAGCAGGAAGTCGGACAGGCGCTGCTCGCCGGAGGTCCGGATGATCAGGTCGACGTCGCGCAGGCCCGCTTCGCCCGTCACCAGGCCGGAGAACGTCTCGCGCGTCAGCCCTTCGATGTCACGTGCCTTCGCCGCGGCGCTCAGGATCGCGTCGCGCGCCGAATAGTCGACCGCGATGCGCAGATGCAGAGTGCGCCCGTCGCGGGTCGCCGCTTCGGCCCGGCCGATGGCGTCGGCGATGCCGCCTGGCAGGCGGTCACGGCGACCGATCACAGTGAGACGCACGCCGTTGCGGGCAAGAGCTTCGACTTCGCTGGCGAGATAGACCCGCAGCAGCGCCATCAGGCCGGTGACCTCGGCGCGGGGCCGGCGCCAATTGTCGCTGGAGAATGCATAGAGCGTGAGCGTGCCGACACCCTGATCGGGCGCGGCCTCGACGATGCGGCGGATCGCCTCGACGCCGGCCTCGTGCCCGCGCAGCCGCGACAGGCCTTTGCGGGTCGCCCAGCGGCCGTTGCCATCCATGATGACGCCGACGTGGAGACCGTCGACCAGAGCAGGCGATTCAGGTTGCAGACGACTTTGCATTGCAAAGCTCCAGGTCAAAAAAATCCAATGGGGGTCAGGCGCGGCCGGGAATGAGGCCAACCGACGACGATGGCGCAGGCTCCTTGCCGGCGGCCGCGGCAGCATCGCGGACTAGGCGCTCGAGCACTGCGAGATAGTCGAGGAAGCGGCGACGCCCGGCCTTGGTCAGCCGGCAGGTGGTGTGGGGGCGATTGCCCTCATAACCCTTGGTGACCTCGACCAGTCCGGCCTCCTGCAGCACCTGCAGGTGCCGCGACAGGTTGCCGTCGGTCAATCCGCACAGCTGCTTGAGGTCCGCGAAGGCAAGGCCCTTCGGATGCGCCATCAGCGACGTGAGCAGGCCTAATCGCGCCTTCTCGTGGATGACGCGGTCGAGGCCGTCATAGGAAAACGGCGCGCTGCCGTCAGTCTTCGACATCGGAGTCTCCGGTGGCAAAATACAGAATGCCCGCCATCAGCCCCTGGCCGATCGCGAAGGGCAGGCCCATGGTCCAAGGCGACAGCGAATGCGTCGCACTGCCGAGCAGCAGCACCGCGAACCCGGCCAGGAAGTAGAACGCGCCAGCCAGCGCGACCGTGCGCGGCAGCGAGCGCACCGAGGCGAAGACGCCGAGCGACGTGAGGATCTGCCACAGGCCGGGCAGCATCCACAGCGCCTCGGGCGCAAACTTCCACAGCAGCACCGCGAGCAGCACGCCGGCGATGCCGGCCGGCAGGAACTGCTCGACGGCCTGGTGGATCATCGCATCCGCCAGCCCGGAATGGTGGCGGCGGGAGCGCGCCCGCATCTCGGTCCCGATCATCGTCAGGGACACACCGGCCGCCGCCGCCCAGCCAAGCAGGAAAATCAGCGCATCCGCGTTCGGATCGCGCAGGAGCAGCTGCTGCAGCAACGCGGTGACGAGCGCGACCGCCGCGGTCGCGGCCATCGTCGCCGGCCCGTAGCCGCGGAACGCAGTGCCTGCCGCGAGCTGGCTGCGGATCGCGATGATGTCCGCCAGCGCCTTGTCGAGGTCGCGCATGTCTCACCTGAAGCCGGGTCCGGCACGATCAACTTTGTAATGCAAAGTATATACGATCGCAAAGTCGACGCAAGTCCCCCCCCGACATGCGCCGGGCCCGCCTGCGGTCGGTCGTACCGTCGGGTGTCCGGAGAGCTCAGTAATAGGAGTAGCGGTGCACCCGACGCGGGGGCGGCATATCGACATAGACCGACGGGCCGCGACGGGCCGGGTCGAACGCCACGCGCGGGTTGACGCCGCAACTGGCATTGCGCCCCGAGGCACTGGCCCGGCATTGGTCGAAGGTCCGATAGGAGCAGTCCCCGGGAAAGCCGACGCCTCTGCCCTGAACGCACCAGGGATAGTCGTAGCCGCCGGCTGAGGCTGGCGTGCTGCCGCCTGCGCCAAGAAGTGCAACGCCGACGAGGCCGGCCGCCACCATCATCACCTTGCCCATGGATCTGTTCCTCCTCTGGCGAGCAGGTTGCACCACACGCGCATGGTCAAAAAACGACAAATTGACGGAGCGCATCACCAACCAAGGCGACGACGTGTCGCATGCGCGGCACGTCGTCTCCACTCGGTTCAACTGCGATCCATTCGTCGGTCAAATCTCGCAGCGGCCGGCCGGCAACCGCGTCGCAGAGCGCGCGCCTTCACTCCACCTTCAGGCCGGCAAAATCGACGACCTTCTTCCACTTCTCGGTCTCGGCCACCACCTGCGCCCCGAACTGGTCCGGCGACTGGATCAGCGGCTCGCCTCCAAGCTCGACCAGCCGGTTCTTGATGTCGGGTTCGGACAGGATCGCATTGACCTGCTTGTTGAGCTTCTCGATGATGTCCTTCGGCGTGTTCTTCGGTGCCCCCATGCCGAACAGCGCGCTCGCCTCGTAGCCGGGCACGGTCTCGGCGACCGCCTGGATATCGGGCAATTGCGGCGAACGCTCCTGGGTCGTGACGCCGAGCGCCCGCAGCGAGCCGGCGCGGATGTGCTGGATGATCGAGGGCATGTTGTCGAAGATGACCTGGACCTGGCCGCCGAGCATGTCGGTGATCGCCGGAGCCGCGCCGCGATAGGGCACATGCTGCATCTTGGTCCCGGTCATGGCCATGAACATCTCGCCCGACAGATGCACCGAGGTGCCGTTGCCGGACGAGGCCATGTTCACCTTGCCGGGATTCTCCTTCAGATAGGCGATGAACTCGGCCACGTTCTTGGCCTCGATGTCCTTGTTGACGGTCATCACGTTCGGCACGCGGTTGAACGAGGCGACCGGCGCGATGTCCCGAACGAAGTTGAACCTCAGGTTGGCGTAGAGGCTGGCATTGATGTAGTTCGCCGGATTGACCAGCAGCACGGTGTAGCCGTCCGCCGGCGCGTTCACGACGGCATCGGTGCCGATATTGTTGCCGGCTCCCGGCTTGTTCTCGACCACGAATTGCTGGCCGAAGGTCTCGGACAGCCGCTGGCCGATCAGCCGCGCGAGGATGTCGGTCGCTCCGCCCGGGGGATAGCCCACCACGAAACGGACCGGGCGAGTCGGGTAGTCCGCTGCGAACGCACTGCGAACGCCGGCGATGGACGGGACGGCGGAAGCGATCAGACCAAGCGCGGTACGACGTGAAATCATGCGTTTCCTCGGATATTATCGTTGAGCGGTCATTCGCGAGCCGCTGGCCGGGATTATAACAGAACGCCGCGAGCGCGGCGAGGTCGACATCCTATCAGGAGAGGGAAGAGCCCCATGCCGGTCAAGGTCGACGCGCTCGATCATCTGGTCATCAATGTCACCGACGTGGACCTCACCACGGCATGGTACCGGAAGGCGCTGGGCATGAAGGTCCAGGTTTTCGATCCCGGACAAGGCAAGGCCAAGCGCACGTCTCTCCTGTTCGGAACCCAGAAGATCAACGTGCGACCGAAAGACGCGGATAAGGTCGACTGGTTCACGGCCGACCACGAGACGGCTGGCAGCGACGATCTCTGCTTCCTGACCACCAGCACGCCGGACGAGGTCGTGGCGCACCTGACGGCGCTCGGTATCGCCATCGAGGAAGGACCGGTCGCCAAGCAGGGCGCGCGTGGCACCCTGCGCTCGGTCTATTGCCGCGACCCCGACGGCAGCCTGATCGAGATCTCGTCGTACCGGGACTGAACCGCGACGGCGTTCGCGTGCGGCTCGGTCCGATCCAGGGCCATGGCACTGGCAGGCTATTTCGTTGCGGCCTCACCGTTCTGCGCCATCTTCGCCACGATCTCGCTCCGCGGCCAGCCGGTGAGCGCAGCGACGTCGTCCGCTTCCTTGGCAAAGCGTGTGTCGAGCTTGTCCTTGTAGGCCTTCGCCGCCTGGCATGAGGCTTCGCCGCGCCAGGGATGATGCTGCACATAGCGCCCCTGGAAATTGCTGCGGTCCTTGGTCTCGATGAACACGATGTCCTCGGGAAAGGTCTTGGCATCGTAGCGCACGTGCAGGCGCGTCACGTAGGCGCTCGAGCCGCCGCCGGCGAAGCGCGGGCTGCGGAAGGCTGTGTCGTCGTCGCTGCCGATCCAGCGTGCGCCGAGCTCCGCCAATTCCTTGTTGCTCAGCGGATCGGCGGCGCAGGGATCGCACCAGCCCATGTCCCAGGCATATTCGACGAACACCGCCTGCATGTTTTCACGGGCGACGGCACGCTCGAACAGCGCCTTGTAGAACGGGCCGAACTCGTCCTTCACATAGAGCGGCACGTCGATGTCGGAGGGGATCTTCACGGTCCGGTAGTTGGCTGCCTCGATGCGGCCCTGCCTGGTCAGGGCGAAGATGATGAGATCTTGAGGTCCCCTGGCGTTCACGGTGCCCAGCCGCAGCGGGACCATGAACTTGGCGCTCTGGTAGCGCACCTGCAGCGGCCGCAGCGTGCCGTTGCCGATGCTCTTCATGCGCTCGACGTTGACCTTGGCGACGAAGAACCGCATGCCTTGCTTGATGTAGCTGCCGAGCACGGCCTCCGCGCCCTGCGGGATGCGATAATTGTTGTCGGTCAGCCAGCGCGTCAGCCCGTCGCTCTCCTGCGCCGACAGGATCAGCACGTCATATTCGGCGACGTCGTAGCTCGCCTCGATGGTGACGCCGTAGTGCCCGCGCATGGAGTACTCACGCCCGTTTCCCGCGGCGGCCATCATCGGCACGCCCCGGCGGACCTCGTAGACGCGGGGATTGCACGGATCCTCGTCGTGATATTCGACCAGCCGCGGCGCGGTGTACTTGTCGAGATGATCGATCGTCTTTGGCTCGACCACGCCGATCTGCTTGCGCTCGATGAAGGTCGGCACGGGAACCACGACCGCGAATTCCTTGACGTCGCCCTCGAAGTCGCTGGCCATCGTGATCGAGGTCTGGTCGCCGTCACGGGCCAGCACCACCTTCGAGGACTTGTTGAACAGCCTGGCGTCGGCCTGCGCGACGTAGAAGCCGCAGAATGCGTTGGCCGGCACGGCAGCCGCGTTGGCCAGGATCGCAGCGGCCGCGACGCCGGTACGGAAGAGCTTGCTGAAACGCAGGGTCATGTCGAAACTCCTTTCGGAACGGAAGGACGCCAGGAAAAGCGGACGGCGGGGATGAGCCGGTCGAGCACGAGCGTGAGCGGCGACAGCGCGATCAGCGCGACATAGAGCGCCGGCCGCATCTGCATGACGAAGGCGAGGTAGTACGCGGCGATCGCCACCGTGACCGCAAACAGCAGCCGGCCCACACGTGAATCCGGCGTAGTGCGCGGATCGGAGATCATGAAGAAGGTGAAGATGAGCAGCGAGCCGCTCTGCAGCTGATGCAGCGGAATCGCCGGGGGATCACCGAGCCAGGCGGCGCGTGCAAGCAGCAAGGCGGCGTGGGCGGCGAAGAAGAAGATGGCAATATCGATGCGGCGGGACGCGCTGAGCACGAGGACGGCAAACAGGCCCGCGAGGCTCGCGAACCAGATCGCCGTGCCCCACTGACCCGGTGAGATCCAGACGCCGTTCGTGGTGAACAGCAGCACGACGATGGCAAGCCCGGCCGGATTGAACACGTGCTTGCCGTCGATGCGCAGCAGGAATTTCGAGCTGATCGCGATGACGGCCGCGGCGGCATGGAGCCAGAGCACATCTGCGCGCAGCAGCAGGCTGAGCGACAGCCCGGTGATGACGGGCGATCTGACATCGAGCGGGTTGCCGGACAGCCAGCAGCAGATCAACTGGGTCAGCACGGCACAGGCGATCGCGACCACGCTCGCCGCGGGACGCGCACCGAAATCGATGACGGTGAAATTGATCGCCAACAGCGTGGTCAACGCCGCGATCTGGACATAGCGGGCATCGGGCAGCCGCCATCGCCGTGACAGGGCCTGCATGCGAACCTCCGGGCGTGTTTTGCCGCGCCATTGGTCGCCCTGGAAAAGAAACGGGTTCAATCCCGATTTGCTCGGGGCAAGGACAGGTGGCAAAAGACAACGACAAGAACGAAGCGGCTGGCACGGGCCGCAAGCAAGACGAGTGGAAGGACAGATGAACGAAACCAGGATCGCACCCGGCACGATGACGCCGTTCGACGGCATGGATGTGCCCTGGCTGCTCGCGCTGCGCAGCAGGACCCGGCGCGACCATCCCTTCCTGATCTGGGCGCCGTTCGATGCACCGGCGCGCCGCTGGACCTATGGCGAATTCCACGACCGCGTCGGCGCGCTGGCTGCGGGTTTGGTGAAACGCGGCATCAAGCCGGGCGATGCCGTGCTGATCCATCTCGACAATTGCGTCGAGGCCATGCTCGCCTGGTTCGCCTGCGTCGAGCTCGGCGCGCTGGCGGTCACCACCAACACGCGCTCGGCGGCGGCGGAAATGAGCTACTTCGCCGGCCACTGCCGCGCGGTGGCAGCAATCACGCAGCCGGCCTATGCGGAGATGCTGGCCAGCCACTGCCGCGACCTCAGCTGGATCGCCGTGATCTCGCACGATCCCGGCCAGCCGGAGAGCGCCGCCGTCGCGCCAGGCGACCGGTTCGAAGCGCTGTTCGCGGATAGCGCCGACCGGCCGCGGCGCGCGGTCGATCCGCTCGCGCCGTGCAGCGTCCAATACACATCGGGCACGACGTCGCGGCCCAAGGCGGTGCTGTGGACCCACGCCAATGCGCTATGGGGCGCGAAGATCAATGCCGCGCATGAAGACCTGCACCAGAACGACGTGCACCAGACCTATCTGCCGCTGTTCCACACCAATGCGCTGGCCTACTCGATGCTGGCGAGCCTGTGGGTCGGCGCCACCTGCGTGATCCAGCCGCGCTTCTCGGCCAGCCGGTTCTGGCGCGTGGCGGTGGAGCATGGCTGCACCTGGACCTCGACGATCCCGTTCTGCATGAAGGCGCTGCTCGACCAGGAGGTGCCCGGGGATCACAAATTCCGGCTGTGGGGCACCGCGCTGTCGGAGCCGCCCGCCTTCGCCAAATTCGGCATCAAGATCATCGGCTGGTGGGGCATGACCGAGACCATCACCCACGGCATCGTCGGCGAGGTCGACCAGCCGAACACGCCGATGTCGATCGGCCGCGCGGCGCCTGAATATACGATCCGCGTCACCGATGACGACGGCCATCCGACCGCGGTCGGGGACACCGGTAACCTCGCCATCAAGGGCGTGCCCGGTTTGTCGCTGTTCGCCGAATATCTCTACAACGAGGAGGCGACGCGGACGAGTTTCGACGCCGACGGGTTCTTCCTCACCGGCGACCGCGTCACGCGGCTGGAGAACGGCTTCATCAGGTTCGGCGACCGCGCCAAGGACATGCTCAAGGTCGGCGGCGAGAATGTCGCGGCCTCCGAGATCGAGCAGGTGATCATCACGGTGCCGGGCGTCCGCGAGACCGCGGTCGTCGCGATGCGGCATCCGATGCTGGAGGAGGTGCCGGTGGCGTTCGTGATCCCGCAGGCCGGCGTCGCGCGCGAGCAGCTGGCCGAGCGGATAACCGACGCCTGCCGCGCGGGGCTCGCCGACTTCAAGGTGCCGCGCGAGGTCAGGCTGGTCGACGAGATGCCGCGCTCGACGCTCGAGAAGGTCGCCAAGGCGGAGCTGCGCAAGCTGCTGCCCTGAGCCCGCCGCGAGGCGGTCGCGGCCAGCCGATCCTGACCCGAGAGACGGACCGAGTGCTCGCGACTAGTGCGCGCCCATCGCGACCGGGCGGAACGTCTGCAGCAGTTGCTGATCGAGCTTCGGTCCCATGTTCTCCATGATCGCGAACGCGCGCGCATGCGAGAACGCGGGCCTGTAGGCGCGGTGCTCGATCAGCGCGGCATAGATGTCCACGATCGTGGTCAGGCGCACGATGTCGCTGATCTGCTCGCTGTGCAGAGCATCAGGGTAGCCCGACCCGTCGAGGAACTCGTGGTGATGCAGGATCACGTCGAGCATCTCCGGCGGGAAGCCGCCCTGCCATGACAGCGCCTCGTAGCCGCGACGCGGATGCTGGCGCAGGATGGCGATCTCCTCAGCGGTCAGCTTGCCCTGCTTGTCGAGGATCGCGACGGGAATGAAGGCCTTGCCGACGTCGTGCAGCAGCGCCGCGCGCGTCAGCCGTCGCTGATCGTCGTCGCGCATGCCGAGATGCAGCGAGAAGCCGACCGCCAGGCCGGTGACGAACAGGCAATGACGATAGGTATCGTTGTGGTGGCATCCGACGGCCGTCATCCACTCGCGCAAGGAGGAGTGCTTGATCGCCTTGAGGATCCTGTTCTCGGCTGCGACGATGTCCTCCATCGTCAGCATCGCGCCAGCCGGCAGCTTCTCGAAAATCTTGACCATGACGGCCTGCGCCGCCTCGACGCCGCGATTGAGCAGCTTGCCGCGATCGGTCTCGTCGTAGCCGTCGTCAGCGGGAAGCGCCGAACGGATGCGCTGCAGCACGTCGGCCGGGCTGAACGGGCGCGCGATCGTATCGGTGGCGCCCAAGGCCCAAGCCTGCATCGTGGCGTGATGCATCGCCTCCGCGAGCACGAACAGGCGCGGCATCTCGCTATAGGCGCGCGAGGCGAGCTTCTTGCGGACCCGCTGCACGCTCTCCGGCGAGCGCAGGTTGATGTCGACGATGACGCCGGAGAAGCGCCCGCCTGGATTTTCGGGGATGTCGGAGGTCGGCATCATATCGACGTCGCCAACCGAGCGTAGGATACGCGCCAGCTCGCTGCTCTGATCGCCACGATCCGACGCGAGCAGGAGATGGCGCCTGGTCGCGGTCTGGGTCACGGTCTGCTTGGCTGTCGCGCTCATACGTGCTCGCCCCCTGCGGTTTGCTGCTCATGCAAGTTACCGGGATACGGGTTCGTCGCGGCTTAAGCCGTTCATTCAAGCTGTATCATTTTGGGTGAGTGAAGCGTTAAGCCGGTCGTTAAGATACGCGGCGATTGCGTTCGATCCTGGTCATGGCCCGGTAACGAAAAACCGCCGGAGAGTTTCTCCGGCGGTTCCGAGATACTGCAGCGCTGATGCGCCGGGTCTACGCCTTCATCGCGGCCTTGACGGCCGCCGCAGTGATCGGCAGCGAGCGCAGCCGCGCGCCGCAGGCGTTGTAGATGGCGTTGCCGAGCGCCGGCGCGACCACGGTCACCGCGGGCTCGCCGACGCCGGTCGCCTTCTCGCCATTGGCGATCACGGCGATCGCGACCTCCGGCACCTGGCTCATCCGCAGCGGCCGGTAGCTGTCGAAGTTGGTCTGCTCGATGCCGCCGTCCTTCAGCGTCGCCTTCTCGTACATCGCGAGCGACAAGCCCCACAGCGCCGCGCCCTCGACCTGGGCGCGGATGTTGTCGGGATGCACTTGCGTGCCGACATCGGTCGCCACCGTGAGCTTCTTCACCGTGACCTCGCCCGAGTCTGCAACCGCGACATGGGCGACGCATGCCGTCCAGCTCGCAGTGGCGCGCTCCTGCGACGACACGCACGATACGCCCATGCCCTCGCCTTTCGGCAGCTTCTTCGCGCCATAGCCGGACAGGCCCATCGCCGCCAGCAGCGTGTTGCGCAGCCGCTGCGCGCCGCCGTCGTTCTTGCCCTTGCCGTCGAGCAGCGCGATGCGGAACTGCGCCGGGTCCTGGCCCGATGCGGCTGCGATCTCGTCGATCATGCTCTCGACCGCCCAGAACGTCCAACCCGGCGCCACCGAGCGGAGCTGCCCGGACGGCGTCGCATTGTGCGCAAGCTCGTTCTTGATCGCGCGGACATGGTGGTTGGGCACGGTGTAGAAGAAGTCGGCGCCGTTGACCGTGAACGAGTCGAGCGGGCCCTTCTTGTCAACCGAGGGCGACAGGAAGTCCGGGATGCCCCAGCGCGCGGTCGGCCAGGCCGAAACGACATCGTGGCTCAATGCGATCAGCTTGCCGTTGGCATCGAGTCCCGCCCTGACCTTCTGGTAGGTGAGCGGCCGCGAGTAGTCCATCGTCATGTCGTTCTCGCGGGAGTAGATCACCTTGACCGGCTTGCCCACGGCCTTGGCCGCCTGCACCGCCGGCACCATCATGTCGGCATCGAGCCTGCGGCCGAAGCCGCCACCGAGCCAGGCCTGATGCATCACGACGTATTTGGGGTCGATCCCGGCCGCTCCGGCCGCGATCGCACCGGAGCGCGTCGCGAACTGATTGCCCGAGTAGATGTGCAGGATGTCGCCCTTGAACTCGGCAGTCGCGTTCATCGGCTCCATCGGCGCGTGGATGTTGATGCTGGTGGTGTACTCCGCCTCCAGCACCTTGGCGGCGCCCGACAACGCCGCCGTGGCATCGCCGTCCTTGACGAAGAACTGCCCGGCATCGTCCTGCGCCTGCAGCCGCATCGCCTCGGTGATGATGCTGTCGGTGCTGACGCCCGCGTATGGGCCCTTGTCGTAGCTGATCTTGAGCGCGTCGGCGGCCTTCCTGGCATTGGCATAGGTGTTGGCGACCGCGACCACCCAGCCCGACGTCGAGCCGGTCTTGTCGTCGAGCGTCACCGCCTTGATGAAGCCCGGCACTTTCTTGGCGTCGCTGTCGTCGACCGCCGTGACCGTGGCGCCGAAGCGCACCGGCGGCGTCACCACCTTGCCGTAGACCATGCCCGGCAGCATCGTATCGATGCCGTATTTCGCCGTGCCGTTGGTCTTGGAGGGGATATCGAGCTGCGGCACCGAGACGCCAATCATGGTGTACTGATCGGGCGTCTTCAGCGTGATCGCCTTCAACTCGTCCGGCGTGAAGCTCTTGGTGATCTTGCCGCTCTTGACCAGCTCGGCATAGGTCATCTGCTTCTTGGACTTCGGATGCATGACGACGGAGTCGCGAACCACGAGCTCAGTTGCCGGCACGCCCATCGCGGTCGCGGCAGCCTCGGTGAGCGCGATGCGGCCGGCGGCGCCGGCGCGGCTCATCGCATCGAAATTCATCATCGTGCTCCAGCTGCCACCGGTGATCTGGGCGCCGAGCACGGGGTCATTGAACTTCGGATCGTTGGAGGCGAGCTGGACCCGCATGTCCTTCCAGGCCGCGCCGAGCTCCTCGCAGACGATCTGCGCCATGGTGGACGCGATGTGCTGGCCCATGTCGGCCTTGCCGCAGGTCACGGTGACCAGCCCGTCCGGTGCGATCGCATACCAGACGCTGGGCTCGAAGGTGGTGGGGGCCGCTGCAGCAAGCGCGTTGTCGGTCAGCCCGGCATAGCCGAGCACGAGGCCGGTGGCGGCGGTGCCGACCAGGAACGAGCGGCGGCTGAGATCGGTCGCGGGGCTTTCGAGGCGTTCGCCTGCGGCGTTTGTCACATGCGTGTTCATGTGGGGCTCCGCTCGTTCGAGGTGGTATTGGAGGCGGTGCGCATCTCGGACGCCGCGCGCGAGATCGCCTTCTGGATCCGCGAATAGGTCATGCAACGGCAGAGATTGCCGTCCATATGCGCGACGATCTCCTCCTTGCTCGGGCTGGTGTTCTTGGCGAGCAGCGAGGCCGCCTGCATGATCTGGCCCGATTGGCAGTAGCCGCATTGCGGCACCTGCTCGGCGATCCACGCTTTCTGCAGCGGATGATCGCCCTTCTGCGACAGGCCCTCGATGGTCGTGATCTTCTTATTCGTGACGTCGCCGACCATGGTCTGGCACGAGCGCACCGCCTCGCCGTTGACGTGCACGGTGCAGGCGCCGCACAGCCCCGCCCCGCAGCCGAACTTGGTGCCGGTCATCTGCAACTCCTCGCGGATGACCCACAACAGCGGCGTATCGTTCGCCGCATCGACGGACATGGTCCGCCCATTGATGGTAAGTTTAGGCATTGGTTTCTTCCCCGCCCGGCGTGCGACTTCGCTTACGGCGAAGTTCGGTTTGGAGGACGCCAG
Organism: Bradyrhizobium ontarionense; assembly: GCF_021088345.1. Classification (NCBI taxonomy): domain Bacteria; kingdom Pseudomonadati; phylum Pseudomonadota; class Alphaproteobacteria; order Hyphomicrobiales; family Nitrobacteraceae; genus Bradyrhizobium; species Bradyrhizobium ontarionense. The sequence continues at coordinate 5,353,653 of NZ_CP088156.1, read as the reverse complement.
CACCCACCGGATCGATGCCAGCCGTTGCAAAGAATGATCGCGACGGCGCAGCGATGCAACGGAATTTGGAACGACGCTTTGCGAAATGAATCAGCGATCGGCGTTGTGCGCCGCGGCAGCACTGGGATCGCAGCGCGGCGCGGGCTATGGAGAGGTGCAGCCGATGCGCTGCCGAAGGAGATTTCAGCCGATGAGAACACCTTTGCGCGTGATGCTGCGCCTCGCCATCGCCCTGCTCTTATCGGGTCTGCTGTTGCCCGGCCTGCTCGTCACGGACCGCGCCGAGGCGCAACCTGCGTTTCCGCTGTCATCTGGCCGCGCGCCTTTCACAGCGACGTTATCCAATGTGTCGCCGCTTGCCTTCGGCATGGATGTCGGTGAGACATCGCGCGTGCTGGATCAGCCGTTGATCTATCTAACCGGCTCGCCCGGCAACGAGACCTTCATGGCGTTGCGCGATCTCGGCGGCAGCGGCCTGGTCCCGCATCATCATCGCCTGTTTCTCAAGTTCCGCCGCGGACGGTTGACCGGCTGGAAAGAGGACTACGGCACCAACTGGATGTGGCGCTGAAACGCGCATCCCGACTGCATAGAGGACAGAACGTGGGACAGGACATCAAGCTGACGGCATCGGACGGTTTCCAGCTCGGCGCCTACCGGGCCGACCCGACGGCAACGGCAAAAGGCGCGCTGGTCGTGATCCAGGAGATCTTCGGCGTCAACCATCACATCCGCAGTATCTGCGACCGTCTCGCCGCCGCGGGCTATGTCGCGATCGCCCCCGCGATCTTCGACCGCGTCGAGCCCAATTTCACCTCCGGCTATTCGCCCGACGAAATCGCTGTGGCGCGGAAATTCGTCGCCAATCCGGATTGGGCCGCCATGCTGCGCGACACCCAGGCCGCGATCGACGCCGTCAAGGATGCGGGACCGGTCGGCATCATCGGCTTCTGTCTCGGCGGCAGCATTGCCTATGCGGCCGCCACCAAACTCACCGGGCTGAAGGCCGCCGTCGGCTATTATGGCGGCGCCGTCGTGCGCTTCGCCGAGGACAAGCCGGCCGTGCCGACCCAGCTGCATTTCGGCGAGAAGGACGCCGGCATCCCCCTGACCGACGTCGAGACCATCAAGGCCAAGCGTCCCGACGTCGAGATCTTCATCTATCCCGGCGCCCAGCACGGCTTCGGCTGCGACGAGCGGGCGAGCTACGACAAGCCGAGCGCGGATCTCGCCTGGACGCGCAGCCTCGCCTTCTTCGCGCAGAATCTTCGCTGACAATCATCGTCATTGCGAGCAGCGAAGCGACGAAGCAAGCCGGCCTTCCTTCTTGGTCCTGAATTGTTTCGCTTCGCTCGCAATGACGAAAATACAAAACTGGCATGATTCCCGGTCCATCGCTGCGCGATGTCGCGGAATGACCAATGAGATCAGAACCAGCGCTCGCCGACCTGGATGGTGTCGCCCGGCTTGAGCGACGTGCCGAGCGGCACTTCGTAGCGCGCTGCGCCCGAGGCATCGGTGTGGGTCAGGATGACGACGTCGCGCCGTGCCCGCGGCGAGAAGCCGCCGGCGATCGCGATCGCGCTCTCCACCGTCATGTTGGGCACGTAAGGGTACTGGCCGGGCGCCTGCACTTCGCCGAGAATGAAGAACGGGCGATAGGCTTCGATCTCGACCGCCACCGACGGCTCGCGGATGTAGCCGTTGCGGAGCTTGGCCGTGATCTCGGCGGCGAGCCCGGCCGTGGTGCGGCCGCGCGCGGGCACGCTGCCGATCAGCGGCATCGTGATCGAGCCGGCCGCATCGATCGCATAGGTGTTGGTAAGGCCCTCCTGGCCGTAGACGACGACGCGCAGCTTGTCGCCCGCATCGAGATGATAGACGGAATCGGAGCGCGCCGGCGCATAGCCGGCCGGCATGACATAGGCACCCCCGCGCGGGGCGGCGGCGAACGAGTTGCGCAACGCGGGGATCGCCCCGCCCTGCCCGGTGGCGGCAACCGGACTGGTGGCAGGCGTCCCATAGGCCATGGCGTCGAGATCGCTCTGCGGCTGGCCGATGGCCACGGGGGAGGCCGTGTGCATGCAGCCCGACAGCAGGATTGCGGAAACGACGGCAATGACCGGAAAAAACAACGCGCGCACTCGAACAATCCCTGAAAGAGGATGCTCCCTAGTCATGCGTGGTTAAGGTTAACAAACCGTTGGCGCGTGTAGTCCGCGCATCGCGCAAGTGCGGTTACGATGAAAATCAGCGGAGTTCGCCACAAGACAAAACCCTCTCCCACAGGTGTGGGAGAGGGACTTCAGCTTCACCGCGCGGCTCGGGCAGCAGGCCGCATCGCCTATGCGTTGACGCCAACGCCGATCGGGCACGCCACGCCGGTGCCACCGAGGCCGCAATAGCCGGCCGGGTTCTTCGCCAGGTACTGCTGGTGGTAGTCCTCGGCGAAGTAGAACGGGCCGGCCGGCGCGAGCTCCGTGGTGATAGCGCCGATCCCCCTGGCCCGAAGCGCCTTCTGATACGCGGCCTCGGATGCTTCGGCCGCCTCGCGCTGCGCATCGCTGAACGTGTAGATCGCAGAACGATATTGGGTGCCGACGTCGTTGCCCTGGCGCATGCCCTGGGTCGGATCGTGGCTTTCCCAGAACGTCTTCAAGAGGCGCTCATAGGGCATGACCTTGGGATCGAACACGACCAGCACCACCTCCGTATGGGCGGTCAGCCCCGAGCACACCTCCTCATAGGTCGGGTTCGGCGTATGGCCGCCGGCATAACCCACGGCGGTGACGTGAATGCCGTCGCCGAGCTGCCAGAACTTGCGTTCCGCACCCCAGAAGCAGCCGAGCCCGAACACGGCCTGTTCGAGGCCGGCGGGATATGGCGGCAGCAGGGCGCGGCGGTTGACGAAATGCGCCATTGCCGTCGGGATCGGCTGGGCGCGGCCAGGCAATGCATCGGCAGCGCTCGGAAGGGCAGGTGCTTTGCGCATGAAGAACATGGTTTGTCTCCGGGCATGGCATTCGCCCGCAGGAAAGATTCCTGCGGCGCGATGACCTTCGGTCGGGGATTATATAGGTCTCTACGCCAACGGCCGCCGCGATGTTACGCGGCTCTTCTGCGCGGTCAGTCGCGCGAATAGCCGATCAGCGGCTTGCGCGGCCGGAACACCAGCATCAGCAGGAGCCCGAGGACGCCAAGCACCGCGAACACCGGCTGATCCAGGAGCGCCGTGACGATCCAGTCCCACAGGAACGGGGCCTTTGCCTCGATCCACGCCTTGAAAGCCGCCTGGCTCGACTGATGGACGTCGTTCCAGAACTGGCCGAAACGGGTGAACTGCAGGGCCTGATCGGCCACCCAGCGCGCACCGTCATAGACGACGAAGATGAAGCTTCCGGCCAGCAGCAACAGTCCCACCAGGCGGAAAAAACCGCGGATCATGCCTCACCTGCCATATCTCGCATGCCCTCGAGGGCAGCAAGGCCTTAGCGGGGGCTCCTCAGAAATTCAACCTCGTCAGGGGTTTAGAACGCGCTTTTGGCGGTTCCGGCCGGCCCGGGGCGCTTTCGAGACCGTTGACGCTCGCCGGGGCTCCCCGTATAAGGTCGCCATTGGCGGTGGGCGCAATCCCGCCGCCGCTGTTCTTTGAGCAGCGCCGATCCGCCGAGCAAGATCCGCTCCGGTCCTGGCTTTCTCAAAGAGGCGTCCGAACAACCCATCGCGTCGGTCGGGCCGCAATCGAGCGGGCCGCGCGCGTACCCGCAGATTGCGGCGAACGCTCGCCGCCGAAGGATATTTGAGAGCATGGCCAACACGACCTCCGCGAAGAAAGCGACGCGCAAGATTGCCCGCCGTACCATCGTCAACAAGTCGCGCCGCACGCAGATGCGCGGCGCGGTTCGTACCGTCGAAGAGGCGATCAAGAAGGGCGATCGCGAGGCCGCGCTGCAGGCGATGTCGCACGCCGAGCCGCAGTTGATGCGCGCTGCGCAGCGCAACATCGTTCACAAGAACACCGCCAGCCGCAAGGTGTCGCGCCTCGCCCATCAGATCGCGAAGCTCGCGAAGTGAGCCGATCGGCCGACGAACTATCAAGATGCAAATAGCCCGGCTCGCGCCGGGCTTTTTCTTTTTCGCTGTTTCTATTTCACGGCGACATCACGATGCGCTGCCATCTGCGCGCGCAGCGACAATTGCGATGTCGCGCGCGCCTGACATGTTCCGTAGTCCTACGTGACCGTGTTCCGTAATTTTACGCGGGTGACAATTTTGTCTCACCTGAAACAGGCGTGAAGCCGCGCTGTGCTTGCGCGTCGATGTCAAGAGCACGTGCGGCCCCGTTCATTTCGCGCACGATGCGCAGCGGGAGTTACCCACGTGAAGTAACCGCAAAAAACATCGTCTCGAAAATGACTTAAGTGCATAGCGCGCCCAAGTGATTGGAAAAGCGACTGCGCTCGGCCGAAACGTAAAAAAATTATGAAGAAATTTTGGGCAGACCATGTTGTTTGTCACATCCGAGATTCCTCGCGATGATTCAAAACCTTGCTTTCTTAACGCGCAACTCGACGCGGCAAGCGGTCCGAAGACTCGTCACGCGTGCTCCGATCAAATGGATTGCGAGTCCCGACGCATCGTGTATTTCTTAAATCCACTCGCGGCGCCCACGATCTTTAAGACCAGCGCGGTTTTGGAAACGGGGTGGACGTGCAAATCGGCGGCGGTGTGCGCGTTGGCGACGCTTTCAAAAGCGATGGCCGGTTCGGTATCCATAGCAATATGGGTAGCGGCGGATCTTTGTCGAAATTTCTCGGGCGCAACATCATCGTTACGCCGTTTTGAACAAGAGAAATACGACATCGGTCGACCCGGCTGAAGCTTGCGACGGCTTCGCTCAGCGAGTGGACAATTGGACGGGATGTATTGCGTAGCGGCTGAATCTTGGGGTTCAGGCGCAGCTGCATTGGGAGATGACAACTTGCCGTGAGCAATCACGGTGAGGCGGGGAGGTTGCATGCTTTACGGACAGATCGCTGTTACACATCTTGGACTGGTTCCGGATCACACCCCCTTAGCGGTCGACACGGCCAGCACGGCCACTGCCAGCACGGCAATGGGTCCCCCTCTCGTCTCCCCCGCGCATCTGAGTATGCGCTGACCTCGCGGAGAACACCTTCTTCCAGCATTGATCTGCCCGACGGCGTGCGCGCCGAACGGCAAAGCTGTGTCTGGAGTTGAGCTTCCGCTCGAGGTCTCGCCGCGGCAGACGCGTCCTTATGTCAGGACATCTGCACGGCGGTCACACGACACCACCACTCAATTCGAAAAGTTGCGACTGCCATGACAAATTCGGAACAGGAACGCTGGTCTCGCGTGAAGGGCCGGCTGCGATCGACCGTCGGCGAGGACGTCTATACGAGCTGGTTTGCACGGATGGACCTCGAGGCCGTTCAGGACGAAAGCGTCCATCTGTCGGTTCCAACGCGTTTCCTGAAGAGCTGGATTCAGGCGCATTACGCCGAGCGCGTGCTGTCGTGCTGGCAGGCCGAGAAGCCCGAAGTGCATCGGATCGATCTGTCGGTGCGTTCGGCCATGCGCTGCGCCCCGCCCGCCAAGGAAGCGCCCGTCGCCGTCGAAGCGCGGCGCAGCGACACCAAGCCCGCGGCCGACATGCGCATGCCCGCCGCCTCTCCGGTCGGAGCCGGCCATGACGCGCTCGGCGGCTCGCCGCTCGATCCGCGGCTGACCTTCGCAAGCTTCGTCATCGGCCGCGCCAATACGCTTGCCCATGCGGCCGCCCGCCAGGTCGCCGACGGTCGCCGCGGCGACCCCGTGATGTTCAACCCGCTCTACATCCATGCCGGCGTCGGCCTCGGCAAGACGCATCTGCTGCAGGCCGTGACTTGGGCCGGCAATGCCGGAGGCGAGCGCAAGGTGCTCTATCTCACGGCCGAGAAGTTCATGTACGGCTTCGTCGCGGCCCTGAAATCGCAGACCGCGCTGGCCTTCAAGGAGGCGCTCCGCGGCATCGACGTGCTCGTCATCGACGACCTGCAGTTCCTGCAGGGCAAGTCGACCCAGGCCGAGTTCTGTCACACCTTGAATGCGCTGATCGATGCCGGACGGCAGGTGGTGATCGCAGCCGACCGGCCGCCGTCCGACCTCGAGAGCCTCGACGACCGCGTCCGCTCGCGGCTTGCCGGCGGTCTGGTGGTGGAGATGGGCGCGCTCGGCGAGGATCTGCGCCTCGGCATTCTCAAGTCGCGCGTCGCAGCGGCCCGCGCGCACCATGCGAGCTTCGACGTGCCCGAGCCGGTGCTCGACTATCTCGCCCGCTCCATCACCCATAACGGCCGCGATCTCGAAGGCGCCATCAACCGTCTGCTGGCGCATTCCAAGCTCAACAGCCAGCCGGTCACGCTCGACATGGCCGAGCGCGAGGTGCGCGACCTGGTCCGGCCGCAGGAGCCGAAACGGATCAAGATCGAGGACATCCAGCGCGTGGTGGCGCGGCAATACAACGTCAGCCGGTCCGACCTGCTGTCGTCGCGCCGCACCGCCAACGTCGTGCGACCGCGCCAGGTCGCCATGTACCTGGCCAAGACGCTGACCCTGCGGTCCCTGCCCGAGATCGGCCGCCGTTTCGGCGGGCGCGACCACACCACCGTGCTGCACGCCGTGCGCAAGATCGAGGCGCTGGTCGGCAAGGATACTGCGCTCAACGACGAGGTCGAAACCCTCAAGCGGCAGCTGCAGGAATAGACGTTTCCGCGCGGAAAGGGGCGCGGACAGAAGGTCCGCCTCCCCGCCATTCTCTCCTGATCCGATCCGTCCGCCAGACAGGCCGAAAGGCCTGCCGAAACATGGGAAAATCGGCCTTCCCGTCTCTTGCGCTTACGCCCCATCCGCGCCACTTTACGCTCCCCCTCGGGCTCCTGGACGCTGCCAAGCGCCGTTCGGGCGCGAGGTGCCATCGGCCGCGGCGCTGCTCAGCCCGCCGGCATTCCAGGACGAGCTCAGTTGGGAACGGGCGGATATTGCAATGAAGGTTACCGTCGAACGCGCGCAGCTGCTGAAATCGCTGGGTCACGTCCATCGCGTGGTCGAGCGGCGCAACACCATCCCGATCCTGGGGAATGTGCTGGTCCGCGCCGAAAATGCCCGGTTGTCGCTGCGGGCGACCGATCTCGATCTCGAAGTGACGGAAACGCTGGCGGCCGAGACCGCTACCGCGGGCTCCACCACCGTGCCGGCCCACATGTTCTACGACATCGTGCGCAAGCTGCCGGACGGCTCGCAGATCGTGCTGGAGAGCGACGGCGAACGCGCGGTGCTGGCGATCCGCGCCGGCCGCTCCAAGTTCACGCTGCAGACACTGCCGGAGAGCGACTTCCCCGATCTCGCCGCCGGCGAGATGACGCATGCCTTCGCGGTTCCGGCCAAGGACATCAAGAGCCTGATCGACCGCACGCAGTTCGCGATCTCGACCGAGGAGACGCGCTACTATCTCAACGGCATCTATCTGCATGCCGGCGGAACCGCCAAGCAGCCGACCCTGCGCGCGGTCGCCACCGACGGCCACCGGCTCGCCCAGGTCGACCTGCCGCAGCCGAGCGGCGCGGCCGACATGCCCGGCGTGATCGTGCCGCGCAAGACCGTCGGCGAGGTGCAGCGGCTGATCGAGGACAATGACAGCGAGATCCGGATCGAGCTGTCGCAGGGCAAGATCCGCTTCACGCTCGGCCAGGTGGTTCTGACCTCCAAGCTGATCGACGGCACCTTCCCCGACTATGGCCGCGTCATTCCGCAGAACAACGACAAGGAGCTGGTCGTCGACAAGGCCGATTTCGCCGCCGCCGTCGATCGCGTCTCCACCATCTCCAGCGAGCGCGGCCGCGCCGTCAAGCTCGCGCTGTCGCCTGGCAAGCTGGTGCTGTCGGTCACCAATCCGGATTCCGGCAGCGCGACCGAGGAACTCGAGGTCGAATACGCCGCCGACGCGCTCGATATCGGCTTCAACTCGCGCTATCTGCTCGATATCGCCGCCCAGGTCGAGGGCGAGGTCGCGGTGCTCCGTCTCGCCGATCCGGGCTCGCCGACCCTGATCCAGGACCGCGACAACAAGAACGCGCTCTACGTGCTGATGCCGATGCGGGTGTGAGGCGAGATTTGGTGCTTAAGCCTCGCTGCTAGATCGCAGTACACTCGTCGTGGCGGGCTTGACCCGGCCGGCCGCGCAAAGAAGATCCCCTCTCCCCCTGCGGGAGAGGGTGCCGAGCGAAGCGAGGCGGGTGAGGGGTATGCCACCGCAATCACCAAGCCATCGGAAGATCTCTAGACGCATCCGCGGCTTCGCCAAGACGATGCGACATCAGGCGACCGAGGCAGAAGCGGTCATGTGGCGCCTGCTACGTGACCGGAGATTCGAGCGCTATAAGTTTCGCAGGCAGACTCCAGTAGAGCAGTTCATTCTGGATTTTGTTTGCTTCGAGAAGCGCTTGATCGTCGAGATCGATGGCAGCCAACATGCTACCGAAGACGCGGATGCCGAACGAAATGCCATCTTGAGAGCTGCAGGTTTTCGTTTCGCTCGCTATTGGAACAACGACGTGTTGTACAATTCGTCGGCTGTTCAAGAGGACATCCTCGCAAAGTTGAGCGAGCCGTGAGAAACCCCTCACCCGCCGCCTTCGGCGGCACCCTCTCCCGCAGGGGGAGAGGGACTCAGAATGTGTGGCCAGCTTCTTTCCGATGACCCCCTCCCGCATCAACCGCCTCGCGCTGACGCATTTCCGCAGCTACCGCGCCGCGAGCGTGAACGTGCGGGCCGACCTGGTCGCGCTGGTCGGCGCCAATGGGGCCGGCAAGACCAATTGCCTGGAGGCGATCTCGTTCTTTGCGCCCGGCCGCGGCCTGCGCCGCGCCACGCTGGAGGACGTCGCCGACAACCAGGGCGACGGTTCCTGGGCGGTGTCGGCCGAGGTCGAGGGCGCGCTGGGGCTCACGACCTTCGGGACCGGCATCGAGCCGCCGCGCAGCGATGCCGCAACCACCCGGCGCTGCCGCATCGACCGTGAGCCGGTCGGCTCGGCGGCGGCGTTCGGCGATCACATCCGCATGGTGTGGCTGACGCCGGCGATGGATGGCCTGTTCATGGGCGCGGCCTCCGAGCGGCGGCGCTTCTTCGACCGCCTGGTGCTCGCGATCGACAGCGAGCATTCGAGCCGGGTGTCAGCGCTGGAGCGTAGCTTGCGCTCGCGCAACCGGTTGCTCGAGGTGCGCAATTTCGACGATCATTGGTGTGACGCGATCGAGCGCGAGACCGCGGAACTCGCGGTCGCCGTGGCGGCCAGCCGCGGCCAGACCGCGCTCAAGCTCGCCGCGATGCTGCGCGCGCGCGGAACCGCCTCCGCCTTCCCGTCCGCCGAGATCGCGCTCGACGGCTGGATGGAGAATGCGCTGCTGACCGAGCCCGCGCTCGCCGTCGAGGACCGCTACCGCGCCGTCCTGCGCGACAATCGCGGCAGGGACGCCGCGGCGGGCCGCACGCTCGACGGCCCGCATCTTACCGATCTTCACGTGGTCTACGCGCCGAAGAACATGCCCGCGCGCGACGCGTCGACCGGCGAGCAGAAGGCGCTGCTGATCGGTTTGATCCTGGCGCATGCGACGCTGGTGGCCGAAACCACCGGTATCGTGCCGTTGCTGCTGCTCGACGAGATCGTGGCTCATCTCGATCCCGGCCGCCGCACCGCGCTGTTCGCCGAGCTCGGCACCCTCGGTGCCCAGGTGTGGCTGACCGGCGCGGACCCCGCGGCCTTTGCCGAACTACGCGGGCTCGGCGAGATCTTCGACGTTGAGGCGGGCCGGATTACCGAGCGCCGCTAACGGCTTGTCCGTTGCGCCCTCCGGGGCCCTGCCCCGACTGGCTGCCGTTGGATCGGACCGCGACGGCGCGCCGTTCATCTCGCCACGACAGCGGCTGCTCGCATCCGGGCCGCTGCTGCTCGCGCGTAGCCGTCAGGCATTGGCGCTGGCGCGGTCTTGATCGATACCACGCGCGAAGGACGCTCTCATGCGGTCGAAACAAGCCGCGCAGAGAGCCCGGCAGCCGCCCCCGGAGCGCCCGCAAAAGCGCGTTCGAATCGCGCTTTCGCAAGCCCCGAAGCAGGTCCTCGAACGGCTTGAAAAACCGTTAAAAAAACCTATCTGTTCAATACCTTAAGAGGCTCCACTTTGCGCTAGGCGCATGGCGCCTTTCGTGGCACAAATAATTCCCTCAGCATCCCCTGCGCGGCACCGCCTTCGGGATCCTTTCAAAGGCCTCACATGACCGAACCCGCCCGGCAAACCATCGCCGAAAACGAGCCTGCAACCGCGAACGAATACGGCGCAGAATCGATCCGGGTGTTGAAGGGCCTGGATGCCGTGCGCAAGCGACCGGGCATGTATATCGGCGATACCGATGACGGCTCCGGTCTGCACCACATGGTCTACGAGGTCGTTGACAACGCGATCGACGAGGCGCTCGCAGGTCACGCCACGGCTGTCGAGGTGGTGCTCAATCCGGACAACTCGGTCACCGTGCGCGACGACGGCCGCGGCATCCCCGTCGACATCCACAAGGGCGAAGGCGTGTCCGCTGCCGAGGTCATCATGACCCAGCTGCATGCCGGCGGAAAGTTCGACCAGAACTCCTACAAGGTTTCGGGCGGCCTGCACGGCGTCGGCGTCTCCGTCGTCAACGCGCTGTCCAGCAAGCTTCAGCTGCGGGTCTGGCGCGACGACAAGGAGCATCTCATCGAGTTCGCCCATGGCGACGCGGTGGCGCCGCTCAGGGTGGTCGGCGAGAGCAAGGGCAAGCGCGGCACCGAGGTGACGTTCCTCGCCTCCCCCGACACCTTCAAGAACATCGAATACGACTATGCGACGCTCGAGCATCGGCTGCGCGAGCTCGCCTTCCTCAATTCCGGCGTCAACATCGTGCTCTCGGACATGCGCCACGCGGTCGAGAAGCGCGAGGAGATGCGTTACGACGGCGGCGTCGAGGAGTTCGTCAAATATCTCGACCGCAACAAGAAGGCGATCGTCCCCGCCCCGATCATGGTGCGTTCGGAAGCCAACGGCATCACCGTCGAGGCGGCGCTGTGGTGGAACGACAGCTACCATGAGAACGTGCTGTGCTTCACCAACAACATCCCGCAGCGTGACGGCGGCACCCATCTCGCAGGCTTCCGCGGCGCGCTGACGCGCCAGGTCAACGGCTACGCGGAGGCCAATGCGAAGAAGGAAAAGATCGCGCTCACCGGCGACGACTGCCGCGAGGGTCTGACCGCGGTGCTCTCGGTGAAGGTGCCGGATCCGAAATTCTCGTCGCAGACCAAGGACAAGCTGGTGTCCTCGGAAGTGCGCCCCGTGGTTGAGAACGTGCTCAACGAGGCGCTCGCCGCGTGGTTCGAGGAGCATCCCGGCGAGGCCAAGACCATCGTCGGCAAGGTGATCCAGGCCGCGGCGGCGCGCGAGGCCGCGCGCAAGGCGCGCGAGCTGACCCGGAAGAGCCCGCTCAGCGTATCGTCACTGCCCGGCAAGCTCGCTGACTGCCAGGAGAAGGATCCGGCCAAGTCCGAGCTGTTCATCGTCGAGGGTGACTCGGCCGGCGGCAGCGCCAAGCAGGGCCGCAACCGCGAGTTCCAGGCGGTGCTGCCGCTGCGCGGCAAGATCCTCAATGTCGAGCGCGTGCGCCCGGACAAGATGCTGTCGAGCGAGCAGATCGGCACGCTGATCACCGCGCTCGGCACCGGCATCAGCGACGAGTTCTCGATCGACAAGCTGCGCTATCACAAGATCATCGTGATGACCGACGCCGACGTCGACGGCGCGCACATCCGTACGCTTCTGCTTACCTTCTTCTACCGGCAGATGCGCGAGATCATCGATCGCGGCCACCTCTACATCGCGCAGCCGCCGCTCTACAAAGTCTCGCGCGGCAAGTCCGAGCAGTACCTGAAGGACGAGCGCGCCCTTGAGGACTATCTAATCAGCACCGGCCTCGATGACTGCGTGTTCAAGACTGCGGAGGGCGAGGAGCGCAAGGGCCGTGACCTCCTGGCGCTGGTCGAGGAAGCGCGTCTCGTGCGCAACATCCTGCGCAACCTGCACACGCGCTACGACCGCACGGTGGTCGAGCAGGCCGCGATCGCCGGCGTGCTGCGCCCGGACATCACCCGCGACATCCCGACGGCGGACGCCGCAGCCGCCTACATCGCAAAACGGCTCGACGTGCTGGCCGACGAGGTCGAGCGCGGCTGGATCGGCCACTTCGTCGAGGGCCAGGGCTTCAGCTTCGAGCGCACCGTGCGCGGCGTGAAGGACGTGGCCGTGATCGACGACGCGCTGCTCGCTTCCGTCGATGCCCGCAAGCTCGACGACTACGCGGCGCGCCTGCAGGAGGCCTATGCCAAGCCCGGCACCTTGCGCCGCGGCGACGCCCCGACCGTCATTCATGGGCCAGTCGATTTGTTCGAGGCGGTCACCGACGCCGGCCGCAAGGGCATCGTCACGCAGCGCTACAAAGGTCTCGGCGAGATGAACCCGCAACAGCTCTGGGAAACCACGCTCGACAAAGATGCGCGCACGCTTCTCCAGGTGAAGGTCAAGGAGGTCGACGAGGCCGACGACATCTTCACCAAGCTGATGGGCGACGTCGTCGAGCCGCGCCGCGAGTTCATCCAGGACAACTCGCTGAGCGCGAACGTCGACGTTTAGCGACGAACCCCGTTCTTCCAGGTCGGTCCGCGACGGTTATCGCTGCTGGCGGTCAGGGTCCACGACGTTCTTGAATTGCGAAATAGCATCGCGAATTCTGAGAAGTACACGACTGGCAGCTTCGACGGACGGCCCCGCCTTCGACGCATCAAAGTCGCCGTAGACCGCGTTCCTGGCACGGTGGCGCATTCTCATCAGTTCTAGCAGATCGAGGCGAAGCGCGGCATCGAACATGGCCGGCCTTCCCTTGTCGCCCTGCATCGACCTGGAGACACGATCGATCAGATCCTTGTGCCACGCATCTCCGGACGGGCTCGTCTCGCCGAGAATGTCGAGAATGCGTTGGATCGCCTTCTCGAGCAGTGTGTATCCGGTTTCCATCCCGTGCAGGAATGCGTTCGACCGCTCCCACGCGGTATCCGGATCATCGGAGTCGAAGCCGCCGCGTTCGAACGTCCGGAGCGACATCCCAAGTTGATTGATGGCGCTGTCCAGATCGGCGTCAACGTCGCTCCAGCGATCATCGCTCATGGCAACGTCACCGCGTGATCGGCAATGCGCGCGAGCAGCCGCTCGCTCGCCTGGGACTTGAGATGAATGTCGGCCGGCAGCTCATGACGGCGACACAGGTCCTCGGCGAGCTCGACGGCAGCAAGCTCGTGCTCGCGTGGGACATCGATGATGACGTCGAAATCACTGTCGAACGACATGAGCTGTCGTGCGACGGACCCGAAGACGATGAAGTGGCCGCCGCAACGCTCCGCGAACCCCCTCAGCTCAGCCATGACGGCGTCAGCCGCCCGCCGTCGTCGTGCGGTTTCGCGCGCCTTCCGTTCCGATACCGTGACAAACTGGACCATGAACAGCTCCTGTCCTGAATATCAGCGTTCCTGCGGCCCAAGACAATGCCTCACCGGACGAGAGTTGAAACCCTGGCAAGTCCCTTGCCCGGAGCAGTGGCCTGCTCGTGCCTTCCGTGTTAATTCCGTGCCGGACCGATGTTCCGCCTTCGCCGGTCCCCTGGCAAATTGCCCCTCTCAGAACGGACTTTTTCGCGCATGGCGCCCATTCAATATATCGTCGAGGGTGGTCACCGGCTCAAGGGCGCGATCGAGCCGTCCGGCAACAAGAACGCCGCGCTGCCGATCATCGCCGCAGCGCTGCTGACCGAGCACCCGGTCACGCTCGACAATGTGCCACGCATCCGCGACACCGAGACCTTGGTCGAACTGGTGCGCTCGGTCGGCGCCTCGGCCGAATGGCGCGGCCGCAACCGGCTCGCCATCCACGCCAAGGAGATCCGCGCCGCCGATCTCGATCCGGATCTGTGCGCGCGCATCCGCGCCTCGATCCTGCTGGCCGGCCCCCTGCTCGCCCGCTGCGGCGAGGTGGCGCTGCCGCCGCCGGGCGGCGACGTGATCGGCCGGCGCCGGCTCGACACGCATTTCCTCGCCTTCGAGCAGCTCGGCGCCACCGTCACCGCGACCGACAAGATCGAGCTGCGCGCCTCCGGCCTCAAGGGCGCCGATGTGTTCCTCGACGAGCCCAGCGTCACCGCGACCGAGAACGCGCTGGTCGCAGCGGTCGCCGCGCACGGCACGACCTACTTGCGCAATGCAGCCTCCGAGCCGCACGTGCAGGATCTCGCGCATTTCCTGGTCGCGCTCGGCGCCAACATCGAGGGCATCGGCACCAACACCATGGTGATCCATGGCGCCAGCACGCTCGGCCAGGCTGCTTACGCGATCCAGCCCGATCACATCGAGGTCGGCTCGCTGATCGGGCTCGCCGCGGTAACGCGCTCACCGCTGCGCATCGTGCGCGCCGGCACCGAGCATCTGCGCTCGATCCGCATGGGGTTCGAGCGGCTCGGCATCATTTGCGAGGTCGCCGGCGACGATCTGATCGTGCCGTCCGACCAGACCATGAAGATCAAGGATGATTTCGGCGGCCACGTGCCGAAGCTGGAGGACCAGCCGTGGCCGGCCTTCCCCGCCGACCTGATGTCGATCGCGATCGTCACCGCCACGCAATGCGAGGGCGTGATCCTGATGTTCGAGAAGATGTTCGAGTCGCGGATGTTCTTCGTCGACAAGCTGATCTCGATGGGCGCGCGCATCGTGCTGTGCGACCCGCACCGCGCCATCGTCGCCGGTCCCAGCCGCCTGCGCGGCGCCCGCGTCGTCTCCCCCGACATCCGCGCCGGCATGGCCATGCTGCTCGCCGCGCTCGGCGCCGAGGGCACCTCCTATATCGACAATGCCGACCAGATCGAACGCGGCTACGAGCGCATCGACGAGCGGCTGAATGCGCTCGGCGCCAAGATCACCCGCGTGCCGGAGCGCGGGCGGTAGTCCTATTCAGTGCCGACCGCTCCCTCCAGAAAACGTAGGGTGGGCAAAGGCGCGCCCGCATCGTCCCGGTTCATACGCCACGCCCGTCGCGCCGTGCCCACCATGACGCTCATGGGCTCACGATGGTGGGCAGGCGCCGCCTTCCGGCGGCTCTTTGCCCACCCTACAAATCCTGCCCGCCGGACGACCCGCGCGACCGGCTACTTGCCCGGACTGAGGACACGCCGTTTGATGCGGTCGAGGAAGCGTCAAACGGCTAGAAATCCGTGCGCATGAACACCCAATTTCGCAGACGATTCAATTAGCGTAGGCTGTTCCACACGGACGCGCCAAAATTTTCCGCTTGCTTTATTTCCGAAAATCGGAAACACTGCAGCCATCCTGTCCTCATGAGAGGGGCGCTTCGCGGTCGTCACGGACGTTGAGGGCGGGATGCGGTGGACGTGGCGGCCTGCAGCGGGATGACCCTGCGGACGAACAGGCGGTCACGTACGGTCAAGTCGCGCGGTCCTGATACTCCGATGCTAGTATCAAGCTCGTGTTGGCGCTCGCGCGCCGCGCGGGCGACGGTGGCCAGAAAGCCCGGCGCACCGGGGAGAACGCGAAGCAGCCGTGAAGACCATCGCGCAGGGAATGCCGGAATATCCGGCTGGACCTGTGGTTCCTGCCCCGTGCATTTCTTCACGCACGGGGGCCATGGGTATCAGTCGATGCCCGGCATTCCCTGCGCCCTCTCATCACAAAGAGGGCCCCGACGAAGCAAAACTCGGGCGCGAAAAGTGCCGCGAGAATGCAGACTCTCATCGCGAGATCTCGTCAAAGCGATGCCGATGCAGATCACCCTGCCGATCATAATTCCTCCGCAGAGCTGCGCTCGCCCGCCGCACGCCTCCTCGGAGAAAACATGCCGTTGCGATGTGCGCGGCACGACGACGGCTGCTATACCACCGATCATGACCTCGACATCCGGAACCAATCACGCACCGCCACCGGCGGAGCCGATGCCTCCTCTCGCGCACGAGCTCTGGGACACGATCCGGCTCGCCGCGCCGATGGCGCTGACGCAGCTGTCGCAGATCGCGATGATGTCGACCGATCTCGCCTTCATCGGCCGGCTCGGCGGCGACGCCGTCGCCGCGGCGGCGTTGGCGGGCACCGTGTATTTCGTCGGCTCCACCTTCGGCATGGGCCTGATGTCCGCGGTGGCGCCGCTTGCCGCGCAGGCCTTCGGCGCGGCGGATGCTGGGCTGGTGCGGCGCGCGCTGCGCGTCGGCTTGTGGGCCGGCCTGTTCATTGCACTGCCGATCATGATGATTGCGCTGAACGGTGAGGCCATCCTGTTGGCGCTGGGACAGGCGCCGGCCGTGGCGCATCTCGCGCAGGAGTATCTGGCCGGCCTCGCCTGGGGCATCGCGCCGATGCTGTGGTTCCTGGCGCTGCGCAGCTTCATGGGGGCGGTCAACCGTCCCGAGCCCGTGCTCTGGATCACCCTGGCCGCGATCCCGCTCAACGCGCTGCTGGTCTATCCGCTGCTGTATGGCCACTGGGGTTTTCCGCAATTGGGCCTGACCGGCGTCGGCCTCGCGACCTCGCTGGTCAACACCGGTACGTTCCTCGCGGGGCTGTGGTTCGCAGCATTCCGTCCGCCGTTCCGCGACTATCACGTGCTCGCGCAACTCGGGCGTATCGACTGGAGGCTGATGCGGCAGCTCCTCATCATCGGCGGGCCGATCTCGCTGTCGTTCCTGCTCGAATATGGCCTGTTCTCGGCGGCTGCGATCCTGATGGGGTTGATCAGCACGCCCGCGCTCGCCGCGCATCAGATCGCGCTGCAGATCACGGCGATCCTGTTCATGGTTCCGTTCGGCATCAGCATGGCCGCGACCGTGCGCGTCGGTCATGCCGCCGGGCGCGCCGATGCCAGGGGCATCCGGCGCGCCGGCCTGATGGCGATGCTGCTCGGCCTCGCACTCGCTGTTCTGTTCACGCTCGGCATCATCGTTGCGCGGTTCGACATCGTGCAACTGTTCCTCGGCGCCGGCATCGCCGATGCGGAAGCGACCGTGGCGCTGGCCGCCACGCTTCTCCTCGTCGGCACGACGTTCTTCATCACGGATGCACTGCAGACCATCGCCGTCGGCGCGCTGCGCGGCATCAAGGACACGCGCGTCCCGCTGCTGCTGGCCGTGCTCGGCTATTGGCTGATCGGCTTTCCCGCATCTTATGCACTCGCCTTCTACACCGCGCTCGGCGCGATCGGGATCTGGATCGGCCTGTCGATCGGCACCACCATCTATGCGGCACTCTTGGTGCTGCGCTTCCTGCGGCTGTCGCGGTGAGGAGATCAGGCGCCCGCTGTATTCGGCGTCTCGTCGCGCTCCGGCCGGTGCGGCCGTCCCGTCGACGCATCGGCCCATTCGGCGACGACGCGCTCGAGATCGATCAGGTTCTGCCGCATCTGCTCGAGCGAGAAGCCGAGCGCGAAGAAGCGCTCCGCGGCATCGCCGGGCAAGCCACGCGTGAGGCCGTCGCTGCGGACAGCAGCGACCTCCTCGGCATAGGCCTTGACCGCGACATGGATCGGCCAGATTGGCGGCGGTCCGGAGCCATTGCGGATGGCCGCCGCGCAGCCGCGCAAGTAGCTCGCGATGGCGTCGCTGACGCGCGTGACCGGACCCGACAGCCGGGCCTGCAGGTCCGAGGGCAGCGGCACCACGCTGGCGCGTCCGATCATCACGACGTCGTGGCGCAGCCGGAGGATGGTCCGCAACAGCGGACCGGTGTCGGCACCCGACGAGAGCCACGCCGAGCGCTCGCGCTCGGCCTCCGCGCCGGTCGCGTTCAACTCGGTCAGCGCGGTGCCGATGCCGTCCTGAATCCGATGCAGCGCGTCGTTGTCGCGGCCGCGCGACAGGCCGGCCAGCAGCTCGGTCATCGCCGCGGCGATCAGTTCGAGCAGGCGTCCCGCCGCGCTGCGCATCTGCACATGCGCGCGCGACGGCAGCACGATGAAGGACACGACGAGTCCCGTCAGCGCGCCGACCGCGACCTCGAACACCCGGTCGACCGCCGAGCCGATCGCATCGAGGCGGCCCATGGTCGGCACCAGCAGCACGATCACCGACGTGACGGTGGCCGGGTTCAAGCTCGGATTGAACGCCGCGATGAAGGCGAGTGGCGTTACCGCCAGGACCAGCATGCCGAGCAGCTGCAGCTCACCGGTATGCGGGATCAGCAACGTGATGGCGCCGCCATAGATCGCGCCGCCGATGGTGCCGAACATGTAGTCGCGGGTCGCCTTCAGCGAGCGCCCGACGCTGCCCTGGGTGACGATCAGCGAGGTCAGCACCGCCCACAGCGGCAGCTTCAGCTGAAAGGCCGTGGCGATCGCGAAGGCGAGCGTCGCAGCCACCGTGCCGCGCACGGCCAGCGACATCTGCGCCTTGCCCACGCGCACCCGGCCGAACAGCTTCTTGGGCGACACCATCGATCTCTCACCTTCAAAAGCACCGCGCGATCCCGGCATGGCAGCCTCCCACCGGGCCCGTCCGGCTTGAAAGGCGGAATCAGCTTGCCTACGCTGTTTTCAACAAGCGAGGAAACACGATGGCCCAGGAAACCGCAACGCTCGCCGGCTATGTCGCCGAGCTGAAATATGACGATATCCCGCCTGAGGTGCTCGACCGCGCCAAGGTGCTGACATTGGATTTCCTCGGCAGCGCCATCCGCGCCCGGCGCGAGGCGGAATCGACGCCGTCGGTCGTCAATATGCTGGCGGCGCTGAAGCTCGACTCGGCCGGCGAGGCGACGGTGTTCGGCGACAGCCGGACGTGGACGCCGGCGGTGGCGGCGCTGCTCAATGGCACGATGGGCCACTCGCTCGACTTTGACGATACCCACGCGGATTCCTCGCTGCATCCGAGCGCGCCCGTGGTGCCGGCTGCGTTCGCCGTCGGCGAAATGGTCGGCGCCTCGGGGCGGGAGGTGCTGACCGCGATCGTCGCCGGCTACGAAGTGTGCTGCCGGCTCGGCAATGCGCTCGATCCGACCTCGCACTATGCCCGCGGCTTCCATCCAACCGCGACCGCCGGCACCTATGGTGCGGCAGCGGCTGCCGGCAAGCTGTTCGGCCTGTCGGAGCAGCAGCTCATCTATGCGTTCGGCGTCTCCGGCAGCCAGGCGGCGGGATCGCTGCAATTCCTGGTCAACGGCGCCTGGAACAAGCGCTATCAGGTCGGCGCGTCGGCGATGAACGGCGTGATCGCGGCGACGCTCGCCAAGAACGATTTCATCGGCGCGGTCGAATCCGTCGAGGGCAAGCATGGCCTTTTGGTCGGCTACACCGACACACCGCATCGGGACAAGGCAGTTGCTGGCCTGGGTACGACCTATGAGACGATGAAGATCGGCGTGAAACCGTATCCGAGCTGCCGCTACACCCATGCCGCGATCGACGCCATCATCGCGCTGCGCCGCGAACACAATCTGACGCCGGACCAGGTCAGGCGCGTCGAGGTCGGCCTGCATCGCAACGGCATCACGCTGACGGGTGATGCCGCCACCAAGCGGCATCCGACCTCGATCGTCGGCGGCCAGTTCTCGATGTTCTTCACCGGCGCGCTGGCACTCGAACAGGGCCGCTTCGGCTGGGACGACTACACGAAGCTGGGCGATGCCGCGATCAATGCGCTCGCCGACAAGTTCGACGTCGTGCAGGACGATCGGCTGGAGACGGGCCGCAGCCACCCGTTCGGCGCGCGCGTGACCATCACCACCGAGGACGGCGTGCACGAGCGGCTGCACGACGATCCCTCCGGCGAGCCGACGTCGTTTCCGTCCGCGCAGGCGATGAGCGACAAGTTCATCACGCTGGCGCGGCCGGTTCTGAGCAGCCGGGCGCAGAGCTTTGCCGACGCGATCCTGTCGCTGGAGCGGTTCGATCACGTCGCGCAGGCGACGGCGTTGGGGCGGGCGTAGCGCGTGCATCACTCCGAGCTGATGACCTCCGTCTTGCCATGCGTCGCAGCGACGACCTCGCTCACCAGCTGCGCCACGCCATCGGCCTCCGGCGGCCAGTTCACGGTGCGGCCGAAGCGCGCGATGACGAGGCGCTCGGAGGGGATGACGATGACATACTGGGCGAGCGTGCCCTTGGCGAAGAAGGCGTCGCGCGGCCAGCCATGGGAGATGCGATAATTGGCGCCAAAGCTGTCGCCGCGATTGGTCCAGAAGCCGGCGCCGAGGCCGACAAAGGCATCGGGCGTCGGCGTGGCGACGTAGTCGACCCAGCCGGCGGGCAGGATGCGGCGGCCGGCAACGACGCCGTCGTCGAGATAGAGCTGGCCGAGCCGCGCCCAGTCGCGCGCGGTGGCCAGCATCTGGCTCGATCCTTCCGGCGTGCCAGCGGCGTCGAACTCGATGGAGACGTTGTTCATGCCGAGCGGATCGAACAGCTCGCGATGCGCGAAGCGCAGCACATCCGCCGCACTGCCGCCGGCGGCGTCGCGGACGAGATGAGACAGGATGATGGTGTTGCCGTCGTGATAGTTGGAGGTCGCGCCCGGCGTGGTTTCGAGCGGCATCGATTCGGCAAACGCCGCGCGGTCGGGCTCGACGAACTTCATGCGATTGACCGGTTCGAGCGCGGACCCGAGCGAGGCCTGCAGCGAACTGCCGAGCGCGAGCCCGGCGGTGTGGCGCAGCAGCTGATCGACCGTGATGGCACGGCGCGGATCGTTGTCGCTCTGCCACGCCGCGACCGGCGCCGGCGCATGCAGCGCGATCTTGCCCTGGCGGACGAGAATGCCGATCAGGCTCGCGGTCATCGACTTGGTCGCGGAGAAGCCGAGCAGCGGCGTGTCGACGGAAAAGCCCGAGGCATAGCGTTCGGCGATCACCTTGCCGTCCTTGAGCACCAAGATGGCATGGGTGCGCCGGAATGGTGGGGCCTCCGGTTCGGCAAAGGCGCGATCGAGCGCCGCCGCGAGCGCGGGTGCTGCCGGCGTCACCACGTGCGGCGGGGCAATGTCGGGCAGCAAAGCCGGCTGCGGCTGAGAAGGCCGGAACGTCGGCCAATCCTGCCCTTCGCCATGCTCCATGTGGCAGCCGAGCCCATCGCGAAACACCGCATGGCTGCGGCCAAGCCCGAGCAAGGTCACGGTCACATCCTTGGCGGCGCGATCCACACGGACATCCATCGCCCAGGTCAGCAGCCCGGCGCCAGGCATCGCCTCCCGGGTTTCGGCCAGAATGCGGTCCGGGTCGAGACCGGAGACGAACGTCTCGGAGCACAGCACGCTGGCGATGAAGCCGGTCGCGACCTGCGGCACGTCGCGGGCACGGGCGGCACCAAGCGCCAGAACGCTGAGCGCTGTGGTCGACAGAATGAGGGCAAGCAGGCGGCGTCGGGACATGGGAAGCTCCGGCAGATGGGCGTTGATCTGCCGGACGAGACCGCACGGACGCCGGCGCGGCTCGCCGATTTCGTAAAGCGCACCAGCCGGAATTGGCAGCAACCTCGCCGATTTCGAAATTCCTCCGTGATTTCAATGTCCGAAATATCACGCCGTCGACAGCCTCAGCCGCCGATACTCCGTCGGCGTCACGCCCGTCACCGTCTTGAACGCGCGGTTGAACGGGCCGAGCGACTGGAACCCGGCATCCATCGCGATGGTGATGACGGGGACCTCAGCCTGGGCGGGATCGGCGAGCGCGGCCTTGGCCTCCTCGATGCGATGGTTGTTCAGGAACGTATTGAAGTTGCGGTAGCCGAGCTCGCCATTGATCAGCCGCCGCAGCCGGTATTCGGGAATGGAGAGGCGCGTCGCCAGCATGCCGATGGTGACGTTC
Organism: Bradyrhizobium ontarionense; assembly: GCF_021088345.1. NCBI lineage: Bacteria > Pseudomonadati > Pseudomonadota > Alphaproteobacteria > Hyphomicrobiales > Nitrobacteraceae > Bradyrhizobium > Bradyrhizobium ontarionense. Next base: position 5,331,682 of record NZ_CP088156.1, on the reverse strand, counting down.
TCGTGGCGGTAGATGCGCTCGTCGGCCATCAGCCGCATCAGCGCATCGACCAGCCTGCGGTCGGCGGCCCGCGGCGCCGCGACCTCAGGCGCAACGGCTTGCGCCGGCTCCGGCGCGAACAATTCGCCGGCGCCGACCCTGAGCAGCATCAGCACGACGGCGCCGACCACGGCCAGGAACATCGCCGCGTTGACCACATTCGCCAGCTCCGACGGACCGCTGCCGGCGGACGCGATCTGCAGCAGCGCGTTGACGCCGCCATAAGCCATCGCCGCGATCACGACGAAGACACGGACGCGCCGTCGCCCTTCGACGAGATCGGCCGACCAGGAGCGGATCGTCTGCGCCAGCGTCACGCCGACAAAGCCGAGCGCCAGCAGGTTGTTGGCAACGATCACGAGCCGCGCATGGCCCGCAGGCCCGAGCACCAGACAGCTCGTCAGGCTGAAGCCGAAGACACCGAGCCAGATCAGAGCATGCGGCCAGCGCGGCGCAAAGCCGTCGTCAAACAGCGCGCGGCAGAACAGCCAGAGCACGACGATGTCGGCGGTCGCCAGCGCGATCATCGGCGCGAAGGCCAACGACGGCGCCGCTGTCCCACCGATGTTGAAAGTCGCCGCGTGCGCGGCCGAGCCGAGCGCCAGCGCGATCGCCAGCCGTCCGACGAGCTGCCTGCCGAGATCACGCCACAGCGATACGGCCAGCATCGCGAGCAGGGCGATGGCGGCGGCGCGCAGCGCAAGATCGAGGCTTTCGAGCGGCATCGTCACAGGTCCGTGTTATCGGGCGGAACTCTAGGCCGGACCGCCGCTCCGTTCAAATCCCCCGGCATACGTCGCGACCTCATGCCCTGCCGCGGCCCCATCAAAGCTGCTAGACTTGGCCGACCACATTTCAGGAGCGTCCCATGAGCTGGCAGCCATCGATCGATCCCGAGTTCGGCGATCCCACCTCCTGCGATGCGCTGGAGCACGTCATCGTGCCGCGCACCCGCGATCTCGGCGACGGCTTTGCCGTGCGCCGCGCGCTGCCGCACGGCCGGCGGCAGATGGTCGGCCCGTTCATCTTCTTCGATCATTTCGGCCCGGTGCAGTTCGTCTCCGGCAAGGGCATGGACGTGCGGCCGCATCCGCATATCGGCCTTGCCACCGTGACCTATCTGTTCGACGGCGCCATCACGCATCGCGACAGCGAGGGCAACGTGCGGGAGATCCAGCCCGGCGCGATGAACCTGATGACGGCGGGCCGCGGCATCGCACATTCCGAGCGCACGCCCGACCTGCAGCGCCAGACCGGGCAGCAGATGCTGGGGCTGCAGAGCTGGATCGCGCTGCCGGTCGAGTCCGAAGAGATCGCACCGAGCTTCCAGCACTATGCAGCCGACGCGCTGCCGACGATCAGCGACACCGGCTTCTCCGCGCGCGTGATCGCCGGCAAGGCGTTCGGCGCGGCCTCGCCCGTGACGATGGTCTCGCCCTGGTTCTATGTCGAGGTGACCGCGCAGGCCGGAACGGTCGTCCCGCTCGATCCCGACCACGAGGAGCGCGCGATCTATGTCGTCGACGGCGAGGTCGAGATCGCGCGCGAGCGCCACGAAGGACCGCGGCTCCTGATCTTCCGCCCCGGCGACGCCATCAGCGTGCGCGCGGTGAAGCCGACCCGGATGATGTTCCTCGGCGGCGACGCGCTGGAAGGGCCGCGCCACGTCTGGTGGAATTTCGTCTCCTCCAGCAAGGAGCGCATCGAGCAGGCCAAGCAGGACTGGAAAACCGGCCGCTTTGCCGCCGTTCCCCAGGAGCACGAGTTCATTCCGCTGCCGGAATAGGCTATTGCGGTCGCAGCGCTCCCGTTTCGAAAGCCCCGCACGATGACCACGCTCCTCACCAGCAATCTGCCGCTCCCGAAAATCGGCCGCGGCAAGGTCCGCGACATCTATGCCGTCGGCGACGACCGCGTGCTGCTGCTCACGACCGACCGCATCTCCGCCTTCGACGTCGTGATGAACGAGACCATCCCGATGAAGGGCGCGGTGCTGACGCAGATCTCGGCGTACTGGTTCAATGCGCTCGAAGGCGTCGTGCATCACCACATGATCTCGGCCGACGCCGATGAGATCATCGCCGCGGTGCCGGAGCTGAAGCCGCATCGCGACGAGATCCTTGGGCGCGCCATGCTGTGCAAGCGCACCACGGTGTTTCCGATCGAATGCGTGATCCGCGGCTATCTCTCCGGCTCGGCCTGGAAGGAATATGCCGCTGATGGCACGCTGGCCGGCGAGAAGCTGCCCGAAGGCCTGGTCGAGAGCGAGAAGCTCGAGCCCGCGATCTTCAGCCCGGCGACCAAGGCCGAGACCGGCCATGACGAGAACATCACCATCGCACGGATGCGCGAGGTGGTCGGCGACGAGACGGCATACGCGCTGGAGAGCATGACGCGCGCGATCTATACGCTCGGCGAAACCTTGGCGCGCGAGCAGGGCATCATCATCGCCGACACCAAGTTCGAGTTCGGCCGCGACAAGGATGGCCACATCATTCTGATCGACGAGGTGATGACACCGGACTCGTCGCGGTTCTGGGCGGTCGACGCCTATCAGCCGGGCCGGCCGCAGCCGAGCTTCGACAAGCAGCCGCTGCGCGACTATCTCGACGCCGAGCGCAAGGCCGGGCGCTGGAACGGCGACGCACCGCCGCCGCCCTTGCCGCAAAGCGTCGTCGACGCCACCAGCCAGCGCTATCTCGAGGCGTTCAGGCGCGTGACGGGCAGTGAGCTGAAGATCTGAGTGGCTAAACTCACTCGCTATCGCCGAGACTGAGGACAGGTGCTGACCTCGTGAGTTGTGATACGAACTTGCGCCGCGCCGGCAGTGCGCTCCCTCGCCCCGTTCTTACGGGGAGAGGGTTGGGGTGAGGGGCAGACGCACGGGAAGTGTGTGGAGAGACCTGTACCCCCTCACCCGGATTGCATCTTCGATGCAATCCGACCTCTCCCCGCAAGCGGGGCGAGGTGAGCACCGATCTCGCCGCGGATTGTTCGCTCTTATAACTTGCAATCCGAGTGCAATCATCCTTCAGGAAACTGAAGACCAGACACACGTCATCGGCCTCGCGGCGCCATGGCCCGAGCTATGCGGATCGATCTCGCCCTCGAAAATGCAGAGGGCGCAGGGAAGGCCGGACCTCGACTGAGGCCCGTGGCCCGCCTGCTCAAAAAAATGCAGGCGGCAGGTACCACAGGTTCAGCCGGACGACCCGGCCCTCCCTGCGCGATAGTTTTAACGTCTGCTCCGTGCTCTCCCCGGGGACCGGGCTTGTTTGCCCCCGTCATCCGCGCGACACGTCATGTCGCAGCGGGCTTAGCGCCAGCATCGGGGCGCCAGGACCACACGGCTTGAACGTCCGCGAGCTGCTAATCGTCCAGCGCATCAGCACCTGACAGGCCCACGGCCACCGCTCCCCGCCTTCTACGTATCGTGACGACGCGTACGCCCCTCTGCATGAGGACGGGATGTGCGGATACAACCACGATTTCGGAAAAAGCGCAAGTCAAAATTCAGCGGCAAGGTAACCCGACGGGCAGTTTTCGCGCAGCTGACAAGCGGCACACCAGCGAACGCGCAATCATCCGGCAGCCGCAAAGCGGCTCTCGATATGAAACGACTTGGCTGTCACCAGCCACTCACCATCAATCAGGTGGAAGCAGAGATAATCGAGATAGAGCAATTGATCGATCCTTACGCGCACCTTGACCAGCGCCTGAGATGGCGAGGCAAGGTCGATCAGCAAGATCTCCTGGTGACGAGGCGCCGCTTTCGACTGTGGCGAGGGAGTGGTCGCCAACAGCTGGCGATACTCGGCCGCGGTGAGAACGCGCAGGCCGTCGTCACGCAAGCCGTGCAGTTGCGCAGTCGGCGCAAACACACGATCGAACTCGTCGACATCGAAGTCGAACATCAGACTGAAATAGCTCTCGACGGCAGCAGTCACGGATCGGTGCGCAGCGATGTCGGCCATGTTCGACGTCTCCCGGTTTGGAGCAGCGCCATCGCATACGAAGAAGGCGGGCAAGCGCGGCTGTTGTCGACGGACATCTTCGGCCCGGACCAGGGCGCATGTCCTTGCGAACTGTGCTATTGTGCCGGCGCCCTACGCAATAAATCCCCAACCCTCCTCCGCGATTGTCAGAGATATGCCAAAAGCCAAGCTCGACGCGATCGACCAACGCATCATCGGAGAACTGCAGGCCGACGCGCGGCTGAGCAATGTCGACCTTGCCGACCGGGTCGGATTGTCACCTTCGCCCTGTCTTCGTCGCGTCAAGCGGCTGGAGCAGGAGGGCATCATCGAGGGTTATCGCGCCGTCCTGAACCGCGACAGCGTCGGCCTCGGGTTCTCCGCATTCCTCGCGGTCAAGATCGTAGGACATGCGAACGAGCATGCCTTGGCCTTCGAGGATATCGTCTGCGCAATGCCGGAAGTCCTCGCCTGCCATCTGGTCTCCGGCGATTCAGACTACCTGCTCGAGGTCGTGACCGCCGACCTGGAGCACTATCGGCAGTTCCTGGTCGAGCGGCTGTTGACCCTGCCCATCGTCCGCGAGGTCAGAAGCAACATCGCCATCCAGACCCGCAAAGCCGCGGCACCTCTGCCGTTGGAGCACTCCCAATGAGCTCTCGGCACCAGGGAAAAGTTCTCGGACTGAGGTAGCTAGATCTCCTCGACACGCAGCAGCACGGGCATATCAGTTGGACCGTCCCTTCCGAGCCAGTTGCCCCAAATGACTTTGGCTTTGAAGTGACGACCGCGACATCGAACACCTATCACGTCCCCGACAACGGGCGGGACTCCTTGATGATAGTTTTCGTCACGACGAAGCTCATGCTCCGTGACGAGCTCGCCGGACTTCAGGAGGATCCTTTTTACCCAATAGGCCAAGCCATGATGCTCCGATCTCTCGTCATCGACCATTCGCCGGTGCGCGCAGCTAATCCTCGAACCCGACAAACACCGTCGCTTCCTTCACCGACTTGCGCTCGGACACGACGGCATTGGCCGGAAAATCGTGATCCGGCCAGCCGAGCGCGATGCTCTTCATGATGACCTGATCGTCGGCGATGCCGGCGTGCTGACGAACCACCGGCGATTGCATGATGCCCTGGCTGTTGATCACGGCGCCCAGCCCGCGCGACCAGGCGGCGTTGACCAGCGCGTTGGTCACGGCGCCGCAATCGAACGGCGTGTCGTCGCTGCCGTCCAGCACGCGGTCATAGGTCACGATCACGCACACCGGCGCGTCGAACTGGCGGAAGCCGCGCATGACCCAGTCCTGACGCTTGTCCTTGTCGTCGCGCGCGATCCCCATGGCGGAGAACAATTGCTTGGCGACGCCGACCTGCCGCTCACGGTGCGGGCCATCGAAGGGCTGGCCGGTGCGAAATTCCCGCGACTGCGGCACGCCAGCCAGCATCCGCTCGGTATTACCGGCCCGGATGCGGTTGAGCGGCTCGCCGGTGATGACGTAGAAATTCCAGGGCTGCGTGTTCATCGACGACGGCGCGCGCATCGCCAGCCCGATGATTTCCTCGATGAGCGCCCTGGGCACGGGATCGGGCTTGTAACCGCGAATGCTGCGGCGACCGAGGATGACGTCGTCGAACTGCATGTGTGGGCGATTCCCGGGATGAAATGAGTTGCAGGGATATTTGCGGCTTTTCGGTCCCGGTGCAAGATGACGAGGCGGGCCGGCGAGGTCACTGCAAGTCCAGCCGACTGGACCGGCACCGAGCTATCGCTTCAGCATCGACAGAACCGTGCGCGCGAGATCGGCGGGACTTTCCACGAGGCGGTCTGCGCCGGCAGCTTCGAGCTCATCGCGGCTGCCATAGCCCCAGAGCACGCCGAGGCTGCGCATCCGGACGGCGTGGGCGCCGGCGATGTCGTGACGGCGGTCGCCCACCATGAGGCCGTGCGGCGCCGCGATATTCCGTTGGATGAGAATATGCGCGAGCAACTCCGGCTTGTGGTCCAGCTCACCTGACGGCACCGAGCCATGGATGGCGTCGAACAACGACGCCAGATCCAGATGCTCCAGGATGCGCCGCGCGAACACCTCGCGCTTCGACGTGGCGAGATAGAGCCGCAACCCGGCACTCTTCATCTCCTGCAGCGCGTCGCGGATGCCGGGATAGAGCTCGCTGCCGAACAGCCCGCTGTCGCCATAGTGCTGACGATAGGCCGCGACGGCCTCATCGACCCGGTCATCGCCATAGGCCTGCAGCAGCACCCGCAGCATGTCCTGCAGCGGCGGGCCGATCACGCTGGTCACATCGAGCGTGTCGTCGGGCGCGTGCCCGAGCGCGCGCAGCGCTGCCAACGTGCTCGCGGCAATGCCGGGCCGCGAGTCGATCAAGGTGCCGTCGAGGTCGAGCAGGACTGAATGAACCGGGGACATGTCCGACCATAGCGGCGGGCTGCAACGCCGTAAATGTCTGCTCAGTCCAAGACCCGCAATCTCGGAGCAATGGCGGATTAGTTCCGTTGTTCGCCAGATGGGCGGACCGATCTGCCCGCCTCGACGAGCAATTGCTCTTTCCCCGCCAACAACTGAACCTGCCCCCGAGGGTCCGGCGGATGCGCGTCATGCCTTCGCACTGGGACGGCTCGAAACCTCGCCATACCATCGCTTGAGATGACGGAGATGTTCGGGCGGCGCGAGCTTCGCGCGGGCGGAGAAATCGACGGCCACCATGGCGCTGATGTCGGCGATCGTGAAGGCGGCTCCGCCGACGAAGGCGTGATCGGCCAGCCGCGCATCGAGCCATGCCAGGAAATGCTGAGCCCGCAGACGGCCGCGCTCCGCCAGCGCCGGAATCTGGTCAAGCGGCAGCGGCCCCGGCAGCGCGCGGTGCTCCAAGCCCGGCACGCTGTTCCGGAACGCCTCCTGGATGGCGTAGATGCCATCCCACTCGATCCGCCGTAGCCAGCATTCGACCAGCGCCCGTTCTTCCGCGTCTTGCCCCATCAGGACGGGCTCAGGATGCAGCTCCTCGATATAGCGGCAGATCGCGATGACATCGGTAATGGCAGCGCCGCTGTCGAGCGCGAGCACCGGGACCGTACAATCGGGATTCATCGCGCGAAATGCCGGGGTGAACTGCTCGCCGCCGCGCAGGTCGACCTGCACGGTGGGAAGGGTGAGACCCTTCTCGGCGAGAAAGATGCGCACGCGGCGTGGGCTCGGTGCGGTGGCGTTGTCGTACAGCTTCATGCTCATTCTCCCTTGCGAGGCTCGGGTCGAGGCACGAGCTCGCACGTCGCAGCATTTCGTATGAATCATACACTTGTCTGTTGCTGCCACCCCATCGCTGAACACACGTCTCGCGTCTCAAGTCAGCGCGCGATGCAAGGCACTCGCGAGGCCATCCGGATTTTCGATCGCCAGCGAGTGTCCGGCTTCAGCAACGACGGTGACGGAAATGCCGTGGTGCGAAAGATCACCGATATCGAGGTGAGGCAGGGAGCGCTCACCGACGATGACCGTTCTCGGCATCTTCAAGCCATAGAGAGTTCTGCGCCAAGTCGGCGTACTGCCCTTGATCAACGAGACTGCTTCGCGGTGCACAGCAAATGCAGCGCTTTGCGCGAGCGACGTAGCCCATACGGCATTGCCTTGGGCTTTCGATGCCTCAACCAAATCGAAATGGCCCCGCGCCACGTAGTCAGACTCGGACATAGCGGCGACCCTTTTGCTGAAGACCCCGCCGCCCGGGTCGATGTTTGGCTCACTCAACGCGACTCGTTCAACCTTCGTGCCTAAAATCTCGGCAAGCACGATGGCAACGGCGCCCCCCATGCTATGACCGAAGAGATTGATCGAACCTGGCACCACGTCGCAGAGCAACTCGGCAACCGAGCGTGCATGATCTTCGATGGAATAGCTGAAGCTTGCGGGCCGATCGCTCAACCCTGAGCCCAGCAAATCGACCAGGATCGCTCGTCTTCCTGCAAGAACAGGTGAGGCTGCGATACCCTCATACTCGGCTGACGACGCACAACCGAGACCGTGAATGTAGACCACGGCTGGGCCGCTACCCGGCATCTCGCGATAGGCGATATTCGCAGATGCCGTACTGAGCCAATAAGCGTTCAACACCGTCCCCAATAGCTTTGAGTGCATCAACACAGAGAGGATGAACGAACTTGCTCGATGATTCGCGCAAACACGAAGAACGACAAGCTCAGGCGCCTCGAGCGACGTCCTCGTCGCAAATCGATCAACGCACTCCGGCGCTCTCACGTCACCCCGAAGATCTCGTCCTGATCCATGCGCACCGCGCGCAAGGCGCGCGTTCCGCGCCACTGCTCCTGCTGCTCGGCCAGGGCATAGGTGATCAGCAGCGACCGGCGGCGCGCGCCGCTGCGATTGAGCGTGGCGCCGTGCAGCACGTTGACATCGAACAGCAGGATGTCGCCGGCCTCTCCGGTCGTGACGAAGGCGGATGATGCCGCCTGCGCATCGTCGGTCCCGCGGCGATGCGTGCCCGGCGCCAGCTGCGTCGCGCCGTTGTCGGGGCCGAACGGATCGAGGAAGGCGAGCGCCGACACCGAGTCGGTGCGCCAGCGCTCGACGCTGTCGCGATGCAGCGGCTGCGCGCCGCCATCGGCGCGCGGCTCGCGCCCTTCGACCTGGCCCAGGAAGAACGGCGCCTTGAGGACGTGATGCACCGCCGCGAGCATCACCGGCAGACGGCAGACGCGCTGCACGGTCGGATCGAGATCGACCATGGCATGGCGCCAGTCGCGTCCGCGCGGGACCGGCCACTGCTCGGACGGGACAGTGCCGGCCTCGAATGCGTTCCGCAACGCCACGATCCATTCTGCCGGGATCGCACTTCGTAGCAGCAGATAGCCGTCCTCATCCAGGCGATGCGCGTCGGCCGCAGCAAGCCGGCCGACGGTGGTGCAGATCGATGCCGCGGTCATGGCTGCGCTCATACATCGCGAGGAGCTGGTCGAATGCTTCGCATCGTTGACGATCCATCACCTCTCCGCAAGCGGCACGCCATCGTGGCCGACGCCAGCAATCCGACACTGACTTCGTCGCCGCTCGCGGTTGGTCCGACGACGAACGTCACAGTCGGAGGCGGTGCCCACGCGGAAGCCCCTGGGCTATTTCGTGACGATCAGGACGGAGCGGCTGCACTTCGCCACCCATCACGGCGCCGAGGCGACACGGCACTGAGGCGAAAGGTCACGTCGCAGCGGGGCTGCCGGACGGCGGCGGTTAACCGTGCGTTAACCACTACCAAATTACTTATTTTCATCGTTTGAAACAAATAGAAATATTGAGAAATGGAGCCTGCAGGCTCCTCCGAGGCGCATATGGCGGTTGTCCAAAGCACCAGCCGGATCTCTCCCGCGATGGAGCGGGTCTATCACCAGAGCAATCTGCTGGGCGAATGGAAAGGCAGCTGGACGGCCAACAGCCAGGCCGTGAGCTTCAAGGTTGTGAACATTCGCGGCAGCCAAGCCACGGTGGAATACACCCACCATGGGCATACCGAGCGCGGCATCGGCACTGTCAACGGCTCAACCATCGACTTCGGGCCCGTCACGCTCGGAACCAAGGATGGCAAGAACGCGGTGCTGCTGTTCTCGGCCGGCGGCGGCAAGGCCACGGCGATGCTCCAGAAGCAGGCGCCTCCGGCCAACGAGAGCAATCTCGCCGGGAGCTGGGCTGGCTATTCGGGCGATAACGGCATGAGCGCGAGCTTCCGCGTGCTTTCCGTCAACGGCAACGAGGCGCAAGTCAGCGTCACCACGAACGGCGTCACCCGTCAGGGCACTGGCATCGTCTACAGGAACGTCATCATGTTCGGCCAGTCGCAGATCTCGACCGACGACGGCAAGAGCGGCAAGGTCATCTACCAGGTCGGCAACAAGTCCTACATGGTCCCGGTGAACAAGCTTGCCTCGACGTCGTCGGCGGTCGACAAGTCGGCCTGAGCTCACACGCCCGCCATCATCACGTATTTGATCTCGAGATATTCCTCGATGCCGTGATGCGAGCCCTCGCGTCCCAGGCCGCTCTCCTTGACGCCGCCGAACGGCGCGACCTCGGTGGTGATCAGGCCGGTGTTGACGCCGACCATGCCGGACTCCAGCGCCTCCGCGACGCGCCAGACGCGGCCGAGATCGCGGGCGTAGAAGTAGGACGCCAAGCCGAACGGCGAGGCGTTGCACATCGCGATCACATCAGCCTCGCTATGGAAGCGAATGACCGGCGCGAGCGGGCCGAACGTCTCCTCATGCGCGACCAGCGCATCCGCCTTCACGTCCGACAGCACGGTCGGCTCGAAGAAGGTGCGGCCGAGCGCGTGGCGCTTGCCGCCGGTGATGATTTTGGCGCCGCCCTTGACCGCGTCGGCGATGTGGCGCTCGACCTTCTCGACCGCCTCCGCGTTGATCAGCGGCCCCTGCGTCACGCCGGCTTCAGTGCCGTCGCCGACCTTCATCGCCGCGACCTTGGCGGCGAGCTTCTGCACGAAGCTGTCGTAGATCTTATCCTGGGCATAGAGGCGGTTGGCGCAGACGCAGGTCTGGCCCATGTTGCGATATTTCGAGACCATCGCGCCTTCGACCGCGGCGTCGACATCGGCATCATCGAACACGATGAACGGCGCGTTGCCGCCGAGCTCGAGGCCGAGCTTCTTCACCGTGCCGGCCGACTGGCGATACAGGATCTTGCCGACCTCGGTGGAGCCGGTGAAGCCGACGAAACGCACGGCCGGATGCTCGCACAGCACCTTGCCGATCGGCGGCGCATCGCCGGTGACGATGTTGAGCGCGCCCGCCGGGATCCCGGCACGCTCGGCCAGCACGGCGAGCGCGAGCGCCGACAGCGGCGTCTCGTTGGCCGGTTTCAGCACCACGGTGCAGCCCGCGGCGAGCGCCGGCGACACCTTGCGGGTGATCATCGAGTTCGGGAAATTCCACGGCGTGATGGCGCCGCAGACGCCGATCGGCTGCTTCAGCGCGAGCAGCCGCGCGTCCGGCTTCTGGGTCGGGATGGTCTCGCCATAGACGCGGCGGGCTTCCTCGGCGAAGAACTCAATATAGGCCGCGCCGATATCGACCTCGCCCAGCGCTTCCGTGAGCGGCTTGCCCTGCTCGGAGGTGAGGATCAACGCGAGATCCTCGCGGTTCGCGGTGATCAGCTCGAACCACTTTCGCAGAATGTTGGAGCGCTGCTTGGCGGTCAGCTTGGCCCAGGCCGGGAAGGCGCGCGACGCCGCTTCGACCGCCTGCGTCGTCTCCGCAGGCCCGAGCTGTGCGACCTTGGCGATCTCCGCGCCGGTCGCGGGATTGACGACCGGGAAAACCGGCGTGCCGACCCAGGCGCCGTCGATGTAGCTCTGCTCGCGCAGCAGCGACGGATCCTTGAGACGCTCTCGCAGGCTCGAGGCAGGAGATTGGGATGCGCGGGCGGCGGTCGATGTCATCGGGCAACTCCTCGAAGCGATCGGTATCTCGCTCGGAATATAGCCCCCGCATGGCAGCGGCGCACGGCATGTGCGCCTCCTGAACGGTACATTCGACCGAGCCAACCGTACCTCTACAGCACCAAATGCGGTGCCGCCGGGGTCGCGGGCGGGCGTCGGATCAGAGCGGTATCAGGCCGCGCCGCTCATGTAGGTCTCGCGACGGCCGATCATGCGTTCCGCCGCGGCCTTGGCGTCGGCCTTGGTCGAGGTCGCGCAAGTGCGGTATTCCAGGTCCGGCAAGCTGGCGGGATCGCGGCGCCCGAACCACGACTTGTGGCCGACGGGTAAGAGCGCAAGCGCCTGCGCCACATTGTCGACCGCTCCGAACGAATACAGCGCGCCGGTCGCCGCGATGCGCACCTCGTAGATTCCCGGGGTGATCGGTGCCACGATATTGTCACCGCGCCCCGGCCGCGGATACCGCTTCCACTCGCTCCACGTCGAAATCATATCGCCCCCAACGGCGGACGTTGCCGCCAAAAAAACGTCATCGGCTCAAAAAAGCCGTTTGTTGAACCCTTTAAGGCAGAAATGGTTGCAACTCACAACAGTCGCAAGCCCGTGGTGGGAACATGGCGCCCATGTGACGGACTCGCGGCTCCATGGAACTAATCATGATTCTCTGAATATTTTGAAGCGCTGTGGCATCGGCAGCGCCGTTCTCCCCTGCCGCAATGCCCGCGCTGCATCATCACGAGATCGCGACCAAGTCGATCTGCGACGGTCCTTGCTGGCTCGGTCGCGCCGGGAAACAATCACCTACCGTCACACAAGAACGGAATGGGAGGCGTTGATGCAGAGCAAGACCGAGATCGATGGCGTGCTGCGGCAGAGGGCAGAGGCCGGCGAGATCCCCGGTGTGGTCGCAGTCGCGGCTGACAGCAATGGGGTGATCTACGAAGGCGCGTTCGGAAAACGCGACCTCGGCCGCGACGATCCGATGACCACCGACAGCGTGTTCTGGATCGCCTCGATGACCAAGGCGATCACCTGTGCCGCCGGAATGCAGCTGGTCGAGCAGGGCCGGCTGTCGCTGGATGCGCCGATCGGCCGCGTGCTGCCGGACCTCGCTGCACCCAAGGTGCTCGATGGCTTCGATGCGAACGGCGAGCCGATCCTGCGCCCGGCGAAGACCGACATCACATTGCGCCACCTGATGACCCACACCGCCGGCTTCTGCTACGACATGTGGAACGGCGACATGGCCAGCTATGTGGAGAAGGCCGGCACGCCCGGCATCATCACCTGCAAGAACGATGCGCTGACGCTGCCGCTGGCGTCGGATCCCGGCACGCGCTGGGAATACGGCATCAACATCGATTTCGTCGGCAAGGCGATCGAGGCGGTCAGCGGCCAGAAGCTCGACGCCTATCTGCGTGACAATCTGTTCGCGCCGCTCGGCATGGATGATACCGGCTTCAAGCTCGGTCCGTCGCAGCGCGCACGCCTGGTCGGCATGCATGCCCGCGGCGAGGACGGCAAGCTGGCGCCGATCCCGTTCGAGATCGAGCAGGAGCCCGAGTTCCACATGGGCGGCGGCGGGCTCTACGGCACCGCCGGCGACTACATCCGCTTCACCCGCATGATCCTCAACCAGGGCCGCGGCAACGGCAACCAGGTGCTCAAGCCCGAGACGGTCGCCGCCATGCGCGACAACCACATCGGCGAGCTCGAGATGACGAAGATGGCCGCGGCGGTGCCGGGCGTCACCAACGACGTCGACCTCTATCCCGACATCGTCAAGAAGTGGGGCTTGAGCTTCATGATCACGACGGCGCAGACGGCGGAAGGCCGCAGCGCCGGCAGCCTCGCCTGGGCCGGCCTCGCCAACACCTACTACTGGATCGATCCCGCGCGCGACGTCACCGGCGTGATCCTGATGCAGCTGTTGCCGTTCGCGGACCGGCTGTGCCTGGAGACCTTCGCGGGCTTCGAGCGCGGCGTCTATGCGGGGCTGGATGCGGCCGGCGGGCAAAAAGCGGCGTGATGAGTTGAGACAGCACGGAGGGCGGGCGGCGGATCGATCCGCTCGCCTTCGGCTCATCCTGACCGATAGAGTTATTAGTTGCGCAGAAGGACCCTTTTGAAAGCACGCCCTCTTCAACAAATTGGATGGATATCTGCCGGAGAGATACGAGCTTTTGCGGCACTGACGGTGCGCTCCCTCGCCCCGTTCCTACGGGGAGAGGGTTGGGGTGAGGGGCAGACGCACGGGTGGTGTTCGCTGCGAGACCTTTACCCCCTCACCCGGATTGCATCTTAAGATGCAATCCGACCTCTCCCCGCAAGCGGGGAGAGGTAAGGGCACCGAGCAAAAGGATGGGACCGAGCAAGCCGTGCGCCTGAGAGCTTAAACCTTCAGCCCGTGCTGCGCGGCGAGATCCTTCAGCGACACTTGGGGCCGCGCGCCGATGTGCTGGATCACCTCGGCCGCGGCGAGGCCGCCGAACCGGCCGGCCGCCTCATAGCCGGTCTTGCGCACCAGCCCGAACAGGAAACCGGCCGCGAACAGATCACCGGCGCCGGTGGTGTCAACCAGCGTCTCGATCGGATGCGCCGGCACCGCGATGACGCCGTCATTCGACACCACGACGCAGCCCTTGTCGCTGCGGGTGACGATGCCGAGCGTGGCATCCTCGCGCAGCTGCTTCAGGGCGCCGTCGAAATCCGACGTCTGGTACAGCGAATGCAGCTCCGTCTCGTTGGCGAACACGAGATCGACGGTGCCGCCGCGCAGCAGGTCGAGAAACTCCTCGCGATAGCGATCGACACAGAACGCATCCGACAGAGTGAGTGCGACCTCGCGGCCGGCGTCATGCGCAATCGTGGCAGCCTTCACGAACGCGTCCTTGGCGTCCTTCGGATCCCACAGATAACCTTCGAGATAGATGATGCGCGCGGCTGCAATCTGCGCGGGATCGATGTCGGCCGGAGTCAGGTTCTGCGCGGCGCCGAGATAGGTATTCATGGTGCGCTCGCCGTCGGGCGTGACCAGGATGTAGGAGCAGCCGGTGGCCGGGCCGTCGGCTGCGGGCGCGGTGTCGAAGGCGACGCCGGCCGCCCGGATGTCGTGCGTATACATCCGCCCGATCTGGTCGTCCTTGACCTTGCCCACATAAGCGGCACGGGCGCCGAGGCTCGCGAGGCCGACGATGGTGTTGGCCGCCGATCCGCCCGACATTTCGGTGGCTGGTCCCATGTCGCGGTAAATCGCGGCCGCGCGCGCCTCGTCGATCAGCGCCATGCCGCCCTTGGTCATGCCATGCCTGGCGAGAAAGGCTTCGTCGGCCTGCACCAACACGTCGAAAATCGCGTTGCCGATACCGAGAACATCGTATTTCGCGTCAGTCATCCACTGGCCCCGTTTACGGCGTTTTGCAAACGCTGCGGCCTATCACAAGCGGCGCTGCTATAGAAGCCTGATGATCCGCTCATTCGTGACTGTGTTGTCAGGAACACTGGCCTCTCGCCTGCTCGGCTTCGTCAGGGACGCACTGATGGCGGCGTTGCTGGGCGCCGGGCCGGTCGCGGATGCATTTCTTGCGGCGTTTCAGCTCGTCAACGTCGTCAGGCGATTGCTGACGGAAGGCGCGCTCAACGCCGCGCTGGTGCCGGCCTGGCTGCGATTATACCAACAAATTGGCCCAACGCAGGCGGCAGCTTTTGCCGGCCGCGTGCTCGGCACGGTCAGCGCCGGCCTGCTCGCGGCAACGTTCGCGCTCGCGGCCGTGATGCCGCTCGCGATGAGCGTGATCGCGCCCGGCTTTGCCGGTGAAGAGACGCTCACCTTGGCCGTGAATGATGCCAGGCTGATGCTGCCCTATCTCGCCTTCGCCGGCCCTTCGACCGTGCTGCTCGCGCTGTCGAGCGCGCAAGGACGCTTCGCGCTGGCGGCCTTCGCACCGCTGCTGTTCAACATGTCCTTGATCGCCGTGACGATTGTGCTGCTGGTGCAACATCCGGATCCCACGAACGCAGCGCTGCTGCTGGCCGGCACGATCGGCATCGCCGGATTGCTGCAGCTCGTGATGCTGGCGCGGCGCGGACGCGGCGTCAGCATCGCCTCGCCCGTGCGGGTCGTGTTGGACGCGGAGATGCGCGGCTTCTTCGGCAAGGCGCTGCCCGGGATGGTCGCGAGCGCCGGCCCACAACTGCTGGCCATCAGCGGCGCGATCATCGCGTCCGCCACGCCGTCGGCGGTATCATGGCTCTACTTCGCCAACCGCCTGATCGAGCTGCCGCTCGGCCTCGTCGGCGTCGCGATGGGCACGGTGCTGGTGCCGGAGCTGAGCCGCGCGTTGCACGCCAGCAACAAGGCGGCGCTGGCCGAGCTGCAATCGCGCGGCCTCGAGCTCACGATCGGGCTCGCGCTGCCCGCGACATTGGGACTGATGATCCTGACCGAGCCGATCGTTCGTTTGCTGTTCGAACATGGCGCCTTCACCGACGCCGATGCCGTGGCGACCGCGCGCGTGCTGACCTGGCTCGCGGCCGCATTGCCGGCGCAGGTGCTGACCAAGGCGTTGCAGCCCGCCTTCTTCGCGCGCGAGGACACGCAGACGCCGCTGCGCGCCACTCTGATCGGATGCGGCGCCGCGATCGCGCTGGCGTTCCTGCTCGGTCATTCCTTCGGCGCGAGCGGCATTGCCGCCGGCCTCGCGCTCGGCGCGTGGGCCAATGCCGCGGTGCTGATCCGGCGCGGCGCGGCGCGTTTCGGCTTTGCGATCCCGCCCGCGTCACGGCGCCGGCTGCCGCGCATCGCGCTCGCCGCGGCGGCAATGGGCGCCGCGCTGTGGAGCGCGGCCGCGCTGACCTTGGGCTCTCAGACCGGGCCCCACATCGGCGCGGCTGTGGTGTTGCTGACGCTGATCGGCGGCGCGGTGATCCTGTATGCCCTGCTGCTCCTGGCGCTCGGCGTCGTGAGCTGGCGGGAAACGGTCCGGGCGATCCGCCACAGGCCTGCCCCCGACTTGCACCTTTGAGGCGCTCGTGCCAAACGACGCACCAAATCCATCATCTGGAACACTGACCATGGCCTTCGTGGAACGGGTTTTCTCGGGCGTCCAGCCGACCGGCAACCTGCATCTCGGCAACTATCTCGGCGCGATCGTCAACTTCGTGAAGATGCAGGAGACGCACAACTGCATCTATTGCGTCGTCGACATGCACGCGATCACCATGCCGATCGACGTCTGGGGCGGCCCTGCCGAGCTCGCGCGCAACACCCGCGAGGTGACCGCGGCGTTCATCGCCGCCGGCATCGATCCGAAGAAGCACATCGTGTTCAACCAGAGCCAGGTCTCCGGCCATGCCGAGCTGGCCTGGATCTTCAACTGTGTCGCGCGGATCGGCTGGCTGAACCGCATGACCCAGTTCAAGGAGAAGGCCGGCAAGGACCGCGAGAACGCATCGGTCGGGCTCTACGACTATCCGGTGCTGATGGCGGCCGACATCCTGCTCTATCGTGCCACCCACGTTCCGGTCGGCGAGGACCAGAAGCAGCATCTCGAGCTTTCGCGCGACATCGCGCAGAAGTTCAACAATGATTTCGGCGATTCCATCCGCGCCCAGGGCTTCGGCGACGGGCTGTTTTTCCCCTTGCCCGAGCCGCTGATCACGGGGCCGGCGACGCGCGTGATGTCGCTGCGCGACGGCACCAAGAAGATGTCGAAGTCGGATGCGTCGGATTATTCGCGCATCAACCTGACCGACGATGCCGACACGATCGCGCAGAAGGTCCGCAAGGCCAAGACCGATCCCGAGCCGCTGCCAACCGAGGAGAAGGGCCTGGAGACGCGCCCCGAAGCCGACAACCTGGTCGGTATCTATGCCGCGCTGTCGAACCGCCACAAGGCCGACGTGCTGCGCGAGTTCGGCGGCGGCCAGTTCTCCAGCTTCAAGAGCGCGCTGGTCGAACTGTGCGTCACCAAGCTCGGTCCGATCGCCGCCGAGATGAAGCGTCTGACGGCCGATCCGGGCTATGTGGAGTCCGTGCTGGTCGATGGCGCCGAGCGCGCCCAGGCGATCGCCGCGGAGACGATGAAGACCGCCAGGGACATCGTCGGCTTCATCCGCAAGCACTGATGGAGAGCGGCGCAGGTTGCAAGCCGCCCTTTCGATGAACGGAAACGGCACGCCCCTCTCCCCAACGGAGATGGGTTGTGGCAGCATCGCTGGGTTCGAGCAGCAGCAGCAGGCGGGAACGCGATGGTGGTGCAGCGGCAGAGCTACCAGTCCGGCCATACGCCGAAATGCCTGGTCGTGGTCGACGACAGTGCAGAATGGGATCGCGCGGTCCGCTATGCCGGCCGCTGGGCGACCCGTGCCGGCGGCCGGATCGTGACGCTGCACGTCATCGAGACCGAGGATCAGAACCAGCAATGGCTGGGGGTTGCCGACCTGATGCGGGCCGAAGCCCAGGAAGACGCAAATGCCGCTCTCGACCAGGCGGCTACGCTCCTGTTTGCGATCGGTGCGATGGCACCGGAACGCGTCGTCCGGGAAGGCGATCCGACCACGCAGATCCTGGCCACGATCGAACACGACAGCGACATCGCGCTGCTGGTGCTCGCCGCCAATTCCGGCGCCGATGGCCCGGGACCGCTGGTGACCCACGTGACCAAGACGATCGGCGCGTTCCCGATCCCGCTCGTGATCGTCCCGGGTGACCTCGCGGACGCCGATATCGACGCTCTGTCATAGGGTTGCACAGCAAACCCCGGCGCGAGCCCCTTGATCGTGCGCGCGCCCTCGCCATCTGCTAAGAGAACCTCACAGGCCGGCCTTGAACCGGCGCTGCCGGAGAAAGCCATGTTCATCCAGACCGAAGCCACTCCCAATCCCGCCACCCTGAAATTCATCCCGGGCCGCAACGTGCTGCCGACTGGCACGATGGAGTTCGGCAGCCGCGACGCCGCCGCGCGCTCCCCGCTGGCCGAGCGCCTGTTCGCCGTCGATGGCGTCACCGGCGTGTTCTACGGCGCCGATTTCATCACCGTGACCAAGAGCGCCGGCGAATGGCAGCACCTGAAGCCCGCGATCCTCGGCGCGATCATGGAGCACTACATGTCGGGCGCGCCGCTGCTCGCCGATGGCAGCGCGGCCAATGACGAATCCGCCGACGAGGACGACGAGTTCTACGACGAGGCCGACAGCGAGACGGTCGGCATGATCAAGGACCTGATCGAGACGCGCGTCCGCCCGGCGGTGGCCAATGACGGCGGCGACATCACCTTCCGCGGCTTCAAGGAAGGCATCGTCTATCTCAACATGAAGGGCGCCTGCTCCGGCTGCCCGTCATCGACCGCGACCCTGCAGCACGGCATCCAGAACCTCCTGAAGCATTTCGTGCCCGAGGTGGTCGAAGTCCGCCCGATGTGAGGAGAGGCGAATAGGGAATGGCGAGTGGCGAATAGCGCGATCTGCCATTCGCTACTCGCGAGTTGCCCTCTTCTCACGCCGCCTTGCCGATGCCGGCCGCCTCGGCGGCTGCCTGGCGCATGCTCGACGACATCTCGTTGGCGACCGTGCTCTGTTCGCCGACCGCCTGCGACGTCGATGAGACATATTCGCTGACGTTCTGAATTGCGTTCTTGATGGCATCGAGCGCGCCGACGACATCAGACGAGATGCCGTTGAGATTGCCGATCTCGCTGCCGATCCGGTCGGTCGCCTGTTGGGCCTGGTTGGCCAGATTCTTCACCTCGCCGGCGACGACCGCAAAGCCGCGACCAGCCTCGCCCGCCCGGGCCGATTCGATGGTCGCGTTGAGTGCGAGCAGATTGATCTGGCCGGTGATCTGGCCGATCAGTTCGACGATGCTGCTCATGGCGCCCGCAGCCGCGGAGAGCCGCTGCGCCTGACGATCCGCCGCCTCGACGCGCGAGACCGCGGTCGTGGCGGTGTCCTTCGATTTTGCCATGGCGTCCGCGATCTGCTGCACCGAATTGTTGAGTTGCTCTGCGCCGGCCGCGACGTGCTCCATCATGCCGCGGACCTTTTCGCCCTTCATGCGGGTGATCACCTGCGCCGTGACGTCGGTGGCGAATTTCACGATCTTGTACGGCTTGCCATTGAGGTCGTTGATCGGATTGTAGCTCGCCTGGATCCAGACCTGACGGCCGCCCTTGCCGGCACGCTCGAACTCGCCCCTCTGGAACTCGCCGCGCTTCAGCGCGGCCCAGAAATCGCGGTACTCAGCCGTCTCGCTCGCGCCGGACGGCATGAACATGCGGTGATGCTTGCCCTTCACCTCGGCCAGCGTATAGCCGAGCGTCTTGAGGAAGTTCTCGTTGGCGTCGCGTACGATCCCATCCAGATCGAATTCGATGACGGCCTGGGACTTGCCGATCGCCGCGATCTGGCCGGCGAAATCGGCCGCGGTCAGTTTCGGCTGCGTGACGTCAGAGGCATATTTCACGACCTTGAACGGGGCTCCGGTGTCGTCGAGAATCGGATTGTAGGAGGCGAGGATCCAGACCTCCTTGTTGCCCTTGCCGCAGCGCTTGAACTCGCCTGAGCGGAATTCGCCGCGTTTGAGGCCGGCCCAGAAGTCCCGATAGGCCGCGCCGTCGCGCTCGTCCGGCGTCACGAACATGCTGTGGTGCCGGCCCTTCACCTCGGCCAGCGTATAGCCCATTGCATGCAGGAACTGATCATTGGCGTCGATGATGGTGCCGTCGAGATTGAACTCGATCACCGCCTGCACGCGGCCGATCGCCGCGAGCTTTCCGGCATCCTCGATGCTGTGCATCTTCTGTGCGGTCACGTCGGACGCGAATTTGATGATCTTGACCGGCCTGCCGCCGTCCAGCACCGGGTTGTAGCTGGCCTGAATCCAGATCGGCCGGTTGCCCTTGCCGAAGTGCTTGTATTCGCCGGAGCGAAACTTGCCGCCTCTCAGGTCGGCCCAGAAGGCGCGATATTCGGCGCTGTCACGCACGTCGGGGGCCACGAACATGGAGTGGTGCTTGCCCTGGATTTCGGCCAGCGCGTAGCCCATCGTGTCGAGGAAATTCTTGTTCGCGGTGACGATCGTGCCGTCGGTGCCGAACTCGACCACGGCCTGCGAGCGATTGATCGCATCAACCTGGGCCATTGCATCACGCGATGCGGAATTGCCTCGCCAAAACGACATGGAGAATCCTCTTCTCGGGA
The DNA here is from genome assembly GCF_021088345.1 of Bradyrhizobium ontarionense. Lineage (NCBI taxonomy): Bacteria > Pseudomonadati > Pseudomonadota > Alphaproteobacteria > Hyphomicrobiales > Nitrobacteraceae > Bradyrhizobium > Bradyrhizobium ontarionense. The sequence continues at coordinate 5,310,984 of NZ_CP088156.1, read as the reverse complement.
CGGGGGCGGCGATCCCGCCGACGGACGGCGCGCATGTCCCCCTGAAACTACGGGACGGATAATTCCCACAGGCCCGGAAAGATTTGCTTAAATGGCTGCTAATTCAGTAGTTTAGCATATCGCTGGTTGCGCCTTGATGCGTTTTTCGCGATGAGGATGTAATGAAGGCGGTAACTAACTTTATCAAGGTACCACAAAAGCTATTGGCGCCACCTTCAATGCGAATCTGACCGGATGCTGATACTCGCCATCGATACCGCCCTCGACCATTGCGCGGCTGCCGTTCTGGACACCGATTCGGCCGCGATGCGCGCCCAGGAAACGCTTCCGATGCAGCGCGGCCACGCCGAGGCGCTCATGCCGCTGATTGCGCGCGTGATGCAGCAGTCAGGCGTCGGCTTCCACGAGCTCGACCGGATCGCGGTGACGACCGGTCCTGGCAGTTTCACCGGCCTGCGCGTCGGCCTCTCTGCGGCGCGCGGGATTGCACTGGCGGCGCACAAGCCGGTCGTCGGCGTCACCACGCTCTCCGCGTATGCGGCTCCGATCGTCAGTGAGGACGGCGCAAGCCCGGTCATATCGGCGATCGATGCCCGGCATGATCAGGTCTACTATCAGGTCGTGAGCGGTAGCGGCGACGAGCTGGTCGCGCCACGGGTCGCTGCGATCGACGACATGCTCACGGTCGCGCGCCTCGGCGCTCCGCATCTGGTCGGCAATGCGGCGTCCATCCTGGCCGCGCGATGGCCTGCCGACGCCGCCGCTCCGGTGGCGGTCGACACGCAGCCCGGTCCCGACATCGCGTGGGTCGCCTGGCTCGGGGCTGCGGCCGAACCGGCCCATGCGCCGGCCCGGCCGTTCTATCTGCGCGCTCCCGACGTGAAGCCGCCGGCCAACCTGCCGCTCGAACCGGCGCAGACGGCCGCCCGCTGATGAACATGTTCTTCCGGTGGCTGGGCCGCCACAAGCCCTCGTTGGAGGCGGCCTCGCTGCGCGACGCCGGACGGCTCGCCCAGATCCACGCCGCCTCGTTTCACCGCGGCTGGGGCGAAGGCGAGTTCGAGTCGATGCTGGCCGAGCGCAACACGATGGTTCATCGACTGCGAATAGGTCGCAAGATCATCGGCTTCATCGTCTCGCGCATCGGCGCCGACGAGGCCGAAATTTTGTCGGTCGCCCTTGACCCAAATCAGCGCGGCCGCGGCTTTTCTCGTGATCTGCTGCTGCTGCATCTCGGGCATTTGGCAGGCCGTGGGGTTCGGACGGTCTTTCTCGAAGTCGAAGAAAACAACCAGCCGGCCCGGCGACTCTATGAACGTGCCGGATTTGCGACCGTCGGCCGGCGGGAGCGCTATTACCTGCAGCCTGGCGGGGAACAGTTGAATGCGCTTCTGATGCGCCGGGACTTGTCGTAACATGCACTTGGTGGCAGAAAGCGCATCCTTGAGGCGAGACACAATGACCTCCTTAAAAACTACGCCAGCGCTCAATTCCTCCGGCATCGAGGCGCGCTGCGCCGCCACCGGCATGCGCATGACCGAGCAACGCCGGGTTATTGCCCGTGTGCTTGCGGAAGCCAGCGACCATCCCGACGTTGAAGAGCTCTATCGGCGCTGCGTCGCAGTCGACGACAAGATCTCGATTTCCACCGTCTATCGGACCGTGAAGCTGTTCGAGGATGCGGGCATCATCGAGCGCCACGATTTCCGCGAAGGCCGCGCCCGCTACGAGCAGATGCGCGACAGCCACCACGATCACCTGATCAACCTGCGCGACGGCAAGGTGATCGAGTTCACCTCGGAGGAAATCGAGAAGCTGCAGGCGGAGATCGCCCGCAAGCTCGGCTACAAGCTCGTCGACCACCGGCTCGAGCTGTATTGTGTGCCTCTCGACGAAGAGACGAATGGCTGACGCGACGCCTGGTTCGAACCTCGATCTCGTCATTTTCGATTGCGATGGCGTGCTGGTCGACAGCGAGGTGATCTCCTGTCAGGCCCATGCCGACGTGCTCAGCCTGTGTGGCTACCCGATCACCGCGGATGAGGTTTTCGATCGCTTCCTGGGCCGCTCGTCGAAACAGGCGACGTTGGAGGTCGAGGCGGAGCTCGGCCGCAGCCTGCCCGACGATTTCAATGCGCGGCTGCAGGACCGCCTGTTCCGCGCCTTCGAGCAGGACCTGCGGAGCATCGAGGGGATCACCGACGCGCTGGACTCCATCGACATCCCGGTCTGCGTCGCCTCCTCCGGCTCGCACCAGCGCATGCGCGTCAGCCTCGGCGCCACCCGGCTGTATGACCGTCTCGCCCCGCACATCTTCTCGTCCTCGCAGGTCGAGAACGGCAAGCCGGCCCCCGACCTGTTCCTGTTCGCCGCAGCACAGATGAAGGCCAGGCCTTGGGCCTGCGTCGTCGTCGAGGACAGCCCGGCCGGCATCCGAGGCGCCGCCGCCGCCGGTATGACCGTGCTCGGGTTCCACGGCGGCAGCCATTGCCGGCCGGACCATGCCGGCAGCCTGCAGGCCGCCGGCGCCACCCTGGTTTTCGACGATATGCGGCAATTGCCAGCAATTCTGAACCGGCTGGGTGAGAAAACGGGCCCGCTTGCTGGATTTTCGGCCGTCTAGCCTATATCTGAGCCCCGCGCCGAAATTGGCGCGCTCCCGACCGTACGCAAGGTTCATGACGCCGCCGCGCAAGCTGCACATCAAGTCCTATGGCTGCCAGATGAACGTCTACGATGCCCAGCGCATGGTGGACACGCTGGGAGCTGAGGGCTTCGTCGAGACTGCCGATGTCGGCGCCGCCGATCTGGTGATCCTCAACACCTGCCACATCCGCGAGAAGGCATCCGAAAAGGTCTATTCGGAGCTGGGGCGGCTGCGGGTCGCGAAAGAGGACGCCGCGAGGGCCGGCCGCACGATGCAGATTGCGGTCGCCGGCTGCGTAGCCCAGGCCGAAGGCCAGGAGATCATCGCACGCGCGCCGACAGTCGACATGGTGGTCGGCCCGCAGAGCTACCATCATCTGCCGGAGCTGCTGGCGCGCGCCGGCCGGGGCGAACGGGCAATCGAAACCGAGTTCCCGGCCGAGGACAAGTTCGCCGTCCTGGCCAAGCCCAGCCGTGAGGCTATCCGGGCCCGCGGCGTCTCGGCGTTCGTGACCGTGCAGGAGGGCTGTGACAAGTTCTGCACCTTCTGCGTGGTGCCGTACACGCGCGGCAGCGAAATGTCGCGCCCGGTCGCACGGATCGTCGACGAGGTCACTCAACTTACGGACAACGGCGTTCGCGAGATCACGCTGATCGGGCAGAACGTCAACGCCTATCATGGCGAGGGTCCGGACGGCCGCGCCTGGACGCTTGGTCGGCTCTTATACCGGATCGCCGAGATCCCCGGCGTGGCCCGCATCCGCTATTCGACCAGCCACCCCAACGACGTCGACGACAGCCTGATCGCCGCGCATCGCGATCTCGACGCGCTGATGCCGTTCGTGCATCTGCCGGTCCAATCCGGCTCGGACCGCATCCTTTCCGCGATGAACCGCAAGCACAGCGCGGCCGCCTACCGGACAGCCGTCGACCGGTTCCGTCACGTACGCCCGGAGATTGCGTTCTCCTCCGATTTCATCGTCGGGTTCCCCGGGGAGACCGAGGAAGATTTTCGCGCCACCCTCGCGCTCATCGACCAAATCGGCTACGCTGGCGCCTATTCGTTCAAATATTCGCCGCGACCGGGAACGCCGGCGGCGGACATGCAGGAGATGGTGTCAGCGACCGAGATGGACGAGCGATTGGAGCGGCTCCAGGCCTTGATCGACAGCCAGCAATCGGCCTTCAACAAGGCCGCGATTGGCACCGTCGTCGACGTGCTGTTCGAACGCGTGGCCCGGAAGCCGGGGCAGCTCGTGGGACGAACCGCCTATCTGCAGCCGGCGCACGTGATGGCGTCGGACGAGATCATCGGGCAGGTGATGCCGGTGAGGATCGACAGCCTCGAACGCTACAGCCTGCTCGGCGAGCTCGTGACAGCGACGCCGGTCAGCCGTTCCGCAGCCCCCCTTGCCACCGTCGGAGCCTGAGCCCTTGCCCAAGAGCGCATCGGATTCGCCTTCCCTCGCTCAAAACCGCAAGTTCGACCGCGAGACGTCGATGCCACCCGAGACGCAGGTTGTCATCGATTTCGACGACAATCGCGCGGTTTCGGCCCTTGTCGGTCCCTACGGACAGAACCTGGCGTTGGTGGAGCGCCGGCTCGGCGTCGTCGTCGATTCCCGCGGCAACCACATCACGATCGGCGGCTCCCGCGACGGCTGTGACGCCGCGCGGCGCGTGCTGGAATCGCTCTATGCCCAGGCGCTGCAGGGCCAGGACCTGGCCCAGGGTGACGTCGAAGGGGCGATCCGCGCCGTGGTCGCGCAAGGCTCGCTGTTCGAGTTCGATGCCAAGAACGCGAAGAACGCCTTCGAGAGCATCAACCTGCGCAAGCGCCCGGTGCGCGCCCGCACGGCCGCGCAGGATTCCTACATTCGCGCCTTGAAGCGCCATGAGCTGGTGTTCGGGATTGGACCGGCAGGAACCGGCAAGACCTGGCTTGCGGTCGCGCAGGCCGCCCAGCTGTTCGAGCGCAAGGAGGTCGATCGCATCATCCTGTCGCGCCCGGCGGTCGAGGCCGGCGAACGGCTCGGATTCCTGCCCGGCGATCTCCGGGAAAAGGTCGACCCGTATCTGCGTCCGATCTATGACGCGCTGTACGACCTGATGGACGCGCGCGTCGTCGAACGCGCGCTGCAGTCCGGCGAGATCGAGATCGCGCCGCTCGCCTTCATGCGCGGGCGCACGCTGACCAACGCCGCGATCATCCTCGACGAAGCCCAGAACACCACGTCCATGCAGATGAAGATGTTCCTGACTCGTCTCGGCGAGAACAGCCGCATGATCATCACGGGCGATCCGTCTCAGGTCGACCTGCCCAACGGGCAGACGTCCGGTTTGGCGGAGGCCGCCCGGCTGCTCGAGGGTGTCGAGGGGATCGCACAGGTCAAGTTCACCGGCGAAGATGTCATTCGCCACGAATTGGTGGCGCGCATCGTCGCTGCCTATGAAGGCCCGAAGGCCCGCTGACGCAAGAGCAAGCACGCCGATCGGCGCGCGATTGACCGCGCCATCCGCACAGATATCGACCAGGATGCCACAAAGTCCCATTCCAAGCACTGAGGTGATCGTCGCAGCCGACTGCTGGCAGGACCAGCCCGACGCCGAGGACGTCATACATCGCGCCATCATCGCAGCCGCGGAGATAGTCGAGGCCGACGTCGGCGAGGCCGAGATCGCCGTCATGCTGACGGACGACGCAGGCATCCGCACGCTCAACAGCAACTGGCGCGGCATCGACAAGCCGACCAACGTACTGTCGTTTCCCGCGCTGCAGCCCACCGGGCCGCGCAGCGAGGACGATGCGCCGCGTATGCTCGGCGATATCGCGATCGCCTATGAGACGATGCGGCGCGAGGCCGACGACGAACAGAAGCCGTTCGACCAGCATCTGAGCCATCTCACCGTGCACGGCTTCCTGCATCTGATCGGCTACGATCACGAGACCGAGGACGAGGCCGCGGAGATGGAGGCGCTGGAGACCGAGATCCTGGCACAACTGGGAATCCCTGATCCCTACGCCGAGCGGGAGCGGATGGATTGACCATGGCCGATTCCGAGCCGATCCACGACAATCCGCGCAACATGCGCAATCTGCCGGCCGTGGTGCCGCCGGCCGAGCTCGGACGCTCACCGAGCGAGAACTGGCTGTTGCGGGCGCTGCGCAACCTGTTCGGCTGGAAGGGCGCCGGGTCGGTGCGCGACGACCTGCAGGTCGTGCTCGACGCGTCGGCGCCCGACGACATCGGCTTCTCCGCGGTCGAGCGCACGCTGCTGCGCAACATCCTCGATCTGCACGAGCGACGCATCGCCGACGTCATGGTGCATCGCGCAGACATCGTCGCGGTCAGGCGTGACATTCCGCTCGGCGAGCTGATGAGCCTGTTCGAGAGCGCATCGCATTCCAGGCTCGTGGTCTACAACGACACGCTCGACGATCCCGAGGGCATGGTGCACATTCGCGACCTGCTGGCCTTCATGACCGCGCAGGCGCGCGTCCCCGAGGCCGTGAAGGCCAAGCGCAAGAAGCCGCTGCCCGCTGGCCTCGATCTCAAGACCGTCGATCTTTCGATGCCGCTGCTCGACGCCAGCATCATCCGCAAGCTGCTCTACGTGCCGCCGTCGATGCGCGCGATCGACCTGCTCGCGCAGATGCAGGCCTCGCGCATTCATCTGGCGCTCGTCGTCGACGAATATGGCGGCACCGACGGGCTGGTCTCGATGGAGGACATCGTCGAGCAGATCGTCGGCGAGATCGATGACGAGCACGACAGCGACGAGCCGCCGGCGATCATGCGGCAGGCCGACAACGCCTTCATCGCGGATGCCCGCGCCAGCCTCGATGACGTGCGCCGGGTGATCGGCGAGGATTTCGTGACCGGAGAGGCCGGTGAGGGCGTCGAGACGCTGGGCGGCTATCTCGTCAACCATGTCGGCCGGCTGCCGGTGCGCGGCGAACTGATCTCCGGTCCCGGCAATTTCGAGGTCGAGGTGCTGGACGCCGATCCGCGCCGGGTCAAGCGGCTGCGCATCGCGCCGCGCAAGGAGCGGCCCGTCCCGCGTCCGCCGCGCGAGGGCCGGCGCCGCGAGGCCTTGCCCGAGACCGGCGGCTCCATCGAGCCGCCGCGGACGGCGGATAGCGACCCGGCGCCGGGCGGTGAAGACAACAGCCCGCCACCACGTGACGGAGCCGGCTCACAGTGATCCGTCCGTCGACGATTCGCGGCCTCGCCCTTGGCGTCGTCCTGGCCTGGGGCTGGAAACGTGCCGCCATCGCGCTCGCCGCAGGTGCGCTGTCCTCGCTCGCGATGGCACCGTTCAATGCCTGGCCGGTGCTGATCGTCACCTTTCCGGCGGTGGTCTGGCTGATCGACGGCGCGGCCGCGGGCCGGCGGCGCGGCATTCCAGCGGCCGCGCTGACCGGCTTCTGCTTCGGCATGGGCTATTTCGTCCCGGGCCTGTACTGGATCGGCAACGCGTTCTTGGTCGATGCCCAGACGTTCGCCTGGCTGATGCCGTTCGCGGTGCTCGGGCTGCCGGCCTATCTGGCGCTGTTCCCTGCGCTCGGCTTCGCCTTGGCCCGGTTGATCTGGACGCGCGATGCAACCCGCATCCTGGCGCTGGCGGCCTGCCTGACGGCGAGCGAATGGCTGCGCGGCCATGCCTTGACCGGCTTCCCCTGGAACACGTTCGGTTATGCCCTGTCCCAGCCGCTTGCCCTGGCGCAGTCGACCTCGCTGATCGGGCTGTGGGGCATGACGTTCCTGGCGATCGCGATCTTCGCGAGCCCGGCGGTGCTGATCGACGGCAAGACCTGGCGCGACACCTGGCAGGCGCCGGCGGCGGCCGCCACCCTGCTCGTCCTGATGGGCGTGTTCGGCGCCATCCGGCTCGGTCTGCATCCGACGGCGCTGGTTGCCGACCTCAAGCTCCGGATCATGCAGCCGAACCTGCAGCAGGACGTCAAATTCAACTACGGCGCCAAGGCCGACGTGATGCGGCGCTATCTGGCGCTGTCTGACCGCGCCTCGGGTCCCCGCGCCACCGGGGTCCGGGACACCAATGTCCTGATCTGGCCGGAATCGGCGTTTCCGTTCTTTCTGGCCCGCGAGCCGGACGTGATGGCCCAGATCGCCGACCTGCTCTCGCCGGGCACGGTGCTGATCACCGGTTCGGTCCGCGCCCCGGGCGGGCCACGGAACGCACTCGTCACCCGCGCCTACAATTCGATCTATGTCATCGATCATGATGGCGCCGTGCTGTCCGTCTACGACAAGCTTCATCTGGTGCCGTTCGGCGAGTATCTGCCGTTCCAGGATTGGCTGGAACGGATCGGCCTCGAGCAGCTCACCCGGGTGCAAGGAGGCTTCATACCCGGCACCACCCGGCACAACCTGGACGTGCCACACGCACCGCGTGTTCTTCCTTTGATCTGCTACGAGGCGATTTTTCCGAGCGACAGCGCCGGAGAAGAGAGGCCCGGCTGGATCGTCAACCTAACGAATGATGGCTGGTTCGGCATTTCGACCGGTCCTCATCAGCATCTGCAGCAAGCGCAGTGGCGGGCGATCGAACAAGGCGTTCCATTAGTTCGATCAGCGAACACTGGAATCTCTGCGGTGATCGATCCTGTAGGGCGTATCATCGCGCAATTGCCGCTCGGCGCAGAGGGCGTGCTCGACGCAGCGCTGCCTGTTGCGTTGCAGCCGACCATCTATGCGCGGGCCGGCGATGTTCCTGCGGCGATCCTGTTAGTGATCGCCCTGAGCACCGTCGTTCGCAGACGTGTTGCTCAAAAGCTTCCCTGACACCCGCAAACCCTCGATTCTTTCCGGTTGCGTAAGATTTTTTTTGACAAGCAAAACCCCAAGTGTTGACAGATAGCGGCTGCAATTCGCATTGTCGCGCGGCAGCATGAGCCGCTCAGTTCTTTGCTCGGCCCGTCTTCGTTAGTACGACATGCGAGCATAAATTGACGGTGTGAGCGCCTGAGGCATACTGCGACCGCCTCGTTCCGGGGCCCCTGATTCTAAGGAGTTGAGAGATGTCGACGAAAGCGCCCAACCCTGTTGACAAGCATGTCGGCAGCCGGGTGCGGATGCGCCGTATCATGTTGGGCATGAGCCAGGAAAAACTCGGTGAGGCTCTCGGACTCACGTTCCAGCAGATACAGAAGTACGAAAAAGGCACCAATCGTGTCGGCGCCAGCCGGATTCAGCAGATATCAGAGGTCCTGCAGATCCCGGTCTCCTTCCTGTTTGAAGGGGTCCCGAGTGGCGGCATCAACGGCGAAACCTTCGGCGAAGGTGCTTCTCCGGCCTATGTGTCCGATTTTCTGGCAACCTCTGAAGGACTGGCGTTGACCCGCGCATTCACGCGGATCCACGATTCCAAGCTTCGCCGCAGCATCGTCGACCTGGTCGAGCAGATTGCTGATCGCGAAGCGCCGGAAGACGGCTAGCTGATGCGCCGGCGCTGACATTCCTATTGCGGCCACCTCTCATATGAATGTCAGCGCCTCGGGGGGCCATTAGCAGAGCAGGTTTTGCGAACGTCGCGCCGGGCACGCTGCGTTCCGCAAAACCAATGAGCCGATAGACAAGTGGGATCACGACCAATAGAGCGCGATGGCTCCCCTTCGGGAAACGCTGTCGCGCTCTAAATCGTTTTGTGCGCATGTGGCGCCCGGGAGCGGGCAGCACTCAGGCATGCGCCACGATGGGTGCACGACACAGCTCCGCGCCCGCTACCATTTAGTAACCATTGAGAACGACTTGCGAAGCCCATGACCACCACGACCGATCCGTTCGATAGTCGCACAATCCTCGAAGGCATCCGCCGATGGGTGGAGATCGAAACACCGACCGACGCGCCCGATCAGGTCAACCGGTTGGCCTCGCTGGTCGCCGACGGCTACCGCGGGCTCGACGCCACGATCGAGCGGATCGCCGGACGCGACGGCTGCGGCGATCATCTCGTGGTCCGCTCGTCGTGGGGACAGGACGAGCCGGGCATCCTGATCCTCAGCCATCTCGATACGGTGCACCCGATCGGCTTCATCGAGCGCCTGCCGTTTTCGATTGAAGGCGACGTCGCCTTCGGCCCGGGCATCTACGACATGAAGGGTGGCGCATACCTTGCTTATCACGCCTTCCGTCAGCTCTGCATCGCGGGCGAGCGATCACCGCTCGGCATTACTCATTTGTTCGTCTCGGACGAGGAGATCGGCAGTCCGACATCGCGCGCGCTGATCGAGGATGAAGGCCGCAAGGCCAAATACGTCCTGGTGACCGAGCCCGCGCGCGACGGTGGCAAGATCGTCACCGGACGCAAGGGCGTCGCACGCTTCGACGTGGCGATCCGCGGCGTTCCCGCCCATGCCGGCGCGCGTCCGCAAGACGGGCGTAGTGCGATCCGCGAACTCGCCAACGTGATCCACGCGCTTGAAGCGCTCAATGATCCCGAGCGCGGGATCACCGTGAATGTCGGCGTCGTCCGCGGCGGCACGCGCCCCAACGTGATCGCTGAGGAGGCCTATGCGGAGGTGGATGCGCGGCTGCCGACGCCGGCAGATGCCGAGGAGATTCTGCCCAAGATCCTGGGGCTGACCTCGCGCAGCGATGGCGTCACGGTCGAAGTCAGAGGCGAGGTGAACCGGCCGCCTTACGTGAAGGGCAACGCCGGGGCGGCGCTGTTCGAGCACGCGAGGTCACTTGCGGAAGAGCTCGGCTTCGAACTCACGGACACCTATACGGGCGGCGGCTCCGACGGCAATTTCACGGCGCCGTTCACCGCAACGCTCGACGGGCTCGGTGTCGACGGCAAGGGCGCGCATACGCATTACGAGCAGATGTACATCTCCTCGATCGAGCCGCGGACGCGGCTCCTTCACCGTCTCTATCAGACCCTGCGATGAGCGCCTCGATCACCATGCCCGTCGACGACGATCCCACCGACACCGAGGCTCAGCATCGTCAGGGCTCGTTCTTTGGCAGGCGCAAGGGACACAAGCTGCGGGCCCATCAGGCCGATCTGGTCGAGCATCTGCTGCCGCACCTCGCGCTCGATCTCTCTTGTCCTGCAGAGGCCACGCTTCCCGGGTTGTTCGATCCCTCGATCGACACGCTGCGGCTCGAGATCGGGTTCGGCGGCGGCGAACATCTGGCTGCTGAAGCGAAGGCGTTTCCGACGACGGGCTTCATCGGCTGCGAGCCTTATGTCAACGGCATGGCCAAGATCCTGGCTGCGATCGAGGCCGACAATATCGGCAACATCAAGCTGTTCGCCGGCGACGCCGCCGAGCTCCTCGCCTGGCTGCCGCCGCAATCGCTGCAGCGTATCGACCTGATCCATCCCGATCCCTGGCCGAAGCGGCGCCATTGGAAACGGCGCTTCGTGCAGGATGCGACCATCGCCGCGATGGCGCGCGTCCTCAAGCCAGATGGCGAATTCCGCTTCGTCAGCGACATCGCCGACTATTGCGCCTGGACCTTGTGGCATCTGTTGCGCGCACCAGAATTTGCCTGGACGGCCGAGCGCGCTGATGACTGGCGCCTCCCCTGGGCGGGCTACACGATGACACGCTACGGCCGGAAGGCCACGCGCGAAGGCCGCGTCGCGAACTACCTGATCTTCCGGCGGCGCTGACGCGACGCCAATGTCGAGTTGTCAGTGCCGCATCTCCCGGAAGGCGACGACGCGTTCGGCTGGCGACGGCGGCAGGGGCGCGTAGTTCACGCGGATCGCGTCGGGCATTCGTCGCGCGCGAGCGGGCAATCCACCGCGCGGGACGCCTTGACGAGGCACGACGAACGTTCGGCCAGATCGATCAGCAGGTGGCGACGGTCATGATACTTGCTCGGTGCACAACGCCACATACCTCCCTGCGCCCGAACGAAAGCTTATCGCTTCGGCGGACGGACGCATCCTCATTCAAGTTTAAGCGATCTTGGTGAATGAAGGGTTAGGCGACGCGCCGTCCAGCGGGAAGGAAGCGAGAACAAATAGACCGCCGGGCTTGCGGTGAATTTCAGGTTCCGCCCCCGTTTCGGCCGTTACGACCCTTGCCGTCAGGCCGCAAAGCCGCTATATGAGCGCCATCAGAAATCATCTCATATACGATCGCGTAGTGAGAGTGGGCCCTTCCGGACCCGCTCTTTTTTGTTACCCGGATCGCTCCGCCAAGGGCGCGAACGGTCCGGAACGCGATCGGACGAGCCGAACGACCCAAAGCAAGCAAGACGCGATCGACGCCTCGATGACGGAACCTACGTTCGCAACCGCCGACACCGACCTCCTGACCGAGCCCCGTCTCGTCATCGAGCCGGGCGCGGCGGCGCGCGTCGCGGCGGTGGCCGACCCGGTGCTGCAGGGAATGGGTTACCGCCTGGTGCGGATCCGCATCTCGGGCGAGGCCGGCTGCACGGTTCAGGTCATGGCGGAACGCCCCGACGGATCGATGCAGATCGAGGATTGCGAGGCCGTGTCGCGGGCGCTATCCCCGGTGCTCGACATCGCCGACCCGATCGAACGCGCCTACCGGCTCGAGATCTCGTCGCCGGGCATCGACAGGCCGCTGGTCCGCCGCTCCGATTTCCTCCGCCACGCCGGTCATCTGGTGAAGATCGAGATGGCGGTGGCGTATCAGAACCGCAAACGCTTCCGCGGCATCATCAAAGGCGTCGAAGGCGACGGCGTGCGGATCAGCCGCGATGACGTGGCAAAGGACCAGGAGCCTGATGTCGTGCTGCCGATGGCCGACATCGGCGACGCCAAGCTGGTGCTGACCGACGAGCTGATCGCCGAATCCATGCGCCGCGGCAAGGCGGCCGAGCGCGAGAAGAAGCGCGACCTCGGGCTGGCGCCGCCGCTGGCGCCGCACGCCAAGCCGGCGGCCCAGGCCAAGCCGGCCAAGCTCAAAGAAAAGCCGAAAGACAAGCAGCCGGCCAAGAAGCCGCTGCCGACCAATACCAAGAAACATCGCCTCGCCGCCGATCGCGTGCGCAGAGGCGAGATCGATCCTGATTAGAGGAGACTGAACCATGGCCGTCAGCGCCAACAGGCTGGAACTGCTGCAGATCGCCGACGCCGTTGCGCGCGAGAAGTCGATCGACCGCGGCATCGTGATCGCGGCCATGGAAGACGCGATCGCCAAGGCCGCCCGCGCCCGCTACGGCAGCGAGACCGACGTGCATGCCGAGATCGATCCCAAGAAGGGCGAGCTGCGGCTGTCGCGCCACATGCTGGTGGTCGAGAAGGTCGAGAACCCGTCCAACCAGATCTCGCTGGAGGACGCCCGCCGCGCCAATCCGGGCGCGCAGATCGGCGACACCATCGCCGATACGCTGCCGCCGCTGGAATACGGCCGCATCGCTGCGCAGTCGGCCAAGCAGGTCATCGTGCAGAAGGTGCGCGAGGCCGAGCGCGACCGTCAGTACCAGGAATTCAAGGACCGCATCGGCGACATCGTCAACGGCGTCGTCAAGCGTGTCGAATATGGCAGCGTCATCCTCGATCTCGGCCGCGGCGAGGCCATCATCCGCCGCGATGAGATGCTGCCGCGCGAGGTGTTCCGCAACGGCGACCGCGTCCGCGCCTATGTGTTCGACGTCCGCCGCGAGACCCGCGGCCCGCAGATCTTCCTGTCGCGCACCCATCCGCAGTTCATGGCCAAGCTGTTCGCGCAGGAAGTGCCGGAAATCTATGACGGCATCGTCGAGATCAAGGCGGTGGCCCGCGACCCCGGCTCGCGCGCCAAGATCGGCGTCGTGTCGCGCGACTCCTCGGTCGATCCGGTCGGCGCCTGCGTCGGCATGCGCGGCTCGCGCGTGCAGGCCGTGGTGAACGAGCTGCAGGGCGAGAAGATCGACATCATTCCCTGGTCGCCTGACATCGCGACCTTCGTGGTCAACGCGCTCGCGCCGGCCGAAGTCGCCAAGGTCGTCATCGACGAGGACCGCGAGCGGATCGAGGTCGTGGTGCCCGACACCAACAACCAGCTGTCGCTGGCGATCGGCCGCCGCGGCCAGAACGTCCGCCTCGCCTCGCAGCTGACCGGCTGGGACATCGACATCCTGACCGAGCAGGAGGAATCGGAGCGCCGCCAGGCCGATTTCGAGAACTCCACCCGCGTCTTCATGGAATCGCTGAACGTCGACGAAGTGGTCGGCCAATTGCTGGCCTCGGAAGGCTTCACCTCGGTCGAGGAACTCGCGATGGTCGATCTCAAGGATCTCGCCGGCATCGAGGGCTTCGACGAGGAAACCGCGACCGAGCTGCAGACCCGCGCCCAGGAATTCCTGGAGCAGCAGGAGGCCGAGCTCGAGGCCAAGCGCAAGGAGCTCGGCGTCGAAGACGCGGTGAAGGCCGTGCCCGGCGTGACCACCAAGATGCTGGTCAAGTTCGGCGAGAACGACATCAAGACCGTCGACGATCTCGCCGGCTGCGCCACCGACGATCTGGTCGGCTGGACCGAGCGCAAGGAGGGCGGCGAGTCCACCAAATTTCCGGGCATTCTCGACGGACTCGAGGTGTCCCGCGACGATGCCGAGGCGATGGTGATGCAGGCCCGCGTCAAGGCGGGTTGGATCAGCGAAGCCGATATCGCCAAGCCGGAGGTCGAAGCCGACGCCGAGGACGAAGCCGAAGGACAGCCGGCCTGACCCGATGTTTCGAACCCTGGACGCCGCAATGACCCCCGCCATGACACCACAAGCTTGAGATGAGGAGCTGCATCACCGCATGCTCGCTTTGGCCGACCCCGAGCTCGACAATGGACCGCGGACCGAGAAGTCCGCGACCATGCGCATGTGCGCGGTCAGCCGCGAGGTGCGGCCGATCGGCGAGCTGATCCGCTTCGTCGTCGGCCCGTCGGGCGAGGTCGTGCCCGACATCAAGCGCAAGCTGCCGGGCCGGGGATTGTGGATTTCGGCCTCACGCCAGGCGGTTGCAGAAGCGGTGCGGCGTCACCATTTCAGCCGTGGCTTCAAGGCGAACGTTCGCGTCCATCCGACACTTGCCGACGATCTGGAGGCCCTGCTGGCTCGCAGCGCGATCGAGGCGCTGGGAATCGCCGCCAAGGCCGGCCAGGTCGTGTCCGGATTCTCCAAGGTGGAAGCGGCGCTGTCGCAGCGCCAATCCCGGACCACGTTGGCCGCCCTCATCCATGCTTCAGACGGCGCGGCCGACGGCATCCGCAAGCTCGACGCGCTGGTGCGGCCAAATGACGGGGATCAGGGACCAGCCCCGACATTTCCGATCATCTGCTGTCTCACTTCGGCAGAATTGGATTTGGCACTTGGGCGCTCAAATGTGATACATGCTGCCGTGCTCGCGGGCCCGGCGAGCAGGACATTCCTGTCGCGCAGCCAGACACTGGTCCGATACCGGTCGGCCGACGCTGACAAGATTGCCGGAACCGCGGCCACGAAATCTGCTTCGACTTCGACGACATAGCTGACGATTGCACGAATGGGACGGTGCGGTAGCCCGCACGCTGTAACGAGATTAGGACGACTGAATGGCCGACAACAACACTCCGGGCGACAAGAAACTGAGTGTCCCGACCAAGACCTTGACGCTCAAGCCGCGCGTCGAGACAGGCACGGTACGCCAGAGCTTCCCACATGGCCGGAGCAAGCAGGTGGTGGTCGAGAAGCGCGGCAAGCGCCGGGCCGGTGATGGAGCGCCCGATGCGCCGCACGCACCGGAGCCGGTCGTCGCCAAGGCGCCGTCGCCCCCGCCGCCGAGCCCCCGCCCGTCCGGACCGCGTTCGTCCGGCTCGTCCCAGCGCGGCGGGTCCGGCGTCGTGCTGCGTACACTGACCGAGGACGAACGTTCGGCGCGCGCCAGCGCGCTCGCCGATGCGCGCGTCCGCGATGTCGAGGAACGCCGCCAGGCCGAGGAGGAAGCCCGCCGCCGCTCCGAGCGCGAAGCCTCCGAACGCGCCGAGCGCGAGGCTGCCGAGGCGCGCCGCAAGGCCGAGGAAGAGCGTCATCGCCACGAAGAGGAAGCCAAGCGCAAGGCCGAGCTCGAAGCCAAGAAGCGGTTCGGCGAAGGTGAGGCGCCACGTCCGGCCGCCGCCGCAGCGCCGCAGTCCTCCGGAGCTTCCGCCCGTCCGGCGTCGGCGCCGTCCCGTTCCCAGGGTGCCCCGTCCGGCGGCCGGCCGGCATCGGGCGCTCCCGGTGCGCGGCCAGGTGGCGCTCAGCCCGCCGGCGCCCGCACCGCAGCCTCCGCGAGGCCCGGCAGTCCAGTCGCCCGTGCGCCCGGCGTCGCCGCCGGTCCGGACGAGGATGACGGTCCGCGCCAGATCCGGCGCGGCCCGGGCGGCGTTGCCCGTCCGGTGATGGCACCGAAGACGACCCACAAGCCGGCGCCGCAGAAGCAGCGCGGCCGCCTGACCGTGGTCACCGCGCTCACGGCCGACGATGTGCGCGAGCGCTCGATCGCCTCGTTCCGCCGCCGCACCCAGCGCCTGAAGGGCCACGCTGCCAACGAGCAGAAGGAAAAGCTGATCCGCGAGGTGACGATTCCGGAAGCGATCACCATCCAGGAACTGGCGAACCGCATGTCGGAGCGCGCAGTCGACGTCATCCGCCTGCTGATGCGGCAGGGCGCGATGCACAAGATCACCGACGTGATCGACGCCGACACCGCGCAGCTGATCGCGGAGGAGTTGGGCCACACCGTCAAGCGCGTGGCGGCCTCGGACGTGGAAGAAGGCCTGTTCGATGTCGTCGACGATTCCGGCGATACCGAGCCGCGCTCCCCGGTCGTCACCGTGATGGGCCACGTCGATCACGGCAAGACCTCGCTGCTCGACGCGCTGCGCCACGCCAACGTGGTCTCGGGCGAAGCCGGCGGCATCACCCAGCACATCGGCGCCTATCAGGTCACGGCGCCCGATTCGGGCAAGAAGATCACCTTCATCGATACGCCCGGCCACGCCGCCTTCACCGCGATGCGCGCCCGCGGCGCCAAGGTCACCGACATCGTCGTGCTGGTGGTCGCCGCCGACGACGGCGTCATGCCGCAGACGATCGAGGCCATCAACCACGCCAAGGCGGCGAAGGTGCCGATGATCGTGGCGATCAACAAGATCGACAAGCCCGATGCGCGCCCCGAGCGGGTCCGCACCGAGCTGCTGCAGCACGAGGTTCAGGTCGAGTCGCTGGGCGGCGAGGTCGTCGACGTCGAGGTCTCCGCCAAGAACAAGACCAATCTCGACCGCCTGCTGGAAATGATCGCGCTGCAGGCCGACATCCTCGACCTCAAGACCAACTCGCATCGCCCGGCCGAGGGCACCGTGATCGAAGCCAAGCTCGATCGTGGCCGCGGTCCGGTGGCAACCGTGCTGGTTCAGCGCGGCACCCTCAAGGTCGGCGACATCATCGTGGCCGGCGCTGAAATGGGCCGCGTCCGCGCGCTGATCTCCGACCAGGGCGAGACCCTGACCGAGGCCGGACCTTCCGTGCCGGTCGAGGTGCTCGGCTTCAACGGCCCGCCGGAAGCCGGCGACCGCCTTGCGGTGGTCGAGAGCGAAGCCCGCGCCCGCCAGGTCACGAGCTATCGCGCCCATCAGAAGCGCGAGAATGCCGCCGCCAGCGTCTCCGGCATGCGCGGCTCGCTCGAGCAGATGATGTCGCAACTGAAGACAGCGGGTCGCAAGGAATTCCCGCTGGTCATCAAGGCCGACGTGCAGGGCTCGCTGGAAGCGATCCTGGGCTCGCTGGAGAAGCTCGGCACCGACGAGGTCGCCGCCCGCATCCTGCATGCCGGCGTCGGCGGCATCAGCGAATCCGACGTGACGCTCGCGGAAGGCTTCAACGCCGCGATCATCGGCTTCTCGGTGCGAGCCAACAAGGAAGCGGCCGCGCTGGCCAAGCGCAACGGCATCGAGATCCGCTACTACAACATCATCTACGACCTCGTGGATGACGTGAAGAAGGCGATGAGCGGCCTTTTGGCTCCCACGCTTCGCGAGACCATGCTCGGCAATGCGCAGATCCTGGAGGTGTTCAACATCTCCAAGGTCGGCAAGGTCGCGGGTTGTCGCGTCACCGACGGCACCGTGGAGCGCGGCGCCAATGTCCGCCTGATCCGCGACAACGTGGTGGTTCACGAAGGCAAGCTGTCGACCTTGAAGCGCTTCAAGGACGAAGTGAAGGAAGTCCAGTCGGGCCAGGAATGCGGCATGGCCTTCGAGAACTACGGCGACATGCGTGTCGGCGACGTCATCGAGTGTTATCGCGTGGAGACCATCCAGCGCTCGCTGTAAGTCCGAATCCTACAGAGCGCTGTCTTTTGATTGAGCTGCGAGCCCGTCCACGGACGGGTCTCGCAAGCCTCATTTGAACGAATCGAAGCGTCGTCGAACTCAACCAGAATGACCTCCATCACCCGTGCCACGCCGGGTGGTGACCCATTGGATTTTGAAACAATGCCTCGCCATCACCAGAGGGGAAGCTCGGCTTCCGGCGGTTCGCAGCGCCAGCTGCGCGTGGCCGAGACCGTGCGTCACGCTGTCGCCGACATTCTCAGCCAAGGTAGCGTGCATGATCCGGACCTGGAGGGACACATCATTACGGTGCCCGAAGTCCGCATGTCGCCCGACCTGAAGCTCGCCACCATCTACATCATGCCGCTCGGCGGACAGGACACGGACGTGGTGCTCACTGCGCTGGAGCGCAACAAGAAGTTCCTGCGCGGCGACATCGCGCGGCGCGTTAACCTGAAATTTGCACCTGACATCCGCTTCCGCGTCGACGAGCGATTCGACGAAGCGGAACGGATCGAGAAATTACTGCGAACACCCGCGGTGCAGAGAGACCTCAATTCGGATTCGGAAGAGAGCTGATGACCATCCCCCCCGAAACCGGCACTGTCGATGCGCTGAGCGCCGAAACGACCGCCGTCAAGACGATCCACTCTGCCGACGCCCGCCCGCCGCGCGACAACAACGATCCGCGCAACAACAAGCAGCGCCAAGGAAACGGTCAGGGCAACCAGCCGCGCCGCGATCGTCGCGACATCCATGGCTGGGTCGTGCTCGACAAGCCGATCGGCATGACCTCGACGCAGGCCGTCGCGGTCGCCAAGCGCCTGTTCCAGGCCAAGCGCGCCGGCCACGCCGGCACGCTCGATCCGCTCGCGTCGGGCGGTCTTCCCATTGCGCTCGGCGAAGCCACCAAGACCGTTCCGTTCGTGATGGACGGCCGCAAGCGCTACCGTTTCACGGTGTGCTGGGGCGAGGAGCGCGATACCGACGACACCGAGGGTCGTGTCGTCGAGACCAGCACGCAGCGGCCGGACGTCGAGGCGATTCGCGCCCTGCTGCCGCAATTTACCGGCCGGATCGAGCAGACTCCGCCGCGCTATTCCGCGATCAAGATCCAGGGCGAGCGCGCCTACGACCTCGCCCGCGACGGCGAGGTCGTCGAACTGGCACCCCGGCCGGTCGAAATCCACGAGCTGACCCTCGTCGACCAGCCGGATCCGTCGCATTCGGTCTTCGAGGCCGAATGCGGCAAGGGAACCTATGTGCGGGCGCTCGCCCGTGACATGGGCCGAATCCTCGGCTGTTACGGCCATATCAGCGCGCTCCGGCGGACCCTGGTGGGTCCGTTTACCGAGAACGACATGATTCCGCTGGAACAATTGGAGGCTTTGTGCAATAGAGCCGCGTCCGGCGAGGGTAGCCTCGCCGACGCACTTTTGCCCGTTGAGACCGCGCTGGACGACATCCCGGCACTGGCCGTCACACGGGCTGATGCGGCAAGGCTCCATCGGGGCCAGGCCGTTTTGTTGCGCGGACGGGATGCGCCCCAAAGTAGCGGCACAGTCTATGTCACGGTCGCAGGCCGCCTTCTGGCGCTTGCCGAAATTGGCAATGGCGAACTCATCCCCAAGCGCGTGTTCAACCTGACCGGACTGACTGCCAGCTCCGGTCGCAACGAAAGAGACTGACGATGTCGGTTACCGCAGAGCGCAAAGCGGAAATCATCAAGGCAAGTGCGACCAAGGCCGGCGACACCGGCTCTCCCGAGGTCCAGGTTGCGATCCTGTCGGAACGCATCAACAACCTGACCGGCCATTTCAAGACCCACGGCAAGGACAACCACTCCCGCCGCGGCCTCCTGAAGCTGGTCTCGACCCGCCGTTCGCTGCTCGACTATCTGAAGAAGAACGACGAGGCGCGCTACAAGGCGCTGCTCGAGAAGCACAACATTCGCCGTTGAGCTTTTGATCGGAATGAGCGCGCGCGATTTGGCGCGCGTTATCGACAGGGTCCCGAGAATGCCGCCGCGCGGCGTTCGCGGGTCCGTGATCATATAGTCTGGCAGGAATCCGGAAAGAAGCGGATACGCTTTTCGGCCGATCTCGCCCAGACTGTGCAGTACGCCTCAGCAGCAATCCGGCCGCTGGGCGTCACGGGCAAGAGCCCGTACGACGAGAAGGATGGACGCCATCCGAAATAAGAAAACCATGGCAGGATCGCAGGGCGCTGATCGCAATCCAGCGTCCTGCCATCTTGCGCATGGTTTTTTTGTTTCTGGGGGTCTTCCTTCGATCATCTCATGAAAGAAGATACCAATGTTTACCAAGCATTCCGTCGAGATCGACTGGGGTGGACGTCCCCTCAAGCTGGAAACCGGCAAGATCGCGCGCCAGGCTGACGGCGCCGTCGTCGCCACCTATGGCGAGACCGTCGTGCTCGCGACTGTCGTCGCCGCCAAGTCGCCGCGCGAGGGCGTCGACTTCCTGCCGCTGACTGTCGACTATCAGGAAAAGACCTACGCTGCCGGCCGCATCCCCGGCGGCTATTTCAAGCGCGAGGGCCGTCCGACCGAGAAGGAGACGCTGGTCTCCCGCCTGATCGACCGCCCGATCCGCCCGCTGTTCGTCGATGCCTGGCGCAATGAGACCCAGGTCATCGTGACC
Source organism: Bradyrhizobium ontarionense (assembly GCF_021088345.1). Taxonomy (NCBI): domain Bacteria; kingdom Pseudomonadati; phylum Pseudomonadota; class Alphaproteobacteria; order Hyphomicrobiales; family Nitrobacteraceae; genus Bradyrhizobium; species Bradyrhizobium ontarionense. Next base: position 5,290,398 of record NZ_CP088156.1, on the reverse strand, counting down.
GTGCTGTCGCACGACATGGAGAACGATCCCGATATCGTGGCGCTGGTCGCCGCGTCGGCCGCGCTGACGCTGTCGGGCGTGCCGTTCAAGGGCCCGATCGGCGCGGCCCGCGTCGGCTTCGCCAATGACGAATACATCCTCAATCCGACCCTCGACGAGATGGCCGACACCCAGCTCGACCTCGTCGTCGCCGGCACCTCCGACGCCGTGCTGATGGTGGAATCGGAGGCCAAGGAGCTCAACGAGGACATCATGCTCGGCGCGGTGATGTTCGGTCACCGCCACTTCCAGCCGGTGATCAACGCGATCATCGATCTGGCCGAGAAGGCCGCCAAGGAGCCGCGCGACGTCGCTGTCATCGACAACGGCGCAATCGAGAAGGAAATGCTGGGCGTCGCCGAGCAGGACCTGCGCAAGGCCTATGCGATCCCGGTCAAGCAGGAGCGCTATGCCGCCGTCGGCGCCGTCAAGGAAAAGGTGATGGCGCACTTCTTCCCGGAAGGCGCCGAGCCGAAATACGACAAGCTCCGCCTCTCCGGCGTGTTCAAGGAGCTGGAAGCCAAGATCGTTCGCTGGAACATCCTGGACACCGGCAAGCGCATCGACGGCCGCGACGCCAAGACCGTGCGCAACATCGTCTGTGAGGTCGGCGTGCTGCCGCGCGCCCACGGCTCGGCGCTGTTCACCCGCGGCGAGACCCAGGCGCTGGTCGTGACCACGCTCGGCACCGGCGAGGACGAGCAGTACATCGACGCGCTGTCGGGAACCTACAAAGAGACGTTCCTGCTGCACTACAACTTCCCTCCCTACTCGGTCGGTGAGACCGGTCGTCTCGGCGGCACCAAGCGCCGCGAGATCGGCCACGGCAAGCTGGCCTGGCGCGCGATCCATCCCGTGCTGCCGCCGCACCACGAGTTCCCCTACACCACGCGCGTGGTGTCGGAGGTGACCGAGTCGAACGGCTCGTCGTCGATGGCCTCGGTCTGCGGCGCCTCGCTGGCGCTGATGGATGCCGGCGTGCCGTTGAAGCGTCCGACCGCGGGCATCGCGATGGGCCTGATCCTCGAGGACAAGCGCTTCGCCGTTCTCTCCGACATCCTCGGCGACGAGGACCATCTCGGCGATATGGACTTCAAGGTCGCCGGCACCGAGAGCGGCATCACCTCGCTGCAGATGGACATCAAGATCGAGGGCATCACCGAGGAGATCATGCGGGTTGCGCTGGGCCAGGCCCGCGAAGGCCGCATCCACATCCTGGGTGAGATGTCCAAGGCGCTGACCGCAGCCCGCGCCGAGCTCGGCGAATACGCGCCGCGCATCGAGACCTTCAAGATCCCGACCGACAAGATCCGCGAAGTGATCGGCACCGGCGGCAAGGTGATCCGCGAGATCGTCGAGAAGACCGGCGCCAAGGTCAATATCGAGGACGACGGCACCGTGAAGGTTGCCTCCAACGACGGCGAGGCGATGAAGGCCGCCATCAAGTGGATCAAGTCGATCGCCTCCGATCCGGAGATCGGCCAGATCTATGACGGCACTGTCGTCAAGGTGATGGAGTTCGGCGCGTTCGTGAACTTCTTCGGCACGCGCGACGGTCTCGTCCACATCTCGCAGCTCGCCGACAAGCGCGTGCAGAAGACCACCGACGTCGTCAAGGAAGGCGACAAGGTCAAGGTCAAGCTGCTCGGCTTCGACGATCGCGGCAAGACCCGGCTGTCGATGAAGGCCGTCGACCAGACCACCGGCGAGGACCTCGAAGCCAAGCAGAAGGCCGACGGCGGCGCCGAGACGCCGCGCGAAGCCGCCGGCGAATAGCCCAGCGACCACTCGTCACATCAGCAGAGGGCGGCTTTCAAGCCGCCCTTTTTTGTTGTCCATTTGACCGGCGCGGCGTTGTCGCTGCGAGTGCCAGAAGCAATCCAGGACCGAGCGACGCATTCCGCATTGCTTCGGGGCGTCCTCGCAATGACGTCTGATCGAGAGGTCAGGTCCTCGCCGCAACTCGATTCAGGTCTGAGCCCATGCACAAACCGGTCATCCGCCCCGCCCGCCCAGATGAATACGACGCCATCGCCCAACTCTGGATGGAGAGCTGGTGCTCGACCGGGCTGGAGACGCCGAGTGATAAACTGCTCGTCTTCCTGAAGGAGCGCGTGCCGCGCGAGGTTGCCGGCGGCTGGAGCCTCTATGTCGCCGATGACGGCGGCCGGCTCGCCGCGATGCTCGCGATCAATGTGCCCAGGCTCTATCTCGACCAGCTGATGATCGCGCCCTCCCATCAGGGGCACTCGCTCGGCCGGCGCCTGCTCGCCTTCACCCGCGCGCTGCTGCCCGACGAAATCTGGCTGCGCTGCGCCGAAGGCAATGAGAAGGCTTGGCGCTGGTACGAGCGCGAAGGCTTCGTGCTGGAGAAAGAGGAGGCCGACGCGGTGCATGGCCGGATGATGAAATATTATCGCTGGAAGCAGGCCGACCGGCCGCCCGGCGATTAATCGCATCGCGTGCACGAGCGGCCGATCTCGCGTGTCGCCGAGAAATTATTGCGTCAGCATTCCAGGGCGGACTAGGTTTCGGGTTCCCGGCGGCTCCGCCGTTCTCGAACCGCACCGTTGTCCGTATCGCTCATGCTGATTCGCAACCTCACGCTCGCCGCTCTCGCCTTTGCTTTCGCCCACGCGGCCTCGGCCCAGGCGCCGTCAACACCCGTTCAATCCGCGAAGCCGCCGGCCGCCGCCAAGAAGCCGGCCGGCAGGAAGCCAGCCGCGAAGCCTGCTGCGGCCACTGAAAGCGGCCCCTGTCGCCTCGGGGTAATTTCCGTTCTTGGAGACCAGCTGACGGTCAATAAGTTCGGTATCACCGTGTTCGAAATCGAAGAGACCGAGGTAACCGTCCAAGGCTGGGGACTGGATGACCTGGTGATGGCGCGCGTGCGCGCGGCAACCGGCGGCGATCCCACCGTGCGGAGGGTCGGCTATCCCAGGGACGCGTTCGAGCCGTACTACCATCCGAAATCACGATTCCTGCCCGATCCGAAGGAGAGCCTGACCTCGATCGTTCGCGACGTGACCACGAATACGAACTGCGCGCGTTACCTCGTCGTGACCACGTTCGAGGGCAAGATTCCCGGCACCAACCTGGTGCTCAAGGGCATCGGCGCCTACAATCAGGGCGTCGGGTCTGTCCTCAGGCACTCGCACCTGTTTGCGAATGTCAACATCACGCTGGTTGACGGCAACTCCTTTGAGAGGGTCAGCTCGTTTTCGGCTGACACCGGCGCCAGGCTCGCCGAGAGCATGAGGATCATGGAAGATCCGCTCAATAAGCTCGACAATGCCGATTTCCCCGACCCTCTCGCGGCCGCGGCGAGCAGCGTCGTGCTGCGCGAGCGGCTGCGGACACTGGTCGCGGCGAAACTCGATCGCGATCTGCCGAGCTATCTGAAGGTCGAATGACGCAAGCGGCTGGATCTCCATGTTAGGGCGATTCCCGCCCTCTTCGATACACCCTCACGAACGAGACCTCGTCATGCATGCTCTGCGCCGCCTCGTGCCGCTGCTCCTCGCCTTCGTCTGGTCGTGCACGGACGCGTCGGCGCAGTCACAGCCTGCGCCGAATGCCGCGCCACCTGCAAAGAGTGCGATCAAGAAAGCGGTGGGTGCGAATGCCAGGCCGGCCACAGCTGCGATAGGGGCGAGTGGACCGTGCGACACCGGTTTGATCGCCGCTGTCGGCGACGTCTTCACGGTGCAGAACAACGGCATCACGCAACTCGGCGGGGACTACGCGGAAGTCCCCGTATCGTGGGGCTTCGACGACCTGATCTATGCGCGGGCGAGGGCCGCAGGCGGTGACAATGTTCGTCGCATTGCTGTTCCGAAGGGAGCGTTCGATCCGCTCTATCAGTCGACCTCGATCTCCGACGAGAACCACAAGCTGCCGGTCATCGTCAGGAGGGTGGCGGGCTCGGCGGGCTGCGGGCGCTATCTCGTGGTCACGCGCCGGAGCGGTAAAGAGCCATCGACCTACGACATCGTATCGGGGATCGGGGTGGTCAGCCGGGTGGCGGGGCTCGTCAAATACACGCACGTATTCGTCATGCTCGACATTCAGCTATTCGATGGCGCGACATTCGAGAAGCGCGATCCTCCGGCCAGCTCAAAGAGCTTCTTGACGGGTCTGACATCCGGGATGGGCCCACCATCCCACGCGGGCGACGTCGACAATTCCGCTTTTCCCGCAACGCCGGCGGACGCCGCCAACAACACCGTGTTGCGCGACATGGCGCGGTCGATGCTGAAGTTTCGGCTGGACCAGGCACTGCCGGCCTATTTCGGGCGTGAATAGATCGGCTCGTCCACACCGACCCTGACTGTGATCCAGGCGCTCGCGTCGCACGCATCGAAGGGCCGTGATTGGCTGGGGACGATCACAGCCTGATCTTCAGCACCGCATGCCCCGATTGCTGGAGGAGGCCCGACGACGTGGCGTTGATGCCGTAGCGAACGCTGACGTCGAGCCGGTCGTTGCCGGCGGCGACAAGGCCGAATCCGGCCGAATAGATCCAGGGCGACAGGCCAAGGCCATTGGTGGCGAAGCGCTCGCCGCCGCCGGAGAAGGCCGCGCCGATCTGGAGTCTCTGGTTGAGCGCGTTGTAGCCGGCGCCGATATCGCCAGTCAGATGCACCTGCTTTGCAAGCTGGTAGACGGCTTTCATCCCGGCGGTCGCAATGAGCTCCTGATACGTCTGCGGGTCGACGTTGAGGCTGAATCCGCCGGCGCCGCTTTCGCGGTAGGAGCCGCTGCGAACGGTGCCATAGTCGAGGTGGAGTGACGGGATGAGAGCGAGACCGCCCTGAAGCGGAACGTGTGTCTTGAGACCTGCGCCAGCGTGACCGGTATAGGAGCGGTAGCTCCCGCCGGCGGACGTGCCCATGAAGTTCAACGAGCGGCTTTCGCCGTTGTCATTCAGTCCACCATCGAACTGATAGTCCAGCGTCACGTCGCGGCTGATCACATAGGCGCCATAGAGTCCCAGCTGATAGGACGCGACGCCGAGACGGTTCGGCACGGCGTCATCACTTCCGGTGATGGCCTGGCGCGAAACCGCGAACGTGCCGCCAATGAGGGCGCGTCGCGAGAGCGCGGCGTCAGCGCCGAATGCCACACCGCCGCCGGAAGCGTTGTAACCTGGAACTCCGTCTCGCCCCGCCTGCCGCGCGGCGACGCCGAGAGGCTGGATCCAGACAGCACGGCCGGACGCAGCACCAACGCCGCCGACATCATCGAGCCGATCCATCATGGTTTGCCCAAAGGCGCGCTGCGTGACGTAGGCCGCCTGCGCGGCCGCGCCGGTCAGCACCGGCAGGGTCTGCTTGACCGCGGTGGCGAGCGCAGGTCCGCTCAGATTGTCGAGCGCAGCAAAGCCGGGCGCCATCGACCCGCTCCAGCCGAGCGACGTCGCGGACAACCGGTAGAGCACCTCAGCCGCTTCGAGACCGACGCGGCCGCCCTGGGCCCGGAGCGTTTCGGCATAGGGCTGGATCAGCGACATGGTCGCCGCACCTCCGGTCAGTTTTCCCGTGAGATCGTAGCTCGAAGTCACCATCTGCGCCTGCGAGGCATCGCCGCTGGCCGCGCCATAGAGGCTTGTCAGGTTGCCGCGCGACAGGGTGTTGAACAGCACGCGGCCTTCCGGCGTCACCGAACCGAGCAGCGTGAAGCCCGCACCAGTGCTGCCGCCTGGCGCGAGGCCGGCGCCCCAGAAATAGCCGTTCTGATAGTCGGTGATGACGAAGCGCCCGGGGGCCTGGGTGCCGAACAAAGTCGGGCTGACGATCCGCCACGGCGTGCCGGCCGTCCATGCCCATTGCGGCACCGAATTGGCGGGCACGGGCGCGGACGGCGGCGGCGTGAAGGTCGCGGGATCATAGGGCAGCATGTAGGCCCAATGCGTCACCAGTAAACTGTCGCCGGTGATCATCTGCATTTCCATGCTGGACACGCCATTGACCGTGCGCATGGTGCCGAGACCGACGGTCACCGTGCCACCTCCGATGGGCGTGAACAGCATGGTGATCTGCCCGCTCGTCGTCACGAAGCCCTGGATCGTCGAGGTGTCGGTCAGCAGTGCCGGTCCGATCCTGAGCTGCGCGACGCTCGTCCCGGTGAAAGCGCCGTTGGTCGCCGTCCCCAGGGTCCACAAGGTCTGATCGCCGATGGGGATCGGGTTCAAGAAGCCGGCCTTGGGCGACATGTAGGCGAGCAGCTGTGCCGTCGGCACATACCAATTCGTATTGGAGATCGTGGAATCCCAGATCGTCGACTGGGCCTGCGCGGGCGCTGCGCGTCCTGCCGCGCACGCAACGCCGATCACCGCACACAAGGTAATGACCTCGATCTTGAAACGCAGCATCGCCGATCGCCCCCACGATTGTCTCGCTGCCGGCGCGACCGGCTGGCTGACCATCGTGGCCGAAGCACCGGCTCGATGCGTTCACCCCATCATCGGGGGAGAACCTAGTCGCCAGGGTTGCGCAAACATCGCCTGAGTATCCTGGGGAGTGGCGGGATTCAATTGTGACAAATTGGGTGGATCGCAAGAAGCGCTATAGCGACTAACCGCGCCGGTCGGCGGGTCTCGATCATGAGCCCGTCAAACGAAGCCGGATCATGATCGCATGTCGACGATTGTGCAGCTCTTCGTGCAAATGCTGACGCCGGAAACGAGTTGGACTACTCCGCCTTGAGATCCTCGGGCCGCGGCATCGAGATCACGTTGTAGCCGGAGTCGACGTAGTGGATCTCTCCGGTGACGCCGCCAGACAGGTCCGAGAGCAGATAGAGCGCAGAGCCGCCGAGCTCCTCCAGGGTCACGCCGCGACCGAGCGGTGAATGCTTCTGCTGGAACGCGAACATGAAGCGGGCATCGCCGATGCCGGAGCCCGCAAGTGTCCGCACCGGGCCGGCCGAGATCGCATTGACGCGGACGCTGTGCCGGCCGTAATCGGCGGCGAGGTAACGCACCGACGCTTCGAGCGCGGCCTTGGCCACACCCATCACATTGTAGTTCGGCATCACGCGGTTGGAGCCGTCGAAGGTCAGCGTGATCATGCTGCCGCCGGTCTCCGGCATCAGCTCGGCGGCGCGCTTGGCGATCTCGGTGAAGGAGAAACAGGAGATCAGCATCGTACGCGCAAAATTCTCGCGCGAGGTATCGGCATAACGGCCCTTGAGCTCGTTCTTGTCGGAGAAGGCCACGGCATGGACCAGAAAGTCGAGGCCGCCCCAGGCCGCGCGTAGCGCTGCGAACACGCTATCGACACTGGCGATGTCCTCGACGTCGCAGGGCAGCACCTGCTTGACGCCGAGCTCGTCGGCGAGCGGACGCACGCGCTTGCCGAGCGCATCGCCCTGATAGGTGAAGGCCATCTCGGCGCCATGCGCAGCCAGTGTCTTGGCGATGCCCCAGGCGATCGAATGGTCATTGGCGATGCCCATGACCAGACCGCGCTTGCCTGTCATCAGACCCTGCATGCTCACTCTCCTTCGTCATGCCGGGACCCGACCCAGCCAAGATGATCGTCTCGCTCCACAGACGCCGATAGCCGGACATCGGTGCGAAAATGTTTCGCGCTGTTGTCCGGCATCACGCCGACGAAACCAGTCCTGTCGGAAATCTTAAGCGTCGAGGTGCTTGAAGACCAGCGTCGCGTTGGTGCCGCCGAAGCCGAACGAATTCGACAGCACGGCGCCGAGCTTGGCGTTGTCGATGCGCTTGCGCACGATCGGCATGTCGGCAAACGCGGGATCTAGCTCGGTGATGTTGGCGCTCTCGCAGATGAAGCCGTTCTTCATCATCAGCAGCGAGTAGATCGCCTCCTGGACGCCGGTGGCGCCGAGCGAATGTCCGGTCAACGCCTTCGTCGCGGCGATCGGCGGGCATTTCTCACCGCGGCCGAACACCTTGCGGATCGCCTCCATTTCCGGCGGATCGCCGGCGGGCGTGGAGGTCGCATGCGGATTGATGTAGTCGATCTTGGTCTTCACGGTCGACAGCGCAAGCTGCATGCAGCGCTCAGCGCCTTCGCCCGACGGCGCAACCATGTCGTAGCCGTCCGAGGTTGCGCCGTAGCCCACGATCTCGCCATAGATCTTGGCGCCGCGCGCCTTGGCGTGCTCAAGCTCTTCCAGCACCACGACGCCGGCGCCGCCGGCGATCACGAAGCCGTCACGCGTCACGTCGTAGGGCCGCGACGCGGTCGCGGGCGTCTCATTGTGCTTGGACGACATCGCGCCCATCGCGTCGAACAGCACCGACAGGGTCCAGTCCAGCTCCTCGCAGCCGCCGGCGAACATCACGTCCTGCTTGCCGTACTGGATCATCTCATAGGAATTGCCGATGCAGTGATTGGAGGTCGCGCAGGCCGACGAGATTGAATAGTTGACGCCCTTGATCTTGAACCAGGTCGCAAGCGTCGCGGAGGCCGTCGACGACATCGCCTTCGGCACTGCGAACGGCCCGACCCGCTTCGGCCCCTTGGTGCGGGTGATGTCGGCGGCCTCGACCAGCGTGCGCGTCGACGGTCCGCCCGAGCCCATGATGATGCCGGTGCGGATATTGGACACGTCGGACGGCTCGAGTCCGGAATCGTGGATCGCCTGCTCCATGGCAACGTGATTCCACGCCGCGCCTTCACCCATGAAGCGCATCGCGCGGCGGTCGACCACCTCTGCCGGATTCAGCGTCGGCGCGCCTTGCACCTGCGAACGGAAACCGAGCTCGGCATATTTCTCGGCGCGGGAGATGCCGGACTTCGCCTCGTACAGGCTCGCCAGCACCTCCTGGGTGTTGTTGCCGATCGACGAGACGATGCCCATGCCCGTGATGACGACCCGCCTCATGATGTCCGCCTCGCCTTGCTCGTATGTTCTGTCGCAGTCACGCCTGCTGCACTGTCTCTGCTCGGGGCCAGCCGGTTCACGCCGGCGCGGAGTCCTGCTTGAACAGGCCGACCTTCAGGTCCTTGGCGCGATAGATAATCTCGCCGTCCATCGAAAGCCACCCGTCGGCGATACCGAGCACCAGCTTTGAGCGCATCACGCGTTTGACGTCGACGTTGTACACAACCTTGCGGGCGGTCGGCAGAACCTGGCCCGAAAATTTCAGATCGCCGAGGCCGAGTGCCCGACCGCGGCCGGCGCCGCCGGTCCAGCCGAGGAAGAAACCGACCATCTGCCACATCGCGTCGAGACCGAGGCAGCCCGGCATGACCGGATCGTTCTTGAAATGGCAGCCGAAGAACCAGAGATCCGGCTTCACGTCGAGCTCGGCACGGACGAAACCCTTGCCGAACTGGCCGCCCGTCTCGCTGATCTCGGCAATGCGATCGAACATCAGCATCGGCGGCAGCGGCAGCTGCGCGTTGCCGGGACCGAACAGCTCCCCGCGGCCGCAGGCCAACAGGTCTTCGTATTCATAACTGCCGCGCCGATCCAGCATGCCTGATGAGCCTTTCTCAACGATCCCAGATGGAAATGTGCCGCGCGACACGACCCCTTCACGCGTCGACCCGTTCGCGCACCGTTTACCGGGCGGCCATCCCGTCGGCGCGACAGCGAAACGATCGCACTTGACGACAATGACCGCCGTCGGCACGCGGCCTTACACTATCGAGGCCAGGAACAGCCGCCGTGACGGCCGGCCGCGCTCGCCATGGCAGGTCAAATCGGGTCCGGGCGCTCTCTAACATAGGAGATTGCGGCGTCAATGCGCGTATCCAGGTAAATCGACGCAGGCGCGGCCTTCGCAACCGGGCCGGGCAGCAGATGCAGTTTAGGGGCGTTCTAGACAGGTTAGTTGCGATAAGCTTGCATCTGAATGGGTTTCTTCCTATATCAGAGATCGGTGAGTGCGAATTCTGCGGTGCTTGAAGTGGACGCGAGCAACAACGCCTCGATCAGTGGTCATGAGCGGGCCAGTCCGGATGGACTGGGGACCGGCCGGCAGCCTGCGCTCAATGGCTGCCCGTGGCACGACGTCAACGAAATGCTGCAGGCGGCGGGTTTGCGCCCGACACGCCAGCGCATGGCTCTGGGCTGGCTGCTGTTCGGCAAGGGCGCGCGGCATCTGACGGCCGAAATGCTGTACGAGGAAGCGACGCTGGCCAAGGTTCCGGTCTCGCTCGCGACCGTCTACAACACCCTGAACCAGCTGACGGACGCCGGCCTGCTGCGCCAGGTCAGCGTCGACGGCACCAAGACCTACTTCGATACCAACGTCACGGCGCATCATCACTTTTATCTCGAGAACAACCACGAGCTGGTCGATATCCCCGATCAGCACCTCGCGCTCTCCAAGCTGCCGGAGGCACCGGAAGGTTACGAGATCGCACGCATCGACATGGTGGTCCGGCTGCGCAAGAAGCGCTGAGCCCTGAGAAGCGGCTTTGAGTGGACCGATGCCCGCGCTTCGCGGGCATTTTCGTGTCGGGAGTACGTCACCATCGCGACCACGGGGCCCGTCCTCCCGGCGGTTCAATTGACCTGCTCGTCGGAATAGACACCCCACAGCCGCTGCTGCTCGATCCAGCCCTCGAAACCATTGCCGAGGACACGGCACCAGCCACTGCTGCATTTCTTGACCTGCGCAATGACGCCGGCCTGGAGCCGCGCCGTCACCGCGCTGGACGGGTCGGAATTCTCATAGACCGCGGCAAGGTCGTCCTTGTTCTTCATCGTGACGACCGCGGTGCGGCGTCCGGACAGGAGCGAGTGGTAGACCCAGCCCTCCGATCCCTCCGAGTCGCGCACTCTCCGCCAGTTTTCATATTCGGCGGTGATCTCGACCGGCAGGCCCGAGCGCGTGTAGACCCAGGCCACGTCATTGTCCTTGGTCGGTCCCGCGCGGACGTTGACGTGGTCCGACTTCAGGCTGACATAGCGCGGCACCGGAAGGCCGCTGGTGGTGAGAACGGAATCCTTCGCGAGGGCCCCGGCGCCGACCGCAGCCTCGAACAGACAGGCCGCGAGCAGCACGACCACACCGAAACGCCCCAACGCCATCGCACTCAACTCACTCTCCCTCGCAAGGATCGCGCCCTCTTCGCGCATACGATCCTTCGCCCGATCCCCATCGAACCGCCCGGCTGCCCCCCTTCGTGCACAGAGAGGGCTTGCCGCATCGTACGTCCTGACCGGCGGTTGGCTTCTTGTCTTGGCCCGGCCTTCTGCTAGACAGGACCGAACACAAGCGGCCAGGAAGCGCCTGAGAATCGCTCGCGAACCCTGTCAGGGACGGATCGGCCCACCGCGAGATCCGACACGACCAGTCCAGGGAAGCGCCCGGCTCCAGGCGACGACGGTAGTTTCGGCGAACCCGGTTAATGAGGTCTGAAGGATCTCATGAGAGCAGCACATGTCAGGTAGGAAAAAGCCCCTCGTCGTAGTGACCCGCAAGCTGCCCGACTCGGTCGAGACGCGCATGCGCGAGCTGTTCGACGCGCGACTTAATCTTGACGACGAGCCGCTGAGTCAGGAGCAACTTGCCGACGCGGTGCGCACGGCGGACGTGCTGGTTCCGACCGTCACCGACCACATCACCGCCGATGTTCTCAATCAGCCCGACTGCAAGCTGCGGCTCATCGCCAATTTCGGCAACGGCGTCGACAATATCGACGTGACCGCTGCAGTGGCGCGCGGCATCACCGTCACCAACACGCCGAAGGTTCTGACCGAGGACACCGCCGACATGACCATGGCGCTGATCCTCGCGGTGCCGCGGCGGCTGATCGAAGGCGCCTCGATCCTGACCGAAGGCAAGAACTGGGCGGGCTGGTCGCCGACCTGGATGCTCGGCCACCGCATCGGCGGAAAGAGACTCGGCATCATCGGCATGGGCCGCATCGGCCAGGCGGTGGCGCGGCGCGCCCGCGCCTTCGGCCTGCAGATCCACTATCACAACCGCCGTCCGGTCGCGCCCGTCATCGCCGATGAACTCGGCGCGACCTACTGGGAGAGCCTCGACCAGATGCTGGCGCGGATGGACATCATCTCGGTGAACTGCCCGCACACGCCGGCGACGTTCCATCTGCTCTCCGCGCGGCGGCTGAAGCTGATCCGAAAAGACGCCTACATCGTCAACACCGCGCGCGGCGAGGTGATCGACGAGGAGACGCTGACGCGGCTGATCGAAGCCGGCGACGTCGCGGGTGCGGGCCTCGACGTGTTCGAGCATGAGCCGGCGGTCAATCCGCGGCTGGTGCGGCTCGCCAAGGCTGGCAAGGTGACGCTGCTGCCGCACATGGGCTCGGCCACGATCGAGGGCCGCGTCGAGATGGGCGAGAAGGTCATCATCAACATCAAGACCTTCCTCGACAGCCACCGGCCGCCGGACCGCGTGCTGCCGAGCATGCTGTAAGCCGATCCGCCAGCCTCTTAGTCGGTGTCGTCGACGCGATCGCGCTGCAGACTTGTCCAGGACGGCAGCGGACTAGGTGTCGAGCCCGTCACCTCATCACAGGTGTCGTCCCGCGAACGCGGGGACCCATACCGCGTGATGTCTGAAACAGGCAGGCCGCACGTTCCGCGCATGTCACCGAATGCGGTGGCTATGGGTCCCGGATCGGCGCCCGCCGACGCTCTCGCGTCGCCGGGCTTGTCCGGGACGACAACAGAGGATCTGGCGCGGTTCTCACCACATTACGGCTTCCGATGCATGCTCAGATCCGCAATCACCGGCCCGTCGCCGTTGAGCGGATTGGCGGGATCGCGGCCGTAGCGCAACGTCTCGAAGCGCATCGTGCGCGCGTCGAGCATCAAGAGCCGGCCGACCAGGCCTTCGCCGAAGCCGACGATCTCGCGGATCGCCTCCAGCGCCATCATCGAGCCCAGCATGCCGGCGAGCGCGCCCATGACACCGGCTTCGGCGCAAGCCGGCACCGTGCCGGGCGGCGGCGGCTCGGGGAACAGGCAGCGATAGGTCGGATTGAATTCGCCCTTCTCATTCGTCTCATGCGCGCGGATCGTCGTCAGCGACGCATCGAAGGTGCCGAGCGCGCCGGTGATCAACGGCCTCGCGGCCAGGAAGCAGGCATCGGAGACGAGATAGCGGGTGTCGAAATTGTCGGAACCATCGAGCACGAGATCATAGGCACCGATCAGATCGAGCGCGTTGTCGGCGTTGAGCCAGGTCCGATGCGCAACGACCGTGACGTGCGGATTGAGCGCGTTGATGCGCTCGGCCGCGCTCTCGACCTTGGGCCTGCCGATATCCGGCGTCGCATGGATGACCTGGCGCTGCAAATTCGACAGCGACACCATGTCATCGTCGACAACACCGATCGTGCCGACACCGGCAGCGGCAAGATACATCAGCGCCGGCGCACCCAGGCCGCCCGCGCCGATCACCAGCACCGAGGCGCGCTTCAGCGCCGCCTGCCCCGGGCCACCGACGTCGCGCAGCACGATGTGGCGGGCATAGCGCTCAAGTTCCTCGTCGCTCAGCATCGTTACCCAACGTCCTTCCGCCGCCACATCGTCGTCAGCCCGGCATGGAAACAGCGGACCTCCCCACTGAACCCTCACCCGATTGTGACCGACCAAGCAGATGTGCTTATTTATGTCAGCTGCAAGAGCTCGGGATTTGTCATGAGACGGCTGGCCACGGCAACACTCATCTGCGCAGGCGTGACCGCTGCCTGTTCGCCGGCGCAAGCGCAAACGACACAGGGCGTCCCGCCCGGCGCCAAGCCCAAGCCGGTGACGACCCAGCCGGTGCGGCCCGGCGTGCAGGCGCCGGCCGATACCGCCAACGCGATGGGACAGGCCGAGCGGCTCGCGCTACAATCCGATCTCGCTTGGATCGGTCAGTATAATGGCGCGATCACCGGCGACGTCAGCGAGCGCATGGTCAACGCGATCAAAGAGTACCAGAAGCTCAAGGGCGGCAAGCCGACCGGCGTGCTCAATCCGCAGGAGCGCGCAGCGCTCGCCGACACGGCGCGCCGCAAGCAGGAGAGCGTCGGCTGGAAGATCGTGACCGAGCCGGTGAGCGGTGCACGGCTCGGCATTCCGACCAAGCTGGTGCCGCAGCAGACCAGCGACGGCAACGGCTCCAAGTGGAGCTCGCCGACAGGAACGGTGCAGGTCACGCTCGCACGGCGCAAGGAAGCCAATCCGACCATGGCCGCGCTGGCCGAGCGCGAGAAGAAGGAGCCGCCGGGCCGCGCTGTCGATTACAGTGTCGTCAAGCCCGATTTCTTCGTGCTGTCCGGCCTGCAGGGCCTGAAGAAGTTCTACATCCGCGGCACCGCCAGGGGTGACGAGGTGCGCATCATGACGATCCTCTACGACCAGGCCACCGAGAATACGGTCGAGGCCGTCGTGATCGCGATGTCGAGCGCCTTCACCGCGTTTCCCGCGCCATCCGCCGCACTGCCGGCGCCCCGCCGCACCGTCGATTACGGCACCGGCATCATCGCGAGTCACGACGGAGCCATCATCACTGATCGCGAGATCACCGATGGCTGCCTCGCCATCGCCGTTCCCGGCTTTGGCCATGCCGACCGGGTCGCCGATGACAAGGAGCATGGGCTGGCGCTGCTCCGCATCTACGGTGCGCGCGGCTTGAAGCCGCTCGCGCTCTCCGGCGGCAACGCGAGATCATCGATCGACATCGTCGGCATTGCCGATCCGCAAAGCCAGGGCGGAGCTGCGGCAATCAGCAGCGTCAAGGCCCAGCTTGCCGCCAATGGCCCGGCTGAAACGTCGCTCGCGCCGGCACCTGGGCTTGGCTTCTCCGGTGCCGCCGCACTGGATGGCGACGGCAAGTTCGTCGGCGTCGCCCTGCTCAAGCCCGGGATGCTCGCCGGCACGGCCTTGATCCCATCGTCACAGGCCGTGATGATCAGCGCCGAAACCACGCGCGCCTTCCTCGCCGCGCACGACGTCAAACCCGACGGTTCCTCACTGGATGCCAAGGCCGCCACGGTGCGCGTGATCTGCGTGCGCAAGTAGCGTACGATTTCAGCACCAGATCAGCTTGCCGTGCAGAGCATCACTTGAATGTCCGAACTTGACCACGAGGCCATCCGCAGCGCCTTGCGGCGGAGCGAAAAGCTCATTGCTGCAGACCTGTCGGACTTCAGCTTCGACGATGAACCTCTGGACTCCGCGCAATTCGAGGACTGCGACGCGGCCTCCACCCGCTTCGTCGGCGGCGAGCTTGCCACGTCGCATTGGACGCGGAGCCGCTTCAACCAGTGCGAATTCGCCAATGTGAACTTGGCAGGCGCACGGTTCGAGGACTGCCGCTTCTTCGACGGCGACAGCGCCAAGGGCTGCACGTTCAGGTTCTGCGACCTGCGCGGCACGACCTTCCGCAATTGCGACCTGATGCTCGCGACGTTCAACGTGTGCGAGCTGTGGGACGTGACGTTTTCCGGCTGCCGGATGTCGGGCGCGACGTTCGAGAAACCGGGCTTTGCATTCCGTTCGACACGACAGACGAAGTCGAAGAAGCCCGTTCGGCTGGCCGGGACCTTCGAGACCTGCAAGATGGACAACGTCGTGCTCCGCGACGCCGACCTGTCCTCGCTCAGGATCATCGACTGCGATTTGTCCGGCGCCGAGCTCCAGGGCACCTCGCTGGTCAACGCTTCACTGCGCGGGAGCAATCTCACCAACGCGGCCTTGCGTCTCGCCGATCTGTCGGGGGCTGACCTTCGCGGCGCCGACCTCTCCGGATTCGACCTTCAGGACATCCAGAGCTTCTCGGGCATGCAGATCTCCGCAAGCCAGCAGCACCATCTGCTGCGCAGCCTGGGCATCGACGTGTTTGCCGACGAGGACTGATGTATTGGAGACACGACCGCCGCCGTCTCGCTCGTCTGCGGGAGACGCCCGCACGGCAACGCGGCGAGCATTTACGCAAAATTAAGCATGTCATTTTACAAAAAATTAAGGGCCCGACGGCGGCCGGCGAGGATCTGATGGGCAGCATCGCGACTGCCCATGATGATGCTCGACGATGCCGAGCGCTCTTCTGCGGCGGGCTGCCGCTCACTTCCTAGCACCTTGCTATCAACTCGGAACGGCTCCCGCCGTAGTCAACCGGTCTGTCCAATCGCAGGCCGGACATGAGATAGTTCGAACAGTTTCTGTCGGCGTGCTGATTCGGACCTCCGCGATCCCTCTCATGTCGGATCGGGCCGGGACTGTCCTGAGCGAGAATAGCTCTGCACCGCGCATCGCGATGCACTCAGCTTTGGCGTTCTCATAAGTTCCGTCAACATCCGAAGGACTGTCTCCCGATGTATACGATCGTTTTGGCCACGCAGAAGGGCGGCAGCGGTAAGAGCACGCTGGCTATCGGTCTCGCCGTGGCTGCGCAGCAGGCTGGCCACAAGGTGCGCGTGATCGAAACCGACCGCCAGGGCACGCTGTCGAAATGGCAGGCGCGCCGCAACGCAGGCGAGCCGATCGTCGAAGCCGTTTACGACGCGAAGATGATCGAGCCGCGCCTCGAAGCGGCGTCGCACGAAGGCGTGACCTTGTGCGTGATCGACACCGGGAGCGGCATCACGGCCTCCACCACCGCCGCGATCCGTCACTGCGATCTGTGCCTGATCCCGGCGCGTCCGAGCGTCGCCGACATCGAAGCCACAGCGCCGACGCTGAGCATCGTGCGTGCCTGGCGCAAACCATTCGCCTTCGTTCTCAACCAGGCGCCGATCCGCGGCGGCCACCGCGTCACCGATGCGACCACCGCACTCGACAGTGACGCGCCGCGCGACATCGCCGAGGTACTGGCCCAGCCCTTCATCATGATGCGCAACGATCACCAGGACGCGCTCGCCGCCGGCCTTGGCGTCAGCGAGTTCGACACCGACGGCAAGTCGGCGCAGGAGATCCGCAGCCTGTGGCGCTGGACCGCGGGCAAGCTCGCCGGCGATCACGTCATGCACGAGGCCGGCGAACTGAAGGAAGCAAGCGAACACGCCGAGGTGGAATTCCCGATCATGCTGGCGCCGCCGTCCGACGAGGCCAAGGTGCCGGCGACGCGCGCGTATCCGACCTGGGCCGACAACGGCATCAACTGGAAGGCCGGACTGTAGACCTGGCCTGCTCGGCCGCCGGCATTCTTCGAGCCCGGGAGATCCTTCAATGCCGAAGCCGGCCGCTCGCCAAACGAGCGGCCGTTTTCGTTACACGCGTGCCATCGGCAAGCATGGCGAGCCGATGCGACCTATTCGGCACGACTATCAACTTTGCGACGCTCGCCTCGGCGTCCGACATTTACAATTGTCACACGAACGTCATAGTCGTTGCTGGACGTAAAAGCTTACGATTCGGGCGGTGGCATTCGAATCGATCCGCTCACGGGCGAACGATCGGTGCTGCCGTCGCGGTGGTCTGCAGTCGGCTTTTGCGGACAAGCAAGGGGTCGCATGATACGCACGATCGTATTGGCCACACAGAAGGGCGGCAGCGGCAAGAGCACGCTGGCGATGGGTCTCGCGGTTGCAGCTCAACAGGCCGGGGAGATCGTGCGCCTGATCGAGACGGATCCTCAGGGCACGCTATCCTACTGGCAGAGTCGACGCGGGCTCGCCGAGCCTTTCGTCGAACCGATTCAGCAGGTCTCGGATATCGGCCGCCGCCTGGACGCCCTGGCGCGCGGCGGCGTGACGCTCGCGGTGATCGACACGTCGAGCGGCATCAACGCCCTGACCCGCGCCGCGATCGACCAGGCCGATCTATGCCTGGTGCCGGCGCGTCCGTGCGTCGCCGACATCGTTGCCTCGGCGCCGACGGTGAAGATCATCCAGAACAGCCGCCGCCGCTTCGCCTTCGTGCTCAACCAGGCGCCACGTCGGGGCCAGCGCGCGAGCGAGGCCGCGAATGCGTTGAGCCAGGGCGATCGCGATCTCGCTGACATCATCGCCAAACCGCTGATCATCCTGCGCAACGATCATCAGGATGCCCTCGCCGCGGGATTGGGCGTCACCGAATTCAACGACGGCGGCAAATCGGCCGAGGAGATCCGGCTGCTTTGGCAATGGATCGAGCAGCGGCTCGGCCAAAGCGACGCATGCCATGCGCTGCGCGCGGCGGGTGCCGAGTCGCGTTCCTTAATGGCCAACGCCGTCGCGCCCCCGCCGAACGAGGCGAGTCTCTCCTGGGACGCCTGCCTGTAAAGCGATCGGCATCACTGCGGGCACAAGGGTCGAGCACCCGTTCTGTTTGCCGGATCGCGCGGCGGCGCGAGATGGGCGTCGGACCACTCACGACCTGCAAGCCTACCGCGATCCGGCCTCCCGCATCTCCAGCTTCTTGATGCGCTCATCGGCACGGCGCAGGCGTCGGCACAGCTCGCGATTGATATTCTGCATCACGATCACATAAGCCTGGATGTCCGCCTTGTAGAACGCATAGAGCGTTTGCGCCGTCAGCTCGTAGAGCACGGTGGGCGTCTCCGCGACCACCGTCGCCGACCTGTTCTGCATTTCCAAGAGCGTCATCTCGCCGAAGAAATCGCCGGGCGCCAGACCTGCCATGCGAAGGATACGCCCGGACTCGACGCGCTCGCTGACCGCGAGCGTGCCGCTGCGTACGATGAACATCGAGCGCCCCGGCTCTCCTTCCGCAAAAACGGGAGCGCCGACCTCGAAGCGGCGCTCGACCAGCATTGAAGCCAACGAGTCGAGGCTCGCGTCCGACAGGCCGCCGAAGAACGGCGTGGCGCGCAGGAATGCTTTCAGATCGGGCGAGCTGACAGCCATGGCGTCAGTATACGCCCGCGCCGGACCGCGACAAGCGGACCGCATGCTGGCGACCGGCGAGGGATCAATCCGCGCCGGATCGTCGTCGGTCGCGTCACCTCTGGCACTTCGGACACCAGAACGTCGAGCGGCCGTTCTGCACGAAGCGCTTCACCACGCCCTCGCATCCTCCGGTGCGGCACGGCTCGCCTTCGCGGTCATAGACCTGGAACGAATGCTGGAAGTAGCCGAGCTCGCCGCTGGTCTGGCGGTGGTCGCGCAGCGACGAGCCGCCGGCGCGGATCGCCTCGTTGAGCACGGTGTGGATCGCCTCGACCAGCCGCTTCGCGTGGTCGGTGGGCTCACCCTTCCTGGTGGCGAGCGTCGCCGCCAGCCGGCGCGGCGACAGGTGCGCGCGGAACAGCGCCTCACAGACATAGATGTTGCCAAGCCCCGCGACGACGCGCTGGTCGAGCAGCGCCGCCTTCAGGCTGGTCTTCTTGTTGGCGCAGGCGCGCGCCAGCATCGCCGCATCGAACGCGTTGCCCAGCGGCTCCGGCCCGAGATCCTTCAGATGCGGTTCGGCATCGAGCTTACCGCGCGCGATGATCTTCATGAAGCCGAAGCGGCGCGGATCGTTGAACACGATCTCGGCGCCGGAGGACATGTGAAACACGACGTGGTCGTGGACGCTGTCCTTGCCGCGCGGATAGTGAAACTCGCCGGGCGTCGTCTCGTGCTCCGGCTTGATCACGCGGAACGAGCCGGACATGCCCAGATGCATCAAGAGCACGTCGCCGGAGCCGAGATCGGCCAAGAGATATTTGGCGCGCCGGCCGAGCCCGGTGACGGTCTGGCCCTGCAGGCGCTTCGCAAAATCGGGCTGGAACGGAAACCGCAGATCGCCGCGCCGGGCCTCGGCGGTGACGATCTTCGCGCCCTCCATGACCGGCTGCAGCCCGCGGCGGACGGTCTCGACTTCGGGCAGCTCAGGCATGCCGGTTCATTCCACCTTTTGCGTCCACGACCATTCACCTTGTCCGGCTGACGTGATAGCGCCTTGGCCGCATCAGCGCTATGGTGCCGTATCGGAGTAAGGGTGATGGATCAGCCGGACCAGACCACTCATTTCGGCTTCAGGGATGTGCCTCTGGGCGAGAAGCAGACGCTGGTGAACGAGGTGTTTCACAGCGTGGCGTCGCGCTATGACGTGATGAACGACCTGATGTCGGGCGGGCTGCACCGCGTCTGGAAGGACATCATGATCAACACGCTGAACCCGCCGAAGAGCGACGCGCCGTTCGCGCTGCTCGACGTGGCCGGCGGCACCGGCGACATCTCCTTTCGCGCCGCCAGGAAGGCGGGCTCAGGCTTCCACGCCACCGTCTGCGACATCAACGGCGACATGCTCGAAGTCGGCCGCCAGCGCGCCTACAAGCTGGGTCTCGACGACCGGGTCGATTTCGTCGAGGGCAATGCGGAGAAGCTCGCCTTTCCCGACCGCTCGTTCGACGCCTATACGATCGCGTTCGGCATCCGCAACGTGCCGCAGATCGAGCTGGCGCTCGCCGAGGCGCATCGCGTGCTCAAGCACGGCGGGCGCTTTTTGTGCCTGGAGTTCTCGACCGTCGAGGTGCCCGGGCTCGACAAGCTTTATGACCTGTTCTCCTTCAACGTGATCCCGCAGCTCGGCCGCGCCGTCACCGGGGACGCCGAGTCCTACCGCTATCTGGTCGAATCGATTCGGCAGTTTCCACGGCCCAGCGCCTTCGCCGAGATGATCTCGGCGGCGGGCTTTGCCCGCACGTCCTGGCAGACCCTCTCCGGTGGCATCGTCGCACTTCATTCCGGCTGGCGTTTGTGATCTCCGCACTCACTCATATTACGCGGCTCGCCCGGGCCGCCTTCGTGTTCGCGCGCGAGGGCGTGTTCGGTGCCGTCGATCCCAGTCTGGCGCCGCCGCCCGGCCAGCTCGCGCTGAAGCTCGCGCGCCTGATCGAGCGGCCCGGCGCCAAGTCCGGACCCCGGCTGTCGCGGGCGCTGGAGCGGATGGGCCCGGCCTATCTCAAGCTCGGCCAGTTCCTGGCGACGCGGCCCGACGTGGTCGGCGTCATCATGGCGCGCGACCTCGAATCGCTGCAGGATCGTCTGCCGCCGTTCCCGCAGGCCGAGGCCGAGGCTGTCATCGCCGCCGCACTCGAACGTCCGATCAGCCAGCTGTTCACGTCTCTCAGCCCTCCGGTCGCGGCGGCGTCGATCGCGCAGGTTCATCGCGGCGAGGTCGAACGCGACGGCATCCGTCACGCCGTCGCGGTCAAGGTGCTCCGGCCCAACGTGGCCGCGCGGTTTCGCCGCGACCTCTCCGACTTCTTCTTCGTGGCCGAGAACGCCGAGGCGCATTCGTCGGAAGCGCGGCGGCTGCGCCTCGTCGAGGTCATCAACACGATGTCGCGCTCGGTCGCGATGGAGATGGATCTCCGTCTCGAAGCAGCCGCGCTGTCGGAGATGGCGGAGAACATCAAGGACGATCCGGACTTCCGCGTGCCCACGGTCGATTGGGACCGCACCGCCAACACCGTGCTGACGATGGAGTGGATCGACGGCATCGCGCTGAACGACCACGTCCGGCTGGCGCAGGCCAATGTCGACCTGCCCGACGTCGGCCGCAAGGTGATCCAGAGCTTCCTGCGCCACGCGCTGCGCGACGGCTTCTTCCACGCCGACATGCACCCCGGCAACCTGTTCCTCGACAAGGAAGGGCGCCTCGTCGCGGTCGATTTCGGCATCATGGGTCGGCTCGGCATGAAGGAGCGGCGCTTCCTCGCCGAAATCCTGCTCGGCTTCATCACCCGCGACTATCGCCGCGTCGCCGAGGTGCATTTCGAGGCCGGCTACGTGCCGCCGCATCATTCGGTGGAGAATTTCGCCCAGGCCATCCGCGCCATCGGCGAGCCGATCCACAACCGCACGGCCGAAGAGATCTCGATGGCCAAGCTGCTGACCCTGCTGCTCGAGGTCACCGGCCTGTTCGACATGCGGACGCGGCCCGAGCTGATCCTGCTGCAGAAGACCATGGTGGTGGTCGAGGGCGTCGCGCGTGGCTTCGATCCCAAGCTCGACATTTGGAAGGTCGCGGATCCCGTCGTGCGCGAATGGATCGAGCGCAATCTCGGACCGATCGGCCGCATCCAGGGCGCGGTGTCCGGGGTCGGCGACCTGGTCCGGCTCAGCGCGACCCTGCCGGTGCTCGCCGCCCGCGCCGCCGCGGTGCTCGAGCACATGGAGACCATGACCCGCGACGGCCTTAGGCTGTCGCCCGAGACCATCGCCGCCATGGGCCGCACCGAAGGCAAGAAGAGCCGCTGGCGCGCGATCGCGCTGTGGGTCATCGCGCTGACCTTCATCGGCATTTTGTTCGCGGTGCTGAGGCTGTGACCATGGTGGAGGCCACGCTCTAAAGGCGGACACGGTGCACCTCTCCCCGCCTGCGGGGAAAGGTCGGATTGCATCGACAGATGCAATCCGGGTGAGGGGTACAGGTCCCTCCACGAACACTTCCCGTGCGTCTGCCCCTCACCCCAGCCCTCTCCCCGTGAAGAACGGGGAGAGGGAGTAGACCACCCCAAGCAGCGACAGCTCGCCTCTGTCACCAGAAACATGATTGCACTGCCTGCAATTCTTGCTAGCATTGCGATCACAACGAAGCCGGGGAGGCGGTGATGGCCAGCCTGACCATCCGCAAGCTCGACGAGTCCTTGAAGACCTATCTGCGCCTGCGCTCCGCGCAGAACGGGCGCTCCGTCGAGGAGGAAGTCCGGGTCATCCTGCGCGCGCTGATCGAGCCGGTCGATCCCTCCGAGCCGCCGACGCACCCGCCTGAACCGACGGCGCTGCCCGAGGTCCCGCAGCCCGGCCAAGCCCGAGAGGCCCGCGTCACCCTGATCATCGGCGGCGGCATCGCGGCGTACAAATCGCTCGACCTGATCCGGCGCCTCAAGGAGCGCCACATCCGCGTTCGCTGCGTGCTGACCAAGGCCGCGACACAGTTCGTGACCGAGCTCGCGGCGAGCGCGCTCGCCGGCGACCGCGTTTTCACCGATCTGTTCGACGCGCGCAGCGAGTTCGACGTCGGCCACATCCGGCTGGCGCGCGACTGCGACCTGATCGTGGTGGCGCCGGCCACCGCCGACCTGATGGCCAAGATGGCGCACGGCCACGCCGACGACCTCGCCAGCGCCGTGCTGCTCGCAGCGAGCCGGCCGATCCTGCTGGCGCCGGCCATGAACCCGATGATGTGGAGCAACCCGGCGACCCGCCGCAACGCCGCGACGTTGCAGCGCGACGGCATCCAGATGATCGGGCCGAACGCGGGAGAGATGGCCGAGAAAGGCGAGGCCGGTGTCGGCCGCATGGCCGAGCCGATCGAGATCGCCGAGACCGTGGTGCGCCTGCTGAAGCCGGCCGTGCCGCAACCGCTCGCAGACAAGCGCGTGCTGATCACGGCGGGCCCGACGCACGAGCCGATCGATCCGGTGCGCTACATCGCCAACCGCTCCTCCGGCAAGCAGGGCTATGCGATCGCCGCCGCGGCGCAGGCCGCGGGCGCCGACGTGCGGCTGATCTCCGGTCCGGTCGAGCTTTCCGACCCCAGGGGCGTCTCCGTCACCCATGTCGAATCGGCGCGGCAAATGCTGGAGGCGGTCGCGGCCGAGCTGCCGGCCGACGTCGCGATCTTCGCTGCGGCCGTCGCCGACTGGCGCGTCGCCAACGAAGGCGGCCAGAAGCTGAAGAAAACGGACAAGACGATCCCGCCGTTGCAGCTGGTCGAGAACCCGGACATTCTCGCCACCATCTCGAAACTGAAAGAGAAGCGCCCCGGTCTGGTGATCGGCTTCGCCGCCGAGACCGAGCATCTGATCGACAACGCGAAAGCCAAGTTCGCGCGCAAGGGCTGCGACTGGATCGTCGCCAACGACGTCTCGCCGGCCACGGGCGTGATGGGCGGTGATCGCAACACCGTGCATCTCTTGACGCGCGACGCCGACGGCGTCCATGTCGCGTCGTGGCCGATCATGACCAAGGACGAGGTTGCGACCGCGCTGGTCGCCGAGATCGCCAAGCAACTGACCAAGCCGACAGGACCTGCTGCGTGACACAGACGATTGCCATCGACGTTCAAATCCTGCCGCATGGCGAAGGCCTGCCGCTGCCGGCCTATCAGACCCCGCATGCCGCCGGCCTCGATCTGCTCGCCGCGGTTCCCGCCGATGCGCCGCTGGTGCTCGCGCCCGGCAGCCACGCGATGGTGCTGACCGGACTCTCGATCGCGCTGCCCGCCGGCTACGAGGCGCAGGTGCGGCCGCGCTCCGGCTTGGCCGCGCGTCACGGCGTCACCGTGCTGAACTCACCTGGTACCGTCGATGCGGACTATCGCGGCGAGGTCTGTGTGCTCCTGATCAATCACGGCAAGGAACCGTTTACGATCCGCCGCGGCGAGCGCATCGCGCAGATGGTGATCGCCACCGTCGCGCGCGCCGAGCTCAGTATCGTCACGTCGCTGTCGTCGACGGCGCGCGGAAGCGGCGGTTTCGGCTCGACGGGTCGTTGAAACACGGGCCCGCCACCGTTCCGACTCGAAAGCGCCGATCGACGAACGCATTTTACTGTTGCGCAACCATCGTTCACGGTCTGGACTCTTACCGCTGGAGTCCCGAAGCGGTTATTGTCCATTGATTCGCGAAACGGCGCGGTCGATGCGATCGGCGCGGCGCGGAACTTCGTGCGGTTTGGGGCAAAAATGTCGGGCGTGATCGTGGTGATGCGTCAGACGCTGCTGTCGTGCACGTCACTTGCGCGCAAGGGCCTGTTAGGTCTCGCTGCGACCGCGCTTGCACCGGCCCCGCCGGGCTTCGCAGGCGACGGTGTGCCGGCGGATGCGATCACGACGCTGTTCGAGCTGAGCCGTCCGGACGTCGCCGAGGTCACGGCGATGCTGGCGCTGCTGGGCTTCTCGGTGGTCGCCGCCATCGCACTGGTGCGCACGCGCGTGCGCGCCGCGCGGAAAGAAGCGAAGCTGCGCGCCGACGTCGCCGAGCTGCAATTGCAGGCTGATCGCTACCGCGCGCTGTTGTTCGCCGAGCCGCAGATCCTGATTGCGTGGCCAGCCGGTGGCCATCGCCCGCAGATCTCCGGCGACACGTCGATGCTGGTGCCGGCGGATCAGCCGCAACGCGTTCTCGCTTTCGGCGCCTGGCTGCCGCCGGAACCGGCGCTGCAGCTCGATCGCGCCGTCGATGCGCTGCGCGAGATCGGCGAAAGCTTCAGCCTGAATCTCACGACGTCGCACGGCCATGCGATCGAAGCCATGGGCCGCGCCATCGGCGGCCAGGCCATCGTGCGCATCCGTGAATTGTCCGGCCTGCGGCGCGAGCTCGCCGAGACGCAGATCAGGTTCAGGGCGCTCGGCGAGGAAACGGAGTCGCTGCGCGCGCTGGCTGCGGCGCTACCGTGGCCGATCTGGGCGCGGCAGGCCAATGGCGGGCTCACCTACGTCAACGCCGCCTATGCCCGCGCAGCCGACGCCCGCGACGTGCCGGACGCCATCAGCCGCAACCTCGAACTGCTCGACTCCGCCGACCGCACCAACCTGCAGCGCGCGCTCGGTGCGGGCGGCCGCTTCGAGGGCCGGCTGCCGATCGTGACCGCCGGCGGCGAGCGCCGCATGCACGACGTGCGCGCCTTCACGCTCGGCAGCGGCAGCGCCGGCGTCGCCATCGATGCCAGCGAGGCGGCTGCGCTCGATGCGGCTGTGGTGCGGATGAGGGAAGCGCACCGCCGCACGCTCGACCAGCTGTCGTCGGGCGTCGCCGTGTTCGACGGCCAGCGGCGGCTCGCCTTTTACAACGATTCCTATCGGCGTCTGTGGGATCTCGACACCGCATTCCTCGACGGCCAGCCGGACGACTCCTCGGTGCTCGACCGTCTTCGCGCCGGTCGCAAGCTGCCCGAGCAGGCCGACTTCCGCGCCTGGAAGGCCAAGCTGCACGAGGCCTATCGCGCCGTCGAGGCCGCCAAGGACACCTGGTTCCTGCCGGACGGGCGCGCGCTGTCCGTCGTCACCACGCCCAACCCGGAAGGCGGCGTCACCTACTTGTTCGACGACGTCACCGAGAGCTTCGATCTCGCCCGCCGCTTCGACGGACTGATCCGGGTGCAGCGCGAGACGCTCGACAGCCTCGCCGAGGGCGTCGCGGTGTTCGGCAGCAATGGCCGGGTCGAGCTGTTCAATCCGGCCTTCGCGCGCATGTGGCGCCTGACGCCGGAGGCCTTGCGCGGACACCCGCACATCGACATCGTCGAATCCTGGTGCCGGACGCTCTATGATGAGCCGACGGCGTGGCGCACCATCCGTGAGGCCATCACCTCGATCGAGAACCGGATCGACATTGCGCTGAAGCTCGAGCGCAAGGACGGCAGCGTGCTCGACTGCATGAGCCGCCCCCTGCCCGACGGCGCCACGATGCTGACCTTCCAGGACATCACCGACACCGAGAATGTCGAGCGAGCCTTGCGCGAGAGCAACGACGCGCTCGAAGCCGCCGGCCAGATGAAGATCGACTTCGTCCACCACGTGTCCTACGAGCTGCGTGCACCGCTCACCACGATCATCGGCTTCGCGCATTTCCTGTCGGATCCGTCGACCGGGCCGCTGACGCCGAAGCAGGCCGAGTATCTCGAGTACGTCACCAAATCGACCAACGCGCTGCTGGCGCTGACCAACAACATTCTCGACCTCGCCACCATCGATGCCGGCGCGATGAAGCTCGAGCTCGGACCGGTCGATGCGGCCAAGGCCATCGATGCCGCCGCCGAGGGCGTGCAGGACCGGCTTGCCACCGACCGCATCCGGCTCAATGTCGAGGTCGATCCCAATGTCGGCTCCTTCGTCGGCGACGAGCGCCGCGTCGTGCAGGTGCTGTACAATCTGCTTGCCAATGCGGTCGGTTTCTCGCCGCCGGATTCGAGCGTCGTGGTCAGCGCCCGCCGCACCGCTCACAGCGTCGCCTTCTCGGTCACCGATTCCGGCCCCGGCATTCCGCCCGAAGTGAAGGACAAGGTGTTCGAGTGGTTCGAGAGCCATTCGCAGGGCTCGCGCCATCGCGGCGCCGGGCTCGGTCTGTCGCTGGTGCGCTCTTTCGTCGAGCTGCATGGCGGCAGGGTGCGGATGGATTCAGTGGTCGGCAAGGGCACCACGGTCACCTGTGATTTCCCGACCGATCACGTCGCGCAACGCAACGCCGCGGAATGACGGACCAGCTGACATTCACCACGACGCTCGCGGACGAGCCCGCAACCGCCGCCCTGATGGCCGACCTCGCGCTTTTGATCGGCCCCGGCGCGCTGATCACGCTCACGGGCGATCTCGGTGCCGGCAAGACCGCCGCAGCCCGGGCCATGATCCGCTATCTCGCCGGCGACGACGAACTCGAGGTACCGAGCCCGACCTTCACCCTGGCGCAGAGCTACGACCTGCCGGACTTTCCGCTGGTGCACGCCGATCTCTACCGCATCGGCAATCCGTCGGAGCTCGAGGAGATCGGCCTGTCGCCGCTGCCCGAAGGCACCGTCGTGCTGATCGAATGGCCCGAGCGCGCCACGGACGCCCTGCCGCAGGACCGCATCGACATCGCATTCCGCCACGATTCGCCACAGGGCGATACCGCGCGCCTTGCCGAGATCACCGGCCTTGGCAAGGCGGCTGCGGTCGTCGCGCGCCTGAACAGCCTGCGCGAATTTCTGACCGAGGCCGGCCACGCCAAATCGCGGCGCGAGCGCATGGCCGGCGACGCCTCGACCCGCTCCTATGCGCGGCTCCACAAGGGCGAGCGCGTCTTCATCCTGATGAACTCGCCGAAGCGGCCCGACGGCCCGGCGGTCTACAACGGCAAGCCCTACAGCGGCGCCGTGCATCTTGCCGAGGACGTTCGTCCGTTCGTCGCGATCGCCGGCGCGTTGCGCGGCCGCGGCATCTCGGCGCCGAAGATCAACGATGCCGACCTCGACCATGGTTTCCTGATCACCGAGGATCTTGGCCGCGACGGCGTCATCGAAGGTGACCCGCCACGCCCGATCGTCACGCGCTACGAGGCCGCGACCGATCTGCTGGCTGCCCTGCACGGCCAGGACGTGCCGTCGGTGCTGCCGCTGGCGCCGCAGGTGACCTACACGGTGCCGACCTTCGATGTCGACGCCATGCTGATCGAGATCGGGCTGATGCCCGAATGGTACCTGCCCGATCGCGGGGTGCAGGCGTCGCAGGTGCTGCGCGGCGAATTCCTCGAGATGTGGCGTGACCTGCTGGAGGCGCCGCTCGCGACGAAGCCGACCTGGGTGATCCGCGACTATCATTCGCCGAACCTGCTATGGCTACCGGCGCGGGAGGGCATCGCGCGGGTCGGCGTGATCGACTTCCAGGACGCCGTCATGGGCCCGCCGGCCTACGACGTCGTCTCGCTGGCCCAGGACGCCCGTATCGATGTCTCAGCCGCCATCGAACAGGCGCTGCTCGATCGCTACGTCGCGGCGCGCCAGGCGGCGGATGCGGATTTCGACGCGGAAGAATTCCGCGCGCACTACGCCATCATGTCGGCCCAGCGCAACACCCGCCTGCTCGGCACCTTCGCCCGGCTCAACCGCCGCGACGGCAAGCCGCATTACCTGAAGCATCAGCCGCGCATCTGGGACTACCTGCACCGCGCGCTGGCGCATGCGGCGCTCGACCCGCTGCGCGCCTGGTATGCCGCGAACGTGCCGCCACCGGCGGGTGCTGTTTGAGGGAACCTCATCGCGCTGATCGACTGCTCGCCCCCCGTAGCTTTACCGGTTCTTAGCCATCCCCCCTTACCGTGCGCCGTCGAGCGGTGCATGGACGCGCCGGATGCGTCGGGAGGACGACATGTCGGAACGGCAGAAGGGCGAACGCGTCGTCTTCGAGCGCGGCATTCCCGCTTTCATGATGGGCATCGACGGCACCTGGCGTCGCAACTGCACCATCGAGGACGTCTCCGAGACCGGCGCCAAGCTGACGGTCGAGGGCTCGGTCGAAGGCCTGCATCTGAAGGAATTCTTCCTGCTGCTGTCGTCGACAGGCCTCGCCTATCGGCGCTGCGAGCTTGCCTGGGTCAATGGCGACCAGATCGGCGTCACGTTCCTGAAGACCGGGAAGAAGAAGGCCAACAAGCGCGCAGCCGCCGAGGCCTGACGAGCCTGCGCCTGCGGCATCATGCGTCACGACAGCGCGCTCGCCGTCGCATATTCGTCATCGGGCCGGGCTATCGCAGCCGATCGAGACGTTCCACGTTGCCGCGTGGTATGATTCGCTCGTGCCACCTTTGATCGAGATTGCCTGAGATGCCCGTCAAGCCGCACAAAGCCATGGTCCTCGCCGCCGGTCTCGGATTACGGATGCGCCCGCTGACGGACACGATGCCCAAGCCGCTGGTGCGCGTGGCTGGCCGTCCGCTGCTCGATCACGTGCTCGACCGCCTGGGCGACGCCGGCGTCACCGAAGCGGTCGTCAACGTGCGCTACCTGGCCGACCAGATCATCGAACACACCGCCACCCGCACGACCCCTCGCGTGATCATCTCGGACGAGCGCGACCAGGTGCTCGGCACTGGCGGCGGGGTCGTCAAGGCGCTGCCGCTGCTGGGCCACGAGCCGTTCTTCCACGTCAATTCCGACACGATGTGGATCGAGGGCGTGCGCCACAATCTGTCGCGGCTCGCCGATACTTTCGACCCCGAACGCATGGACATCATGCTGCTGATGGCGCCGACCGCGACCTCGATCGGCTATTCCGGCCTGGGCGACTACGCGATGCTCGCCGACGGCACGTTGCGCAAGCGGCGGGAACACCAGGTGGTGCCGTTCGTCTATGCGGGAGCCGCCATCATCTCGCCTGCGATCTTCGACGGCGCGCCCAAGGGCGAGTTCTCGCTGACCAGGATGTTCGACAAGGCGAACGAGCAGGAGCGGCTGTTCGGCCTGCGGCTCGAAGGCGTGTGGATGCATGTCGGCACGCCCGATGCGGTGATCGCGGCCGAAGAGGCGCTGCTGGAGAGCGCGGCTTAGTCGAACGCGGACCAGGCGGTCGGCGGGCGTTCGCAGCGTTGACGCAGTGGTTGGTGCAGCGGGTTCGAAGCCCCGACTGCAGACCGGCACGCTTCATCGGAGATGATCCAAACCCACCCCATCGCGCTTTGCCCGGTCTGCGGGGACGGCGCGGCAGATCTCATCTGCCGTTCCCCTCCATGAGCGCTAGCGGGCCATGGACCGGCTTGATACCGAACCAGACGCGGCGCTTTCAGCAGAGGCGATCACATCGCTGCCGCCGCGGGAGCGCCGCCCCGGCTCAGAACGACGTGCCGCCGCCGAACCTGAATTCCTGCACGGTGTCGTATTTGCCCTTCGACAGCGGCACCGCGTAGTCGAAGCGCAGCGGACCAAAGGGCGAGGCCCAGATCAGGCCGACGCCAACCGACGAGCGCACCACCTTGCTGTCATCATATTGCAGGCCGCATTTGCAGGCGGCGGTATTGACCTCGCCGGTGGCCGCCCACGAGGTCGGGCCCTGATAGCCCCACAGCGAGCCGGCGTCGGCGTAGACGGCGCCCTTGAGGCCGACTTCCTTCGGCAGGAACCAGAACGGCATCTGCAGCTCGGCCGAGGCGCCCCAATATTTGGTGCCGCCGAGTGCGTCGCCGGTGGCGCCGAGATTGCGATAGGTGATGTCGCGCGGACCGATGCCGTTCGACGCGAAGCCACGCACCAGGTTGGGGCCCATCTGGTAATGGTCGAGCATGCGCAGGTCCTTGTCGCCGATCTTGTTCAGCAGGCCACCCTGCAGATGGATCACGCTGACGATGTCGGACACCAGCGGCGTGTAGTATTTCGCATCCACCGCCGACTTGAGATAGCTGACATTGCCGCCGACGCCGGCAAAGTCCTGCCGCCAATCGATCAGCAGGCCCTCGGTCGGGTTCTTGTTGTTGTCGAGCGTGTTGTAGGTGAGGGTGTAGCCAAGCGCCGAGGTCAGCGCGGCGCCGTCGTTCAGCTCCTTGCGGACTGCCAGCGACGACTCGCCGTCGCCGTAGCAGCCATAGCCGTAGACGCCCGAGGTGGTCGAATTGGTCGGGTCGACTCCGCCGAGCACGCTGGCGATATAGGCCGGAGTCGGATTGAAGGCGAGCAGTCCGTTGGCAGCATTGTTGTTGCAGTTGGCGAGATAGGACGGCAGCGTGATCTCCTGCCGGTATAGCGAATAGCGCAGCTGCAGCGACAGATCCTCACGCAGCTGAAAGCCGAGGCGCGGGCTGAAGCCGATGGTCCGCGTGCCGTAGCTCGTGGTGCTGTTGGCCAGCTGCTGACGATAGGAGACGTCGAGCCCGAGGGCGACCCGGTAGTCGAGCAGATAGGGTTCGACAAAGGACAGCGACACGCCGCGCGTATACTGGCCATAGGTGACAGCGGCCTTGGCGAACAGACCGCGCCCGAGGAAGTTGCGCTCGGAGATCGAGACCTCGGCCAGCGCGCCGTCAGTCGTCGAGTAGCCGCCGGAGATCGAGAAGTCGCCGGTCGACTTCTCCTCGAGGCCAACGACCAGGATCACGCGGTCGCTCGACGAGCCCGGCTCGGTCGTGACCTTCACCTCCTTGAAGAAGTCGAGGTTCTTCAGCCGTCGCTCGGCACGATCGACCAGTGCGCGATTGTAGGCGTCGCCCTCGGAGATGTCGAATTCGCGCCGGATCACGTAGTCGCGGGTACGGGTGTTGCCGCGGATCGTGATACGCTCGATATAGGTGCGCGGCCCCTCGTCGACCTGGAATGCGATCGCCACCGTATGTGCCTCGAGATTGCGATCGCCGCGCGGACGCACAACGGCAAAGGCGAAGCCGCGGCGCGAGGCCTCGATCTGCATCTCCTCGACCGACTTCTCGAGCTGCTCGACATTATACAGCGCGCCGACATTGACGCGCGAATAGGTGCGCAGGGCGTTGGCGTCGAGCGCAGCGACGCTCGACTGGAACTGCACCGAGCCGACGCGATATTGCTGGCCTTCCTCGATCTGGAACGTGACCAGGAAGCCCTTCTGCCCCGGATCGTATTCGGTGAGTGCGGCCACGACCTGCACGTCGGCATAGCCGTTCTTCAGGTAGAAGCGGCGGATCAGGTCACGGTCGGCCTCGACCCGGTCGGGATCGTAGACGTCGTTGTTGCCGAGAAAGCTGAGCCAGTTCGATTCGTGGGTCTTGATCACGTCGCGCAGCCGGGCCGCTGAATAGGCGCTGTTGCCAACGAAGGTGACCGACTTGACGTTGGTCTTGGCGCCCTCGACCACGGTGAAGACGAGATCGACGCGATTGTTGGGTTGCTCGATGATCTCCGGCGTGACGCGGACGTCGTAGCGGCCGGAGCGCCGGTAGATCTCGGCGATGCGCAGCGCATCCGACTGCACCATCGGACGCGACAGCGTGCCGCGCGGCTTCGACTGCACCTCGGCGGTGAGCTGTTCGTCCTTGACCTTCTTGTTGCCCTCGAAGGCAACGCGGCCGATCACGGGGTTCTCGACCACGCGCACGACCAGCCGGCCGCCCTGTCGGTCGATCTTAACGTCCGCGAACAGGCCGGTCTCGATCAACGCTTTCAGGCCGTCGTCGACCTGGCCGGCGTCGAGCGTCCCGTCGGGGCCTGCCTTGAAGTAGGAGCGGATGGTGTCGGTCTCGACGCGCCGGTTGCCCTCGACCGTGATCAATGTCGCAGCCGCGACAGGAGCGGCCACGACCATGCGGGGCAGCGACAAAACCGGCATGGCCAGCAGGGTCAGGGCAAGCACAGCCGGCAATCTCAGACGCATCATCGACATTCTTTCGGAAGTCAGAGTCCTTGCGCGCCGACGCTCTTCGGCACGCGACAGGAATCGGTGATGCCCGTCAAAGATGGTCGTGATGCGCCAAATTCATTTCGTGAAATTTCGATTGATGCCGAACGTGACTAAGTGTTTCCATTTGGAAAAACTTCGCGGC
Source organism: Bradyrhizobium ontarionense (assembly GCF_021088345.1). Taxonomy (NCBI): domain Bacteria; kingdom Pseudomonadati; phylum Pseudomonadota; class Alphaproteobacteria; order Hyphomicrobiales; family Nitrobacteraceae; genus Bradyrhizobium; species Bradyrhizobium ontarionense. The sequence continues at coordinate 5,257,556 of NZ_CP088156.1, read as the reverse complement.
GCCGACAGCGCTGATGGACGATCGCTGCATATTAAGTGTATCGTCGGTCCTGCGACCAGGAAGCCACAGTGGAGACAGACATCTCCATTAAGCAATTGGACCGACCGCGTCGGATTGCGCTGGTTCCGAAACCAAATTCTACAAATCTTCGGAAGTTGGCAATACGATGGAAAAACCACCGTGCTAACTGTCCGTCATCCGAACTAAGCCCCCAAGTAGTTCGGTCAAGGCCCGGTGCGCGTAGATTCCCATTGATATTCCGGCGCACCGGGCCGCCCGTTTTTCCGCCTTCGATACAATGACCGGGCTGGCGATCGGCTCGCGCGCGGACTCGCCTGGCAATGACTCACTCGTCATGCCCAGGCCGGTCATGACGATGTGGAGCGGGAGGGTGGGCAACGGCGTATCGGCGCTGCCTCCGCGTTCGAGATCACTGGCGCAGTGCCCAAAGTCTTGCTGATGCATTCGCTGATCAGTGGTGGGCACGCTGCCGCCCTTCAAGTGGCTGCTTTGCCCACCCTTCGGTTCCCGCAATGGATCATATTGCCCGCCGGACCGACGATGGGGCCCTGCTAGCGTGCCACAATGTCGGCCGCTGTTGCGAAATTGCCTCTGGATCGGGCCGGGAAAAACGATCAAAACGGTTGCCAGTGCCGATGGTTAATCGCGTCTTAACCTCGCCCAACCTATGGTGATCTTAACAGCACCGGTTCCTGGGCGATCGGCGGCTTCAACTGGTTTGGCGCGCGTTTTAAGTATGGCAATGACCGCTTCATCCCTCGCGCCCGCTGGCGCCGTCCATTCGGACGGCGAGCGCTCGCCTTTTGCGCGGCTGACCGAACTGCTCGCCCCCTACACGCCGGGCAAGCCCTTGATCACGCTGGCCGTGGGCGAGCCGCAGCACCCGGTTCCGGATTTCGTCGGCCCGGTGCTGGCGCAACACATCGCTGATTTCGGCCGCTACCCCGCCGCCAAGGGCATCGAACCGTTCCGCAAGGCTGCGGCACGCTGGCTGTCGGCCCGATTCGCATTGCCGCGTGCAATCGATCCCGATCACGAGATCCTGGTCCTGAACGGCAGCCGTGAGGGCCTGTTCTTCGCCGCCCACGCGGCGCTTCGGCATGTCGGCCCGCGCCGCGGCCGGCCGGCGATCCTGATGCCCAATCCGTTCTATCCGGTCTACGGCGTCGGCGCGCGCACCGCGGGCTGCGACTCCATCTACCTGCCGACCACGCGCGAGAACGGCTTTCTGCCCGACCTCGATACGCTCGACGAGGCGACGCTGTCGCGCACGATCGCCTTCTACATCGCCTCGCCGGCAAACCCGCAAGGATCGGTCGCGTCGCCGGACTACATGCGTCGGCTGAAGCAGCTCGCCGATCGCTTCGGCTTCCTGATCTTCAGCGACGAATGCTATTCGGAGATCTACACTCGGCAGGCGCCGGGCAGCATGCTCGAACATGCCGGCCCCGACTACACCAACGTGATCGCGTTCCAGTCGCTGTCGAAGCGCTCGAACGTGCCGGGCATGCGCGTCGGATTTGCCGCCGGTGATCGGCGCTTCCTGGCCGCCTACCACGAGCTGCGCAACGTCGCCGCGCCGCAGGTGCCCGTGCCGCTGCAGCACGTCGCGGTCGCCGCCTATGGCGACGAAGCGCATGTCGAGGAAAATCGCCGGCTGTACCGGGCCAAGTTCGACCTCGCCGACCAGATCATCGGCAATCGCTACGGCTATCACCGCCCCGACGGCGGCTTCTGCGTCTGGCTCGACGTCGCCGATCGCGGTGGTGACGAGGCCGTCGCCGTGAAGCTCTATCGTGACGCCGGTGTGCGCGTGGTGCCCGGCAGCTATCTCGCGCGTCTACAAGGCGACGGCTTCAATCCCGGCGCCGGCTACATCAGGCTCGCTCTGGTGGCGGACAGCGAATCGACCGGTGAGGCACTGCACCGGCTGGTCGAGGCCCTGGGTTAGTCGCGGGGCTGATGCGGATGCCGGCGATCGAGCGAGTCATTCCCCTGGTCAACCACCTGCCGACGTCGCTGCGCGACGCGCTGGTGCGGCGGCTGCGCGAGCTCGCTGGGCTGGCCCTGATCGGATTGTCGGGTATCGCTGCAGCGGCCCTGATGACCTGGTCGGTTCAGGATCCGAGCCTGAGCCACGCGACCTCGCGCGCGATCCGCAACATCGTCGGCTATCCCGGCGCGATCGGTGCCGACCTCCTGATGCAGATCCTCGGCCTCGGCGCGATCATGGTGATCCTGCCGATCGCGATCCGCGGCTGGCGCATGATGACCCATCGCCCGTTCGACCGCGAGGCGCTGCGGTTCGGCGCATGGATCCTCGGCGCGATCATCGCCGCCGGTTTTGCCAGCTGCTGGCCGCGCTCGCATGCCTGGCCGCTGCCGACGGGCTTGGGCGGCGTGGTCGGCGACGCCCTGGTGCGCGCGCCGGCGGTGGTGTTCGGACCCCCCGGGCTGATCTATCGCCTCGTGCTCGGCAGCCTGCTCCTGGTCGCCATGATCGGCTGCCTGCTGGTCGCCGGTGGCTTGGGCGCGCGGGAGACCGATCACGAGCTGCTGGCGGACGAGGACGACGACACGCCGCCGACCGATTCCGAGGATGACGACGACAAGAGCGCCGTGCGGCTCGGCTGGGTGTTCCACGCCATCATGAGCGCCAAGGCGCGGGTCGGCTGGTTCCTCAGCACGGCCTATCGCGCGCTGGTCTCCAGCGGCCCGCAGCCGCGCAGCGCCGCTGCGGGCCGGCACGAGCCCAGCCTTGGCGGCGGCCGTGCCCGGCCGACCCTGGCGCCGGAGATGGAGGCGGACGGCGGCGACGAGGACGAGGGTGGGGAGGACGAGGAAGAAGAAGAGGAGCCTGCCCCCCGCGCGCGCAAGAAGCCCACGCCCAAGACGCCACCACGCAAGTCCAACGACAAATACGACCTGCCCTCGGTCTCGATGCTGGCCGCGCCCAAGGCCACTGACCGCCAGCCGCTGTCCAAGAGTGAGCTCGAGGCCAATTCGCGCGCACTCGAAGGCGTGCTGCAGGACTTCGGCGTGCGCGGCGAGATCGTCAAGGCGCACCCCGGCCCCGTCGTCACCTTGTACGAGCTGGAGCCCGCACCGGGCATCAAATCCTCCCGCGTGATCGGTCTGTCCGACGACATCGCCCGCTCGATGAGCGCGCTGTCGGCGCGTGTCGCCGTCGTGCCGGGCCGCAACGCGATCGGCATCGAGCTGCCCAACGCGCACCGCGAGAAGGTGTACCTGCGCGAGCTGCTGGTGGCGAAGGAAGCCACGGAAAGCGTGGCCAAGCTGCCGCTCTGCCTCGGCAAGAACATCGGCGGCGAATCCATCATCATCGATCTCGCCCGCACGCCGCATATGCTGATCGCCGGCACCACCGGCTCGGGCAAGTCGGTCGCGATCAACACCATGATCTTGAGCTTGGTCTACCGTCTCAGGCCTGACCAGTGCCGCCTGATCATGGTCGATCCGAAGATGCTCGAACTGTCGGTCTATGACGGCATTCCGCATCTGCTCACGCCGGTCGTGACCGATCCGAAGAAGGCCGTCGTCGCGCTGAAATGGGCCGTGCGCGAGATGGAAGAGCGCTACAAGAAGATGGCCAAGCTCGGCGTGCGCAACATCGACGGCTACAACGCCCGCCTGGTCGAAGCGCGCAACAAGGGCGAGGAGCTGACGCGTACCGTCCATACCGGCTTCGACAAGGAGACCGGCAAGGCGATCTACGAGGAAGAGAAGCTCGACCTCGATCCCCTGCCCTACATCGTCATCATCGTCGACGAGATGGCAGACCTGATGATGGTCGCCGGCAAGGACATCGAGGGCACGGTGCAGCGCCTGGCGCAGATGGCGCGCGCCGCCGGCCTGCACGTGATCCTGGCCACCCAGCGTCCGTCGGTCGACGTCATCACCGGCACCATCAAGGCGAACTTCCCGACCCGTATCTCCTTCCAGGTCACCTCCAAGATCGACAGCCGCACCATCCTGGGCGAGATGGGCGCCGAGCAGCTGCTCGGCCAGGGCGACATGCTCTACATGGCCGGCGGCGGCCGCATCAGCCGCGTGCACGGTCCGTTCTGCTCGGACGAGGAGGTCGAAAAGGTGGTGCGCCATCTCAAGACGCAGGGCTCGCCCGAATATCTCGAGGCGGTCACCGCCGAGGAGCCGAGCGAGGAGGACGGCGCCGTGTTCGATGCCACCGGCATGGGCGGTGGTGGCGGCGGTGACGACCTGTTCTCCCAGGCCGTCGCTGTCGTCAAACGCGACCGCAAGGCCTCAACCAGCTACATTCAACGGCGGCTGCAGATCGGCTATAACAAGGCCGCTTCGCTGATGGAGCGGATGGAACAGGAAGGCATCGTCGGCCAGGCCAACCACGCCGGCAAGCGCGAGATCCTGGTGCCCGAGGAAGAAGGCGGGTTCTGACCATCAGCTTGGTCCCAGATCTGCCGTTTCCGTGTCGTATCATCACGCAATTACGATCACCCTGCCCGACCCAACCAAGATAGAAACGCGTAAAACTCAGGACGTCGTTTTGAAAAGCCCCTTGTCGAACAGCCACTTTTTGCTCTCCGCAACCCCGCGCGGGCGTCGCATGGCCGCTTGGCTGATTGGGTGCGCCGTTGTTGCCAGCACCCTGGCCGGCGCGGCGGGCCACGCCACCGCCCAGACCACGCCGGCACCGAAGTCCGGCCCGAAGGGCGGCGCTCAGCTCAGCGCCTCCGACCAGCAGCGCGGCGCGCAGACCACCGGCACCACCCAGACCGTTCCGCCGAACCCGATCATCCCGGATCCCCGGCGCAACGTCCCGGCCAGCATCTTCACGTCCTTCGACGCCAACCAGAAGGCCCAGGCGGCCAAGGTGAGCGCCTATCTGTCGTCGCTGCAGACGCTGGTCGGAAACTTCGTTCAGGTCGGGCCGGACGGCAGCAAGACCAAGGGTGATTTCTACATCCAGAAGCCCGGCAAGGTCCGCTTCGAGTACGAGCCGCCGACGCCGATCGACATCATCGCCGACGGCTCCTCGCTGGTCGTCCGCGACCGCAAGCTCGCGACCCAGGACGTCTATCCGCTGTCGCAGACGCCGCTGCGCTATCTGCTGTCCGACCGGATCGACCTGCTCAAGGACACCAACGTCATCGCGGTCGCGTCCGACGACCTCTACGTCACGATCACGATCGAGGAAAAGCAGGCGCTGATCGGCACCAGCCGGATGATGCTGATGCTCGGCGCCAAGGATGGCCAGCTCAAGCAGTGGACCGTCACCGATCCGCAAGGCTACGATACGACGATCGCCGTCTACAATCTGGATACGACCAAGAAGCTCGATCCGAACATGTTCAAGATCGACTTCACGGCCTACCCGAGCACGCCGCCCGGCTGACGCAGGACTCCGGCCCGGCCGCTCAGCTCGGCTTGAGCCCACGGACCTTCCACTGCGCCTCGGACAGCGCCAGCTTCTCGAAGCGCTTGCGCGCCTCCTCTACGTCCTCCGCCTGGATCACGTCGTAGCCGGGGCGGCCGCGCAGGAGCATTGCGGTCGTCGCCCAGCTCAGCCGCGCCGCCTTGCAGGCCAGCAGGAGATCGCCGAGGCGATTCTCATCCATCAGCGATTCGATCAGCTCGATCGAGACGTCGCAGAGCAGCGCAAGCGCCGCGATGACGGCGGGAAAATCGCCGGTCACGCAGAAGCGGTTGACCGCGGAATCACCGAGCTTGCCGGTGCGACTGAGCGCAGCGACCTCGGTCTTGACCTGCTGATAGTCCCAGATGGCGCGCATTGCCGCACCGGCCGTCCGGGCCGGAGCCGCCTGCAAGGTGGCGCGGGTCGCCGGCGGCGCAGCCTTGATGAAGCGGGCGCGGGCGCCCTCGCTTGCTGCCGTGACGAAGGCGCGGGAGAGCTTGGCCGGAAGGTCGGTGCGTAGCGCAAGCTTCTCGGCGAGGTCCTCATCGCGCTCGGCGACCTTGAACAGGCTGCGATAGCTATCCTCGGACAGGCGCGCGGTCAGATTCTGCGCCAGCGCCATGCGCACGGCCGGATGGCCGCGGCCGATCAGCAGCGTCGTCAGCGTCTCTCCGATTCCCCTGCGGCTGGCGATGGCCACGAGATGGGACTGGCTGCCGGTCCTGATGAAATCCGCAAGGTCGCGTTCGCCGAGCACGGCCGCCTTGGCCAGCATCGGCGCGGCGATGCGCACCTCGGGATGGACGGCCAGCAGCCGCGCAGTCGCGTAAGGCGCGCGCTCGACGCCGGCCAGCGCCGCGCTCAGTTCGGTCAGCACATCCGTGCCGACCTGCGGCATCAGCCGTGCGAACATCTGGTCATAGAGGTCGAGCTGCTCGTCGGCGGCCGGCCGCGGACCGGCCAGCAACAGGCTCGTTGTCTTGCGCAGGATGTCGGTGGCGAGCTCGGACACCGTTCTCGCTTCGCCGACGGGCGACTTGGCTGGTGGAGCGGCCGAAGGCGCTGGAGGCATGGTTGCATCCTCTTTGGCGGCGCCCATCGCTTTGGCGGGCCCGCGGATCGGTCATCAATTTTCAGAAGAATGCGAGCGCGGACCTAAAGCGGCGTTAAGTCCATTGTTCGGAACAGAAGAGCCGCCGGCCGTCGTTAACGGACTGCGTGACATCGGCACGAGTTATGTTCCTGTATTGTTCTTGCGGAGGCCAGCGGCTTCCGCTAGCCTTGTTGTTGAGAGGGGCAACATGGTCCAGCGGGTTTCTACCGTCGCCTTCGAAGGGATCGAGGCCCGCGCCGTCGACGTGCAGGTCCAGGTCGCGCCGGGCCTGCCGGCGTTCGCGATCGTCGGCCTGCCCGACAAGGCGGTGTCCGAGGCGCGCGAGCGGGTGCGCTCGGCGCTGATCGCCTCTGGGCTGGCGCTGCCAGCGCGGCGCATCACCGTCAACCTGGCCCCGGCCGATGTGCCGAAGGAAGGCAGCCACTATGATCTGCCGATCGCGCTCGGCCTGATGGCCGCCATCGGCGCCATTCCGCCGGATGCGCTGGGCGGCTTCACCGTGCTCGGCGAGCTCGGCCTCGATGGCTCGATCGCCCCCGTCGCCGGCGTGTTGCCGGCCGCGATCGGTGCCAACTCACGCGAGGAAGGCCTGATCTGCCCGGCTGCCTGCGGCGCCGAGGCGGCGTGGGCGAGCCCCGACATCCAGATCATCGCGGCGAGCTCGCTGATCCAGATCGCCAACCATTTCAAGGGCACGCAGGTGCTGTCGCGGCCGCAGCCCAGGATTCACGAGGCGCAGGCGAGCCTGCTCGATCTGCGCGACATCAAGGGCCAGGAGAGCGGCAAGCGCGCGCTGGAGATCGCAGCCGCGGGCGGCCACCATCTGCTGATGATCGGCTCGCCCGGCGCCGGCAAGTCGATGCTCGCCGCACGGCTGCCCTCGATCCTGCCGCCGCTGTCGCCGGCGGAGCTGCTGGAAGTGTCGATGATCGCCTCGGTGGCCGGCGAGATCGAGGGCGGGGCGCTGACATCCAAGCGCCCGTTCCGCAGCCCGCATCACTCGGCCAGCATGGCGGCGCTGACCGGCGGCGGCCTGCGTGCCAAGCCGGGTGAGATCTCGCTGGCGCATCAGGGCGTGCTGTTCCTCGACGAGCTGCCGGAGTTCGACCCGCGCGTGCTCGACTCGCTGCGGCAGCCGCTGGAGAACGGCGAGGTCTCGATCTCACGCGCGAACCACCGCGTCACCTACCCGGCCCGCTTCATGCTGGTCGCGGCCATGAATCCGTGCCGCTGCGGCAAGGCGTTCGAGCCGGGATATGCCTGCAAGCGCGGCCGTATCGACCGCTGCACCGCGGACTATCAGATGCGCATCTCGGGCCCGCTGATGGATCGCATCGACCTGCGCATCGAGGTGCCGGCCGTTACCGCCGCCGACCTGATCCTGCCGCCGGCGAAGGAAGGCTCGAAGGAGGTCGCCGCCCGCGTCGCGGCCGCGCGCGACGTCCAGCGCAAGCGCTACGCCAAGGCCGGCCTGCCGCATGTCCGAACCAATGCCGAGGCGCCCGCTGCAGTGCTCGACGAGATCGCCAGACTGGACGCGCCGGGCCAGAAGCTGCTGCGCGAAGCGGCCGAGACGATGCGGCTGTCGGCCCGCGGCTATCACCGCGTGCTGCGCGTCGCCCGCACGCTCGCCGATCTCGACCACACTGATGCGATCGGCCGGCTGCATCTCGCCGAGGCCCTGTCCTACCGCGCGCTGGCTGAGGACAATCGCCACGCGGCGTGAACGAAGCCCCTGCCCTTCAACACTCTGGTAACGACTTCTCTTTACGCTCCGACAACCATAAGGCCCGCGTTCATGTCATCAGGCCTCCGCGTCGGTGCGTATCATGTTGCGTTTCAAGGTCCTCGTCTCGACCCTGCCGCTGATCGCGGCCGCGGTCCTCGCCAGAATAGAATTGGCGCCCTCCCCACAGCCGTGCATTGCCGTCGGTGCCGATTCCGTCTCGCTCGGCTCCGCGCCCTTTCATGCCGAGCTCCACGTCGATTTCACCGATGACCCGGCGCTCGCGACCGTCCGCGTCGCGCTGGCCGACAGTCCGGATACGGCTGATTTCGTGGTGGTCGACGATGCGGCCGTCAATGAGGACCAGGGCTGCGGCATGACCGCCGCCACGCAGGTCGTCGCGATCGCGGCCGATCCGCTCCCGGGTACGCCGCGGATCTATCTGGCGAGGGACAGTGCGAAGGATCGCCCCGCCGACTATCGCATCTATGTCCGCTCCAGCCGTTTCACGGCGCGCGAGGCCGCCGCGCTGATCGTCGCCGCCCGCAATCACGACTCACCGCCGGCCAATCCGGTTCTATGAGCCGGGCTAACGCCCGGTTCACCATCTCTGCACGGTCCTATCGCACGTGCATGATGTTTCAAAGTCTCAGCAATACCGATTCCGCATGGTGCGGGCCGGCCATGACACGGGATGGAAGTCATCAGGGGTGATTGAGATGGGACTGATGTTTCGCATCAGGCTGCGCCTGCGCCGGTTCCTGCGGCGTCACCGGACTGTGGTCACGATCCTGCGCTCGCTGATGATCTTCTCGGCCGGGTTCGGCGGCGCCTACGGCTTCATCAAGGCCAGCCTGTCCGAGAATTCCGGCTACAATCCGCACACCTTTGCGATCGGCGCGAGTTTTCTGTTCGCGCTCGCCTGCGTCGGCCTGGCCACCCTCAGCATGCGGCTGCGCTTCGTCGCCAAGAAGATGCAAAAGATCGCGCTTCACAACGAGGTGCTGGCGGACCGGAACTGGGAGCTGCAGGAAGCCGAGCAGCGCGCACGAAACCTGTTCGAGCAGCAGGGCGACCTGATCGTGATGCGCGACGCCGGCGATAGGATCGTTTTCGTCAACGACGCCTATTGCCAGATGGCGGGCCTCGATCGCGAAAACTTGCTCGGCAGCCAATTCGCCTTTGAGCTGATCGAGCAAGGCGACGGCGCGCTCGAGCCCAGCGGCACGCGCGTCCACGACCAGCGCATCGAGAGCGCGATCGGACCGCGCTGGATCGCCTGGCGCGAGGCGCTGGTGCGCGCCGACGCCGGCCAGCCGGCCTTGCTGCAATGTGTCGGCCGTGACGTCACCGACCGCACCGAGACCGAGCGCGCGCTCGCCGACGCGCGCGACCAGGCGAACGCCGCGAGCCGCGCCAAATCGCGCTTCCTGGCGATGGCGAGCCACGAGATCCGCACGCCGCTGAACGGCATCCTCGGCATGAGCGGGCTATTGCTCGAGACACAGCTGACGCCGGAGCAGACCACCTATGCCAAAGCGGTCAGAACCTCCGGCGAGGCCCTGATGTCGTTGATCGAGGAGCTGCTCGACTATTCCAAGATCGAGGCCGGCAAGCTGGCGCTCGAAGCGCAGCCGTTCTCGCTGGTGGCGCTGATCGAGGAAATCACCGAACTCCTGGCGCCCCGCGCCCAGGCCAAGCAGCTCGAAATGGCGGCCTACATGGATGAGCGGTTGCCGACATGGGTGACGGGCGATGCGGCGCGCCTCCGCCAAGTGCTGCTCAACCTCGCCGGCAATGCCATCAAGTTCACGACATCCGGCGGCGTCGCGCTGATCGCCGAGCCGGGAATCTGGCCGAACGAGATCAGCTTCCAGGTGCGCGATACCGGCATCGGCATTGCCGCCGACGCGCAACAGCGCATCTTCCGCGAGTTCGAGCAGGCCGACGACAGTGTCGCGCGCAGCTTCGGCGGCACCGGCCTTGGCCTTGCGATCTCGGACCGGATCGTCAAGCGGATGGGCGGCCGCATCTCGCTGCAGAGCGCGCTGGGCACAGGCTCCACCTTCGAGGTGTCCGTGCCGCTGCCGCCGGCGTTGGAGCGCGGTGAGCAGAACAGCTTCCGCGGCCCCGACCTGACCGGCCAATCGATCATGCTGATCGCGCCGGCTGGCCTGCAGGCCGAGCTGATCGAGCGACGGCTGCAGAACTGGGGCGCACAGACCTGTCTCGTCGCCGAGACGGAGGTGGCCGCGGCCCTGCTGCCGGAGCGGGCGTGGCACACCGTGCTGGTCGACGATGCGATCGGCAGCGATACGGCGCGACGCCTGGGCGAGACCGCGCAACATCATACGACGCGGCTGATCGTGCTGGTGACGCCCGTGAGCCGCCACGAGCTGATGCCGGCTGCGCCATTCAACGGCTATCTCGTCAAGCCGCTGCGCGCCGCGTCCCTCGCCGGCCGCCTTGCCGTCGCGCCCGACGCGACGACAGCGGCGCTCGCCGAGGAGCCCATCATCGCCCTGTCCCCTTCTCTGGTTGCTGGCGGCGGAACGGGCCTGTCGATCCTCGTGGCTGAAGACAACGACATCAACGCCCTGCTGATGCGCTCGCTGCTGACCAAGCTCGGCCATCAGGCCGTGATCGCCGCGCACGGCGAAGCGGCCCTGGACTCCTGGGCGGCCGCCCGCTCGGCCGGCACGCCCTATGACCTGATCCTGATGGATGTGCAGATGCCGCGCCTGAACGGCATCGCTGCGGCCAAACGCATCCGCGCGCATGAAGCCGCCGAGCCCGGCCCGCGCACACCGATCCTGGCGCTGACGGCCAACGCCTTGGTGGAGGATCGCTACGCCTGCTTCGAGGCGGGCATGGACGGCTTCCTGGTGAAGCCGATCGACAGGGACAAGCTGGACGAGGCGCTGGCCAATCTGGCGGCGGCGCGACAGGTCGCGGCGTAAATGATGAGTTGGAACGGATCGGCCCTGCAACTACCAACGCAGCGCACGCTCCCTCCCCGCGTCATTCCGGGGCATTCGCGCGCAAAATGGCGAAGCCATTTTGAAGCAGCGTGAGTGAGCCCGGAATCTATAGCCCCAGACCGTGATGAGTTGAAGGTAAGCGCCACCGGCATCTCGCTCCACGTGACCGGCTGTGGCTATGGATTCCGGGCTCACGCTACGCGCGCCCCGGAATGACGGAGAGACTATTCGTTCCCCGACACGTTACGCGATCTCGCAAAGCTCAACGGCCGAGCTCACAATCGCCGCAGCGCCACCGACTCGACCTCGTGGTCGGCGCCCTTCTTCAGGATGAGCGTCGCGCGCGGCCGCGTCGGCAGGATGTTGTCCTCGAGATTGGCGAGGTTGGTGCGCTCCCAGATCGCGATCGCGGTGGCGATGGCCTCTTCGTCCGACAGCAGCGCATAGCGGTTGAAGTAGGACCTGGGATCATGGAACGCGGTGTCGCGCAGCGACAGGAAGCGCTTCACGTACCATTTGCGCAGCACCGCCTCGTCGGCGTCGATATAGACGGAGAAATCGAAGAAGTCGGAGACGACGGGCACGGCCTTGCCGTCGCGCGGCAGCGGCCCGGTCTGCAGCACGTTCACCCCTTCGACGATGAGGATATCGGGCTGATCGATCTCGACCCACTGATTGGGCACGATGTCGTAGGTGAGATGCGAGTAGACCGGCGCGCGCACCTGATGGCGGCCGGCCTTGATGTCAGAGAGGAAGCCGAGCAGGCGCGGCAGATCGTAGCTTTCCGGAAAGCCCTTCTTCTGCATCAGGCCCTGCCGCTCCAGCACCGCGTTCGGATACAGAAAACCGTCGGTGGTGATGAGGTCGACCTTCGGCCGCGGCGACCAGCGCGCCAGCAATGCCTGCAGCACGCGTGCGGTGGTGGACTTGCCGACCGACACCGAACCGGCGACGCCGATGATGTAGGGCATCTTGCGGTCGCGGATGCCGAGGAACTGGCGCTGCGCGTAGTACAGCCGCTGTGCCGCATCGACATACATCGACAGCAGTCGCGACAGCGGCAGGTAGATGTCCTCGACCTCCTTGAGATCGAGGCGGTCGTGCATCGAACGGAGCTTGGAAAACTCGCCGGGCTCGAGCGTCATCGGCGTGTCGTTGCGCAGCTCCGACCATTGCTCGCGGGTAAACACCCGATACGGATTATATTGTTGGTCGACAGTGCGCATATCCATGACGCTGCCCTTCGTTTCCCCGAGCGCGCGGCGCTAGTCTTTCTTCCTCGCCGCTTTTTCTTCAAGTCCGGACATACCCGTCCGTTTGGCCAGAGTCGCCTCGACCTCGTCGAGACGGACGTCCCGCGATTTCAACAGCACCAGCAAGTGAAACAGCAGATCGGCGCTCTCCGCGATCAGGTTCTCGCGATCCTCGCCGATCGCCGCGATGACCGTCTCGACCGCCTCCTCACCCATCTTCTTGGCGCATTGCGATGGGCCCTTGTCGAGCAGCTTGCGCGTATAGGACGCCTCGCCGCCCGCCGCGGCGCGCGCGTCGATGATGGCAGCCAGATCGTGAAGCGTGAAGCGGGACATCAGCCAGTGCTCGAAACGTAGGCCCACCCTTGGAGGCGGGTGAGCCAGCGTTCATGTAACATTTTTGCGGCGCAATGTCGTCAGGGATCGAGCCGCATCGGCAGGCCTTGGCGCACCATGTGCTCCTTGGCCTGCCGGATGGTAAATTCCCCGAAATGGAAGATGGATGCGGCAAGCACCGCGGTGGCGCGGCCCTCGCGGATGCCCTCGACCAGATGATCCAGGTTGCCGACGCCGCCGGAGGCGATGACAGGGACCGGCACGCTGTCGGCGATCGCCCGGGTCAGCGGCAGGTCGAAGCCCTGCCGCGTGCCGTCGCGGTCCATCGAGGTCAGCAGGATCTCGCCGGCGCCCAGCGATACCACCTCCTGGGCAAATTCCAGGGCGTCGATGCCGGTCGATTTGCGGCCGCCATGGGTGAATATCTCCCAGCGCGTCCCGCCGCCTGGCCGGGCGACGGACTTGGCGTCGATCGCCACGACGATGCACTGCTCGCCGAACTTCTCGGCCGCCTCTTTGACGAATTCGCGCCTGTTCACCGCAGCCGAATTGATCGAGACCTTGTCGGCCCCCGAGCGCAGCAGCGTCTTGATGTCGTCGATGGTTCGCACACCGCCGCCGACGGTCACCGGCATGAAGCAGGCCTCCGCCGTACGCCGGACAACGTCGAGCATAATGCCGCGGTTCTCATGGGTCGCGGTGATGTCGAGGAAGCAGAGCTCGTCGGCGCCGGCGGCGTCATAGGCGATGGCCGCCTCGACCGGGTCCCCGGCGTCGCGCAGATTGACGAAGTTGACGCCCTTGACGACCCGTCCGTCCTTGACGTCGAGACAGGGAATAACGCGGACCTTGAACATCGTACCAATCTCCTACGCAGCGCGCGCCGCACGGATCAGCGCAAGCGCCTCCGCCGGGTCGAGCCGGCCGTCATAGAGCGCACGGCCGGCGATGGCGCCTTCGAGCTTTTTCGCACGCGGCGACAGCATCGCTTGGACGTCCTCGATCGAGGCGAGGCCGCCGGAGGCGATCACCGGGATCGAGATGGCGTCGCCGAGCGCGATCGTGGCTTCGAGGTTCAAGCCCTTGAGCAGACCATCGCGCGCGATGTCGGTGAAGATGATCGCGGCGACGCCGGCGTCCTCGAAACGTTTGGCGATATCGAGCGCCGTGACCTCGGAGGTCTCGGCCCAGCCTTCGACCGCGACCTTGCCGTCGCGGGCATCCAGCCCGACGGCGACGCGGCCTGGAAACGCTTTGGCTGCGGTCTTCACCAGTTCGGGATTGCGCACCGCGGCGGTGCCGATGATGACGCGGGTGATGCCCTTGTTGAGCCAGGCTTCAACGGTCTTGAGATCGCGGATGCCGCCGCCGAGCTGCACCGGCATCTTGACGACTTTCAGCATCGCTTCGACGGCCTGCGCATTGACAGGCTTGCCGGCGAAGGCGCCGTCGAGATCGACGACGTGGAGATATTCAAAGCCCTGGTCAGCGAAGCTCCTGGCCTGGGCGGCGGGATCGAGGTTGAACACGGTGGCGCGCGCCATGTCGCCCTGCTCCAGGCGCACGCACTGGCCGTTCTTCAGATCGATGGCAGGAAACAGAATCATCTGAGTTGTCTTTCAAGCACGCGCCCTGCCCGCCTCTGAGGCGAACAGGACGAAAGCGCTCACGGCTTCCATTTCAGGAAGTTGGAGATCAAAGCGAGACCGAAACGCTGGCTCTTCTCGGGGTGGAATTGCGTGCCGATCGCAGTGTCCTTGCCGACGATCGCCGTGATCGGCCCGCCATAGTCGGCGCGTGCCAGCACATCGTTCTCGTTGATCGCCTTCAAGTGATAGGAGTGCACGAAATAGCCGTGCAGGCCTTTCGGCCCAAGCGGCAGCCGCTCCAGCACCGGATGCTCCTGCACCAGGTCGAGCGTGTTCCAGCCCATGTGGGGAATCTTCAGGCTCTCGTCGCGTGGCGCGATCTTCTCGACATCGCCTGCGATCCAATCAAAGCCATTGGTCGTGACGTGCTCCTTGCCGCGCGTCGCCATCAGCTGCATGCCGACGCAGATGCCGAAGAACGGCCGCGCCTTGTGGCGAACGGCTTCTGTCATCGCTTCGAGCATGCCGTCCACCGAATCCAGCCCGCGGCGGCAATCCGCAAAGGCGCCAACACCCGGCAGCACGATACGATCGGCGCGATAAACCGTGTCGGGATCGCGCGTCACGATGATCTTCTGCGGATCCTCCATGCCGCGCGCGGCGCGTTCGAACGCCTTGGCGGCCGAATGCAGATTCCCGGAGCCGTAATCGATGATCGCAACACTCATCGTCCACCTCCGGGTTCGGGAAACAAGCCAATGATGCTGGCGTGGGGCAGGGGCGGCGGCGGGCGCTGTCCGTTGCCGTTGTCGCGTGTGGGCGGAGCCGCTCCGCGATCGACCGTATGGTTGTCGTAGCCGATGGTGCTGCGCCGGGCGGCCCAGCGCTCGAAGAAGCGCCGTTCCGCGGCATCGAGATCATCGGCCACGACGATGTCGAGCTGGCGCCAATTGCCGCGCGAGTAGCTCCAGCGCTCGAGGCTGGAGGCTTCGAAACCGAGCAGGATTGCGAACAACAGATCGATGCCGGCAATCGCGCCGCCGCTGACGCCGACACGCACCAGGATCACGTCGAGCGCGATCATCAGCACGGCCCAGCCGAGCATCGCCAGCCATAGTCGGTGCCAGGCCAGCCAGACGGCGCCGAGCACGGCGGCCCAGAGATGGAAGCCATCGCGGATGAACACGAAGCGATCCGTCGAACGCGGATCGGCTCCGGCGGCGAGGGGCGCGTGGACCGTATAAACCGGCATGTCGATAATCCCTTGAGGGAGGCGGTCAGCCGCCGAGCTGACCCTTGGTGGATGGCACTTCGCCCTGGTTGCGCGGATCGACCGCCAATGCGGCCCGCAGCGCCCGCGCCAGACCCTTGAAGCAGGATTCGGCGATATGATGGGCGTTCTCGCCGTAGAGCGTCTCGACATGCAGGGTGATGCCCGCGTTCATGGCGAAGGCGTTGAACCATTCGCGCACCAGCTCGGTGTCGAACTCGCCGATCTTGTCGCGCGGGAAGCTGGTGCGGAACACCAGCATCGGCCGGCCCGACACGTCGATCACGACGCGGGTCAGGGTTTCGTCCATCGGCATATGGATCGAGGCGTAACGGGTGATGCCGGCCATGTCGCCGAGCGCCTGCCGCACGGCCTGGCCGAGCGCGATGCCGACATCCTCGGTGGTGTGGTGGAAATCGATATGGAGATCGCCGACCGCCTTGACGGTCATGTCGATGCGGGAATGCCGGGCGAGCAGATCCAGCATGTGATCGAAGAAGCCGATACCGGTCGCGATGTTCACCGCGCCGGAGCCATCGAGATTGACGGCGACCTCGATGTCGGTCTCTTTGGTCTTGCGCTTGATGGTCGCGCTACGCATGGGGTCAGCTTTCCCTTGAAAACGCGGCTCTTTTAACAGGCGGATGTCACCTTAGCTACTGCGGGATGACGGGATGAGCGCCACATCTCGGGCCATGGTGAGCGGATTTCAAGACCCGATCGGGCAGGGCAGGGGCCCGAGCCACTGGGTCCGGTGCTGGGTCCGGTAATTGTATCCCCGGGCCCAAACGCCTAAATCAGGGCATCAACCAAGGACCCCTCATGCACGCATCTCCCCATGAGCCCGCCGTCTGGCACGGCACCACGATCCTGACCGTCCGCAAAGGGGGCAGGGTGGTCGTGGGCGGCGACGGCCAGGTCTCGATCGGCCAGACCGTGATCAAGTCCAACGCCAAGAAGGTCCGCAAGCTCGGCAAGGGCGATGTCATCGGCGGCTTCGCCGGCGCCACGGCCGACGCCTTCACATTGTTCGAGCGGCTGGAGAGCAAGCTCGAGCAATATCCGGGGCAGCTGACCCGCGCCGCCGTCGAGCTCGCCAAGGACTGGCGCACCGACCGCTATCTGCGGCGGCTGGAAGCCATGATGATCGTCGCGGACAAGGACGTCTCGCTGGTCCTGACCGGCACCGGCGACGTGCTGGAACCGGAATCCGGCGTGATGGCGATCGGCTCGGGCGGAAATTATGCGCTCGCCGCCGCGCGCGCCCTGGTCGACACCGACAAGGACGCCGAGAGCATCGTGCGCCGCTCGCTCGACATCGCAGCCGACATCTGCGTCTACACCAATCGTAACATCACGATCGAAGCGCTCTCGGCCGAGTGAACGATGAGCGCGGACGAGATCAGCGCTCGGGCTCGGCGCTCGTCCGGACCATGGCTCATCCTGGTGCCCGGGCTGCTGGCGCTGCAGGCCGCGATCCTGTTTGCGATGGGTCGGCTGCCGATCTGCGCGTGCGGCACGGTCAAGCTGTGGCATGGCGTCGTGCAGAGCTCGGAGAACTCCCAGCATCTCACCGACTGGTACACGTTCTCCCACATCATTCACGGCTTCCTCTTCTATGCGCTGACCGCGCTGGTCGTGCCGCGCCTGCCGTGGCAGGGGCGGCTGATCCTCGCGATGCTGATCGAGGGCGCCTGGGAGCTGGTCGAGAATTCGAGCTTCATCATCGAGCGCTATCGTGCCGCCACGATCTCGCTCGATTATTTCGGCGACAGCATCGTGAACTCCCTCGGCGATACGCTGGCGATGATGACCGGTTTCCTGCTGGCGCGGGTGCTGCCGGTCTGGCTCACGGTGCTGGTTGCGGTCGCCTTCGAGATCGGGGTCGGGTTGCACATTCGCGACAACCTGACACTGAACGTGCTGATGCTGCTTTACCCCTCCGAGGCGGTCCGGCAGTGGCAGGCGGGTCCACCCATCCTGTGACGGCGGAAATCCGGCTTGCCCTCGTCCCCGTCCGACCCTAGCTAGAGCCCTATGACCGACTTTT
Organism: Bradyrhizobium ontarionense; assembly: GCF_021088345.1. Lineage (NCBI taxonomy): Bacteria > Pseudomonadati > Pseudomonadota > Alphaproteobacteria > Hyphomicrobiales > Nitrobacteraceae > Bradyrhizobium > Bradyrhizobium ontarionense. The sequence continues at coordinate 5,239,803 of NZ_CP088156.1, read as the reverse complement.
CCCCCCGCGAAATCGTCTCCGAACTCGACCGCTACATCGTCGGCCAGGCTGACGCCAAGCGGGCCGTCTCCATCGCGCTGCGCAACCGCTGGCGCCGGCTGCAGCTCGACAGCGGCCTGCGCGAGGAGGTCCTGCCGAAGAACATCCTGATGATCGGCCCAACCGGCGTCGGCAAGACCGAGATCGCGCGGAGGCTGGCCAAGCTCGCCGGCGCGCCGTTCCTGAAGGTCGAGGCGACCAAGTTCACCGAGGTCGGCTATGTTGGCCGCGACGTCGAGCAGATCGTCCGCGATCTCGTCGAGGTCGCGATCGTCCAGGAGCGGGAGCGCAAGCGCAAGGATGTCGCGGCCCGCGCCCAGCTTGCCGCCGAGGAGCGCGTGCTCGATGCGCTGGCCGGCGCCAATGCCAGCGCCGCGACCCGCGACTCGTTCCGTCGCAAGCTGCGGGCCGGCGAACTCAACGACAAGGAAATCGAGATCGAAACGCAATCGTCGAGCAGCGGCTTTCCGATGTTCGAGATCCCAGGCATGCCGGGCGCACAGATGGGCGCGATCTCGATCGGCGACATCTTCGGCAAGATGGGCGGACGCTCCAAGACGCGCCGGCTGACGGTGGAAAGCAGCCACGATATCCTGATCAACGAGGAATCCGACAAGCTGCTCGACAATGACCAGCTGATCCAGGAAGCGATCAGCATCGTCGAGAACAACGGCATCGTGTTCCTCGACGAGATCGACAAGATCTGCGTGCGCGAGAACCGGCCCGGCGGCGACGTCTCGCGCGAAGGCGTGCAGCGCGACCTGCTGCCGTTGATCGAAGGCACGACGGTCTCGACCAAGCATGGCGCAGTCAAGACCGACCACATCCTGTTTATCGCCTCCGGCGCCTTCCACATCGCCAAGCCCTCCGACCTGCTGCCGGAACTGCAGGGCCGGCTGCCGATCCGGGTCGAGCTGCAGGCGCTGACGCGCGACGACATGCGGCGCATCCTCACCGAACCCGAGGCGTCGCTGATCAAGCAATATGTCGCGCTGATGAAGACCGAGGGCGTGTCGCTGGACATCACCGACGACGCGATCGATGCGCTGGCCGACATCGCGGTCGCGGTCAACTCCACGGTCGAAAACATCGGCGCACGCCGGCTGCAGACCGTGATGGAGCGCGTGCTCGACGATATCTCCTTCACGGCCTCTGATCGGAACGGTGAGACAATTCAGGTCAACGCTGCTTATGTGCAGCAGCACATCGGCGATCTCGCCAAGAACGCCGATCTCAGCCGGTTCATTTTGTGATCAGTCGTTACGACAGGCTTTGAGACGCGGATGCGCACATCGCCATGGGATGTGGTCGACGGTGTAGCGCCGGGCGCAGTGCGCTCCCTCTCCCCGTTCTTATGGGGAGAGGGTTGGGGTGAGGGGCAGACGCCCGATCGGTGTGAACGGTTAGACCTGTACCCCCTCACCCGGATTGCATCTGTCGATGCAATCCGACCTCCCAGCGCGAGCGAAGCTCGTCGCGCCCCCGCAAGCGGGGAGAAGTTAGAGTGAGTGCGTTGCCGCAGCTTCGCTCCTCATCATCATTCGCGAGAAAAGAGGGAGCGCGTTTCTCGCTATCACACTGGCGCCTGATGCTGGCGGTCAACGCCGCCGTGATGCTCGGCGTCGTCCTGCACAAGATCACGCTGCCGCCCTACATCCCCTACATCCATCTGCTGGTCGACTATCACTACGGCTTCACCAAGCGCGCGTTGATCGGCGCCGTGGTCGGGCTGTTCACGGCGAAGGTGCCGATCTGGCTGGTGTTCGCGCTGGCCGGCAGCGTCTGGCTGATCACGCTCGCGCTGTTCGTGCGTCTGTTCCACCGGACCTTCGGCTTCGACCGCGCACAGCTGCCGCTGTTCGTGTTCACCGCGGGCTCGCCGTTCGTCTTCAAGAACTTCCTGTTTGCGCTCGGCCATTTCGACATCTATGGCTGTCTCGCCGCGATCATCCTGCTGCTGGTGCCCGCCGGCTCGCTCGCTTACGTGCTGCTCGCAGCGCTCTTGTCCGCCGCCCTGATACTGATCCATCACATCCACCTCTTGATGTATGTGCCGACGATCGCCGCGATCGTCGTGCTGCGCTACTACACTGCGCGCAACGTCACGCGCCTCGACCTGGCTGCAGGGGGAGGCGCGCTGCTCGGTCTCGGCGCGCTGTTCCTGGCCGCGCAGTTTCTCGGCACCATGCCTGTCCCCGAGGCCGACTTCGTACGGTACCTGCAGACGCGCATGGTCGATCCCCAGCGCACCGATCTCCTGCAGTTCGCCTATGTCTGGTACCAGCCGCTGTCGAAGGAGGTGCAGGACACCTGGGCACGCATGCCGTCGAACCTGCTCGGCGTGCCCGTCTACGCGCTCCTGATCTGGCTGCATGCGCCGCTCTGGCGCCATCTCAGGGACCTCATCAGTGCGCTGGCCGAGCAGCGTCATCGCAACATCGTCGTCGCCACGCTGATCATGATCAGCCTCGCCTACCTCGTGATGTTCGCGATGGTGTTCGACTATTCGCGCTGGATCTCGAGCTGGGTGGTCTGCATGATCATGCTGCTTCACGCGGTGAAGATGCTGCCGGCAGCGAAGGCCGTCGCTCCGATCGATGCCGACGATCGCAAGACGACGATCCTGGCCTGGATCATCACGGCCGTGCCGCGCGTCGGCATCATCCGGCCGTTCTAACTAACATCTGCTACGAGCGCGCGCGCCTGATCCGGACATAGAGCGCGCCGGCGCCGCCATGGCCGACATGGGCTTCCTCGAAGCCGACGACGAGCGGGCGGAATTCCGGCAGGCTCAGCCAATGCGGCACTTGGCGCCGCAACACGCCGCGTTCGGGATCCCCACCCATCGCGCCCTTGCCGGTGATGACGAGCACGAAGGTGAGACCGTCGTGCTGCGCCCGATGCAGAAAATGATGCAGCGCCTGGTGCGCCCGGCTTTGGGTCATGCCGTGCAGGTCGAGCCGCGCCTCGATGTCACTGCGGCCGCGCGACAGACGCGCGCGTTCACGGCGCCCCAGCGGAACCAGAGGCGGCGCTGCCGGCCTTGCCGGTTTGGGGACGGCAACCGGCACGACCGGCCGCGGCGTCATGCCCTGCTTCTCCGGCTGCGGTTCGGCGGTCGCCATCGGCGGATGCGGCCGCACCGGACGCGGCTTCTTGCGCAACGGCTTGACCTGTCGCGCGACCGTCTCCCACAGCGTGCGCTCGTCCTCGGAGAGGCCGCGCTTGCGACGGCCGCGCGGCGGCTCGGGATCATGCGACATGGAAACGGCGATTCATCGGCGGTGGCGGTGACGTCTGCCATAACGCAATCGGCGGATATTGCGATCACTTTCGATTCGTGGCCTGGCCTCGGGCAGCGGGACCGTCTGCGCCGCAACCACGTTCTGCGCGACGGTCGTGGCGGCGCTCGCGGGAGCTTTCTCATCCTTGGCTGAGGACGCGGCCGCGGTCTTGGCCTGGTCCTGCTGCGTCGACTGGTCCTTCGCTTGTTCCTTGACGGCGTCCTTTACGGGATCCTTGGGCGGCACCTGCGGAAACAGCTTGGCGATCTTCTCCGACGGCCGCGCATCGGGCAGCGGCATCTTGCGGCCGCGCGCGACCGGATCGAGGCTCTTCGGCACCAGCATGACGAACTGGATGTTGTGCTTGAGCCGGCCTGAGACTTTGCCGGCCTCCTGACCGGCCCCGAAGTAGAGATCGGCGCGCGCGGGTCCGACGATCGCCGAACCCGTGTCCTGTGCAATCATCAGCCGGTGGAAGGCGGATTTCGACTTCTCGGACTCGATCGGCAGCTCGCCGGTGATGAAGAACGGCGTGCCATAGACGTGCAGCGACTTGTCGACTGCAATCGAACGGCCCGGCGTCAGCGGAATGCCCTGCGCGCCGACGGCCTCGTCCTTATCCGACAGCTGCACCTCGCGGAAGAAGATGTAGGAGCGGTTCATCCGGCGCAGCTCGTTGGCTCCTTCGGGATTTTGCTCCATCCAGTCGCGGATGCGCTGCATCGACATCTGTTCGCGCGGGATGATGCCGCGCTCGATCAGGATGCGGCCGACCGGCGTGTAGGGGAGACCATTATACGCATCGTAGTTGATGCGCACGGTCGAGCCGTCATCGAGGCTGATGCGCGCCGAACCCTGGATCTGCGCGAACAGCAGATCGGTCTGGTTCCTGAGCCACGCGATCTCCAGGCCGCGTCCTTCGATCGCACCGTCCTCGATCTCCGCGCGATCATAGTAGGGCACGAGCTTGCGCCGGCCGATCTTGCGATAGACGGCGCCCTTGTTCGGCAGATTGGCCGCGTCCTGCTTGAAGCCGCGCACGAACAGGTTGGAGGGCCGGCGATAGACCGGAACGTTGTAGACCTCGTTCTGGGTCCGCGAGCCCTCGATGACGGGTTCGTAATAGCCGGTCACAAAGCCATCGGCGTCGCCGAGCTTGGAGATCTTCAGCGGCTCGAAATGCCGTTCGAAGAACGCCTTGGCTGCAGCGTTGTCGGCGAGATCGGACGCCCGCGCATCGCGGCAGGGATCGCGCAGGGAGTCGCCGAGGGCCTTGTCCTCGGCCGCGCCGTCGGGCTTGGCCGCGATCGGCTTGCAGCTGGCGCGGAACGTTCTGTAGGCGGCGAGCTGGTCGTCGTCGTTCCAGCCGGGCACGTCGTTCCATGCCAGCGGCAGATACTGACTGTTGGTGATTTCGAGCGGCCAGTCGAGCTGGGGGTAGGGCAGGTGACGCACCGGCGCGACTGACCGGGAGCGCGAACGTACGGCCTCGGCTGCGTAGGGCGCGAGCGCCACGGCAGCGACGCTCAAGGCGAGCGCCGGCGTCCAGTATTTGAGGCGGCCGGCGGTAAAACCCCGCTTCCAAATTTCGCGAACCATGCCTGCACCATCAAAGTATCACTCAACGCGAAGCTCGGAAAAAACAGGATCTAAAAAAAGCCCGGCATTCAAAAGCCGAGAATCCGCCTCGTGCTCCTCCTCTTGCAAAACGCCTGCTAACGGGTCACCTCGATGTGACCCCGGCAGCGGCGGTCTATTCCGCGTCAATGACTGCCGGTGCCGACCAGCTTCCAGTTGGGATCGCGCGAGCCGATATCGCGGGCGAAGGTCCAGATGTCGGTGATATCGGCGACCTTGTCCGGGTTGCCGTCGACGATCGCCCCAAGCTTGTCGCGGGTCACCGAGATCATCTGCGACACGAAGCGAACCGTCAGCTGGGCCGTCCGGTCACGCAGGTCGGCCCCGACCAGCTCGGCCGTGTCGATCGAAACGAACCGCGTTTCCGTCGTCTGCTCGTGCTTCTCGCGATCCTTGATGACGGACTCGAAGCTGTCATAGACCTCGGACGACAGCAGGTCGCGGAGCGCCCGGCGGTCACCATTGGCAAAGGCCAGCACGATCATCTCATAGGCGCTGCGCGCGCCGGACAGGAAATGGCGCGGATCGAACGCGGCATCCTGCGCGACGATCGCATCGAGACCACCGGCGAGCGGGGTCCCCAGCTCGGTCAAGCCGCGCCAGCGATCGGCCGACCCGATGATCTCCGTACCCGGCACTGGCACCGCCGGATCCAGGGGTTTGCCGGGAACCGGGATGACATGGTTGTCGGGCGCCCCCTGGAGCGCATTGCGGGCGGCGCGGTCAAAAGGTGTCCGTTCGCTGCCGGTGCGCTGCCCGAGTACGGCGCGCAGGCGGAAGAAGATGAAGACCGCCAATGCCAGGAAGATGATGGTATAAATATCCACGTCGTGTCGCTTTCTGACTTGTCGAAACGCCAGCGGGTTCCAGCCATCGGAGACCCGTCTTACAGGAGCCGGGGTAAGGACCCGTGAATCGCTGGGGTCTAACCGGATGTAGTCATCGAATTGGGCCCGGCCAATGGCACATTGTGGCAGGGCGATCCTAACGCGTTTCCCCCTCGAGGGGAAATCCGATCGGGTAGGCGAACCCGCCTGGCGGCCTTGTTGGCGACAAATGCGACAAATGGCGGCAGACGAGACCCGGCAAGCCCGGGACGGCCGCCCGTGCAGCACGCCGGACGGCTCGTCCTTGTGGAACAAGCCGGCCCTATGGTAGCCACGCGCCGCAAATACCCGCCCCTTGTGCCAGGAGAACACTTCGATGACCAACGGTAACGGCGCCAATCCCGAGGCGGCCCCTCCTCCTCAACTGAATGTGCTGGCGCAATACACCAAGGACCTCTCGTTCGAGAATCCCAACGCGCCGCAATCCCTGGCGCCCCAGGGCCAGGCACCGCAGATCAACATTCAGATCAATGTCGGCGCCAACAACATCTCCGAGAGCGAATATGAAGTAACCCTTACCATCGAGGGCAAGGCCGAAAGCGGCAGCCAGGTGATGTTCAGCTTCGAGCTGGTCTATGGCGGCGTGTTCCGGCTGGTGAATATCCCGCGCGAGAACCTCTCGCCGATGCTCCTGATCGAGTGTCCGCGCCTGCTGTTCCCGTTCGCACGCGAGATCGTCGCCAACTCGGTGCGCGACGGCGGCTTCCCGCCGCTGATGCTTGATCCGGTCGATTTCGTCGGCCTGTACCGCCAGAATATGGAACGTCAGGCAGCCGCTGAGGGTACCCAGATCCGGTCGAGCTGATCTGTTAGGATCGTATTGTTGATTGATTGACGGGCGTGGTCCGCTACCGCGAGGCGGATCACGTTCCCGCGAGAAAATCCATCCAGATGGGCTTGTCGCCCAAGGTGGCGATGAAGGCGCGGTGTGCCTCGCGCTCGGCGTCGCTGACCCGTGGCGGCAACGGCATATCGCGCTGCCGGCGCGGCGCTTCGCCCGCCGCACCGATGCGGATCTCCTGGGTTTCCTGGGTCAGGATCAGCTGCGACTGCCGCGCACCGACCAGATCGACATAGACTTCGGCCAATAGCTCGGCGTCGAGCAAGGCGCCATGCTTGGTGCGCCGGGAGTTGTCGATCGCATAGCGCGAGCACAGATCGTCAAGCCGGTTTGATACACCGGGATGCTTGCGCCGGGCCAGCAGCAGCGTGTCGACCAAACGGTCGCGCGGGATCGCCACACGCTTGACCCGGTCGAGCTCGGCATTGATGAAGCCGATATCGAACGACGCGTTGTGGATCACCAGCGGTGCATCGCCGATGAACTGCAGGAAATCCTCGACGACCTCGTAGAAAAGCGGCTTGTCCGCCAAGAACTCGCTCGATAGGCCATGAACCGCGAAGGCTTCGGCCGGCATGTCGCGTTCAGGATTGATGTAGCGATGGAAGACCTGGCCGGTCGGCATGCGGTTGATGATCTCGACACAGCCGATCTCGACCAGACGATCGCCGCGCAAGGCATCGAGGCCGGTGGTTTCAGTATCGAGAACGATCTCACGCATCTCACTTGATCCGTTGCAATCCTGGCCTGCCGCAATGGGCGGCGCGAATCAGCCCCGCCGCCGCGGCATCTTAACAACCTCGGCGAGGATGTCGCGGATACGCGCCCGTACCGGGTCGAGCCCATCGGACGTATCCACGACGAAATCCGCCCGCCGGCGCTTTTCGGCGTCCGGCATCTGCCTGGCCAGCAGCGCGTCGAGTGCTTCTTCCGTCATCAGACCCCGCGCCAGGATCCGCTGACGCTGGATCTCGGGCGATGTCGTGACCACGACGACCGCATCGACGCGCTTGTCGCCTCCGGTCTCGAACAGCAGCGGGACATCGACAACGGCGACCGGCACGCCGGACTTCTCCGCATCGTCGAGAAACGTCTGATGATACGACCGCAGCATCGGATGTACGATCGCTTCGAGATGGCGGATGGCCGCCGGGTCTCCGACGACCTTGGCCGACAGCTTCGCGCGGTCGACCTTGCCGCTCACGATTGTTCCGGGAAAGGCGGCTTCAATCGCCGGCACTGCCTCACCCTCATAGACCTTATGGACCGTGGCATCGGCGTCATAGACCGGTACGCCAGCTTCGGCGAATAATTTCGCCGTCGTCGACTTGCCCATTCCCATCGAGCCAGTCAGGCCCAACACTCTCATTGCCGTCTACTCCCGTGCGCGGCCGTCACGATCTGGACTTTAGATCCTAAGCAGCTGCGCTTCCCGGAAATATGCGAGCAGCGGCAGCAACGGCAGGCCCAGAATGGTGAAGTGATCGCCATCGATGCGATCGAACAGATGCACCCCCAGCCCTTCGAGCTGATAAGCGCCGACGCTGGAGGTGACGACCTCGCCAGCCACATCGAGATAGGCTGCGACATCACTTTCGGTCAGACCACGCATCGTCATCCAGGCAACTGCGACGTGAGAGAACGCAACCTCGCCGTTGCGGACGACGGCCACTGCCGAATGCAGCGCATGGGTGCGCCCAGCCAATGCGAGCAGCTGCTGCATGGCCTGCTGACGGCCGGCGGCCTTGTTGAACATGCGCTCGCCGAGCGCAAGTGTCTGATCCGCCCCGACGACATATGAACCGGGCTTGATCGCCGAAACTGCCTGCGCCTTCGCAGTCGCCAGATGCAGCGCAATCTCGTACGGCGCGACCAGACCCGCCTCGTTCTGAATCGCACGTTCATTGATGGCGGCAGGCACGGCCTCGCACGGCAACCCGGCATTCGCGAGCAGCATGCGCCGCGCACCACTTTGCGACGCCAATATGAGAGGCTCGTCACCGCGCCAGATGGACATTGATCCGCTCAAGACTCCGGCAGACGTTGCCGCTGCCGGTCGGTATAGAGTTTGATGATGGCCGCTGCCGTTTCCTCAATGGAGCGGCGTGTCACGTCGAGCATGACCCAGTTGAACTTCGCACTGAGCTTGCGGGCATAGGCAACCTCGTCAGCCACCGACTGCTTGTCGACATAGTTCTCGTTGCCGGACTCCGCGCCCATGCTGAGCAGCCGGTTCTGCCTGACCTGGATCAGACGCTCCGGTGTGGCGTGCAGGCTGACGACGAGCGGCTTCTTCAGGGTCTCGAGCTGATGCGGGATCGGAATGCCCGGGACGAGCGGCACGTTGGCTGTCCGCACGCCACGATTGGCGAGATAGATCGACGTCGGTGTCTTCGATGTCCGGCTCACGCCGACCAGCACGACGTCAGCCTCTTCGAGGCCGTCGACCAATTGCCCGTCGTCGTGCAGCATCGTGTAGTTCAACGCGTCGATGCGCGCGAAATATTCGGCGTTAAGCACGTGCTGCGCGCCGACGCGACCGGCAGTCGACGCGCCCAGATAGGCCTCGAACAGCTGCATCACCGGGCCGATGATCGACAGGCTCGGGATGTTGATCTGCTGGCACTTGCCTTCGAGCCGGCTGACCAGATCCTTCTCGAGCAGCGTGAACAGCACGATGCCCGGCGCTTCCTCGATCTCGTCGAGTACCCGATCGAGCTGCTTCTGGCTGCGCACCAGCGGATACACGTGCTCCACGGGTGTCACGTTGGTGTACTGCGCGGCCACGGCTCGCGCGACCGTGATCAGGGTTTCGCCCGTCGAGTCGGACACCAGATGCAGGTGAAAATAGTTTCCGGTGGTGGGCATCAAATCCTTAACAATCTGTGAATCACTGTGAAGGACGGGGCCAAAAAGCCGCCTTCGTCGGCCCCCTTTGTATAACCCCGATTGTTGTTCACATGGCCGCAAGCCGGGATAAATCGGGCAGCCGATCCGATGATATCGGGAGGAGGTTTATTTGTCTCTGGATAAGCTGTCCATCATCTACGGCAAGCATTTGACTTGTATACGACTCCGGCAAGGGAGGCTCTCGACCGAACGCTTGTTGAAGGATGTGGACAAAATGCGGGGAGGCTGCGGACAGAATTGCATGAGTCCAATCCACCGCTACTTAGACTCAAACCTTAAGATTCTAAACTTTATTTAGTTTGGTGGGGACTGAGCCAGCGGCTATGTCTCGGCTCGCAACCCGATCGTCCGCACCGAGAGGATCACGCGTTTCCGATGTACGAGTGGATCAAGGCACTGCACGTCATTGCCGTCATCGCCTGGATGGCCGGGATGCTCTATCTGCCCCGCCTGTTCGTCTATCATTGCGACGTCGAGATCGGCTCGAAGCAGTCCGAGACGTTCAAGGTCATGGAACGTCGCCTGCTCAAGGCGATCATCAATCCGGCCATGGCTGTGACTTGGCTGGCCGGGCTCTACCTGGTCTGGGCGGGCCACTGGTATGCCAGCGGCTGGTTCCATGGAAAATTCCTCCTGGTGCTGATCTTGTCCGGCGTCCACGGCATGTTTTCCCGCTGGGTGAAGGAATTCGCCGCAGACCAGAATACCCGCAGCCAGAAATTCTATCGTATTATGAATGAGGTACCGACGGGATTGATGATCGGCATCGTGATTCTCGTGATCGTCAAGCCGTTCTGATCGGTCCGATTGGTAGAGCAATGCCGCTCTGCCGCAGACGTCTTGCGGATTGCGGCGCGATTTTCTATATTAGGTTATCCCACCTCACGCAGGCGGATGTGGTTGCGTTCCGGCTTGACCGGCCGCCGCATCAGGTTTGGTGCCCAACGGCGCCAGCCTTTCACAGACCTGCGGACCTTCATCTCGTCCGCTTTCCCACACCCACCTCGCATCCCCTCCTAGACGTTCCACAGGACCATCCCAATGCGGGAAATGAAATTACAGGACCTCAAGTCTAAGACGCCCGCTGAGCTCGTCTCCTTTGCCGAGGAAAACGGGGTCGAGAACGCCAGCACAATGCGCAAGCAGGAGCTGATGTTTGCCATCCTCAAGCAGCTCGCAATCCAGGAAATCGACATCATCGGTGAAGGTGTCGTGGAAGTTCTATCGGATGGCTTCGGATTCTTACGGTCGCCGGATGCCAACTATCTGCCGGGTCCTGATGACATCTACGTCTCGCCGTCGCAGATCCGGCGCTTCGGCCTGCGCACGGGTGATACGATCGAGGGACATATTCGCAGTCCCAAGGAGGGCGAGCGCTATTTCGCGCTGCTCAAGGTCAACACGCTGAACTTCGAGGATCCCGAGAAGTCCAAGCACAAAGTCAATTTCGACAACCTCACGCCGCTGTTTCCGGACGAGCGCTTCCGGCTCGAGATCGAGGATGCGACCCGCAAGGATCTGTCGTCGCGCGTCATCGACATCGTCGCTCCGATCGGCAAGGGACAGCGCGCTTTGATCGTCGCGCCGCCGCGCACCGGCAAGACGGTGCTGATGCAGAACATCGCGCACTCGATCACGGCCAATCATCCCGAGTGCTATCTGATCGTGCTGCTGATCGACGAGCGTCCCGAGGAAGTCACGGACATGCAGCGCTCGGTGAAGGGCGAGGTCGTGTCGTCGACCTTCGACGAGCCGGCCGTTCGCCATGTGCAGGTCGCGGAGATGGTGATCGAGAAGGCCAAGCGCCTGGTCGAGCACGGTCGTGACGTCGTCATTCTGCTGGACTCGATCACCCGCCTCGGCCGCGCCTACAACACGGTCGTGCCGTCATCCGGCAAGGTGCTGACCGGCGGTGTCGACGCCAACGCGTTGCAGCGGCCGAAGCGCTTCTTCGGTGCCGCCCGCAACATCGAGGAAGGCGGCTCGCTGACCATCATCGCCACCGCGCTGGTCGACACCGGCAGCCGTATGGACGAGGTCATCTTCGAAGAGTTCAAGGGCACGGGCAATTCCGAGCTCATCCTCGACCGCAAGGTCGCCGACAAGCGGACCTTCCCGGCGATCGACATCGCCCGCTCCGGCACCCGCAAGGAGGAGCTCATCACCGAGCCGCAGAACCTCAAGAAGATGTACGTGCTCCGCCGCATCCTCAACCCGATGGGGACGATGGATGGGATCGACTTCCTGCTCGACAAGCTCCGCAGCACCAAGAGCAATGCCGAGTTCTTCGAGTCCATGAACACCTGATCGACCGCAGCAATTCTCGGTTCGGCAAAGGGCGCTCTTTGGAGCGCCCTTTTTGTTTGTCGTGCTGGGTGTTCGGGATGAGTGCGCCGCTGCTCGTGGCGGGCCATCGGACGTAAAGCATGCCGGCGCAAACCGATTGTGTTTCGTCGCTCGCGCGCCCAACTGAGGACCATGCATCCTCACGACCAGACCATCTTCGCGTTGTCCTCCGGACCTCTGCCGAGTGCGATCGCAATTGTCCGACTGTCGGGCTCACATGCGGGCACCGCGCTTCAATCGTTCGCTGGGAAAATGCCGGCGGCGCGGATGGCGACGCATGCCTTGCTGCGCGATGGCAATGGCCAGCCGATCGACGATGCGGTCGTCTTGTGGTTTCCGGGACCGGCGAGCGCCACGGGTGAGGACGTCGCTGAGCTCCACGTTCATGGCAGCCGGGCCGTGGTCGCCGCGGTGTTCTCGGACCTGTCGGCGATGCCGCAGATGCGCACCGCAGAGCCTGGTGAATTCACCCGACGGGCATTTGAGAACGGCAAGATTGATCTCACCGAGGCCGAAGGTCTCGACGATCTCATCCATGCCGATACCGACCGTCAGCGGCAGCAGGCACTGCGGCAGTTGAAAGGTCTGCTCGGCGACAAGGCGCGTCGTTGGCGCGACCAGATCATCGAGGCGTCGGCGCTGATCGAGGCGGGGATCGACTTCGCCGATGAAGGCGACGTGCCAACGGAGCTGATGGCGCCGGCGCTGTCGCGGATCGGTCAGCTGCTGGTCGAGATCGAGTCGGTCCTGTCGGCGCAGGGACGGGCCGAGCGTCTTCGGGATGGTCTGACCGTGGTGATTGCCGGACCACCGAACGCCGGGAAGTCGACCTTGATGAATCAGCTGGTCCGGCGCGAGGTCGCGATCGTCTCGCCGCATGCCGGTACGACGCGTGATATCATCGAGGTTCAGCTCGATCTCGACGGCTATCCGGTGACGGTGATCGACACTGCGGGCATTCGCGAGACTGACGACCCGGTCGAGCAGGAGGGTGTGCGCCGCGCCAGAGACCGTGCCGCGCGGGCCGATCTGGTGCTGTGGTTGTCGGACGATGACCGGGCCGGGGTCGAACGCCAAGGTGATGCTCCGGTCTGGCTGGTCCGCAACAAGATCGATCGAGGGCCTGATGGTCCAGAAGGCGTAACCCCGTCTCGAACTGAAAGTCCGGTGCTCCGGATCTCTGCCAGGACGGGGACGGGAATGGTTGAGCTACTGGAGGCTCTGGTCAGCTTTGCGCGCGACTATTTCGGCTCGATTGAGAGTGGCCTCATCACGCGAGAGCGGCAGAGGCAATTGCTTCAACAAACGGCCGAGGCGCTGCGGCGGAGTCTGGCGGCCATCGATCTCGGTGAAGAGGTCATGGCCGAGGAGCTGAGGATCGCCGCGCTCGCGTTGGGTCGGCTCCTGGGGCGGGTCGATGTCGAGGATCTGCTCGATGTGATCTTCCGACAGTTCTGCATTGGGAAGTAGGGCGCTGAGATTCGATGTCTGCCTGCCAATATACTTAATGAAGGGTTGCTTGGTTAACCGATCGTCAATTGTTTCACGTGAAACAGGGGCGCGGATACCGGCGGGATGTTTCACGTGAAACACCACGGAACCCTCTCCGGCGAATGTTTCACGTGAAACGTCTTTCGACCTTGACCCGCGAGCGCTAGATATCCGGCCATGAGCGAGCATCTCAAGTCTTACGACGTCATCGTCATCGGTGGTGGCCACGCCGGCTGTGAAGCTGCGGCGGCCTCGGCACGTCTGGGCGCCCGCACGGCGATGGTCACGCACCAGTTCGCCACCATCGGCGCGATGTCTTGCAATCCGGCGATCGGCGGGTTGGGAAAAGGACATCTGGTCCGGGAGGTCGACGCTTTGGATGGCCTCATGGGCCGTGTGGCGGATGCCGGCGGCATCCAGTTTCGGGTTCTGAACCGCCGCAAGGGCCCAGCGGTCAGAGGTCCGCGCGCCCAGGCGGATCGGAAGCTCTATGCCGCAGCCATGCAGGCGGCGATCCGGGAGACCGGAAACCTCGAGGTCATCGAGGGCGAGGCGGACGCACTGATTGTGAGCGATGGTCGTATCGCCGGGCTCAAGCTCGCTGATAGCCGGGCGTTCGGCTGTGGCGCCGTCGTGATCACAACCGGCACCTTCCTTCGGGGCCTCATCCATCTCGGTGAGAGGACATGGCCGGCGGGTCGGGTCGGTGAAGCGCCGGCGTTGGGTCTGTCCCGGTCCCTCGAAGCCATCGGCTTCCAGCTTGGCCGTCTCAAGACCGGCACGCCGCCACGGCTGGATGGGTCAACCATCGACTGGGCCGCGGTCGTGATGCAGCCCGGGGACGATCCACCAGAGCCGTTCTCGGTGCTGACCGACAGGATCACGACGCCCCAGATCCAATGCGGTATCACCCGGACTACGACCGCGACCCACGACGTCATCCGCGCCAACGTCCATCGCTCGCCGATGTACTCCGGGCAGATCAAGTCGACCGGTCCGCGCTATTGCCCGTCGGTCGAGGACAAGATCGTCCGCTTCGGCGATCGTGATGGTCACCAGATCTTTCTCGAGCCGGAGGGGCTCGACGACACGACTGTCTATCCAAACGGGATCTCGACCTCGCTGCCGGAAGAGGTTCAGCTGGCGCTGCTGCCGACCATTCCCGGTCTGGAGCGCGTCAGGATGATCCGCCCCGGCTACGCCATCGAGTACGATCATGTCGATCCGCGCGAACTTGAGCCGACCCTTCAGACCAAGAGAATGGAGGGGCTGTTCTTGGCCGGCCAGATCAACGGCACGACCGGCTATGAAGAAGCCGCAGCTCAGGGTCTGGTGGCCGGGCTCAATGCGGCGCTCTTGGCGGGAGGCCAAGAGCCGATCGTATTCGATCGTGCCGACGGCTATCTCGGTGTCATGGTCGATGATCTCGTGACGCGCGGGATCACCGAACCGTATCGAATGTTCACCTCGCGCGCCGAGTATCGTCTGACCCTGCGGGCCGACAACGCCGATCAGCGGCTGACCGACAAGGGCGTTGCCCTCGGCTGTGTCGGAGGCCTCCGCGCCGAGCGGCACCGATCCAAGATGGATGCGCTCGCGGCGGCTCGCGCACTTGCACGGTCGCTGACGATCACACCCAACGAGGCAGCCAAGCATGGCCTGACCCTCAACCGGGATGGTCAGCGCCGGTCGGCTTTCGAGCTGATGGCCTACCCCGAGATTGGCTTCTCCGAAGTGCGATCCATCTGGCCGGAGCTGGGATCGATTGAATCTTCGATAGCCGTCCATCTCGAGATCGACGCCAAGTACGACGTCTATGTTCGTCGGCAAAGCGAGGACGTCGACGCCTTCAGGCGCGATGAGGGCTTGGTGCTTGGAGAGGTCGACTACGCGCTTGTTCCAGGACTTTCGAACGAGGCCCGGGCGAAGCTGACGGCAGCCAAGCCGTGGACGATCGGGCAGGCGGGGCGGATCGACGGCATGACGCCAGCGGCGCTCGGAATCCTTGCGGCCTATCTCCGGCGTGAGGCGCGGCGCAACAAGGCAACGGGCTGAGGACGTTTCACGTGAAACGATCATCAACATCCGCGGCGTTGGCCGTGGCCGAAGTGGACAAGGCGACCGCGCTGCAGCTCACTCCCGTTTCACGTGAAACGCAGGAGCGCCTCGACCGATACGTCGCGCTGCTCCTAGAGTGGCAGGCCAAAACCAATCTCGTTGCGCCCTCGACGTTGCCCCATCTCTGGACGCGGCACATCGCCGATTCGCTCCAGCTTCTCGACCTCGCTCCCGACGCGAAGGTCTGGGTTGATCTCGGCAGCGGCGGAGGCTTCCCCGGCGTGGTTCTCGCCTGCGCGCTCGCCGAGCGGCCGGGAGCCCAGATCCACCTGGTCGAGCGGAATGCCAAGAAAGCGGCCTTCCTGCGCGAGGCCATTCGCGTCACTCGCGCGCCAAGCGTAGTGCATTTGTCTGAGATCGGGGATATCGTGGAGAAGTGGGGCGGGCGAGTCGATTGCGTGACTGCGCGCGCGCTGGCTCCGCTACATCAACTCATCGGCTTTGCGGAGCCCTTGGTGAAGAAAGGCGCAAAAGCGCTGTTTCTCAAGGGTCAAGATGTAGAAGCGGAATTGACCGAATCTACTAAGTATTGGAAAATTGAGCCGAAACTTTATCCCAGCCGGACGGGCGGACAAGGCTGGATCGTCGCAATCGATTGCATCGAGCGGCGCAGCTGACCTCCGCTGAACAACCAATCCAATGGCGATCGCGCATGAGCGTAATTGATCAAATTTATCAAGAGGATAGAGCTCCCCATCCGGAGGGCCATCCGCGGATCCTGGCGCTCGCCAACCAAAAGGGCGGGGTCGGCAAGACGACCACGGCCATCAATCTCGGGACGGCACTGGCGGCGATCGGCGAGCGCGTGCTGATCGTGGACCTCGACCCGCAGGGCAACGCCTCGACCGGCCTGGGCATCGATCGTCACAACCGCAACTGCTCGACCTATGACGTGCTGATCGGCGAGGCCGCGATGCGCGATGCGGTGGTCCCGACCGCGGTGCCGCGGCTGCATATCGCCTGCTCGACCATGGACCTGTCGGGCCTCGAGCTCGAGCTCGGCTCCAGCGCGAACCGTGCCTTCCGTCTGCGTGATGCGATCGCCGGGCTGAACAACAACGTCTCGCCGGAGGCGGACTACACCTATGTGCTGGTCGACTGTCCGCCGTCGCTGAACCTGCTGACGGTCAACGCCATGGCGGCGTCGGACGCGATCCTGGTGCCGCTGCAGTGTGAGTTCTTCGCGCTCGAAGGTCTGTCGCAGCTTTTGCAGACGGTGGAGCAGGTGCGCTCGACCTTGAACCCGAACCTGTCGATCCACGGCATCGTGCTGACCATGTTCGACTCGCGCAACAACCTGTCGAACCAGGTCGTCGCCGACGTCCGCCAGTTCATGGGAGCGAAGGTCTACAACACGATGATCCCGCGCAACGTGCGCATCTCGGAAGCGCCGTCCTACGGCAAGCCGGTTCTGGTCTACGACCTCAAATGCGTCGGCAGCGAAGCCTATCTGAAGCTCGCGACCGAGGTCATCCAGCGCGAGCGTGATCTGCGCGCGAACTGATCTGCATTCGTCCGGGCGAACCGAGTTTGTCCGGATCTCATCCAGAGATGACGGCGTGTTCCGCATCGACCATCGTGGCCTCGCATGGCGCGACACCATGATGTGGGATTGCTGACCCAGGGCAGGCGGAGTGTGACGTGAATCCAAGGGAGAAGGCGATGGCGGACGAGTCGCGATCGCGATTGGGGCGAGGGCTCGCAAGCCTGATCGGTGACGTCGGCCGCGAGGCCGGAGCGCCGCCGGAGCGGCCGCGCAATCAGCGCAAGGTGCCGATCGAATTCCTCAAGCCGAATCCGCGCAACCCGCGTCGGACTTTTTCCGACACGGAGCTCGCCGAGCTCTCTGCCTCGATCAAGCAGCATGGCGTGATCCAGCCGATCGTGGTGCGGCCTGTGAAGGGCGCGCCGGACCGTTTCGAGATCATCGCGGGTGAGCGGCGCTGGCGCGCGTCGCAGGCAGCGGGTCTGCACGAGGTGCCGATCGTCCCGGTCGATGTCAGCGACAGCGAGGCGCTGGAGCTCGCGATCATCGAGAACGTCCAGCGTGAAGATCTCAATGCGATGGAGGAGGCGCAGGGCTATCACGCGCTCGCCAACGAATTCCAGCGTAACCAGGAAGATATTGCCAAGATCGTCGGCAAGAGCCGCAGCCATGTCGCCAACATGATGCGGCTGACCAAGCTGCCGACCGAGGTGCAGGGCTTCATCGCCACCGGCCAAATCTCGGCCGGCCATGCGCGCGCGCTGATCAACCTGCCCGATGCGCTGTCCGCCGCGAAAAAGATCATCGCCGAAGGGCTGAACGTCCGGCAGACCGAAGCGCTCGCGCATGACGAAGGCGTGCCGGAGCGCAAGCCGCAGAAGGCGCGCAGCAGCGGCAGCGCGCCCGCGGAAAAGAAGGACGCCGACACGATCGCGCTGGAGAAGCGCGTCGGCGATGCGCTCGGCCTCACCGTGTCGATCAGCCATCGCGATCCCGGCGGCACCGTGCAGATCACCTACCGCAGCCTCGAACAACTTGACGAGGTGATGCGAAGATTGGAGCAGGGCTAGTCGTTGCTTGATGTCGTCGACCGAATGACGATGAGTGAGTCGGCGACTTCCGTTTTAATTTGTTTGTAGGTTCTCTCTACCCCGCCATGGCCGGGCGGACGACGAAGGGTATGGCCGGTGCTTCCTGGTCGCGGCTGCGCAAGGTGATCGCAGGTCTCTCCTGCGTCATTCCGGGGCGTGCGTAGCACGAGCCCGGAATCCATTTCCCGGCAGACTGCGCAGCGCTATGGATTCCGGGCTCGCCGCGCTTGCGCGCGTCGCCCCGGAATGACGATTGAGATTGGGGCCCCGCCTCGGCCGCGGTCTTGGATGTCGCTCCTGAGACAGTCGGGGCGCTCGGCAGCCCGACTACCCCTTTCGCCGTGCGTTCACCGCGATTGACAGCAAGGTCCGTTGCGCGATGGCCGCGGCCAGACCGGGCTGCTTGCGCATGTCGAGGGCCGCGGCGGCGAGCTGGTCGATGATCGGCAGCAGCCGCGCCGGCGAGAAGTTGCGCAGCGCCAGTTCGGCGCTCGGCTTGCGCGAGAAGTGCAGCCGCGGAAAGCCGCCTTCCAGAATGGCCGAGGCCGGCGTGCCCGATGCGACGGCCAGCGCCGATTTGTGCAGCCAGGCGGCATGCCGCTGCGCAGCCGAAATGATGACGCCCGGGTAGGTGCCGGCGATCATGGCCTTGCCGAACTCGGTCTCGACCACGTCCGGCCTGCCGCCGAACGCGCCATCGACGATCGGGTCGAGCTTCATCTCCGAGGCGTCGGCCACCACCGCCATGACATGGTCGAGCGTCACCTCGCCTTCGCCATGCGCGAACAGGGCGAGCTTGCGGAGCTCGTTGCGGGAGGCCTGCCGGTCGCCGCCGAGCAGCGCCATCAAGGACGCGCGGGCGTCCGGCGCAATCCGCAAACCGCCAACGCGCAGCTCTTCGTCGATCAGCCTGGCGAGGTCGCGCTCGGTGTCGGGGTAGCAGCCGATGGCCACCGCCGTCCTGGCCTTCTCGCAGATCTTGCGCAACGGCGACTCGGGCCGGACATCGCCGGCTTCGATGACGATGCGGCAGTCCCGCACCTCCATCTCGCTGAGTGTCTCGACGCCGCTCGCAAAATTGCGTGAGCCCGCGCGGACCCGGATAGCCCGGCGACCGCCGAACAGCGGTACGGTCATGGCTTCGTCGACGAGGCGCGACGGCTCGGCGGCGAGTTCGTCACCATCGAGCCTGACCACGGAAAATGGATCGTCGGGATTGTCGACGGCGGAGGCGATCAGCGCCTCGGCGCGTTCGCGGACCAGGCCGGCATCCGGCCCATAGAGCAGAATGAGCGGCCGAGCGGCGTCCGGTCTGGCAAGGAAGGCGTCGATGTCTTTTCCGCGCAGCGCGACCACGGCGGTTCCCGCCGTGCGTCAGGTGCCCGCGGTGAAATAGGCCGCGAGCCGGGTCTTGATCTTCTCGGCGACCTCCTCGGAGGCGCGATCCTCGGCATCACGGAACGCGCGCTGTCGGGCGAAGCGCTGGTAGGAGCCGGGGATGTCGTAGGACGTGCGGGCGAAGGTCGTTCCGGTCATGACCGACTTGTTGGTGGCCAGCTCGACCAGATTGTACTGGACGTCGACGCCCACATTCTCGGTTGTCGGCAGACCGGTCGTCTGCGAGACGATCAGCGAGGACCGGCTGGTCTGGAACTTCAGCACCAGCTTGTGGGTCGGTGCCGTTCCGGTGGCGGTGCCGTAGAGCTTGAAGGCGAGCGCATTGCGGATCTCGACACCGATTCGAGCCTCGGGGGAGGCATTCGGCTTGTCGACCGGCGGCAGGTCCACGCCCATCAGCTTGTCGCGGAGGCCGGGCGTGCCGTCGGCATGCTCGGCGTACATCGGCTGAAAGCAGCCGGCCGTCAGCCCGGCCAACGCGGCCACGGCAACCAGGCGAGCAGCGATCCGAAACCTAGCCGACGACATTCACGATCCTCTTGGGAACAATGATCACCTTGCGGACGGGCTTGCCATCCAGCGCCAGTTTTACTGCATCGAGCGCCAAAACGGCAGACTCAATTTCCGGATTCTGCGCGTTGCTGGCGACTGTGACTTCTCCGCGCTTCTTGCCGTTGACCTGGACGACCAGCGTCACGCTGTCCTCAACCAGCAAATCTCGTTCGATTTGCGGCCAGGAGGCCTCCGAGATCAGCCCGCTGTGGCCCAGCACCTGCCAGCATTCCTCGGCCAGATGCGGCATCATCGGCGAGAACAGCTGCACCAGGATCCCGGCGGCCTCCCGAATCGCCCAGGCCAGGTCCGGCGCCGGCTCGGCCGGGCGCGCCAGCACGTCGGCCAGCGCGTTGGCGAATTCCCGGATGTGCGCCAGGCAGACGTTGAAATGCAGCCGCTCGATGCCGCCGGTCACCTTGTCGAGCGCGCCATGCGCGGCCTTGCGCAACGCCAGCGCATCGGCGCCGAATTCGGCCGGGCGGGAGGAGGGCGCCGTGCCAATGGCTCCGGATTCGTTGACCAGCCGCCACAGCCGCTGCACGAAGCGCGCCGCACCCTGGACTCGCTCGTCGCTCCAGATCACGTCGCGGTCGGGCGGCGAGTCCGACAGCATGAACCAGCGCGCCACGTCGGCACCGTAGCTCTCGATGATGTCGTCGGGGTCGACGGTGTTCTTCTTCGACTTCGACATCTTCTCGATCGGGCCGACCGTGATGTCCTCGCCGGTCGCGAGCAGCACCGCGCGGCGGCCGTTGCCGCCGACCTCAATCTTGACCTCGGCCGGGGTGACGAAGGTGCCGTCAGCCTTCTGATAGGTCTCGTGGACCACCATGCCCTGGGTGAACATGCCGGCGAACGGCTCGTCCATGGCGACGTGCCCGGTGGCCTTCATCGCGCGCGTGAAGAACCGGCTGTAGAGCAGATGCAGGATCGCGTGCTCGACGCCGCCGATATACTGGTCGACCGGCATCATCCGGTTGGCGACGTCAGGCGTCGTCGGTGCGGCCTCGTTCCACGGATCGGTGAAGCGCGCGAAGTACCAGGACGAATCGACGAAGGTGTCCATGGTATCGGTTTCACGCGTTGCCTTGGCCCCGCATGTCGGGCAGGTGACGTGCTTCCAGGTCGGATGATGGTCGAGCGCGTTGCCCGGCTTGTCGAAGGTGACGTCGTCCGGCAGCACGACGGGCAGGTCCTGCGCCGGCACCGGCACGACATCGCAGGTCGGGCAGTGGATCACCGGGATCGGGCAGCCCCAATAGCGCTGGCGCGAGATGCCCCAGTCGCGCAGGCGGAAATTGACCTGGCGTTCGCCGACCGGCGCACCGGCGCGCTGCTCGCTCTCCAGCCGCTTGGCAACTTCTTCCTTGGCCTGCGCGATCGTCATGCCGTCGAGGAACCGCGAATTGATCATGCGGCCGTCACCGTCGAAAGCCGTATCGGTGATGACGAAGCTCGCCGGATCCTGGCCCTCGGGGCAGACCACCGGCGTGTTGCCAAGTCCGTATTTGTTGACGAAGTCGAGGTCGCGCTGGTCATGCGCCGGACAGCCGAAGATGGCGCCGGTGCCGTATTCCATCAGCACGAAGTTCGCGACATAGACCGGCAGCGTCCAGCTCGGATCGAACGGATGCACGGCCCGGATGCCGGTGTCGAAGCCCTGCTTCTCGGCGGTGTCGATGGCCTCCTGCGCCGTGCCGATCCGCTTGATCTCGGCGATGAACGCGGCGAGCTCGGGATTCTTTGCGGCCGCAGCCTGCGCCAGCGGATGGTCCGCCGAGATCGCCATGAACTTGGCACCGAACAGCGTGTCGGGCCGGGTCGTGAAGATCTTCAACTCGGGCTCGCCCGCAGGCGTCGTCGCCGGGTCCAGCGCGAAGCGAACGAGCAGGCCTTCCGACCGGCCGATCCAGTTGCGCTGCATCAGGCGCACCTTGTCGGGCCAGCGATCCAGCGCGTCCAGCGCGTCCAGCAGCTCCTGAGAGTATTTCGTGATCTTGAACACCCACTGGTTCATCTCACGCTGTTCGACCACCGCACCGGAGCGCCAGCCGCGGCCGTCGATGACCTGCTCGTTGGCGAGGACGGTCATGTCGACCGGGTCCCAGTTCACCTTGCGCTTCTCGCGCTCGACCAGCCCCGCCTGCATGAAGTCGAGGAACATCTTCTGCTGGTGCTTGTAGTAGGATGGGTCGCAGGTGGCGAACTCGCGCGCCCAGTCGAGCGACAGGCCGATCGAGCGCAGCTGCTTCTTCATCGCCGCGATGTTGTCGTAGGTCCAGGCCTTCGGCGCCACCTTGCGCTCGATCGCCGCGTTCTCCGCCGGCAGGCCGAACGCGTCCCACCCCATCGGATGCAGAACGTTGAAACCCTTGGCGCGCATGAAGCGGGCCAGAACGTCGCCGAGCGTATAATTACGGACATGGCCGATATGGATGCGTCCCGACGGATAGGGAAACATCTCGAGTACGTAGTATTTCGGACGCGGATCGTCGTTCTTGGTGGCGAAGATCGCCTTGTCGTCCCACTGGCGCTGCCAGCGCGGCTCGGCTTCACGGGCGTTGTAGCGTTCGGATGTCATGGAATCGCTTATAATTTTCGAGGATTCGCGTCGATTGAAGACGGCGGACTAGGCCACAAAAGCGGCACGCCGGTCAATGGGGCGGCAGATGATGATACCATTTCAAGCATCAACTAAGCGACGGTAATCGCGAGTTTTTTTGATCCCTTTGCCGGGGCTGTCGGAGGTTGGATTGAGGCACGGTTAAGACTTGAATGGGAGACTGAGTGCATAAATCAAGTCCCCAGCCCACATCTTGGATCACTCCGCATCGTGTCCGGCGCTACGTTCGACGAGCTTGATTTCGAGTACGCGACGACTGTCGCGGACAAGGCCATGCAATCCATGGCTCAGCAGCGCGTGCCACCGACCCCCAACAACTTCCATCTCTGGTTCAAGTACTCGTTGGGCTCGGCGTCGGACCTGAAGCGCGCGGTCGACATCCTGGTCAGCAACAAGCGCAAGTTCGACAAGACGACGAACCAGGCGCTGTTCGAGACCTATATCGGTCAGCAGGGCACTGAAGCTGCGGTCGTCCATAAAGTCTCGCAGCAGTTGCATGGCGTGATGGACTCCGCCAAATCGTATCTGACGGCTGCGATTGCCGACAACCGCACGCACATGGAGGCGATTGACGGCGTCGCTGAACAGAGCGAGCAAGGCGTCGATCCGAAGATCCTGATCGAGAATCTCGTCAGCGAACTCGCCCAGGCCACCGCGCGTGCCGCCAAGCTGGAAGCGAGCTTTGCCGAGAAGTCGCGCGAGCTCGACACCATCCGCGATTCGCTCAACAAGTCGGAGCAGCGCGCGCGCACCGATACGCTGACCGGTCTGCCGAACCGCCGTGCTCTCGAAGAGTTCTTCCGTCATGTCCAGATCGAGGCGATGGAGCAGGACGAGCCGCTCAGCATTCTCTTGATCGACGTCGATCACTTCAAGAAGTTCAACGACAATTACGGCCATGGCGTCGGTGACCAGGTCTTGCGTCTCGTCGCCAAGGCCTTGCGCGAGCGCGTGCGCGACAACGATCTGCCGGCGCGCTATGGCGGCGAGGAATTGATCGCCGTGCTGCCGCAGACCGATCTCGAAGGCTGTACGGCGATCGCCGAACGGATTCGCCGCACCATCGCCGACTGCCAGTTCACCCGGCGCTCGACCGGCGAGGTTCTACCGCAGATCACCGTGTCGATCGGAGTGGGGCAATTCCAGTTCGGTGAATCGATGGCCGATCTCATCGACCGCTGCGACCGCGCGCTCTATCTGGCCAAGAAGCTCGGTCGTAACCGCGTGGTCACCGAGCTCGAGCTCGATCGCAAGCTCGCGGTCGGCTGATCGTGGCGGCGATCATGCCGCCTCAGCCGGCGCGTGCCACGGTGCCTCTATCATCCACGACATCGACAAAGCCATGCGCGATCACCATGTTGCGCCCGCGATGCTTGGCGGCATAGAGCGCGGCATCGGCGGCCTCGATCAGATCGGCGGGAGCCATCGAATCATTGGGCAGCGTCGATGCAACGCCCACGCTGACGGTGACGCATTGATGGACCGACGTCGCATGCGGCAGCTCCAGCTCCAGCACCGCGGCGCGCACCCGCTCGCCGACCTCGAGCGCCTGCCTCGCACTCATGCCCGGGAGCAGCAGGCAGAACTCCTCGCCGCCATAGCGTCCGGCAAAGGCCGTCGTCGTGCCGGCGATTCGCGACAGTGTCTCGCCGAGCCGTGACAGGCAGGCATCGCCCTCCGGATGCCCGTAGGTGTCGTTGTAGAGCTTGAAATGGTCGACATCGATCATCAGCAGCGAAAGCTCGCTGCCGGTCTGTTGGGCTCGCGTCCATTCGACGTCGATGCGATTCTGGAAGCCGCGACGGTTGGCGAGGCCCGAGAGCATGTCGATCGAGGCCATGACGGTCAGCCTGTCATTGGCGGCAATCAGCTCGCGCTCGCGCTGCCCGAGCTTGGCGGCCATGGCGTTGAACGATTTGGCCAGCGGCACGAACTCCGACGGCAGGTTCTTGGTCGCGACGCGCGCCGACCAGTGACCATGGCCGAAGCGCTTGGCGGTGGCAGCGAGCATGTTGACGGGCCTGACGATCAGCTTCTCGGCAGCGATCAGCGCGCCGAGCAGCACGATCAGGCAGACCAGGCCCGCCTGCAGATAGGCATTCTGGATCTCGCGGTCGATGGCGGCGGTCACGCGGGTTTCATCGATGCTGACGATCAGGCGTGACCCGGTGTCGGCGAGCCGCGTGAAGGTGATCGCGCGCTTGGAGCCGTCCGCAGCGGTAAACGACACCGTGTCGGTCGACTTGGCGGAGCTCATCGCGGTCTCCGCCACCGCCGACAACAAGGGTACGCTGTCGAGCGGCCGCCCGATCAGCTCGGTGCGGTCGGCCGGCGCGGCCAGAACGGTTCCCTCACTGTCGATCAGCACGGCCGTGATGCCCGGACGGCCGCCAAGATTGCTCATGATCTTGGACATCCATTCGAGATTGACGCTGGCCAGCATGACGGCGTCTGGTTCACCCGTAATCGCGCCGACGGGATAGGCCGCCATCACGATCGGGATATGGGCGGGCTTTGCCAGCAGATAGTCGCTGAAAACGAAGTCGCGTGATTCCTGGGCGGCCCGGAAATAGGGCCGGTCGCTGAAATCGAGCCCGACGTATTGGTTGTTCGTCGAGCATTGGATGCGCCCGTCCCGGCCGGCGATCATCAAGGTGCGGATCCAGGGCAGCGTTGCCGGCAGGCTGGCACGCATCATGTCGCAGCTGCGGCTCACGCCGGTGGCCGACGCGCGGACATAGGCGGTCGACTTCAGCACCGTCTCCACGGACATGATGACTTCGCGCTGCATGTCGGCGCTTTGCCGGGCGAGGCCGAAGAATTCTTCGGAGGCGAGCGCGATCTGCCGGGTCCGGGTGCTTTCCAGCGACCGTGCGCGTTCCAGCATCAGTGGTGCGACCAGAATCACGGCCAGGAGCGCGAGACGCGCGCGGATCCCCAAAAGCCGGTTCAGCTTCACTCTATTGCGATTGAACCGGATGCTTGGCATTTCTTTCCCCTACCCCGGTCGTGCAAGGTATGGGGAAGGGTTCAAGAACCCTTTCTCGAACTCCGTAAAATTGCAGCCAACCCCGCAAATCTACCGGACTCACGGACACCATCGTGCCAGACCCATCGAAGCCCTTAACCTCGTCTTCACCCTCCGCGCTCGCCGCCGTTGAGCAGGACATCCTGCGAGCCTGCAGCGATGCCAAACGCGATCGCGCCGAGGTCACGCTGATTGCGGTCTCGAAGACGTTCGCCGCAGATGCCATCACGCCGGTGATCGCGGCCGGACAGCGCGTGTTCGGTGAAAATCGCGTTCAGGAAGCCAAGGCGAAATGGCCGGAACTGATCGCCGCGCATCCTGGCATTCAGCTGCATCTGATCGGGCCACTGCAATCCAACAAGGCCAAGGAGGCGGTGGCGCTGTTCGACGCCATCCATTCGGTGGATCGGTCGAGCCTCTGTGCCGCGCTGGCCAAGGAGATCGCGGCCCAGAACAGGCATCCGCAATTGTTCGTCCAGATCAACACCGGTGAGGAACCGCAGAAAGCCGGCATTGCGCCCGCTGACGCTGATGCCTTCCTCGCGGCGTGCCGCAACGATTACGGGCTCCGGATCTCGGGCCTGATGTGCATCCCGCCGGTCGACCAGGCGCCCGCGCCGCATTTCGCGCTGACCGCCAAGATCGCCGCCCGCAATGGTCTGACGGATCTGTCGATGGGCATGAGCGCCGACTTTGCGACCGCGATCCAGTTCGGCGCCACGCATGTGCGCGTCGGATCGGCGATCTTCGGACACCGCTGATTCGCCTAGTTGAGGACGTTTCGTCATTGCGAGCGGAGCGAAGCAATCTAGATCGTCTTCCTGGCCATGGATCGCTTCGCGGCGATCGCGATGACGGCGTCCCTCATTCGAACGTCACGGACACGCGCCCCAGATCGCCGAAATCGACCTCCATCGCATCGCCGCTGTCAATCGGCAGCGGCGGATGACAGGTGCCGGTCGTCACGACCTGCCCCGCCCGCACCGGCACGCCGAGCCCACGCAGCTCGTTCACCAGCCAGGCGAGCGCCACCCGGGGATCGCCGAGCACGTTGCGGCCATGGCCAACGAACGTCTCGCCGCGGAGCGTAATGCGTGGCCGCTCCTCGATCAGATCCCGCCCCCGCCAGTCGGCGGCGCTGGGCGCGCCCAGCACGAACAGATGCGCACAGGCATTGTCGGCGATCAGTTGGGCCTCGCCTGCGGTGACGAAATCGGCGAACCGCGAATCGGGAATCTCGATCGCCGGATGCAACGTATCCACCGCGCCGAGCACTTCGACGACGTCATAAGGTGTTGGCCGCGGCAGCAGGTCCGTCCCCATGCGAAAGGCGAATTCCGGCTCGGCGACGCGCATCGCGTTGCCGGCCATGACGGCGGTTCCGCCGTCAGGTCGCACCGTCTCCGCCAGGATCCGTCCGGCCATCGGCCCGGCCACATTGATGTGCCGCTGCCCGGCTTCGCTGGTGGCTGCGATCTTCCAGCCGAACAGAGGCTTGCGCGATTGCCTCTCGACCTCCGCCTGGATTGCGTAGCCCTCGGTGCGGTCGCGCGGCCGCAGGTCCGGCGGCAGCGCCGCCAGTTTACGGCCTTCGCGCCAATGCTCACACAAAATCGCCGAGGCGCTGGTCGGCTGGTCCGGCGCGCCCATGGTGCTCGCTCCCGTTGATCCCTACGCGATGACGATCCTGGTGCGCGGCCCGATCCTTTGCAACAGCCGCAGTATTGCCGGCCGGGTCATGGCCACGCAGCCTGCGGTCGGACCGAAATTGGGGCGCGCCAGATGCAGGAAGACGGCGCTGCCGCGACCGGCGATCCGGGGGTACGTGTTGTGGTCGATCTCGATGATGAAGTCGTAGAGGTGATCGTTGCGCGCCAGCCGGTCGCCGGGCTGGCCGCCACCGAGCTTGACGGGCTGGTTGTAGTGCCGGTCGCGGGGATCCTCGCACCAGGCGTCGTTCCGGTCGATCAGACGGACCGGCAGGAACGTGCGCGGCCGTGGATGGCGGTCGGCCCGCCACCACAGCCGGAGCGGCCGGAATGTCCCCCGCGGCGTGCCACCGTCGCCCTCTCGTTTGTTGGCCAGGATGCCGCCGCGGCCGAGGGCGACCGGGATGACGTGCCCCCAGACCTGGAGCCATCCACGCTGCCGGGACCCCGCAGCGGTGCGAATCGAGATCAGGGATGCTTGCATGCCACGCGGTGCCCTTCATAACGATATGAAATAACGTGCCTTTTCACGGCCATGTGCTGCCCGGTAATTGCCTTAATGTCGGCAAATGGTCTGCCGCACGGAGCGAACAGGACATTCATCTCAATCCCTGGCCAAATCTGGAGTAGAGTGCCAGGCGCTTGTGAATCGGTAACAGCCCCCTACTTCAAGACGAAACAGGGATGATGAGCCTGTTTGCCCACCGTTGAAGGCGCCCTTCACCTGATCCCGCCGGCGCCACCAAGAGGATTGTATCAATGGCCAATGCCCGCAAGATCCTGATCGTGGACGACGACACCGATCTGCGCGACACCCTGATGGAGCAGCTCTCGCTGCATGACGAGTTCGAAGCCCAGGCCGTCGATACCGGCGCCAAGGGCGCCAGCGCGGCAAAGGCCAATTCGCCTGATCTGGTTCTGATGGACGTGGGCTTGCCCGATACCGATGGCCGCGAAGTCGTGCGCAGCTTGCGCAAGGGCGGCTTCAAGGCCCCCATCATCATGCTGACCGGGCATGACACCGATTCGGACACGATCCTGGGGCTCGAGTCCGGCGCCAACGATTACGTCGCAAAGCCGTTCCGCTTCGCCGTGCTGCTGGCCCGCATCCGTGCCCAGCTGCGGCAGCATGAAGCCAGCGAAGACGCGGTGTTTTCGGTCGGCCCGTACAGCTTCCGGCCCGGCTCGAAGATGCTGACCGGGGCGAATGCCCGCAAGGTCAGGCTGACCGAGAAGGAGACGGCGATCCTGCGCTTCCTCTATCGGGCCGGCCAGCAGCCGGTGTCGCGCGAGACCCTGCTCCAGGAGGTCTGGGGCTACAATTCGGGCGTGACCACCCATACGCTCGAAACGCATATTTACCGTTTGCGGCAGAAGATCGAGAAAGATGCCGCCAATCCAGAGATTCTCGTCACGGAGGCCGGTGGCTACAAACTGGTGCCGTGATACGTTCGGGGATGGCGGTCAGCCGTTTATGATACTTGTTCCATTCTGCCTTCCCCGGGCCCTTGATGTCGATCGAAGACGATATTGCGCTGCTGGAGCGTGTCCCGACGCTGCGTCTGTTGGGGAGCGATTCGTTGCGCATGCTGGCGATCGGCTCCGAACAGCGTAACATCCAGGGTGACGAGGCGTTGTTTCGCGAGGGCGACACGGCCGACTGCGGCTATGTCGTCCAGCGCGGTGCGCTGCGCGTCAACGACGAGGGCGGCGCCGAGATCGTCGCCTACCCGGGCATGCTGATCGGCGAGCTGGCGCTGCTGGTCGAGATGCGCCGGCCGGCAACCGCGACGGCCCTGGAGTATTCGACCGTTGTGCGGATTTCCCGCAGCCTGTTTCAGCGTGTGCTGGAGAGCGATGCGGTCGCGGCGCGCCGGCTGCGCGAGGAATTCGCCAACCGCGCGAACAGGATTGCCAGCGACATCCTGACCGCCGGCGCCAAGCTGACATCGTGATGCGGCATCGCCGCCGTACGTCTGCAGTTGTTTCGGCGGGCGCGCGAGGCGGTCCTCCGTTCGGCTCGACCACACCTAAACGTCGAGTGTGACCGTGACCGGCACGTGATCCGACGGCCGCTCCCAGCTCCGCGCATCGCGCAGGATGCGGAAGTCGGTGACCGAATCCTTCAACGCGCGCGATACCCAGATGTGGTCGAGCCGCCGGCCGCGGTCGCCGACGGTCCAGTCGGCGGCGCGATAGCTCCACCACGTATAGACCTTCTCAGCCATCGGGATGCGCTCGCGCGCGACGTCGACCCATTCGCCGTGGGTCTGCGCCGCAAGCAGCTTCTCGCATTCGATCGGCGTATGCGAGACCACCTTCAGGAGCTGCTTGTGCGACCAGACGTCGTTCTCCTGCGGCGCCACGTTGAGATCACCGACCAGGATATGACGATCGTCGCCGCGCGGATGCAGCGGCTCGCACGCCTTCATTTCATCGAGGAATTGCAGCTTATGCTCGAATTTCGGGTTGAGCGCCGGGTCGGGGATGTCGCCGCCGGCCGGCACATAGAAATTATGCAGCACCAGCGGCCGCGCCAGCTGCGCCTTCTCTCCGAACGACACTGAGATGTGACGGGAATCCACCTTGTCGCAGAACGTCCGGACATTGGTGTTCTCGAACGGCAATTTCGAGATCACCGCGACGCCGTGATAGCCCTTCTGCCCGTTCAGCGCGACGTGCTCGTAGCCGAGCCGCTTGAAACGCTTCAGCGGGAAGGCATCGTCGATGCACTTGGTTTCCTGCAGGCACAGCACGTCGGGCCTTGCCTGCTTGATGAACTTGGCGACGAGGTCGATGCGCAGGCGCACCGAGTTGATGTTCCAGGTG
The DNA here is from genome assembly GCF_021088345.1 of Bradyrhizobium ontarionense. Classification (NCBI taxonomy): domain Bacteria; kingdom Pseudomonadati; phylum Pseudomonadota; class Alphaproteobacteria; order Hyphomicrobiales; family Nitrobacteraceae; genus Bradyrhizobium; species Bradyrhizobium ontarionense. The sequence goes on along the minus strand of NZ_CP088156.1, from coordinate 5,209,530 downwards.
GTCAGGACGAGACGCATGAGGATTGCGTCATAACACGGATTGCGCCGGCGTCAGCGGCTCAGCCCGGACCAGGCGTACCGGAGCGCGCTTGTCCGGCATCCTGGTCAGCCTTATCCCCAGCAATATGCGGACTCGACGCCCGCGAGCTCAGCTCCGCTTGGCCTCGATCACGTCCCATACGCGCGCCGCGATGTCTGGACCACCAAGGCGTGAGATCGCGCGGATGCCGGTCGGCGATGTCACGTTGATTTCGGTGAGATTGCCGTCGATGACGTCGATGCCGACCAGGAGCAGGCCGCGTTCGCGCAACGCCGGGCCGAGCGTGTCGCAGATCTCGCGCTCGCGCGGGCTGAGATCGGTCGCCTGCGCGGCGCCGCCGCGCACCATGTTGGAGCGCAGATCGTCCGCCGCAGGCACGCGATTGACGGCGCCGGCGAACTCGCCGTCGACCAGGATGATGCGCTTGTCGCCATGCTTCACCTCGGGGAGGAAGCGCTGGATCACCCAGGGCTCCTTGAAGGTGACCGAGAACATGTCGAACAGCGAACCGAAATTCATGTCCTGCGGCAGCACCCTGAACACCGCCGCGCCGCCATGGCCGTGCAGCGGCTTCATCACGACGGCGCCGTGCTGCGCGCGAAACGCGTTGATCTCGTCCATGTCGCGCGAGATCAGCGTCGGCGGCATCAGCTGCGGGAAGTTCATCACGAACAGCTTTTCCGGCGCGTTGCGCACGCTGGCCGGATCATTCACCACCAGCGTCTTCGGGTGGATGCGCTCGAGGAAATGGGTCGAGGTGATGTAGGCGAGATCGAACGGCGGATCCTGCCGCAGCAGGACGACGTCGAATGAGGTCAATGCGGTCGGCTTGGGCTCGCCGAGGGTGAAATGGTCGCCGACCTCATCGCGCACGGTCAGCGCCTGCACCGGCGCGTACAGCTCCTCGCCGCGCAGCGACAGCTTGTCGGGCGTGTAGTAGGACAGGCCATGGCCGCGCCGCTGCGCCTCCAGGAGCAGCGCAAAGGTCGAATCGCCGCGGATGTTGATGCGCGCGATGGGATCCATCTGGACGGCGACATTTAGTTTCATGGGCAGGTCCCGGGTGAGCTCGTTTCAGGGGCTGGCATCGAACGCTGCCATCAGATGGTGCGGCAGGCTGCGCGGCGCAACGAGAATCGCGTCGAAGCGCAATTCGAATTCGGCATGTTCGGGATGCGCCATCAGCCAGCCCTGCGCGGCATCGATGATGCGCTGCTGCTGGCGTGGCGTCACCGCATAGGCGGCATCGTCGAGCGAGCTGCGCGCCTTGACCTCGACGAAGGCGACCAGACCGCGCTTGCGCGCGATGATGTCGATCTCGCCATGTGGCGTGCGGAAACGTTTGGCGAGGATGCGATAGCCCTTGGCGATCAAGAGCGCAGCGGCGCGCGCTTCTGCCGACAGGCCGGTGCGAAAGGCTGCCACGCGCTCGGGCGCGGCGGGCTTTTCGGGCTTGCCGGGTGTGGCGCGCTCACTCTTGGCCATCGGCTTCCTCCGGCCGTGAATCTTTCGCGAGTTCGAGCGCGCGCGCATAGACCTCGCGCCGCGGCCGGCGCGACAGTTCGACGGCGTGCATGACGGCGTCCTTGACGCTCGATCTCTGCAAGAGATCCCTGAGCAGGGCGTCGAGCGCGTCGTCACTGAGGATGCCGGCGTCGTGCGCTGGCGGCCCGATCACCAGCACGAATTCGCCGCGCGTTTCGAGCTCGCTTGCCTGTGCCGCAAGATCGGAGATGGCACCGCGCAGGACCTCCTCGTGCAGCTTGGTGAGCTCGCGGCAGATCGCAGCCTGGCGTCCCGCCATGATGTCAGCGAGATCGGCCAGTGTCTCCTGCACGCGGCTGCCGGATTCGAACACGACCAGCGTCGCCTCGATCCGCGCGAGCTCCGATAGCCGCGTGCGCCGCGCCTGTTGCCGGGGCGGAAGGAAGCCTTCGAAAAAGAAGCGGTCGGTCGGTAGCGCCGCTACGCTCAAGGCCGCCAGCACCGCCGAAGGGCCGGGCAGAGCGGTGACCGGATGACCAGCGTCACAGGCCTCGCGCACAAGCTTGTAGCCGGGGTCGGAAATCAATGGCGTGCCCGCGTCGGACACCAGGGCGATGGCTGCACCCTCGGCCAGCCGCCGCAGGATTTTCGGCCTGATGGCTTCGGCATTGTGTTCATGATAGGCAGCGAGTTCCGCGGTCAGACCGTAGCGCTCGGTCAGCCGTCGCGTGATTCGGGTGTCCTCGCAGAAGATGAGATCGACGCCGGCCAGCGTTTCGAGCGCGCGCAGCGTGATGTCGCCGAGATTGCCGATCGGCGTAGCCACCAGATGAAGGCCGGGCCGCGCTCTTGGCGCCGCAATACGGCTCCCTGCCACCACATAATCGGAGGTGGTGGAAGATTTGCCATCGCCTGGCTTTGTTTGCGGGATTGCCTTTGCACGCATCGAGACAATTTAAAGCTCTGGCTCGGGGAATGCCACAGCCGTTCATGTGTTGGTGCGAGCGGGAGCGGGTTCGTGCGAGCAGGGGATATGCCGTGCAAAACGTCGAATTGATCGGCTCTGTGGTTCTGACAGCCTTTTGTTTTGCTTAACTATTCATCGACAATATGAGTGAATCCGCATTGCCCGGAGGCAGTGCGATTGGGGAACTTCTGGCCGTTCTCGGCCGAACGAAGAGATGCCATGGTGGGCCCGCGTCATCCCAACTCTCACGGTCCGGGACCCCATTGGGTTGCCCGGCGAACTGCGCTGGGTCTGATCGTCGGCGCGCCGCTGTTGTCCGCCTGTTCCGGCGTTCAAAATCCGTTCGAGCAGGTGGCCGCTCCGGCCGGGCCACCGCAGCAGCCGGCGGTCGCCGGCAATGGTCAGGTCAAGGTCGGCCTGATCCTGCCGCTGTCGGCGTCCGGAAACGCGGGCGTGGCCGCACAATCCATGAAGAACGCCGCCGAAATGGCGCTCGCCGAATTTCAGAATCCAAACATCCAGCTCCTGATCAAGGACGATGCCGGCAGTCAACAGGGCGCGCAGCAAGGCGCCCAGCAGGCCTGTGACGAGGGCGCCGAAATCATTCTCGGGCCGCTGTTCGCCGGCTCGGTGCCGGCGGTTGCCCAGGTGGCGCGCGCACGCAACGTCTCGGTGATCGCCTTCTCGACCGATTCGAGCGTGGCCGGACGCGGCGTCTATCTGCTGAGCTTCCTGCCGGAGTCCGATGCGAGCCGCATCGTCGATTATTCCGCAGGCGTCGGCAAACGCTCCTTTGCGGCGCTGCTGCCCGACAACGCCTATGGCACCGTGGTGGAGGGCGCGTTCAAGACCGCCGTCAGCCGCCGCGGCGGACGCATCGTGGCGTTCGAGAAATATTCCGGCGACCGCACCATGCCAGCGCGTACGGTGGCGCAGTCGCTCGGCGGCGCCGATGCGCTGCTGCTGGCCGATGACGGCGATTCGGTCGTGGCGACCGCCGATGCACTGACCGCGGCCGGTGCCAACCTCCGCAACATTCAGATGCTCGGCACCGGACTGTGGGACAATCCGCGGGTCTATGCGAGCGCCAGCCTGCAGGGCGGCCTGTATGCTGCGCCGGATCCCTCCGGCTTCCGCGCTTTCGCCGGCCGCTACCGGACACGGTTCGGCGGCGATCCGGTGCGCACGGCGACTCTCGCTTATGATGCGGTGGCGCTGGTGGCCGCGCTGGCGCGGACGCAAGGCAACCAGCGTTTCGCGCCGGACGTGCTGACGAATGCGTCCGGCTTTGCCGGCATCGATGGGCTGTTCCGCTTCCGCAGCGACGGCACCAACGAGCGCGGGCTTGCCGTGATGCGCGTCGGTCCGGGTGGCGGGCAGGCCGTTACCGGTGCACCGAAGAGCTTCAGCGCCACGTAGCTGTTGCCGTCTGCGCCCTCAGGCGGCGAGATCGGCGACGACGGCGTCCAGCACCGGAAAGCCTTCCAGCGTCACGCGCAATCGTCCGTCAGTCTCGACGGCGATGGCGCCCTCGTCGCGCAGCAGGGCGATGCGGCGCGGATCGAGCGCGCGTCCCGAGATCGCAGCATAGCGCCGCGGGTCGATGCCTTCAGCAAGGCGCAGCCCCATCAGCAGGAATTCGTCGGCGCGCTCTTCGCGATTGAGCTGATCGTCGGTCATCACGCCGTGCCCGTTGGACTCGACCCGCATCAGCCAGGCTTCAGGCCGCTTGTCGGTCGCCGTTGCGTGCCGGATGCCGTCGATGTCGAGCCGTCCGTGGGCGCCGGGACCGATGCCGGCATATTCCTGGCCACGCCAATAGACCAGGTTGTGCCGGCATTCCGCGCCGGGGCGGGCGTGGTTGGAGATCTCGTAGGCCGGCAATCCGTGGCGGCTGCAGACGTCCTGCGTCACGTCGTACAAAGTGCGCGCCAGACCTTCATCGGGCGTCTTCAGCTTGCCGGCGGCGTGCAGCCCGAAGAACGGCGTGCCCTCCTCGATCGTGAGCTGGTAGAGCGACAGATGCTCGGCCGCCTCGCCGATCGCGCGCGTCAGCTCCTCGGTCCACATCGCAGGCGTCTGGTCGGGCCGGGCATAGATCAGGTCGAACGAATAGCGATCGAAGGCGCTGCGTGCGATGGCGACGGCTTTCATCGCCTCCTCGGCCGTGTGCAGACGGCCCAGCATCTTCAGCGACGCGTCGTCCATCGCCTGGACGCCGAGCGAGACGCGGTTGACGCCGGCTGCGCGATAGCCGGCAAATCGCGTTGCCTCGACGCTGGTCGGGTTGGCCTCCAGCGTCACCTCGACATCGCCGGCAACGCGCCAGTGCTTGCCGATCGCATCCAGGATGGCGCCGACGGTTTGCGGCTGCATCAGTGACGGCGTGCCGCCACCGAGAAAGATCGAGGTGACATCGCGCGGTCCCGTGCGCGCGGCGGTGGTCTCGATCTCCTTGGCAAACGCGCGGGCGAAACGGTCCTGGTCGATAGCGGCATGCCGGACATGGCTGTTGAAGTCGCAATAGGGACATTTCGACAGGCAGAACGGCCAGTGCACGTAGACGCCGAACGCGTTCGTCTCAGCGCTGGTCAAGGCAGATCTCCGCGAGCTTCACGAAGGCGCGCGCCCGATGCGACAGGCCGAGGCCGAGCGGCGGCAGGCCGTGCTTCTCGATGCTGGTCATCTCGCCGAAAGTTCTGATGTGACCATCCGGCAGGAACATCGGGTCGTAGCCGAAGCCGGCATTGCCGCGCGGCGGCCAAACCAAAGTGCCGTCGACGCGCGCCTCGACCTCCTCGACATGGCGGTCCGGCCAGGCCACGCACAGCGCCGAGACGAAATGTGCGCCGCGCTTGTCCGGTTCCGTTGCGCCGCGCTCCTGCAGCAGACGCTCGATGCGGGTCATCGCCGCGGTGAAATCCTTGTCCGGGCCGGCCCAGCGGGCCGAATAGATCCCCGGTGCGCCGTCGAGCGCGTGGACGACAATTCCTGAATCGTCGGCGAAGGCCGGCAGCTGCGCCGCCTCTGCAGCCGCCACCGCCTTGATGCGGGCATTGCTGTGAAAGGTGTCGCCGGTCTCGTCGGGCTCGCCGAGCCCGAGCTCGCCGGCTGAGATCGCCTCGACGCCGTGGGGCGCCAGCAGCTCGCGCATTTCGGCAAGCTTGCCGGGATTGTGGGTCGCGATGACGATGCGACCGGTGAGCTTGCGGTGCGGATTGCTCACGCGACCGCCATCTTCTGCAGATCGACCAGCCGGGCCACGCCTTTGCGCGCCAGCGCCATCAGCGCCAGGAACTCGGCCTCGGTGAACGGGGTCTTCTCCGCCGTGCCCTGCACCTCGATGATGCGGCCGTCGCCGGTCATGACGAAATTGGCGTCGGTCTCGGCCTCGGAATCCTCGGCGTAATCGAGATCAAGCACCGGCGTACCGTTGTAGATGCCGCAGGAGATCGCGGCGACGTTGGTGCGCAGCACCTCGGTCTTGATCATGTTGCGCGTCTTCATCCAGGTGATGCAATCGGCGAGCGCCACCCAGGCCCCGGTGATCGACGCCGTGCGGGTGCCGCCATCAGCCTGGAGCACGTCGCAATCGACCGTGATCTGGCGCTCGCCGAGGGCTTCCAGGTCGATCGCGGTGCGCAGGGAGCGGCCGATCAGCCGCTGGATCTCGACCGTGCGGCCGGTCTGCTTGCCGGCGGAGGCCTCGCGCCGGGTCCGTTCCAGGGTGGCGCGGGGCAGCATGCCGTATTCGGCCGTGATCCAGCCGCGCCCCTGGCCCTTGAGCCAGGGCGGCAGCCGGTCTTCCAGCGTGGCGGTGACCAGAACATGGGTGTCGCCGAACTTCACCAGACAGGAGCCCTCGGCGTATTTGACGACGCCGCGTTCCAGGCTCACGGCCCGCAGTTCATCCGGTGCACGGCGGCTCGGCCGCATGATTCTCTCCGTGAAAGAGGGCAAAAGAGGCATTTACCGGCCTTGTAGGAGCCGGGGCCGACAGCGGCAAGGCCTTATCACGCCGGGAGCCTCATGACCCGCTTGCCACCGAGCTGCCGCATGGACAGATTATAAGGAACTAGGCGGGAGAGTCTCTGGTGGCCCACCACGATCCGATCAATCTGATGACACCACCGGCAGGCCTGGCGCAGCTCAACGAGCGATCGCGCGAGATTTTCCGTCAGATCGTCGAAAGCTACCTGGCGACCGGCGAGCCGGTCGGGTCGCGCAACCTCTCGCGGCTGATCGCGGTTCCGCTGTCGCCGGCTTCGGTGCGCAACGTGATGGCCGATCTGGAGCAGCTCGGCCTGATCTATGCGCCGCATACCTCGGCGGGACGGCTGCCGACCGAGGCCGGGCTGCGGTTTTTTGTCGACGCGCTGATGCAGATCGGCGACATGACCGAAGCGGAGCGGCAGGCGATCCAGAGCCAGCTCGCGTCCGTCGGGCGCGCGCAGTCGGTCGAGGCGGCGCTGGACGAGGCGCTGACGCGGCTGTCGGGTCTCACCCGCGCCGCGGCGGTGGTCCTGACGGCCAAATCCAACACCCGATTGAAGCATATCGAGTTCGTGCGGCTGGAGCCCGAGCGTGCGCTGGTCGTGCTGGTCGGCGAGGACGGACAGGTCGAAAACCGGGTCCTGGCCCTGCCGCCGGGCGTGCCATCCTCGGCGCTGACCGAGGCGTCGAATTTCCTCAATGCCCGGATCCGGGGGCGGACGCTGGCCGAAGCGCGGCTCGAGCTCGAGACGGCGCTGGCGCATGATCGTGCCGAGCTCGATCAGCTGACGCAGAAGGTGATCGCCGCTGGGGTCGCGAGCTGGTCCGGCGGTGACAGCGACGATCGTCAGCTCATCGTGCGCGGCCACGCCAACCTGCTGGAGGATCTGCATGCGCTTGAGGACCTCGAACGGGTCAGGCGGCTCTTCGACGATCTCGAGACCAAACGCGGCGTCGTCGACCTTCTCGGGCGTGCAGAGAGCGCCGAAGGGGTCCGCATCTTCATCGGCTCCGAGAACAAGCTGTTCTCGCTGTCGGGGTCGTCGACGATCGTTTCGCCCTATTCCGACGCCACCGGTCGCATCGTCGGTGTGCTCGGCGTCATCGGCCCGACCCGGCTGAATTACGCCCGTGTCATTCCGACGGTCGACTATGCCGCGCGCCTGGTCAGCCGTCTGCTGGGGGGCTGACGGGCGTCATGGTTAACCCGCCGACGGCGCAGCCGCTAGCCGCGCTTGATTTTCGCTGCCCAAAGCACGATATCCCGACCGACATCCTGTAACCCGTTCAGCCGAACTTGCGAGAAGTCCGTCCATGACCGATCCCGACCTGCAGAAGAATGATCCGGACAACCCGGCGCAGGCCAGCGAACCCGTCGTCTCCAAACCGTACATCATGCCCGACGACCCCGAGACCGGCTCAGCTGAGGCTCTGGCCAAGGAAGCGGCCGAAGCGCGCGACAAGATGCTGCGCACGCTGGCGGAGATGGAGAATCTGCGCAAGCGCACCGCCCGCGAGGTGGCTGATGCGCGGCTGTACGCCATCACTGGCTTCGCACGCGACGTGCTCGACATTGCCGACAATCTGCAGCGCGCGCTCGACGCGGTGCCGGCCGAGACGCGTGCCAATGCCGATGCCGGTCTCAAGGCATTGATCGAGGGTGTCGAGCTCACCGAACGCTCGCTGCTCAACACGCTCGAGAAGAACGGCGTCAAGAAGTTCGATCCCACGGGGCAGAAGTTCGACCCCAACTTCCAGCAGGCGATGTACGAGGTCCCCGATCCGTCCGTTCCGTCCGGCACCGTGGTGCAGGTCGTGCAGGCCGGCTTCATGATCGGCGAGCGCATTCTGCGCCCGGCGCTGGTCGGCGTCTCCAAGGGTGGCGCCAAGCAGGCCCCGGCTGCGAACAACGATCAGTCGAACAGCGCGGCCTGAGACAGCCATCCATTGATGGCTCTACGCGACCAGACGTTCGAGCAAAATGAGGGGCGCCGGAACCGGATCGGATCCGGCGCCTTTTTGTGACCGGCCTTTCGACCCATTGTCGGCCGCAGCTCGTCGCGGTCTTCGGCGTCGGGCTGTGATGCAAAATCGCGCCTTAACCAACCTCAGCTAGGGTGGGACGATTTCCTTCGAGGACGGTCCCATGAGCTCGCCGATCGACGCCGTAGTCCACCAGACGCCGGCCCCGACGGGTCATGCACGCCTGGCCTGGGCGCCGTGGCTCCTGATCGGTGCCGTGTTCGTCGTCGCGATCCTGATGCGTCAGGTCGTGCCCCTGAACACCGACGTGAGCTGGCTGCTTGTTGTCGGTGAGCGCATGCTCGATGGCCAGCGGCTCTATCGCGACATCATCGAAATCAATCCGCCGATGGCGGCCTTCGCGTATCTGCCCGGCGTTGCGCTGGGGCGTGCGCTGCATGTCGATCCGCGACATGTCATCGACGCGCAGCTGCTGGCGCTTGCGGCGGCGTCATTGTTCGCGACGTGGCGCATCATCCTGCTGTCGCCGAGGTCGACCGAGGTCAGCTGGGGGCCGTTTGCGATCTGGGCTGCAGCCGTCGTGACGATCCTGCCGATGCACGTCTTCGGCCAGCGCGAGCATATCGCGACGCTCACCTTCCTGCCGGCGCTCGCCGTGTATGCGTTGCGCGGCAATCGCGAGGCGGTCCCCGCATGGGCCGTCATCATTGCCGGCGTCGGCGTCGGGGTCACTCTCGCCTTCAAGCCGTTCTTTGCGTGTCCGGCGGCGCTCTGCATCCTGGCGAGCGTCATTCGATCGCGCACCTGGCATTTGGCTTTTGCGCCGGAAAACATCATTGCTGGCGGCGTCGTGGCTGTCGTGAGTCTCGGGACGTATCTGCTCTATCCCGAATACTTCACCGTGACCTATCCGCTGGTGCGCGACACCTATTTGTCGTGGTCGATGTCGCTGCCCGTCATCTTTCTGAATGCGGCGACGCTTCTCCTCGTCATTGCGCTCGCGTCGGTCGCGCTGACGTGGCGCAGCGGCAGGCGTGACGGGTTGCTGCTGGTCACGGTCGTTGCGTCGATCGGATTCGCGATCTCGTTCTTCCTGCAGCGACGCGGCTGGCCGTATCATTCCTATCCGATGGTCGCCGTCGCCATGCTCGCCATGGGCTACGCGGCGATGACGGGGGGCGGCTCGAGCGCCCCGCTTCGCGGATCTCGCGCGTCGACCGTCCTGCTGTTGACCGCGGCTTTCGCGCTTGGGCTGCAGTGGTTCAATACCCGGATCCAGGTCGGTCCGCTGCGCGAGGCGCTCGCCGGGCTCAAGCCGCATCCGCGGTTGTTGGTCCTGAGCAGCGAGGCGGCGATCGGACATCCGCTGGTGCGCGATATCGGCGGCGTCTGGGTTTCACGCCAGGAGAATTTGTGGATTCGCGCATTCGTGCGGCTCACGCGCGAAAGAACGTCGGTCGATGCGCCGACCAATGCCAGGCTGAACGAGCATCTGGCGCTGGAGCGCAGCTGGTTGATCGAGGATTTCAGGAAACTGCCGCCCGACGTCGTGCTGGTCGACAATCTGCGCGACGGATGGGGCGATTGGGCCCGCGCCGATGCCGAACTGCTGCAGCTTCTCAGACCCTATCGTCCGGTGGGGTCGGTCGAAGGAGTCGACATCCTGGAGCGGACGGAATGACTTATTTCTGTGACACGCCGATCGCGAACGTATAGGGCACACGAGAGTAGTTGTCGCGAATGACGAGGTTCACGCGCGCGAAGGCGCTGCGCAGCAGGTGATGATAGCCATCGCGGTCGCGGATGAAGTTGCCGCGATCGTTGTCGAGGAGCCATTTCGCGATGCGTGACTGTCCATCGCAATAGCAACCGTCGAGGGTGAACAGAACGCCATCATCTGCGAGGACGTCGCGGATATCGGCGAGGGTGGTTTTCAGTTCGTCATCGGCAATGTGGTGCAGGACGCCGTTCATCATGACGACATCGGCACCGGCCAACTCGCGAGCCGCGGCCGCGTCGAAGTGGCGGCAGTGAAATGCCCCGAGATGGCCGAACGATCGCCGGGCATGCGCGATATAGGCCTCGTCGACGTCGAAGCCCGTGTAGTCGATGCCTTCCGGCAGATGGCGCAGGATATAGCCGGGCCCGCATCCGATATCGATGATCCGCATTCCCGGGCGCAGCGTCAGATAGTCCCTGATCGCCTTGATCCGCGCGCCGAAGAAGCCGCCGGCGTTCTGGTACGCCTGATACAGCGCCGGATGTTTCAGCATCGCCTTCATGAGGACGTCTCCTCGTAAAGGGAGCGGCGTATCTCGGGTCCCGATCGTGCCAGCAACGTCTTGAGCGGCGTCTTCTCGGTGTCGTCCTGCGAATCCGTCGACAAGTGCGGCACGCGGCCGCGCCGGTGAATCTGCGAGATCAGAAACAGCGGCCTGTTCTTCGACTGGATGTAGATCCGGCCGACATATTCGCCGATCAGGCCGAGCACCAGAAGCTGAACCGACGAGATCATCACGACCAGCAGCGTCAAGCTGGTCCAGCCGGGCACGGTGCCGGAGAAAATCCAGCTGATGACAGCGGCAATGCCGACGAAGGTGAGCCCGGTCGTCAGCAGCGCGCCGACATAGGTCGCGATCCGCAGCGGGACCATCGAAAAGCTGATCAGCGCGTCGGCGGCGAAGCTGATCATTTTCAACAGCGGGTACTTGGTGCTGCCGGCGAAGCGCGGATTGCGGTCGTATTCGTAGGCGACCTGCTTGTAGCCGAGCCAGGCCACCATCCCGCGGATGAAGCGATCATGCTCCGGCATCTGGACCAGCTGGTCCGAGATGCGACGGCTCATCAACCGGAAATCTCCGGTATCGACCGGGATATGGACGCGCGTGATCCTGGCGAGGAGACGGTAGAAGGCTTCGGCCGACCACTTCTTGAAGTGGGTCTCACCGGCGCGGCTGCGGCGCTGACCATAGACGACGTCGGCGCCTTCCCGCGCCATCATCTCATACATCGGCGTCAGCAGCTCCGGGGGGTCCTGCAGATCGGCGTCGATCACCAGAACCAGATCGCCGCGCACGATGGACAGCCCGGCGGTGAGGGCCAGTTGATGGCCGTGGTTTCGCGCCAGCCGGACGGCGACGACGTTGCGGTCCTCGGCGAGCAGCTCGTTGATGACCTTCCAGGTGTTGTCGGTAGAGCCGTCATCGACCAGAATCAGCTCGAACTTCTGGCCGCACAGTGCGCCTGCGGCGGTCGTCATCTGGCGATGAAATTCGCGCAGGCCCTCTTCCTCGTTGCAGCAGGGCACAACGATCGAGACGAACATCTTGCCGGGGCGCGGCGTCTCGTCCTGCTCTGTCAAAATCGGAGGCCTCGCGACCGCGACGGGGTTTCGGCTGGGCGTCGATAGTCGACCACGGCCAGTTAATTGTTCATCAATTTTCCCCGCTGGCGGCCGCAGATTCGCGGGGCGTGCGCGCTTCGGGCGGCCGGGATGCAGACCTCCGGTTAAGCATTGCCGGCTATGCAGAGCGTGATGGTCATCGGCTGGCGCTGGTCCGCCTTGCCGGGCGTCGTTTCACCAGCGGGACCGCGGACGATGGACAAGGCTGAATTTGACCGCTTCGCCGACGCTTACGAGGATCAGCACCGCGCGAACATCGCGGTGACCGGAGAAGGCCCGGAGTATTTCGCGGAATACAAGATCGAGCGGCTCCGGCAGATCGTCGATCGCAACCGGATCGACGTGTCGCAGATCTGCGATTTCGGCTCAGGAATCGGCAACTCAATTCCCTTCTTCCGGCGGTACTTTCCCGACGCGGCACTGACCTCGTCCGACGTCTCGGAACGCAGTCTCGCACTGGGGCGGCAACGTCATCCCGGCGGCGGCGAAAGCATGCTGATCGAGAACGACCGCATACCCTGCGAATCCGACCGGTTCGACGTGGTGTTCTCCGCCTGCGTGTTCCACCACATCGCGCATCACGAGCACGTCGCGTGGCTGCGCGAGCTGCACCGGATCACGCGTCGCGGCGGCCTGATCGCCGTATTCGAGCACAATCCGCTGAACCCGCTCACGGTTCACGCCGTCAACACCTGCCCATTCGATGAGAATGCAGAGCTGATCTTTCCGCGCACTCTGGCGCGGCGCCTGGGGACCGCAGGGTGGAGCGCGCCGCAAATCCAGTACGGTCTGTTTTTTCCGCGCGCGCTCGCCTGGCTGCGGCCTCTCGAAGCGATGCTCGGCTGGCTGCCGTTCGGGGCGCAATACGTCGCGTTGGCGCGCAAGTGCTAGTATCCCGCCTCTGATGCAGGTGCCGACCCCGATGCCTACGCGGCGATGTCCTCGGACTTGATCCGCTTGACGTCGGCCGCGGCCATGTCCGTCCAGGCCTTGGCCAGCGAGCCTTGAGTGTCGATGCCGCGGCAGGCATCCTCGATCACATAGGTCTCGAGTCCGGCCTTGCGCGCGTCGAGCGCAGTCCAGGCGACGCAAAAATCGGTGGCCAGTCCTGCAACGAACACCCTGACGATGCCGCGTGCTTTCAGATAGGCCGCGAGCCCGGTGCTGGTCTTGCCGTCGGCTTCAGTGAAGGCCGAGTAGCTGTCGACGTCGTTGTGGAAGCCCTTGCGCAGAATAAGCTCGGCCTGCGGGATCGCGAGATCCTTGGAGAGTGCCGCGCCGTCGGTGCCCTGCACGCAATGATCCGGCCACAGCACCTGCTTGCCATAGGCGAGATCGATCAGCTCGAACGGCTTCTTGCCGGGATGGGTCGACGCGAACGAAACGTGTGCCGGCGTGTGCCAGTCCTGCGTCAGCACCACGTTGCTGAAGGCCTTCGCGACCTTGTTGATGACCGGCACGACCTGCTCGCCGTCTTTCACGGCGAGACTGCCGCCGGGCAGGAAGCAGTTCTGCACGTCGATCACGAGCAGCGCCGAAGCGTCGTCAGGCTTGATCGATGCGGCGGCGCGGGCGCGACTGGCCATCGTCGCCACAAACGCCGAACTGGCAAGCGTCCGAAGGATCTGCCGTCGGTTCATGTCATTGCTCCCGATTGAACGGCCGCGGAAGCCCGTCGAGCGGGCCGACGCCAACATGTCTGCGTCCCCTCCACGATCGCGTGTGGTTGTCCGGGACGGGCACAGGATAAACCGAAGATTGTTGCGATAGAAAGAAACAATCTGTCAATGGTGCCCGAGTACGGTCTGCTGATCGACGGGAATCGCACGCGTGACGTCCGAAAGGAAGCCCCGGCGAGCTGATACGAGCGTCAGTGTCGGGACACTATCCGTTCGGCTGGATGCCGTCCCGGACGGCCCGAAAGCGCGGGAAGGCCGCCGGCCACTGGTCGCGCGGCGCGCTGCCGATGATCCGCAGCGTGTTCGGCCCACCGAAGCGCAGCCATTGCACGACGGTGACCGGCGTATTGTCCTTGCCGCTCGTGGCCTCGATGCGGGTCTCATAGGCCGGCAGGCCGTCAATGCGAATCGGCTCGGACATCGTGATGCGGGCTTCCCGGACCCCGGGAATGGTGGTGGCCGCCTGCTGCGCGACGCGGCCGCGGTCGCCCGCCTCCGGCGCCACCCCGGCGACGAGCCCGATCACCACGAAGGGCGCGGCCTCGAAGCCTTTGTCCTCGTCGCCATCGGCGAGAATGAGCGCGCCCGGTCCCAACGTGCGGATGGTCTTGAAGCCGGAGAGGTCGGTGACCTTGAACGGCATCATCGACAGCTGCTCGTCGACGGGGACGTCCTTGCGGACCACGGCGGAGGCGAACATCTGGCGCACGGCGTCGTCGGTGTAGATTCGGCTCGCGGCTTCGGGAATCTGCACGGCGACGTAGCCTGAGAAGCCGGAGCCCGGCAGGATCATCGAGTAGCGCCGCACGGCCGTGGCGCCGTCCCGGCCATTCTCGACCGTGTAATAGGCGGTGCCGGCGGTGGTCTCGATGCTTTCCGGCTTGATGCCGCCGGCGCCGGCGGGATTAGCCGTAAACGCATTCTTCACTTCGCCATAGGCGGCGGCCGGCAGTTCGGTCAGCAGCACCTTCACGCTCTGATCCTCGGTTTCGAAGCCGGAAAAATTCTTGGCCTTGGCGAGCCCAACCAGGGGAGCAAGCCCGATCCGGACACCGGGGGGGAAGATGGCATCCGCTGCCAGCGCCGGCCGCAGCAGGGAGATCGACACGATGGCCGCGGCGAGAAGTCGGGAGAACATCATGAAGAAGCTGCCTCGTTTATTGACCCAGTTCGACGGCCGTCATCGTCCCCGCCGTGGCCGTCTCGGATGAGACGCCTTTTAGCGGGTTTGCCGCGCCGGCAACAGGTCGATGGGTGCGACCTGAAGTTCCGCCCCAGGGGACTGCCAAACATCCTTCAAGAGACCGGTTATGGCTTCGCTAAGCATGATCGGCATTGCCGCCCCGCGCCCGAATGACGGCGACTTTGCGGCTGACCGAGCGCCGGTGCCACGTCCGCATGCGGCCTCCGGGCCCTCGTCCGCCGGTTCTGCGAGCCGCCGTCTGCATGCGGTCTGCACCTCTCACCGCGGCTTTCACGGAGCGTCGAAGAATCCGCTGCTTTCCGCGTGCCGGGATCTCGTCCGGTCCTTGCGGGTCACTCCCCCCCTCCTATATGACGCTCATCGTCGCAATATCGCGAGCATTTGATCTGAGGGGGTTTTGGATGGGGGCGCCGTCAGGGCCCCTCCCAACCTGCCGCAAAAAGAAGGAATATGAGACCATGGGAAAGGTCATCGGGATCGATCTCGGCACCACGAATTCGTGCGTGGCCGTTATGGACGGCAAATCGTCGAAGGTCATCGAGAACGCCGAGGGCATGCGCACGACGCCGTCGATCGTCGCTTTCAGTGACGATGGCGAACGTCTGGTCGGCCAGCCCGCCAAGCGTCAGGCCGTGACCAACCCCGAGCGGACCTTCTTCGCGGTCAAGCGCCTGATCGGTCGCCGCTACGACGATCCGATGGTCGAGAAGGACAAGGGTCTCGTTCCCTACAAGATCGTCAAGGGCGGCAACGGCGATGCCTGGGTCGAGGCCGACGGCAAGTCCTATTCGCCCTCGCAGGTCTCCGCCTTCATCCTGCAGAAGATGAAGGAGACCGCGGAAGCCCATCTCGGCCAGAAGGTCGATCAGGCCGTCATCACCGTCCCCGCCTATTTCAACGACGCCCAGCGTCAGGCCACCAAGGACGCCGGCAAGATCGCCGGTCTCGAGGTGCTGCGCATCATCAACGAGCCGACCGCGGCCGCGCTCGCCTATGGCCTCGACAAGACCAAGGCCGGCACCATCGCGGTGTACGACCTCGGCGGCGGCACCTTCGACGTCTCGATCCTGGAGATCGGCGACGGCGTGTTCGAGGTGAAGTCGACCAATGGCGACACCTTCCTCGGCGGTGAAGACTTCGACATGCGTCTGGTCAGCTACCTCGCCGACGAATTCCAGAAGGAGCAGGGCATCAACCTGCGCAACGACAAGCTCGCTTTGCAGCGCCTCAAGGAGGCCGCCGAAAAGGCCAAGATCGAGCTGTCGTCGACCACGCAGACCGAGATCAACCTGCCCTTCATCACGGCCGACCAGTCCGGCCCGAAGCATCTGACGATGAAGCTGACCCGCGCCAAGTTCGAGGCGCTGGTGTCCGACCTCGTCGAGAAGACCATCGAGCCGTGCCGCAAGGCGCTGAAGGATGCCGGCCTGACCGCCGGCGAGATCGGCGAAGTGGTGCTGGTCGGCGGCATGACCCGCATGCCGAAGATCCAGGAGATGGTGAAGCAGTTCTTCGGCAAGGAGCCGCATAAGGGCGTCAACCCCGACGAGGTGGTGGCGATCGGTGCGGCGATCCAGGCCGGCGTGCTGCAGGGCGACGTCAAGGACGTGCTGCTGCTCGACGTGACCCCGCTGTCGCTGGGCATCGAGACGCTGGGCGGCGTGTTCACCCGCATCATCGACCGTAACACGACGATCCCGACCAAGAAGAGCCAGGTGTTCTCGACCGCCGAGGACAACCAGAATGCGGTCACCATCCGGGTCTTCCAGGGAGAGCGCGAGATGGCGGCCGACAACAAGATGCTCGGCCAGTTCGACCTGATGGGCATTCCGCCGTCGCCGCGCGGCATGCCGCAGATCGAGGTGACGTTCGACATCGACGCCAACGGCATCGTCAACGTGTCGGCCAAGGACAAGGCCACCGGCAAGGAGCAGCAGATCCGCATCCAGGCCTCGGGCGGCCTGTCGGAAGCCGACATCAACAAGATGGTCAAGGATGCCGAAGCCAACGCTGCCGCGGACAAGAAACGCCGCGAGGCCGTCGACGCCAAGAACCATGGCGATGCGCTGATCCACTCGACCGAGAAGGCGCTGGCCGAGCATGGCTCCAAGGTGGGCGAACCCGAGCGCCGGGCGATCGAGGATGCCTTGAGCGACCTCAAGGAAGCGCTGAAGGGCGACGATGCCGAGGCCATCAAGACCAAGACCAACACGCTGGCGCAGGCCTCGATGAAGCTCGGCGAAGCCATGTACAAGCAGCAGGCCGAGAGCGACGCGGCCCACGATGCCGCCAAGGATGACGTGGTCGACGCGGAGTTTACCGAGGTCGACGACGACAAGAAGAAATCTGCTTAACTAAATACGGCAGAGGCGATGGCCATGACCCCCATGCCAAAGAGCGCGCATTGCGACTCGTTGGATGGGGGTCATTTTCATTGACCCGGAGCGGGCGCGATTTCGCGCGAGGCGTTCCGGTCGGGCGAAGTTCGGGCGGGTTTGATTGATGTCCACGAAGCGCTGCTACTACGAGACCCTGGAAGTCGAACGCGACGCCGACGAGACCAGGCTCAAGGCCGCTTTCCGCAAGCTGGCCATGAAATGGCATCCGGACAAGAATCCGGGTGATGCCTCCAGCGAAGTGAAATTCAAGGAAATCAACGAGGCCTATGAGGTGCTGCGCGACGCCGACAAGCGCGCCGCCTATGACCGCTATGGCCACGCCGCTTTCGAGCAGGGCGGCATGGGCGGCCAGCACGGTTTCGGCGCCGGTTTCGCTTCGTCCTTCTCCGATATCTTCGAGGACCTGTTCGGCATGGCCGCGCAGCGGCGCGGAACGGGGCGCGAGCGCGGCGCCGACCTGCGCTACAACATGGAAATCACGCTCGAAGAGGCGTTCCTGGGCAAGACCGCCCAGATCGAGATTCCGGTTTCGGTGACCTGCGAGTCCTGTTCCGGCGCGGGCGCCAAGGCCGGCACCAAGCCGAAGACCTGTGCGACGTGCGGCGGCGCTGGCCGGGTCCGGCAGGCTCAGGGCTTCTTCACGCTGGAGCGGACCTGCCCCGGCTGTCACGGGCGTGGCCAGATGATCGAAGACCCCTGTCCCTCGTGTTCCGGGTCGGGGCGGGTCACGCGTGACCGCACGCTGTCGGTCAACATCCCGCCGGGTGTCGAGGATGGCACCCGCATCCGCCTCGCCGGCGAGGGTGAGGCAGGCCTGCGCGGCGGACCGCCGGGCGACCTCTACATCTTCCTGTCGCTGACGCAGCATGAGTTCTTCCAGCGCGATGGCGCAGACTTGCACTGTCGTGTGCCAATCTCGATGGTCACGGCGGCGCTGGGCGGCGAATTCGAGGTGCCGACGATCGACAAGGGCAAGACCAAGGTCAAGATTCCCGCCGGCACGCAGTCGGCCCGCCGGTTCCGGATCGCTGCGAAGGGCATGCCCGTGCTGCGCTCGCGCCAGACCGGTGACATGTACGTTCAGGTCGTGGTCGAGACGCCGCAGAATCTGACCAAGAAGCAGCAGGAGCTGCTGGCCGAGTTCGAGAAGCTGTCGTCGGGGGCCACACAGCCCGAAGCCGCCGGTTTCTTCACCAAGGTCAAGGATTTCTTCGGCAAGGCGGCCAGCTGATTCGCAGTATCGGAGGACGCGCTGGTGCCGGTCGGCATGTTACCGGAGGTTGTATGTGCGTCGCCGACGTTTGTTGCTCCGCACATGCAAAAAATTATCGAATGCAGCAGTAAGACCGCGAAGCCGCCAGTCTTAATCCTGCGTTACGGTTCGGCTTGACCACCTCGCCTGCGACCTATACGTCTTTGTGACTCTTTTCTGACATCGCCGTGAAAACGGTCCCGTCTGGTACCGAGATGCCCCTTCATACGTCCGTGCGTGCGTCGAAAAAGCCTCTTCGTCTGGATGACGAGGTGCGTTTTCTTCGCTCATGGATTGAAAAACCGCTGCATATGGGCGCTGTCATGCCGTCGGGCCGGCTGCTGGCCCGCACCATGGCGAAATATGTCGATCCGCACGGGACCGGGCCGGTCGTCGAGCTCGGGCCCGGCACTGGCGCGATCACCAATGCGCTGGTCGAGCATGGGGTCGATCAGAAACGGCTCGTCCTGGTCGAGTACAATCCAAGCTTCTGTGCCCTGCTGCGCGACCGCTATCCGCAGGCCAAAGTGGTTCAGGGTGATGCCTACCGGCTCCGCGACACGCTCTGGAACGTCCTGAGCGCGCCGGCCTCGGCCGTCGTATCCGGCCTGCCGCTCGTGACCAAGCCGATGCTGACGCGGATGAAGCTGGTGCGTGATGCCTTTGCGGCGATGTCTCCTGGCGCTCCCTTCGTGCAGTTCACCTACTCGGTCGTGCCGCCGATCCCGAAGTCGCTGCCCGGCGTCACCACCGAAGCCTCCGAGCGGATCTGGATGAACCTTCCGCCGGCCCGCGTCTGGGTGTATCGCAAGCGCTGACCGGCTGCCGCGGTACTTCGTGGCGGGTTGCTGTCCGGCCTCACGATGTCCGCGCTGAAGATTCTCGTCATCCCCGGCTCGATCAGGGCCGGCTCGCACAACGCCAAGCTTGCCGCCGCCGCCGCCTATCAGTTCGTGCAGGCCGGCGTGGACGTCACGCGCGTCTCGCTCGCCGACTTCCCGCTGCCGATCTATGACGGCGACCTCGAGGCGCTGTCCGGCGTGCCGCGTGAGGCGGTCAATCTGAAACGCATGATCGGCGCGCATGATGGCGTGCTGCTCGTCACGCCCGAATACGCAGCGTCGGTGCCGCCGCTGCTCGGCAACGCGATTCTGTGGGTGTCGCGGGTCGAGGAGCCGCAGGAAAGCCGCGGCGCGGTGTTCCGCTCCAGGCCGTTCGCGATTGCCGCAGCCTCCGAGAGCCGTCTTGGCGGCTCGCGCGCGCTGGCTGCGCTGCGGCTGATGCTGTCGGCCTGCGATGCGACCGTCATCCCCAACCAGCTCGCGCTTGCCTTTGCCGACAAGGCCTACAACGACATGGACCGGCTCAGGCTGCCCGCCGACATCGACGCGCTCGATGCGCTGGTGCGGCAGCTGATCGAAACAGCGCAACAGACGACGTGAGGTGACATGCCGACCGAGATTGCTCCGCGCGACCGCCTGATCGTGGCGCTCGACCTGCCCAGCGTGGCGGAGGCCGAAGCCATGATCATCAGGCTCGGCGACGCCGTGACGTTCTACAAGATCGGCATGGAGCTGACCTATGCCGGCGGGCTCGGCCTGGCCGAGCGCCTCGCCGCCGAGGGCAAGAACGTGTTCATGGACCTGAAGCTGCACGACATCCCGAACACGGTCGAGCGGGCCACCCGGCAGATCGCCAGGCTCGGCGCGCGCTTCCTCACCGTGCACGGGTTTTCGCAGAGCATGACAGCCGCGCTCGCCGGCGCGGCCGGCTCCCATCTCGAGCTGCTCGCCGTCACCGTCATGACCTCCTACGACGATGCCGACCTCGCCACGGCGGGCTATGCCATGGGCGTCAGGGACCTCGTGGCGCGCCGCGCCACCCAGGCCAAGGAGATCGGCATTCACGGCCTGATCCTGTCTCCCGAGGAGACGGAACAGGTCCGTGCTCTCGTCGGCCCCGAGATGCAGCTGGTCACGCCGGGCATCCGCCCGGCAGGCAGCGACATCGGCGATCAGAAGCGCGTCATGACGCCGGTGCTGGCGATCGCCGGCGGCGCCGACCGTCTCGTCGTCGGCCGGCCCGTCACCGGCGCTCAGGATCCCGCGGCCGCGGCCGAGAGCATCGTGGCCGACATCGCCAGCGCCGTCGCGCTGGTCGGCAGGACCAATCGGACTTAGATCAGAAGCCCATCAGAAGGAGACCGCAGGGATGGCCAAGGCCTATTGGATCGCGCGTATCGATGTGCACAACATGGACGGCTACAAGGAGTATGTGGCGCAGAACGGCGCCGTGTTCCATCAATACGGCGCCAGGTTCCTGGTCCGCGGCGGCCAGTATCAAACCAAGGAAGGCACCTCGCGCTCGCGCAACGTCGTGATCGAGTTCAAGGACTACGAGACCGCGCTGGCATGTTACAATTCTCCCGAATATCAGCGCCTGGTGGCGATGCGTGCGCCGCATTCGGAAGGCGACCTGGTGATCATCGAGGGCTACGACGGCCCGCAGCCCTGATCGGCGCCCGGCCTCGGTTGCCGGCGCGGCCGGCCCCGGCTATAGCCCTGAACCGGTGGAGGAACTGACATGCCCGACATGCGCTTGATCGTTGCAGGAGCCGGCGGCCGCATGGGTCGGGCCCTGGTGCGGGCGATCACCGAGACGGATGGCGCGGAGCTCGCTGGCGCGCTGGAGGCGCCCGGCTCGGAGCTGATCGGCAAGGATTCCGGCATGCTGGCCGGCCTGCCGGCCAATGGCGTTAAGCTGTCCGGCGATCTCTGGGCGATGTCCGAGCAGGCCGATGGCATCCTCGATTTCACGGTGCCGGCGGCGACCATCGCCAATGTCGCGATCGCCGCCGAGCGCGGCCTCGTCCACGTGGTCGGCACCACCGGCCTGTGTGCGTCCGACGACGCCGTCATCAAGAGCGTCACCAAGCGCGCGGTCGTCGTGCAGTCCGGCAATATGAGCCTCGGCGTCAACCTGCTGTCGGCGCTGGTCAAGCGCGTCGCCCAGGCGCTCGACCCCAGCTTCGACATTGAGATCCTGGAGATGCACCACAAGAACAAGGTCGACGCGCCCTCCGGCACGGCCCTGATGCTGGGACGTGCGGCGGCGGCGGGCCGCGGCATCGAGCTTGAGGAGCATTCGGCGCGCGGCCGTGACGGCGTCACCGGCGCCAGGCGCCCCGGCGACATCGGCTTCGCCTCGCTGCGCGGCGGCACCGCCGCCGGCGACCACAGCGTCATCTTCGCCGGACCCTCGGAGCGGCTGGTGCTGTCGCATCAGGCCGAGGACCGCATGATCTTCGCCCATGGCGCGCTCAAGGCGGCGCTGTGGGCGCACGGCAAGCCGCCGGGCTACTACACGATGGACGACGTGCTCGGCCTCAAGGACCTGTTCTAGTTCAACGTCGATGGAAGCGAGCTGATGAGCGAACGTCTCCTGGTGCTGGTGCGTCACGGCCAGAGCGAGTGGAATCTGAAGAACCTGTTCACGGGCTGGAAGGATCCCGACCTGACCGAGCAGGGCGTGACTGAAGCCAAGGAGGCCGGGCGCAAGCTGAAGGCGCAGGGGCTGACGTTCGACGTCGCCTTCACCTCGGTGCTGACGCGCGCCCAGCATACGCTCGACCTGATCCTGACCGAGCTCGGCCAGACCGGGCTGCCGACGCTCAAGAACCTCGCGCTCAACGAGCGCGACTACGGCGATCTCTCCGGCCTCAACAAGGACGACGCCCGCGCCAAATGGGGCGAGGAGCAGGTCCATGTCTGGCGCCGCTCCTACGACGTGCCGCCGCCCGGCGGCGAAAGCCTCAAGGACACGCTCGCCCGCGCGCTGCCCTACTACGTCCAGGAAATCCTCCCCGGCGTCCTGCGCGGCCAGCGCACGTTGGTCGCCGCCCACGGCAACTCGCTGCGCGCCCTGATCATGGTGCTGGAGAAGCTCTCGCCCGAAGGCATCTTGAAGCGCGAGCTGGCGACGGGCGTGCCGATCATCTACCGGCTCAATGCGGATTCGACGGTGGAATCCAAGTTGGACCTCGCGGGCTAGCCGATCGGACGCCGACGTCAGGGTTTGGCCGATCTCTCTCCGCATCGTCATGGCCGGGCTCCGTCCCGGCCATCCACGCCTCTGGGGCCTGGAGAGAAAGGCGTGGTCGACCGCGCAAGGCTGGCAACTAACGAGCAGATCAATCTCCTTCGTCATTCCGGGGCGACGCGCGTCAGCGCGGCGAGCCCGGAATCCATCGGCCCGCGTGCTGTGTGGTGAGATGGATTCCGGGCTCGTGCTGCGCACGCCCCGGAATGACGACAGGAGAGACCGGCGATCATCTCACGGGCGAATGCGTCGGGCACTCGCCGCGTCGCACGGCACGCGTCTGCCTCTTCCCCGATTCACGTCTCAAACAGCTTCGGACACAGCTCCGCAGCCTCGCGGCGCATCCCGCCCGAGTCCTGCATCGACCATGTCCCTCCGAAACATGAGAGGGCGCGGGGAATGCCGGATGCTGGCCGCACCCATGGCCCGCCTGCAACAAAGAAAGCAGGCGGCAGTCACCACAGGTTCAGCCGAAACAACCGGCATTCCCCGCGCGATGGTCTTCACGCTTATACGCAGTCTCCCTGGTGCGCCGGGCTTGTTGGCCACCATCACCACGCGGCGCGCGCTGGCGCCCTCGCGGCTTGATACCAGCATCGGGGTATCAGGACCCTGCGACTTCACGTCCGCGAGCTACCGTTCGTCGGCGCGCCCGAAGACACGCTGCGGCAGACCGCGGCCATCGCTCCCCGCCTCGCGTGTCGTGACGATCGCGCGCAACGCCCCTCTCGTCGAGGCGGGATGGGGGGATACAACCACGATTTCGGCAAAAACGCAAGTCGTTTATTTTAATCCGAAGTCGCGGCAACCGAAGGACGGCGCGGATCGGCGACGACCGCGCGGTCTCTCCTCCGTCAGTTCGGAGCGACGGGCGAAAGCGCGTCATCAGGACTCACCTTGTAGCCGGTCTCTCCCTGCCCGAGACGAGAAGCGCCGGTGGATAAGTTTGGGGTTATCCACACATTGGCGTCGCCCCATTTGGAGGTAGTAGGCCGAATCGGTGCTAAATGGACATCCATTGAGGAGGCGGCTATGCGCGACATACGAGACGATCTCCGGGAACGGCTTGCCGCTATTCAAACTGCGTTCAATGCGGCCACCGAGGAGCACGAAAATCAGATGATTGCCTTGCAAGCAGGGTATCGTCAGAAGGCAGATGCTTTGGAGCGCGAGCGGCAGGCGGTACTTCAGCTGCTTAAAATCGAGGAAGCTCGTGCAACGTCTTCAGGGCCAAGCATCGCGCGGCATCCCGCGTTGCCCCTTTCCGAGTTCATCATCACCAAGCTCCACACAATCGGTCCGATGACGAAAGAGCAGATCAGGGCTGAAGTTGATCGTGCAGGCTACTTGGAAGGGGAGGCGACCGGACGAACGTTCCACCTCACGCTAATGAACATTAGCGGCGCGGGAGGTCGCATCTCGAAGCTGCCGGACAACCGCTACATCGCGCAGTCGAGGTCCGATGCAACACTGTTTTCCCCATCGCACCCGGAGCGTCACCTTATGGCATGATACGAAAAGGCCCAGACGAGATATCGTCTGGGCCTTAAAAGATTGGGGGTGCACAGTGCGGGGGCAAGGTTGTCCAGCCAGGTCCCCGGCGGGTGCAAGTCCCGCTACCTCAACCTCGTCCTCTCCCTTGGCGGGGAGAGTCGGAAGGCTCCTTAACGGAGCCGGGAGAAGGGCTGCTCTCGCTTTGCCACCGGGGGCAGCCCGACTCTTCCTTCAAGGTTACCCGACTCTGGCGAATCCGTCTAGCGGAGCCGCCGCAACGCGCTCGCTTCCGCGCGAAGATTCCACTAGTTTGATCGTATCGAGAAATGAAATGTCCGCCTTCCTCGCAAATCTCGCATTGCGACTAGATGGATTTTGCGTCGCAACGCGCCGGCCTTGCCCCAAACTCCACCGTCGAAGCGCCGACGCTCGCGGGAGGCGGGCGGGAAGTGGGTCAGTTTTGAAATCAACCGGCAACCTAACGGCAGCCGCGCCATAAAACGTAGATGATCGGAAAAATAACCAAGCGCCCGCGCGATCCCAACCAGCTCGCAAAGCTGATGATCGACATTGCAGTGGGTGATGAGCGCAAATTCGAGGAGACGGCGGCCGCCAGGCGGGCGCGAAAGGCGGGCGTCAAGGGAGGCCCCGCTCGCGCCAAAGCGCTGACGCCAGCTGAAAGGTCGGAAATTGCAAGTATGGCGGCTCGGGCGCGTTGGAAGAAGCCGAGCTAACTGACGTTCTTTTTGCGCTGCATCCGCTCCAAGGCCTTCCGCTCCTCGTAGTCCTCGGTGAAGTTCATCTCAAACTGGATCTCATCATGCGGATACGCGAAGTTCATGTGGTCAACATCCGACATCGCGCGATATACATCATTTACGATGGCGTCGCGACGTTGCCTGACTGCTTTGCGCCGGAGCTGAGGCGTTCCATTCTTGTCGACATCGAAGACGAGTGTTCTTTGACGCCCTTCCTCGGCAATCGTCACGCACTGCTTGGCCCGATAAGTCGTGCCTTCCTCGTTAACACGATGAACTTGGCGTAGTGCCTCGGAAAGCCGGCGACGGTGTATCTTGCGAACGTCCTCAAGCGGCGTGTAGAGGCGGTTATTGGCGATCGCCCAATCGATGAAATCGTCAGGATCGTTAGCCTCGTCGCCCGTCTGATCTTCCCACTCGTCCCATAAGCGAACGACCTGTTCGTTATAGTTCGCCATCATGCTCCCCTATAGCCCGATTTCTGCAACCGTGTCCCAGCCATCGCGGAGAGGCCATGACATGAAATGCTCATGAACTTTGGTCAGGTAACGTCGCAGAAACGCGAAGGCTCTTGTGTCGCCAGCCCTGTGGCGGCGATTCTGAATCTGCCCAATAACAACAGAAGGGTGAATGTTATGTCGGGCAGAAAAAGCAAGAACGTCCGTCTCGGAAATCCACTTGCCCTTCCGGAGCATAAACGACGTCAACTTCTCCTGCGGTATCAAAAATTCTGCGGCAGCAATATCGGCACGGCGTTCCTCATCGGGCAGGCCGGCCTCATCCCTGTCAGGATCGAAAACATCCACATGAGAATAGATCGTCGCTTTTCCATCCTCTTGCAGGACATGTTCGATTTCATGCCGAAGCACAAAGCAAAGGTTGTCTGGTCGATCCAAACGCAAGCTCAAGCCGATCACCGGCTGGTCGTCAAGCCAAGTGCAAACGCCATCGATTTTAGATCCAGGCAATTGCTGAACGAAGACTACTCGAACACCGCAATGCCAAAGAAGGTTCGGAATTTCTCCGAAGTCCTCGGAGTCGAGCATGTGCGCTCTGATGTCCGGCAGTGCCTCCACCAATTTTGTGCGATCGTAATTGGGCGCCGTTGCGGCTGCGGCGATTCTCCGAACACGATGTAACCAAACGAGTTGCGTCCCTGTGATTTCGTCGTAACCCGTCTTCTTGGCTGCGTGCGCAACTGCTTCGCAACCTATGAGCGGGATATCCTCGATGCGGTTAGCATCGAAAAACCGCATCATCTGAAGATCGAGAAGGTCCGCCTCTGTCTCTGCCAGCCAGCCGCGCTTGATCATCTCTCGAACAGGAAAGATCGAGACCCAAGTGGCGCGTGTTTTGACGCCCGGATCAGCCTTCCTGGCCTTCTGAAGATCGTACATCTTTTGCAGGTTCATGAAGAACTCAGCGGGCATGGCGAACGCATCGCCAAGCGCGACCGCGGTATCTGGCGTGATCGATGTTCCCCCCTTGATCAGCTTGTTAAGCTGGCTCGCGTCCCAACTGAGGATGTAAGCTAAATCGGCCTGAGTCCAACGGCGGGACTCAAGCTCCTCCTCGATGAATGTGCCAGGATGATCGACCGGCGGCGGTGTGGAGTAGGCCATCAGTGGTAATCCTCGATCTCCAGAATCGTGACAGTCTGCGGCTCGGTCTTCTCATCCAACTGAAAGACCAGTCGATATTGGTCGTTCAGCCGAATTGACCGCTGACCTCCACGATCTCCCCCCAATTCTTGGTAGTGCAGACTCTTCCAGTTCCGAAGTGAACGATCATCGATCGCCGCCCGGAGGACGGTGAACTTCCGCCGAGCCGATTTGATCACGGCGACCTCCAGCCGGGTTGTCCCTGCTTGGTCCGTCTCGATCAAAGCCAGTTCGTCATCGGCGAACACGATCCTCATTTGAGGCCGATAGCATATTCGCAGCTGCTTCGGCAAATCTAAATTGAGTTATATCACCAAACTGACTCTTATGCTTGACTTGATTGTCATTGAGACGTACGGGAATGCATGAATAAGCTGACCGTCGAAGAGCGCGCTCGCATCCTCGACCTTCTCTGCGAAGGCCTGAGCATTCGCGCTGTCACGCGCGTCGCTGGTGCCAGCAAGAACACAGTGGCGAAGTTGCTGCTGGATGCTGGGAACGTCTGCTCAGACTACCACGATGCCAATGTTCGCAACGTGAGGGCGGTGCGGGTCCAGATCGATGAAACTTGGTCGTTCACATCTCTCGAGCAGAAGAGCGTCGAGGCCGTTCAGGGTGCTCCTAAAGGCGTTGGCGATACATGGACTTGGACTGCCATCGAGGCCGACAGCAAATTGATCGTGTCGTTTCTCGTCGGCGCTCGCGACGCTGAGCATTCAGCTTGGTTCCTGGACGATCTGATGTCGCGACTGGCAAACCGCGCGAAACTGACAAGCGACGGGCATCGGGCGTATCTCCAAGCTGAGGAGGGGCGATCTGGCTACGATATCGATGATGCGCTGCTTTTGAAGCTGCATGGCTCGCAGAGCGGAAAAGGAACAGACGTTCGCTACAGCCCCGTCGCCTATAATGGCACCCGAAGGTGCCGCGAGGACGCAAGTCTCGACGAAGCGGATGTCTCAACCAGTGCGGTTGAGCAGGAGAACCCGGCTATGCCGATGCATCTGCGCCGCTCGACCGTCCTGACCAACGCCCTCTCCAAGAAAATCCAAGACCACGCAAACGCGGTTGCGTTGCACGTCATGTATTACAACTTCGTTCGCATCCATAAGGCACTAAGCATCACTCCAGCTATGGCCGCTGGTATCGCCGACCGCCGTTGGGAGATCGCCGACATTACGATGCTGATCGAATCCGCAGAAGCCAAGCTCGTCAGGCGCGCTTCATCAGGGCAACTCGCCGATCGCCCTGTCACCGCCGCGAGCAAAGCTAACGCCAGATCGGCGACGGGCCCACGCGGCAATCGCTAGGTCTCTCCTTCGCCATTCTGGGCAGCGCGCAATGCGGCTATGGGGAAACGTTTTGGGGGGTGGATCGGTCAATCGCGAACTATCTCTCCCTTCCTACCCAATCCCCACCTGCCCGGCCTCCCAGCCGAGCATCGCCTGCTTGCGCGTCAGGCCCCAGTGGTAGCCCGTCAACGCGCCGCTCTTGCCGAGCGCCCGATGGCACGGGACCACGAAGGAGATCGGGTTCTTGCCGACGGCTGCGCCGACTGCGCGCGAGGCCTTCGGTGACTCCAGCCTTGTCGCGATGTCCGAGTAGCAGACGGCGCGGCCCATCGGGATCTTGAGCAGGGTCTCCCAGACGCGGACCTCGAAATCGGTGCCGATCAGGACGACGCGCAGCGGCTGGTCGGGGCGCCACAGACCCTTGTCGAAGATGCGTTGCGCCAGCGCTGACGTGCCGGGGACGTCCTCGACGTAGGTGGCGCGCGGCCAGCGGCTCTTCATGTCGGCGAGCGCGGAGGCCTCCTCGCCGGGATCGGCGAAGGCGAGGCCGGCGAGGCCGCGGGGGGTGGCCATGACCAAGGCCAAGCCGAACGGGCAGGGATGGAAGCCATAGCGCAGCGTGGTGCCGGCGCCGCCGGTCTTCCACTCGCCGGGCGACATCGCCTCGTGGGTGACGAACAGGTCGTGCAGCCGGCCGGGGCCTGACAGGCCGGAATCGAGCGCGGCGTCGAGCACGGAGGCCGAGTCCTTCAGCAGGCCTTTGGCGTGATCGAGCGTCAGCGCCTGCATGAACGCCTTCGGCGTCAGCCCGGCCCATCGCCGGAACAGATGATGCAGCTCGTCCGGCGTGACGCTGGCGGCATCCGCCATGTCCTCGATGGCCGGCTGCCGGCGCCAATGTTCGGAGATGTAGGCGATCGCGCGGCGCACCGAATCATAGTCGCGCAGCGCGGCCGATTGTTGCGGGCCTGGCTTGGCCAGGGCGGAATCATGAATGGCGAGGGTCATCATGGTCTGGATGTAGGGCGGACGGGGCGCCCACTCCACCCGATTTCCGAGCGGACGGCTACAGGGGAACTGATGAGCCCTTCTGGCGCGGCGCGCTCGGTGCACCTCTCCCCGCTCTCGTCCGCCGTAGTTCGAAGAGCGAAGGCGGATGCGGGGGCGCGACGAGCTTCGCTCGCGCTGAGAGGTCGGATTGCATCGAAGATGCAATCCGGGTGAGGGAGTACAGGTCTAACGGTATGCACCACCCGTGCGGCTGCCCCTCACCCCAACCCTCTCAGCGCGAGCGAAGCTCGTCGCGGCCCCGTAAGAACGGGGCGAGGGAGCGCGCTGCCGTCGGGGTGGCAGCTCGGATCCAACGGAGCCGCTCGCGCCCTACATCGGATTGTACGCTGGCCCCCGCCTGGCGGCCTGCAGGCCGGCCATCAGGGCCTTGGCGAAGCTGGCCTTTTCGTCGGGGCCGAGGAAGCTGGCGATCGCCACGCGCTGGCCGCGCGCGACCAGATAGAGGTTCTCGACGCCGAACTCCTCGTGGCTGACCTGGTCGAGCTTCACCCACAGCGGGTTGAAGCGCCATTCCATGACATGGCCGCGATGGCTGACGCGACGAAGGCGCAGCTCGGTCAGCGTGATCGAAACCTCCTCATAGGCCCTGGCGCGGCGGAAGTTGACCTTGAAGGCCCAGTAGATCGCCAGCGCATCGAGGCCGAAGAAGCCGAGCACCGGCCAGGCGCCCATGATCAGCGAGGCGATGCCGCCGATGAAGCTGATGGCGCAGACCGCGACCATCAGCACCACGAAGCCGGTCCGGTTCAGCGAGCGGTGCGGTGTCAGCCGGGCCGAGAAAAGCTCGGGGTCAACGGCCTCGGCAATGGTCTTGTGAGACGCAAAAGCGTTGCCTGGGATCATGGGGCCTCAGTATACCCGGATCATGGCCAAAATCACCCGTCCCCAACGCGCCAAGGTTGCGCCGGTTCGCGCTTCGTCCAAACCGGCTCCGAAGCCGGCGCCCAAAAAGGCGTCGAACAAGGCCGTCACGGCTGCCAAGCTCAGCTCTGCCAAACCCAAGACCGTCACGTCGAAGACCGTCACGTCGAAGGCCGCCAAGACGAAGACTGCAAAGACGAAGACCGCAAAGCCGACGGCCTCGTCCGCCAGGCCGGTCAAGACAGTGTTGAAGGCGGCGAAGCCCTGGACGCCGGCCGAGATCCGCGACGCCTTCAGCCGGTTCGCCAACGCCAATCCGGAGCCGAAGGGCGAGCTGGAGCACCTCAATCCCTACACCTTGCTGGTCGCGGTGGTGCTGTCGGCACAGGCGACCGACGCCGGCGTCAACCGGGCGACGCGGCCGCTGTTCGCCGTCGCCGACACCCCGCAGAAGATGATCGCGCTCGGTGAGGAAAAACTCCGCGAGTACATCAAGACCATCGGGCTGTACCGCACCAAGGCCAGGAACGTGATCGCGCTGTCCGAGAAGCTGATCGCCGAGTTCGGCGGCGAGGTGCCGCGCACCCGCGCTGAGCTGGAGTCGCTGCCCGGCGCCGGCCGCAAGACCGCGAACGTCGTGCTCAACATGGCGTTCGGCGAGCACACGATGGCGGTCGACACCCACGTGTTCCGCGTCGGCAACCGCACGGGGTTGGCGCCGGGCAAGACGCCGCTGGAGGTCGAGCTTGGGCTCGAGAAGGTGATCCCGGCGGAGTTCATGCTGCATGCCCATCACTGGTTGATCCTGCATGGCCGCTACACCTGCCTCGCGCGCAAGCCGCGCTGCGAGTTCTGCCTGATCAAGGATCTCTGCCGCTGGCCCGAGAAGACGGCCTGATACGTTGTGCGTGACGAACGGTTTCGCCTGAGAGCGCGTTTGACAGTCACTATTGTGTCACGCCGCGACGCCGTCTCACCATGGCCGAGCCACATCGCCGCCCGCATTCGACATAAGATGACCCGCGTAATCCGGGGCGATGTGAGTAGCGCGTGATGATTCCCACGTTCTCGGACCTTTCCGCGCCGGGAATTGGAAGGATCAGCCGTATGGACAATGCCGCCGCGCTTGTGTCGCTCGCGACCTCGGTGCCACCTCATCAGTTTCGCCAGAACGAGGTGATGGAAGCAGCGCGCGTCGTGCTGTCACCGCGCTTTCCGCAATTCGACACGATGGCGAGCCTGTTCGCCAACACCGGCATCCGCCAGCGCTACGGCGTGAAGCCGATCGAATGGTATATGGAACGGCGCGGCTGGCCCGAGCGCACCGAGGCCTATCTGGAAGGCGCGGAGGCGCTGTTTCTTGATGCCGCCAACAAGGCGCTGGCGCAGGCCGATCTCGCCGCCTCCGACATCGACACCATCGTCACCGTCAGCTCGACCGGCATCGCGACCCCGACCCTGGAGGCGCGTGTCGCCGGCCGCATGGGCTTCCGCTCCGACGTGTCGCGCGTCCCCGTGTTCGGGCTCGGCTGCGCCGGCGGCGTCTCGGGGCTGTCGATCGCCGCGCGGCTGGCTCAGGCGCGGCCCGGCACCAACGTGCTGATGGTGACCTTCGAGCTGTGCACGCTCGCCGTACGCCATGACGAGCTGAGCAAGGCCAACATCGTCGCGCTCAGCCTGTTTGGTGACGGCGCCGCCGCGGCGATCCTGCGCGCCGGCGACGGCGGTGCGACGCGCGTCGAGGCGACCGGCGAGAAGCTGTGGCCTGACACGCTCGACATCATGGGCTGGAGCGTCGATCCGGAAGGCTTTGGCGTCATCTTCCAGCGCACGATCCCGGACTTTGTCACCGAGAACATGGGGCCTGCGGTCAACGAGATCCTGGATCGCATGAAGCTCACGCCTGGCGACGTCGACCGCTTCGTCTGCCATCCCGGCGGCGCCAAGGTGATCACGGCGCTGGAGCGCGCGCTGTCGCTCGGCCAGGGCACGCTGGATCACGAGCGCGAGATCATCGCCGACTACGGCAATATGTCCGCGCCGACGGTGTTGTTCGTGCTGGAGCGCGCCCGCGCGCGCGGGCTGCCGCCGCGCTCGGTGCTCACTGCGCTCGGACCGGGCTTCACCGCCAGCTGCGTCTCATTGAGGCACGCCGCATGACCTTCGCCGCCTTCGTCCTGGCACTCGTCACTATGCAGCGGCTCGGCGAGCTCGTGCTCGCTCGCCACAACACCAAGCGCCTGCGCGCCATGGGCGCGATCGAAGTCGGCGCGGATCATTATCCGCTGATGATCTCGATGCATGCGGCGTGGCTGGTGTCGCTGTGGCTGCTCGGCGCCGACCAGGAGGTCGATCCGTGGCTGCTGTCGGGCTTCGTGGCCCTGCAGGGGCTGCGCTGGTGGGTGCTGTCGACGCTCGGCCCGCGTTGGACGACGCGGATCATCATCCTGCCCGGTGCGCCGCTGGTGACGGATGGTCCCTACCGCTACATCTCGCATCCGAACTATCTGGTCGTCGCCGGTGAGATCGCGCTATTGCCGCTGGCGCTGCATCTGCCGCTGATCGCGCTGCTGTTCTCCGCACTGAATGCGGCCGTGCTCGCGATCCGCATCCGTGCCGAGTCCGAGGCGCTCTCGGGCGTCAGCAGCCAGACCGCATGACCGAGCCGGCCGCGCCTCAGGAGACTCCCAGCCTCGCCACCTGGCTCGGCTTCATCCTGATGTGCGTCGGCATGTTCATGGCGATCCTGGACATCCAGGTGGTGGCGACGTCGCTGCCGACCATCCAGGAGGCCCTCGGCATCTCGCCGGATGCCATGAGCTGGGTCCAGACCGCCTATCTGATCGCCGAGATCATCGCCATTCCGTTGACCGGCCTGCTGACCCGCGTGTTCAGCCTGCGCTGGCTGTTCGTCGGCGCCGTCAGCATCTTCACGGCAGCCTCGCTCGGTTGCGCCATGAGCGGCAGCTTTCACGTGCTGCTGGCGTTTCGCGTGCTCCAGGGCTTTTTCGGCGGGCTCTTGATCCCGGTGGTGTTCTCGGCCGTGTTCCTGCTGTTTCCGCCGCGGCTGCATGCGGTCGCGACCACCATCGGCGGCGTGGTCGCGGTGCTGGCGCCGACCATCGGCCCCGTCGTCGGCGGCTTCATCACCAACACCTGGTCGTGGCCCTGGCTGTTCCTGATCAACATCGTGCCGGGCATCATCGCGGCCGTGGCCACGCCGAGCCTGTTACCACGAGAGCGGATGAATCTCCTGGAGCTCGACAAGCTCGACATGACGGCGCTGCTGTTGCTCGCGGTGTCCTTGGCGAGCCTCGAGCTCGGACTGAAGGAAGCGCCGAAGGGCGGCTGGCTGTCGTCGAACTGCATCGCGCTCTTGGTGCTCAGCGCGTCGTGCCTGACGCTGCTGATCCAGCGCGTCGTGGCGTCGCCGTTCCCGATCCTGCGGCTCGGCAGCTTTCAGCGGCGGTCGTTCACGCTCGGCTGCCTGTCGAGCTTCTGCCTCGGCATCGGGCTGTTCGGCTCGGTCTATCTGATGCCGGTGTTCCTCGCCTTCGTGCGCGGGCACGATGCGTTCGAGATCGGCAAGATCATGCTGGTGACCGGCGTGGCGCAACTGATCGCGGCTCCGCTGGTGACGGCGCTCGATGGCAAGGTCGACGCGCGCCTCCTGACCGCATTCGGCTTCCTGCTGTTCGGCGTGGGCCTTGCGGCCAGCGCGTTCCAGCCGGCCACCGCCGACTATCAGGAGATGTTCTGGCCGCAGGTCGTGCGCGGCGTCGGCATCATGTTCTGCCTGCTGCCGCCGACCCGGATCGCGCTCGGCGACCTGCCGCAGGCGGAGGTCGCCGATGCCAGCGGCCTGTTCAACCTGATGCGCAATCTCGGCGGCGCCATCGGCATCGCCCTGGTCGACACCATCATCTACGGCCGTGTCGGCATCCATGCCGCAGCGTTCCGCGATCGCCTGATGGCGGGCGACGTGGCGGCGGCGAAGGCAATCGGGCTCAGCCCGGAGCTGCTGCTCAACCGCCCGCGCGGCGTCTCGCAGGATGCCGCCATCGCCTATGTCCGGCCGCTGGTCGAGAAGGCCTCGCTCGCACTCTGCGTCAACGAGGCCTGGACGTTGCTCGCCGGCATAGCCCTGCTCGGCTTCATTCTCATTCCCTTCGCGCGCGCCAGGCCCGAGAGCCCGGCGCCGCGGGTGCTGGCGCTAGAGGCTGCGCAGCCGGCGCTCCGGCGACGGCTCGAGCAGCTCGGGCCGCGGCCCCGATAGGCGCTTGTGCAGGTGGACCATGAAGGCCATGCCGAACAGCGGCGTGGCCAGGTTCACGATCGGAATCGTGACGAAGGCGGCGATGATCAGTCCTGCGGTGAACACGGTCGCGGCGTTGTCGCGCCGCATCGCCTTGGCTTCCGCCGGCGGCCGGAACCGCATCGCGGCGAGCTCGAAATATTCGCGGCCGAGCAGCCATGCCGTGGCGAGGAAGAAGATCACGAAGCCGGCGCCGGCCAGGAACACGAAAGGCAGCGCGACCAGATAGACCAGGATCGTCAGGCCGGCGGCCTTGAGGCCCTCCACCATGGCGATGCCGACCGGCAAAGCGGCGCCGGGACGCTCGGCCGGATAGTGCTCGCGCTCGACCAGATCGGCGATGTCATCGACGAACAGGCTCGCGATCAGCGAGGTGATCGCCGGCATCAGCATGATGCCGCCGAACACGACGCCGAAGCCGGCGGCGATCGAGATGATCCAGGTCAGCACGTCGAGCGCGCCGTGGGAGTTCGGCCCGAGCATGGCTTCGGCCCAACCCTCGCCGGCGGTCGCCAGCCAGGTCAGCAGCCGCTGCAGCCCGATCGCGAGCACCGTGATCAGGACCAGCGCCAATCCGATCGATCGCCACAGGATCGAGCGCATCGGCGGCGACAGAATCTGCGAGATCGCCTTCACGGCGGCGTCGATCATACGTGGGACCTTTCTCTCGTGAATCGTGAGAGAGGTAGACACGCCCGCCCGCTTCGGCAAGCCCGGGTTCCAGCGCGTCAGAGCTTGGTCGCCCGCAGCCGCAGCGCGTTACCGACAACGCTGACTGATGACAACGACATCGCCGCGGCCGCGATGATCGGCGACAGCAGGATGCCGAATACGGGGTAGAGAATGCCGGCGGCGATCGGGATGCCGGCGGCGTTGTAGATGAAGGCGAAGAACAGGTTCTGGCGGATGTTGCGCATCGTCGCCGCCGACAGTTTTCGCGCCCGCGCGATGCCGCCGAGATCGCCCTGCAGAAGCGTGATGCCGGCGCTCTCCATCGCCACGTCAGTGCCGGTGCCCATCGCGATGCCGACATCGGCCGCGGCCAGCGCCGGCGCATCGTTGACGCCGTCGCCGGCCATGGCGACGACCTTGCCGCTGGCACGCAGGCGCGCCACGACGGCGCTCTTCTGGTCGGGCAGCACCTCGGCCTCGACCTCGGTGATGCCGATCCGGCGCGCGACCGCAGTCGCCGTGGTGCGGTTGTCGCCGGTCAGCATGATCACCTTGATGCCGTCGGCCGCGAGCGCCTTCAGCGCCTCCGGCGTCGACGCCTTGATCGGATCGGCGATCGCAAACAAGGCGGCCGGCTTGCCGTCGATCGCCATCGTGATCACGGTGGCGCCCTCGCTGCGCAGCTTCTTGCTTTCGACGCCGAGCGTGTCGGTGATGATGCCGAGCGAGGCCAGATAGGTCGCAGTGCCCAGCACGATGGACTTGCCGTCCACCGTTCCCCGCGCGCCCTTGCCGGTCGGCGCGTCGAAGCCGGTGACGTCACCGAGCTTGAGCTTGCGCTCGGTGGCATGACGGACGACGGCCGCGGCCAGCGGATGTTCGCTGGCGCGCTCCACGCTCGCGGCGAGTTTCAGCACCTCGGTTTCCTCGAAGCCCTCGGCGGTGACGATGGCCGTCACCTTCGGCTTGCCTTCGGTCAGCGTCCCGGTCTTGTCGACGACCAGCGTATCGACCTTCTCCATCCGCTCCAGCGCCTCGGCGCTCTTGATCAGCACGCCGGCCTGGGCGCCGCGGCCGACGCCGACCATGATCGACATTGGTGTCGCGAGCCCCAGCGCGCACGGGCAGGCGATGATCAGCACGCTGACCGCGGCGACGAGGCCGAAGGCGAAGCGCGGCTCGGGCCCGAACGCGTACCACGCGACGAAGGCGGCAATGGCCGCAGCGATCACCATCGGCACGAACCAGCCCGCGACCTGGTCGGCGAGACGCTGGATCGGCGCGCGCGAACGTTGCGCGTCGGCGACCATCTGCACGATCTGCGATAGCAGGGTCTCGCGGCCGACCTTGTCGGCGCGCATCACGAAGCTGCCGGTCTGGTTCAAGGTGCCCGCGATCACGCGTTCGCCTTCGTTCCTGGTCACGGGCATCGACTCGCCAGTCACCAGCGACTCATCGAGCGACGAGCGGCCTTCGAGAATGATGCCGTCGACCGGCACCTTCTCGCCGGGGCGCACGCGCAGGAGATCGCCGACCGCGAGCTCGGCGATCTCCACCTCGTGGTCGTTGCCCTCGGCGTCGAGCCGCCGCGCCGTCTTCGGCGCCAGCTGCAGCAGCGCCTTGATCGCGCCCGACGTCGCCTCGCGTGCGCGCAGCTCCAGCACCTGGCCGAGCAGCACGAGAACGGTGATGACGGCGGCCGCCTCGAAATACACCGCGACCGCGCCGCCATGGCCGCGGAACGCAGCCGGAAACGCCTGAGGCGCCAGGGTCGCGATCACGCTGTAGACATAGGCGACGCCCGTGCCCATCGCGATCAAGGTGAACATGTTGAGATTGCGGGTCTGGACCGATTGCCAGCCGCGCACGAAGAACGGCCAGCCGGCCCACAGCACGACCGGCGTCGCCAGCGCGAACTGGATCCAGTTCGACAGCATCGGATCGATCAGGCCGTGGCCGCCGACGATGTGGCCGCCCATCTCGAGCACGACGACGGGCGCGGCGAGCACGGTGCCGATCCAGAATCGCCTGCTCATGTCGGCAAGCTCGGGATTGGGCGCATCGTCGAGGCTGACGACCTCGGGCTCCAGCGCCATGCCGCAGATCGGGCAGGTGCCCGGGCCTTCCTGCCGGATCTCGGGATGCATCGGGCAGGTGTAGATCGTGCCGGTCGGCATCTCCGGCGGCGGCTCGCGCTTCTCCAGATATTTTGCGGGATCGGCGGCGAAC
The DNA here is from genome assembly GCF_021088345.1 of Bradyrhizobium ontarionense. NCBI lineage: Bacteria > Pseudomonadati > Pseudomonadota > Alphaproteobacteria > Hyphomicrobiales > Nitrobacteraceae > Bradyrhizobium > Bradyrhizobium ontarionense. Next base: position 5,172,675 of record NZ_CP088156.1, on the reverse strand, counting down.
TTGGTGCGGCAGCCGGCCGAGCAGAAATGGAAGGTGTGCCCCTGGTGGTCGAAGCGGTGCTTCGACGTCGCGAGATCGACCGACATGCCGCAGACGGGATCGATCACCTTCGTCTCGTCATGCTGATGCGCGTGATGATCGTGTCCGCCACAGCACGACGCCGCGGCCGCGGGTGCAGCGGCGGGCGCGAGATACTTCGCGGGATCGGCGGCGAACTTGGTGCGGCAGCCGGCCGAGCAGAAGTGGAACGTCTGTCCCTGATGCTCGAAGCGATGCTTCGAGGTCGCCGGATCGACCGACATGCCGCAGACGGGATCCTTGACCTTCGCCGGTGCGGCCGCAGTGTGACCGCCGCAGCAGGCGCCCACGTCGCTCTCGGGCACCGAATCGGCACGATCGCTGCAACAGCTCTCGGCGGACGCTTCCTTGTGTCCGGTTTCCGCCGCTCCCGAATGCGATCCACACCCGCATCCGCCGGCCGTGACCGCTGCGACACCATGCCCGTGTTCGGTTTCCGACATCAGCCCAGCCTCTTGAAACCTATACCCTGTAGGGGTATATAGAGCGCATGCGCGACGACATCAAGACATCCTGTCAGAAACGTTTGAGCCGGATCGAAGGGCAGGTCAGGGGCTTGTCCAAAATGGTCGAGGACAACCGCTACTGCATCGACATCGTGACGCAGATCTCAGCGGTGCGGGCGGCCTTGCGCCGGGTCGAGGAGGAGATTTTGCGCGATCACGTCGCGCATTGCGTGGAGCATGCGATCGCATCCGGCGACAAGGCCGATCAGCGTCAGAAGATCGCGGAACTCATGGACGTGATCGGCCGATCGGATCGCTGACGGCGCGCGGGACGTTCCTTCAGACCGCGACCCTGCGGCGAGACGCCGGTGCGCGCGGCGCAACCTTTCGGACCGGCTCGGCCACCAGATAGTGGTCGCTGACGACGAGGCGTTCGCTGATCGTCTCGGCCATCACTTCCTCAGCACGAAACGCCGCCTGCGCTTCGTCAGCCGTTTCAGGAACGAGCGGCGGCGCGGCGATGGCTTCTGGAAACATGGCGAATTCGCCCGCTACCTCCGCGAGCGGCTTCTGCTTGTCGGCCCAATGAAGCGTCGTGTAGTCGAACCCGTTGACGATGGTGGGCTTGACGATCTCGAAATAGGGCGAGATGTCGAAGTCGCGCGGCATGTACAGCGATGAATCGCGGATGTGCAGGATCTCGCGCTTGGCGCGCCGCGATGGCGCCCGCGTGATCTTCGGCAGGATCGGATAACGCACCGCGTCGAACGCCTGCGCGATCAGCGCCGAGCAGATCATCTTGGTCGGATCACCCGAGCCCAACGCGATCATGCGCCGCCGCCAGCGCTGCGGGATCGGCAGCGGAATCAGGAAGCGCATCAGGTCGATGATGTTCTTGGTGTCGTAGCCGAAGCCGATCCGGTTGATCGCGTAGCGGCAGACGGTGTGTCGGTCCTCGTAGGTCAGGCCGACCGGGCGGCAGACGCGGGTATGATAGGAGAAGTACTTCGACAGCGGCGCCGAGATCACGCCGTCGCCGACATAGGCCTCCACAAGCACATGCGGCTCACCGTCCGGCTCGACGGCCCCGTCGATCGGCCCGACATAGAGCGCGGCATGCGACCACGTCGACTGCGTCAGATATTTGATGATGCCGGAGATGCGGCTGTTGCCCTCGACCAGCAGCACGTCGCCGGGCTGGACGTCCTTGCGAAGATTGTCCGGATCGCTCGGCGTGAACGGCTCATATCCCCGTATCTCCTTCTGGAGATAGGCGGCAATCAGCTTGCCGATGTGATCGAGCACGACGCCCATGACGGTCAACTCCCCGAGCGACCTTGCGTGGTCGCGTCTTTTACCGTTCTCTATGATGGTCGATCACGGTTGCAATTTGGTTCATAGTCGAACCGTCATCAATGAACATTGATAAACCATGACGGTTGCCGCACCGCGGCAGATGCGGCAAAATTCGGCCCCGACTCGTTCGTTTCAAAGCTTTCGGAAACCATGACATGATGTTCACGCGCCGCGGCTTCCTCACGGCGTCCGCGGTGCTCGCCGTGGCGCCCCTGTCGGGCCGCAGCGCGATTGCCGCAGTGCCGCGCGAGGCCGACATCGTCGTGATCGGGGCAGGCGCGGCGGGGATCGCTGCCGCCCGCCGCGTCATGGCTGCAAACCGCAAGGTGATCGTGCTCGAGGCGGCCCCGCAGATCGGCGGCCGCTGCGCGACCGACGCTGCGACCTTCGGCGTACCGTTCGACCGCGGCGCCCGCTGGCTTCACAATTCCGACAGCAATCCGATGACCAAGCTGGCGCGCGGCGTCGGTCTCGATCTGGTCGCGGCGCCGGTCGGTCAGAAGGTGCGCGTCGGCCGGCGCAATGCGCGGCCGGGCGAAACCGAGCAGTTCCTGGCCGGCCTCGTCCGCGCCAATCGCGCGATCGACGAAGCGTCCCGCGGCAAGCTCGATATGTCCTGTGCGACGGCGCTGCCGAAGGACCTCGGCGATTGGACCGGCACGGCGGCCTTCGTGCTCGGCGCCGGCGCCACCGGCAAGGACCTCGTCGACCTCTCGGTCATGGATAAGGCGCGCGGACAGGATCGCAGCGCCGCGCTGGCCTGCCGCCAGGGCATGGGTACGCTGATCACCAAGCTCGGCGAACAATTGCCGCTGGCGCTGTCGACGCCGGCGAGCCGGATCGTGTGGAGCAATCGCGACGTTGCCGTCGAAACGCCGGCGGGGCGGATCGCAGCGCGCGCCGTCATTCTCACGGTGTCCACGAACGTGCTGACGTCAGGGGCGATCAAGTTCACGCCGGAGCTTCCGAAGCGCCAACTCGACGCGGCCAGCAAGCTCAGCCTCGGCAGCACCGATCACATCGCGCTGATGCTCACCGGCAATCCGTTCGGCCTGTCGCGCGACGAGGCGATCATCGAGCAGAGCAATTCGAACCGGACCGGTCTGCTGCTGGCCAATATCGGCGGGTCGTCGCTGTGCACCGTCGACGTCGGCGGCGCGTTCGGGCGCGAGCTATCAGCGCAGGGTGAAGCCGCGATGGTCGCTTTCGCCAAGGAATGGCTGGTGAAGCTGTTCGGTAGCGAGGCCGCCGCTGCGGTGAAGTCGTCTGCCGCCACGCGCTGGAATCAGGTGCCGGGCGTGCTCGGCGCGATGTCGGCCGCTGCACCCGGCAGCCAGGGCGCGCGCAAGATCCTCGGCGAACCGTTGGGCCCGCTGTTCCTGGCAGGCGAGGCCACGCACGACACGCTGTGGGGGACCGTCGACGGCGCCTGGGACTCCGGCGAACGCGCCGCGGAAGCCGCGCTGCGCCGGATCGGGGCGTTGAAGGATCCCGAAGCCGAGGAATCCCCGGAGCGGCAACGGCCGCGCCGTCGCGGCAAGGTGCGATCGGCCTCGCCTGAGGACTGAGCCAGACTGGATCGCGACGGCCGTAGTAGATTCCATGGGGGAGCGGTGAGCGAGCCCTTCCGATAGGTTTGGGTTTCCACACTCGAACCCTCGGAGAGTCAGATGCAAGCTTCGACCCAAGGCACGCTCACCGCCGGAGATACTGGCACGATTTTCGTTGCAATTGAACTCAGCCAGAAGAGCTGGCTGATCACGTTGCACAGTCCCGATCAGGGACGGATGTCGCGGCACAAGCTCGACGGAGTCGATCAGGTCGGGTTGCTGGCGTTGATCGCCAAGACGCGGGCCCGGGCGGCGCAGAAGCTCGGATCGGAGCCGCGCGTGGCGAGCTGCTACGAGGCCGGCTATGACGGCTTCTGGCTGCACCGGTTGCTGGTCGCGAACGGAATCGACAATCTGGTGTTCGATCCGGCAAGCATCGCGGTCGAGCAGCGCGCACGGCGGGCAAAGACGGATCGGATCGACGGCGAGCTGTTGCTGCGCACGCTGATGGCCTATTTGCGCGGCGAGCCCCGGGTGGTCCGGATCGTCCGGGTGCCGACGGTGGAGCAGGAGGACGCCCGGCGGGTCAGCCGCGAGCGCGACCGGCTGGTCACGGAGCAGACGGCCCACACCAACCGGATCAAGGCGCTGCTGCGGCTGTCCGGCCTGGAGGTCGGCGCGCCGCGCCGCCGCAACTGGCTCACCTGGCTGGAGCAGCAACGCGACTGGCAGGGTGAGCCGCTGCCGCCCCACGTTCTGGCCGAGGTCAAGCGCGAGCACGCGCGTCTGATGCTGGTGCGCGAGCAGCTCGCGGCGCTGGAGCAGAGCCAGGAGGCCGCGCAGGCGGCTGTCGTTCCGGAGGCGATGGCCAAGCGGCGGGAGCAGCTGCAGCGGCTCAAGGGGCTCGGGCCGGCCTTCGCCACGACATTGGCGGGCGAGCTGTTCTACAAGGACTTCCGCAACCGGCGCGAGGTCGCCAGCTATTGCGGCCTGACACCGAGCCCATGGAAGAGCGGCGGCATCGATCGTGAGCAGGGCATCAGCAAGGCGGGCAATCCGCACGTCCGCCTGAAGACGATCGAGCTGGCTTGGCTCTGGGTCCGCCATCAGCCGGACAGCGCGCTCAGCCGCTGGTTCCAGACCCGCACGCTCAACACCGGCAAGCGTGTCAGGCGCATTGCGATCGTGGCGCTGGCGCGCAAGCTCGTCGTGGCGCTGTGGCGCTATCTCGAGACCGGCCTCGTGCCCGAGGAGGCCCTGATGAAGGCGTAAACGAACTTCGCGATCAGGCCCGCGGTTCGCCGCGGTCTTGCGAGGATGGATGATGACCGTGCCACCCTAGGGCCGTACCACCAGCCGTCTTGTAGATGGGTCTCATCCTCTTTGGCTTCTCGCCGCAAGCATGCGGAACATGGGCCCGGATGACTTCATCCGACCGGATATGAGGTGATGCAGCGGACAGCTGCAGAATCTTCGCAAGCCAGTCCTCGACCGAGACCGCAGGTTCGTGGCGCCAGACGTCGCCCTGCCCACCCGCAAAGCCGCCGTCCGCTACGGCGCAAAATCGAGAGCGCGCGGACGTCGGCTTTGCTCCGCCGAACACACCACCTCTAAGGAAACGAACGGCATCCTCGAAAAAACAACCTCGACCTATCGAACGAGACTTGACTCACAAGACCCCATATGAGGGTGGGCAAAGGCGTAGCCGTGCTGTCTCCAAGTTTGAGATCGCCGTGGCGCCGTGCCCAACGACCTGCTGATGAGTTCGCCGAAAGACGGTGGGCACGCTGCCGCCGTCGGCGGCCGCTTTGCCCACCCTACGCCAGCTACACCGGCAGCTTCAGCTCCATCAGATCCTTGGCGACGACGATGCGGCCGGAGTAGTTCTTCTTCACGTCGCGCGTCCAGTCGTCGTCGGTCACCTCGGGATCATCACCCGGGACCAAATGGCTGAGCACCAGCACTTTCACGCCAGCGGCCGCGGCGATGCGCCCGACGTCCTCGGTGGTGGTGTGGCTTTCGAGCAGATGCTTCTTGAGCGTCGACCCGTTCTTCGTCCTCGCGACCAGGCGATCGACTGCCGGTACATACAGGCATTCGTGAACGAGCACGTCGGCGCCCCTGGCGAACTCGGCGAGCTTCGGATTGTAGGCGGTGTCGCTGGAGAACACGATCGTGCCGTCCGGGGTTTCGAACTTGTAGGCGAAGTTGTCGGTGATCGGCGGATGCGGCGTGCGGAACGCGGTCACGGTGACGTCCGCCGTCTTCACCACGACGCCATCGTCCGTGATGTCCTTGGCGATCAGCAGTGGCCGCGGATCCGGCCGGCCCTCGTCCTCGATACGGGTGTCGACATCGAACTGGTTGGTCGCCCAGAAATTCCTGGTCATCGCCTCCAGACCTTTGGGGCCGAACGATTGGATCGGCGTCGATAGTCCTGCGGCCCAGGCATTGTAGAACAGATTGCCGTATTCGAGGTTGTGATCGGAATGGTGATGGCTGATCAGGATGTACTTCACCGATGGAATCGGAATGCCTGCTTTGACGAGCTGACGGCTGACGCCCATGCCGCAATCGATCACGAACGGCGTGCCGTTGACGACGACGAGATTGGCCGGATTGGAGGCGCCGACGCCGACGCGTGGGCCGCCTTTGGTGCCCAGGAAGACGATGCGCGTACCGGTCTTCGTGCCCTGCGCGAAAACCGATGGCGCCGCCACGGCTCCGGCTGCTCCCAATGCAAGTGAGAGCATGGTTCGGCGATTGATCACGGCGTCCTCCCTTTCAGTCTCGTTACGGGGAAGCTAACCGCGCCCGAGCACGCCGTCGAGGGCCGGCAGCCCGGCGATCACGGCGATTGCGATCAGCGCATAGCAGATTGCGCGGAACACGCGCTCGCTGGCGCGGCCGAACAGCGAGGCGCCGCACGCGACGCCGAGCGCATAGACCGGGCCGATCAGCATCGAGAGCTTGAGCGAATCCCAAGTGATCAGCCCGCTGGTCGCGTAGCTCACCATCGCGAAGAAATCCGAGGCGCCGAAGAACAGCACGATGTTCGCCCGCGCAATCTTCGATGCGATCGGACGTCCCAGCCAATAGCCGACGATCGGCGGGCCGCCCGTCTGCGCCAGTCCGCTGCAGAAGCCGGAGACACAGCCGACGGCGACCGAGAGCGCGGTGTACTCCTTGCCGCGATAGCGCCAGCCGGACAGCAGCAGCGCGAGAAGCGCGATCACGAAGCCGGTGATGATCCAGCGCACGGTGACCGGGTCGAGACGGCTGAGGAACCAGGTGCCCACGGGCACGCCGACCAGTGCGCCCGCGACGATTACGGCGGTCGCCTTGCGGTCGGCCTCGCGCCAGGCGGCCGGCACCATCGGCGCCATCGCGACGAAGTCGATCACCAGCAGCAATGGCGCGACGAGGCGGGGCGTCGCGAAGCTGCTCGCGAGCGGCATGAAGATCAGCGCCGCGCCGAACCCGGAGAAGCCGCGCGCGGTCGCTGCGATGAAGGCGACGATCGCCAGCGCCACCGTCGCGAACAGGCTGAGTTCGGACGGGATGAGCCCGGAGAGGCTCATCCGCGCAACGTGCCGCCGGTCTTCTTGGCGATTTCGGCTGTGATCTTCGCTGCGACGGCGTCGATCTCCTCGTCGGTCATCGTCTTGTCGCGCGGCTGCAAGGTCACCGCGATCGCGACCGACTTCTTGCCGTCCTCGATGCCCTTGCCCTCGTAGACATCGAACACGGTCACGTCGGTGACGAGCTTCTTGTCGACGCCCTGCGCGGCCCGCACGATGTCGCCGGCCTTGACCTTGCGATCGACGATGAAGGCGAAGTCGCGCGACACTGGCTGGAACGCCGAGAGCTCCAGCACGGGCTTGGCCCGCGTCGGTTTCGCCTTCGCGGCCGGGATGCGATCGAGGGTGACCTCGAAAGCGACGAGAGGTCCGTCGGCCTTCAGCGCCTCCAGCGCGCGCGGATGCAGCTCGCCGAAATGGCCGAGCACGTTCTGCGGTCCCATCTGGATCGTGCCTGAGCGTCCCGGATGCATCCAGGCGGGGCCACCGGCGACGATCTGCAGCGAAGCCATCGGTGCGCCGGCAGCCGCGAGCACGGCGAGCGCATCAGCCTTGGCGTCATACGCGTTGGCCGGCTGCGATCCCGTCCAATGCCGGCCGAGTCCCTTCGACGATGCAATGCCGCGACGGATGCCGCTCGCGGCCACGAATTGATCCGCAGGGCCGTCGCCCTTGAACACCTGCCCGACCTCGAAGATCGCGGCATCGCCGAAGCCGCGGTCGGCATTGGCCTGCACCGTCGCGATCAGGCCCGGCAGCAGGCTCGGGCGCATGTCGGACAGGTCAGCGGCGATCGGATTGGCGAGCGCGAGCTCGGCCTTGCCGCCGCCGAACAGCTCAGCCGCAGGCTTGGCAATGAACGACCAGGTGACCGCCTCGACCATGCCGCGCGCGGCCAGCGCGCGCTTGGCGCGCCGCGTCCGCAGCTGGATCGGCGTCAGCACCGGCTTGCGCGGGGCATCGCCGCGTTCGAACGGCGTCATCGGCACCTTGTCGACGCCGACGATGCGAACGACCTCCTCGACGATGTCGGCCTTGCCGTGCACGTCCGTACGCCAGGACGGCACCGCGATCTTCACGACCGGACCGTTGCCGGCGACCACGAAGCCGAGATGCGTCAGGATCCGCCGCATCTCGGTCAGCGGCACCTCGATGCCGGCGAGGCGCTTCACCTCGGTGAGCGGAAAATCGATGATGCGATCGTCGCCGAACCGGTTGCCGACGACGACGTTCTCAGAGGCCGTGCCGCCGCACAGCTCGAGCACGAGCTTGGTGGCCATCTCCAGGCCCGGCACCATGAAGGCGGGATCGACGCCGCGCTCGAAGCGATAGCGCGCGTCCGAATTGATGCCGAGCTTGCGGCCGGTCTGGGCGATGTTGATCTCGTTCCACAGCGCCGATTCGATCAGCACGTCGGTGGTCTCGGCATCGCAGCCCGAGGCCTCGCCGCCCATGATGCCGGCGAGCGATTCGACGCCGGCATCGTCTGATATCACGCACATCGTGCTGTCGAGCGTGTAGGTGCGGCCGTCGAGCGCAAGCAGTGTCTCGCCGTCGCGTGCGCGGCGGACGACCAGATTGCCCTTGACCTTTTTGGCGTCGAACACGTGCAGCGGCCGCGCGCGATCGAACGTCATGTAGTTGGTGATGTCGACCAGCGCGTTGATCGGCCGCAGACCGATCGAGGTCAGGCGCTGCTGCAGCCATTTCGGTGACGGGCCGTTCTTGACGCCGCGCACCAGCCGCAGCGCGAAGCCCGGACACAGCTTCTCGTCCTCCACCGTGACCTTCACGGGGCAGGGGAGCTCGCCCTTGACCGGCCTGATGCCGGAGTCCTTCAGCTTGCCCATGTCGGCGGCGGCGAGGTCGCGCGCGATGCCGTGCACGCCGGTGCAGTCCTGGCGGTTCGGCGTCAAGTTGATCTCGAACAGGGGATCGCCGAGCCCGGCCCATTCGGCGTAGGGCTTGCCGATCGGCGCGTCCGCTGGCAGCTCCATGATGCCGTCGTGGTTCTCGGAGAGCTCGAGCTCGGCCTCCGAGCATAGCATGCCGCGGCTCTCGACGCCTCGGATGGTGCCGACCGAGAGCGTGATGTTCTTGCCGGGGATGTAGGTGCCGGGCGGCGAGAATACGGAGACGAGACCTGTGCGCGCGTTCGGCGCGCCACACACCACCTGCACCGGCGCGCCGCCGTCACCGGTGTCGACCATGCAGACGCGCAGCCGATCGGCATTCGGATGCTGGTCGGCGGAAACGACGCGCGCGATTCTGTAAGGCGCGAGCAGCTTCGCCTTGTCCTCGAGATGCTCGACCTCAAGGCCGATCATGGTGAGCTTCTCGGCGATCTTTTCCACCGGCTCATCGGTGTCGAGATGGTCTTTCAGCCAGGACAGAGTGAATTTCATGATGCAATCCTGCGATCGGCAAAGATCTCGACAAGACGGAAGCGCTCACACATCAACGTCATGGTGTCGCTGAACCTGCCCAGTCGGGTGAAGTAGGTCCGGTGCGCTTCGCGCCAGTAGTTCAAGCTCCGGTCGCCTTCGCCCTCTTCGAAGGCGAAGGCCGCGTCGACCTCATCGAAGCGGCGATAGCTGACCTCGGTTGTTTCGATCACGCAGTGCGGGTCGCCCCGACCGTCGAGAACGATCCAGCGCTCGCCGGGCGCCGAGGTGTTGGGCTCGTCTTCGGTGCTGCAGGTCGCCGTCTTGATGCCCCTGACGACGAGGTCGAGCAGCTTGTCGGCAAGCTCCGGGCCGTCGCCAAACGCGAACGTCCTCAAGCCGCGATAGGCTTCAGGGACCGTCTCGACGTTCACGAGCTCAATCCTCCGGCCAGGGTCGGCAGGTCGAGCGGCTTGAAGCCGTAGTGCGACAGCCAGCGGACGTCGCCCTCGAACAGCTGGCGCAAATCGCTCATGCCGTATTTCAGCATCGCGATGCGGTCGATGCCCATGCCCCAGGCGAAGCCCTGGTACTCGTCAGGATCGATGCCGCAGGCGCGCAGCACGTTCGGATGCACCATGCCGCAGCCGAGAATCTCCAGCCAGTCCTCGCCCTCGCCGAAGCGGATCTCGCCCTTGTCGCGGCGGCACTGGATGTCGACCTCGAGCGACGGCTCGGTGAACGGGAAGAACGACGGCCGGAATTTCATGTTGATGTTGTCGACCTCGAAGAACGCCTTGCAGAACTCGTGCAGGATCCATTTGAGGTGACCGAGATGCGAGCCCTTGTCGATGACGAGGCCCTCGACCTGGTGGAATTGCGGCGTGTGGGTCGCATCCGAATCGATGCGGTAGGTGCGGCCCGGGCAGATCACGCGGATCGGCGGCTTCTGGCTCAGCATCGTCCGCACCTGCACCGGCGAGGTGTGGGTGCGCAACAGCATGCGCGAGCCGTCCTCTTTCGGATTGAAGAAGAACGTGTCGTGCATCTCGCGCGCCGGATGGCCTTCCGGGAAGTTCAGCTTGGTGAAGTTGTAGTCGTCGGTCTCGATGTCGGGACCTTCGGCGATCGAGAAGCCCATGTCGGCGAAGATGGTCGTCAGCTCGTCCATCACCTGGCTCAGCGGGTGAACGCGCCCGGTCTCGGCTGGCGTATCCTGCAGCGGCAGGGTGACGTCGATGGTCTCGGCGGCGAGCCGCGCGTCCAGTGCGGCCGACTTCAGCACCTCGCGGCGTGAGGTAAGCGCCTGCGTGACCTTGTCCTTGGCGAGGTTGATCGCCGCGCCCTGCGTCTTGCGCTCGTCGGGCGACATCTTGCCGAGCGTGGCGAGCAGCGCCGAGATCGAGCCCTTCTTGCCGAGGGCGGCGACGCGCACGGCTTCGAGCGCGGCTTCATCGCCGGCGGCGGCAATCTGGTCGAGGATCGAGGTTTCGAGCGAGGCGAGGTCGGACACGGTCAAAATCTCCGCGGAAAAGGCGGCTGGGTTGTCGCCGCGCGGGCGACAGGGGTCAAGCGAAAGGATCGATGTCGCCGAACAGCAAAAAGCGGCCGAGATCGTCGGCCGCTTTGCAGTCCTCGCGATGGAGAGGCGATCAGGCGGCGAGCGCCGCCTTGGCCTTCTCAACGATCGCCTGGAACGCGGCGGGCTCGTTGATCGCGAGATCCGACAGCACCTTGCGGTCGACGGTGATGCCGGACTTGGACAGGCCGTCGATAAATCGGCTGTAGTTCAGCTCGAACGGACGCACGGCGGCGTTCAGGCGCTGGATCCAGAGCGCGCGGAAGGTGCGCTTCTTGCGCTTGCGATCGCGGAACGCGTACTGGCCGGCCTTCTCGACGGCCTGCTTGGCGGTGCGGATCGTGTTCTTGCGGCGGCCGAAATAACCCTTGGCGGCCTTGAAGACTTTCTTGTGCTTGGCGTGGGAAGTCACACCGCGTTTGACGCGAGACATGACGGAAATCCTTGATCAAAGATGACGATGAGCCGCGGCAGGCGCGGCCGGGTTTCGGAAGCGAGAGGCCGATCAGGCGTTCGGCAAGAAGTACTTCTTGACGTTGTCGCCGTCGGTCTTGAACAGCACGCGGGTACCGCGCAGCTGACGGATCTGCTTCTTCGTCCGCTTGATCATGCCGTGGCGCTTGCCGCGCTGGGCATGCATCACTTTGCCGGTGGCAGTCACCTTGAAGCGCTTTTTGGCGCCGGATTTGGTCTTCAGCTTGGGCATTTGGCTCTCCTTGATGCCGCAACGGCAAGCCGCCCGCGAAAGCGGCGCCATCAGGCGAAAATGCTCGTTAGAGCGTTGGATGTGCTCAGGTTTTCTGTCCGAACCCGGACCCACCCGCACAGAAACATCGCCACGGCAGCCCTTGATCAGCCGGGCGACGAAGGCCGGGCTTATGCCAGAGAAGTTCTCCGTTGGCAACGCTGAACCGCCGAATCAGCTAGCCCTACCAATGGTCAGCCGACCACAGCCAGCGCAGGACCGACCATGACCCGCTCCATTCGCTCCGCCATCTCCGCCGCCCTCGCGACCATGCTGACGGCCGGCCTCGCCGTCGTGCCGGCAGAGCCTGCCCGTGCGGCCGGCTTCGACGGCGCGTGGACGGTGCTGATCATCACCCAGGCCGGCAATTGCGACCAGGGCTACAGCTTTCCGGTGAAGATTGCCGGCGGCCGGGTCACCTCGAGCGGCACGGCCAACATCACCGGAACGGTCGGCCGCGGCGGCGCCGTCACCGTGCGCGTGTCGCAAGGCGGCTCCTACGCCAGCGGCTCGGGCCGGCTCGGCGCCGCCTCGGGCTTCGGCGTCTGGAGTGGAAAAGGTTCGTCCGGCACCTGCCGTGGGCGGTGGGAGGCGACGCGGTCCTGATCCCGTTCCCCTTGCCAGGACGAGAAAAAGCCCGCCAAACGCCTGGCGGGCCCGGTGGGACGCGTCGTTATCCGGCAGCTAACGCGGGGCCAGCACCATCACGACCTGACGTCCCTCGAACTTGGCGTCCTGCTCGACCTTGGCAAACGCCGCCACGTCGGACTTGACCTTGTCGAGCAGCTTGGTGCCGATCTCCTGGTGCGCCATTTCTCGGCCACGATAGCGCAGCGTGATCTTGACCTTGTCGCCTTCCTCGAAGAAACGCTGCATTGCGCGCATCTTCACGTCGTAGTCGTGATCATCGATCATCGGACGGAGTTTGATCTCCTTGATCTCGACGACCTTCTGCTTCTTGCGGGCCTCGGCAGCCTTCTTCTGCGCCGAATATTTGTACTTCCCGTAGTCCATGATCTTACAGACGGGAGGCGTATTGTTCGGCGAAATCTCGACCAGATCCATGCCCGCTTCGGCGGCCATCTTGATCGCGATCACGGTCTCGGTGACACCAAGATTGGTGCCTTCCGAATCGATCAGCTGGATCTGCGCATTGCGAATTTCATCATTGGTGCGCGGCCCGTCTTTGACGGCAGCGGGCGGGGCTCTATTGGGGCGGCGAATGGGTAGTTCTCCAAGGTTGTGGAAGAAGGCGGCTAGTTTGAAGGAAGATGCCCGCGCGGGCAAGATCGCCGGCGTCCGGTCCGTCGAATTTCCGTCCGGCCGTCGCGGCTTTTGCCTCGCAGGCGCAGGGCTTCGGCGCGATCGTCAGCCCCTTGCGCTTCCCCAAAGAGACCATCTGGCCGAAAACGGCGATCAAATCCGCGATTTCAGGGCCGCGATGGTTCCGGGTGCGACATAGAGTGCGCGGGGCCGTTTCGCAAGCAGAAGCATCTGGGAGATCAGATTGACGCGCGCTGCCGGCTCGCCCAAACAACATTCGGAACTGAGTAACGATCCATGAACCCTGCTGTAGAAATTGCCGGTACGCCCGCCTTCCTCGACGTCGGCGCGGGTGAATTGTCGCGCCGGATCGTGGTGCGGGCGCGTGCAGGGAACCCGCCCGGCCTGTTCTGGCTTGGCGGCTTCAACTCCGACATGAAGGGCACCAAGGCACTGGCGCTGGACGCCTGGGCGGCCGAGCACGGCCGGGCCTGCGTCCGCTTCGATTATTCGGGGCATGGCGAATCGGGCGGCCGCTTCGTCGACGGCACCATCGGCCGCTGGCTGGAGGAGAGCGTCGCCGTCTTCCGCCAGGTCTGCCGGGGGCCCCAGGTCGCGATCGGCTCCTCGATGGGGGGCTGGATGGCGCTGCTGCTGGCGCGCGAGCTGCTCAGACAGCCCGCCGAGGCAACGCTCGCCGGCCTGGTCCTGATCGCCCCGGCGCCCGACTTCACCGAGGAGCTGATGTGGAAGGGCTTCTCGCCCGAGATCCGCCAGGAGATCGAGACCAACGGCGTCTGGATGCGCCCGTCGGACTATGGCGAGCCCTATCCGATCACCAGGGCGCTGATCGAGGACGGCCGCAACCACCTGCTGCTCGGCAGTGCCATCAATGTCGGGTGTCCGGTTCGCATCCTCCAGGGCGCAAAGGACCCGGACGTGCCCTGGCAGCACGCGTTCGCGCTGGCGCACCGGTTGCCGGCCGATGATGTTGTGCTGACCATGATCCAGGACGGCGACCACCGGCTGTCGCGGCCGCAGGACATCGCGCGGATGCTGGCTGCGGTCGGCGAGATGAGCTGAGGCGTCCGGCCTCAGCTCCCCGCGCACCACTCCGCGCGGACATTCTCATCCGTTTCGGAGGCCAGTGCCGTTGCCGCCAGCGCCGCGAATGCCGTGGGGCTGAGCAGCTGCGCCAGCGCCCATGCCGCCGCGCCGCGCACCAGCGGGTCCGGATCGGCCGCGAGCCGCTCCGCCGCGGGGGCCAGCGTGGCATCGCCGGAGTTGCCGATCGCGATCAGGACGTTGCGCAGGAAGCGGTCGCGGCCGATGCGCTTGATCGGCGACTTCGCAAACAGCGCGCGAAAGCTCGCGTCGTCCAGCGCCGCGAGGTCGGCGAGCGATGGCGCGCGCAGCGCCTCGCGAGCGGCCAGCTTCGTCTCACGGCCTTCCTGCGCGAATTTGTTCCAGGGACAGGCGGCGAGGCAGTCGTCGCAACCATAGATGCGGTTGCCGATGGCCTTGCGGAATTCGCGCGGGATCGGCCCCTTGTTCTCGATCGTGAGGTAGGAAATGCAGCGCCGCGCGTCGAGCCTGTAAGGCGCCGGGAAGGCCGCAGTCGGGCAGGCGTCGAGACAGGCCCGGCAAGAGCCGCAATGGTCCTGCTCGGAGGCGTCGGCGGGCAGATCGAGCGTCGTATAGATCGCGCCGAGGAACAGCCAGGACCCGAAGCCGCGCGATACGAGGTTGGTGTGCTTGCCCTGCCAGCCGAGGCCGGCCGCTTCAGCCAGCGGCTTCTCCATGACGGCCGCGGTATCGACGAACACCTTGACGTCGCAGCCGGCGCGGGCGGCCAGCCAGCGCGCCAGTGCCTTGAGGTTCTTCTTGATGATGTCGTGATAGTCGTCGCCGCGGGCATAGACCGAGATCGCGCCGCGGCTGCGCGCGGCGAGAATGGCGCGCGGATCCTCGTCGGGCCCGTAATTGACGCCGAGCATGATCACCGAGCGCACATCCGACCACAGCGTGGTCGGATCGGTGCGGCGTGACGGCTCGCGCGCCAGCCAGTCCATGTCGCCGTGATGGCCCGCGGCGATGAAGCGCTCGAACGCTGCGGCGCGCTCTGTGCTCACGACCGGCGCGGCGACGCCGATGGTGTCGAAGCCGAGCCTGAGCGCCTCGGCGGCCAGTGCCGCCTTCAAACCGTCCGGCGCGGGTCCGTCATGCGGGCTCAGAAGTCGAGATCCACATAGGTCCGCGACGCCGGCACGCCGGCCAGCCAGTCGCTCAGCAGCGGCCGGAACGACGGGCGCGATTTCACCCGCGCGTACCACGCCTTCGCTGCGTCGTCCTCGATCCATGGCACGTCGCCCAGATAGTCGATCGCCGACAGATGCGCAGCGGCGGCGAGGTCGGCATAGGTCAGGCGGTCGCCGGCCAGGAAATTGCGCCGCTGCGCCAGCCAGCCGATATAGGCCAGATGATAGCGCACATTGGTCTTGGCTGCGCGAATCACGTCGGTCGACGGCGGCCCGCCGCCATCCTCCTCGTTCATGAAGCGCTTGTAGATGCGCTCGGTGACCAGGAGGTTCGACGCCTCCTCGAAGAACTTGTCGTTGAACCACGCCATCAGGCGGCGCACCTCGATGCGCTCGGCGGCCGTGGCCGGCATCAGCCGGCGGTCGCCCATCTCAGGGCCGCAGGTCTCGTCGAGGAATTCGGCGATGACGCCGACGCCGGGCACCGCCGGCACGCCTTCGACCGAGAGCACGGGCGTCGTTCCGGCGGGATTGAGCACGAGGAACGCCTCGCGGCGCTCCCAGGCGCGTTCCTCCACCAGGCGCAGATCGAGCCCGTATTCGCCGAGCACCAGCCGGACGAATCGTGAATGCGGGCAGAAGGGGTGGTGGAAGAGCGTGTACATGGAGCCTTTGACGATTCTGACTTCCGAAGGACGACTGCGCTTAACGAAGCATCAACCATTCAGTTGCGAGCCGGTCGGTCCCGCCTGCTGATCAGGTCCGTTATCGATCTGACCCTCCGATTCGGACCATTAGCGCATGGTCGGCAAAAGTGTAAGCAGTGGGGCGAGGGCAGGGCATGCGCGAATGACAGCGGCGCAGACCGGCATCGACCGGGGTAGACGGCCGCAATCCGGCGCCGTCCCCTTGCTGATTCGTGCCCACGGCCGCCGTTCGGTTCACCGCTGCGATGTGGCCGCGCTTCTCGTTTTTTGCAATTGCGGGCGGCGGCCGAATAGGCGAGAAGGGCGGCGTTTTGCCGGCAATCACGGATCGGATCAATGATGTCAGATACGCTGCGGGCGGTGCTTCTCGGCATTGTCGAGGGCGTCACCGAGTTTCTTCCCGTATCCTCGACCGGCCATCTGCTGCTGGCGGAACGTTTCTTCGGGCTCGGCGAGGACGGGTTCTGGAAGAGTTTCGCGATCCTGATCCAGCTCGGCGCGATCCTCGCCATCGTCGCGCTGTACTTCTTCAAGCTGTCGCGCGTCGCGATCGGGGCCCTGACCAACCAGGATGACCGCCGCTTCATCATCGGCGTGCTGGTCGCCTTCCTGCCCGCCGTGGTCATCGGCCTCATCGCCGGCAAATACATCAAGGCGCTGCTGTTCGACCCCTGGATCGTGTGCTTCTCGCTGATCGTCGGCGGCGCCATCCTGCTGTGGGTCGACCAGATCGATCTCAAGCCCAGGGAGCACGACGCGACGCGCTATCCGCTGCTGATGTATCTGTGGATCGGCGTCGCGCAGTGCCTTGCGATGATTCCCGGCGTGTCGCGCTCCGGCTCCACCATCGTGGCGGCGATGCTGCTCGGCGGCGACAAGCGCTCGGCGGCGGAGTTCTCGTTCTTCCTGGCGATTCCGACCATGGTCGGCGCCTTCGTCTACGACTTCTACAAGAGCCGCGCCGAGATGACGGCCGATCATCTCGGTCTCATCGCCATCGGCTTCGTCGTCTCCTTCATCACCGCGATGGTCGTGGTGAAGGGCTTCCTCGGCTACGTCACGCGCCACGGCTTCGTGCTGTTCGCCTGGTGGCGCGTCATCGTCGGCACGCTCGGCCTGATCGCGCTGGCGCTGGGGAAGTAAGTCTCTCCCTCTCCGCTCGTCATTGCGAGCGCAGCGAAGCAATCCAGACTCTTTCCGCAGAGACAGTCTGGATTGCTTCGCTACGCTCGCAATGACGTAGAGAGGCGGGTGTGCCCCTTACGCGCTCTTGCGCTGGAACTGTCCCGACGGACGGAAGCGCCAGAGATATTGCGGGGCGACCGCCTCGAGCGAATCCGGCGTGATGCCGAGCCCCTGCAGGGTCAGCCCCGCGGCCTTCGCCGCTTCCGACACCACGTTGTCGTGACGCAGCAGCTCGACCTGGTCAGGCGTCAGCTTCAGCGGCCCCGGCGCGAACTGCAGGATCGCGGCCTGGAGCTTGGCGAGCCCGAACGGCAGCGGCAGCAGGGCGCGGTTGCGGTCGGTGATGTCGAGGATGATCTTCAGGATCTCGCGGAAGCTCAGCACCTCCGGGCCGCCGAGCTCATAGGTCGCGCCAGCGCGCGCCTTGCCCTCGACCGCGTCCGCCACGGCGGTGGCGACGTCGCCGACATAGACCGGCTGCATCCTGGTCTCGCCGCCGCCGATCAGCGGCAGGAACGGCGCGATGCGGGCCAGGCCCGCGAAGCGGTTGGTGAACTGGTCCTCGGGGCCGAACACCACCGAGGGGCGCATGATCACCGCCTCCGGCACCGCCGCCAGCGCGGCGGCCTCGCCGGCCGCCTTGGCGCGGGCATAGCTCGAGGCCGATTCGGCGTCGGCGCCGATCGCCGAGACATGCACCAGGCGGGCGCCGGCGGCAGCCGCGGCCTTGGCCACGGTGGCGGCGCCTTCCCCCTGCACGGCGTCGAAGGTCTGGGCGCCGCTCTCGGTCAGAATGCCGACCAGGTTGATGGCGACGTGGCTGTCGCGCAGCGCCGCCGCGACCGACTCGGGATAGCGCAGATTGGCCTGCACGGTGTGGATCTGGCCGACCCGGCCGAGCGGCTGCAGATGGCCGGCCAGCTCCGGCCGGCGCACCGCGACCCGGATGCGGTAATCGCGCTTGGCCAGCGCCCGGACCACGTTGCGCCCGACGAAGCCGGAGCCGCCGAAGACCGTGACGAGAGTGTCCAGATTCGATGCCATGGGAGGATTCCTGATTGCATCGGGCGGCCAGTCCGCCCGGACGAGAGGGGCCGTGTCAGGCGATTCGCACCCCGCGGCCCGCCATCCTGCGCCGCTGTATAGCCCATCGTCCGCGCTGCGGAAAAGTGGGCCGTGTTTTGCGCATGGCGATAGAAAAATCGTCAGGAAGTCGTTTCAGCGGTTTGACAAGCCCGCTTCCGATCCGTACACAGCGCCTCCATGCCCAGGTGGCGGAATTGGTAGACGCGCTGGCTTCAGGTGCCAGTGGCTTAACGGCCGTGAAGGTTCGAGTCCTTTCCTGGGCACCACTCCCTTTCAAGTGGTCGACATCACTGCACCGCCGGCAGTGGCCCGCTGACCGGCTCGCAGCCCGACAGACGTGGTCGACCCGAAATCCCGGCGACGGCACGCCGTTCGACTCGACTTTCATCATTCCTCGTTCCTATCCTCCGTCCCGAGATTGGGCACGGCCGAGATGAGCAGGCACCGACGCAGCAGCAGGTCTTCCGCGGCAGGCGCCATGGCGCTTGCGCTGCTGCTCGCGTTTCAGCTCGTGGCCACGGCCGCGCTTGCCGCCCGCATGGCGGCAGCCAGCCTGCCGCTCGGCCCCGACGATGCGCAGGCCCTCTGCCTGTCGGACCACGCGCCGTCGGACCAGGCTGACCCTGATGGCTCCGCGCCGGTCCAGGACACGCATCGGGCGCGTTGCGACATCTGCGTCTTTGCCGCCCAGGCCGGCACGCTTCCCGCGCCCCAGCCCGTAGCAGCGCTTGATCCGGTTGCCGCGCGGGCGGACCGCATGCTCCCGCGCGCGGTGCCGGACGTGTCCGAAGGCCATCAGCCGCGGCAGTCGCGCGGCCCGCCTTTGATCGCCTGAGACGCTGCGTCACCGGCGTTCGCCGGGCGATCTCGCCGCGTCCCGATTCGAATCGACACATCCCGTCGCGGCGGCAATGCCGTCGCCGCATCCAACTTCATCGCTTGAACTGACACCGCCGCGCCGGCCCGCTTCAACCCGGGCAGGGTCGCGCGACCGGCCGCCGCCTGCGGTCACCCATAAAAGGACCTTTCGAGATGCGATTAGTTTCTCTGTTCGCTGCGCTCAGTGCCGTAACGCTCGGTGCCGCCGCTCACGCCCACATCGTCCTCGACAAGGGCGAAGCCGCCATCGGCGCGTCCTATCGGGCGACGTTTCGCGTCGGCCACGGCTGCGGCACCTCGCCGACGGTCAGGATCCGCGTGCGGATCCCCGACGGTGTCGTCGGCGTCAAGCCGATGCCCAAGCCGGGCTGGCAGCTCGATCTCGTCAAAGCGAAATACGACAAGCCCTACGCCATGTTCCACGGCAGCGTCACCGAGGGCGTCAAGGAGGTGGCGTGGAGCGGCAATCTGCCGAACGACTATTACGATGAGTTCGTGCTGTCGGTGTACCTGACCGACGATCTCACGCCGGGCAAGACCGTGTACTTCCCCGTCGTGCAGGAGTGCGAGGACGGCGTCCATCGCTGGATCGAGATCCCGCAGGAGGGCAAGTCGGCCGCCGACTATAAGGAGCCGGCGCCCGGCCTCAAGCTGCTGCCGAAGCCGTGATGCGTGGCCGCCCGCGGGGCGTGGCCCGTCTTTGACCTGTCAAACAGCGATCGTGGAGTGCTGTTCGCGCACTTGTCGCGCGCGCGGCACAACTCCGCGATCTCGCGGCGCCGATGGCGTCCGAGGCTTGCTGAGCGTCCCGCCCTCGTTTGCATGAGGGCGCAGGGAAGGCCGGGCCTCGGCTGAGGCCCGTGGCCCCCGTGCGGAAAGAATGCACGGGGCAGGAACCACAGGTTCAGCCGGTACGACCCGGCCTTCCCCGCGCGATGGTTTGAACGGCTGCTTCGCGTTCTCCCTGGTGCACCGGGCGTGTTGGCCACCATCACGAGCGCGACGCGCTGAGGCATCGTCACCCGCTTGATATCAGCATCGGGATATCAGGACCGCGCGACTTGACCGTGCGTGCATCGCCGTTCGTCCGCGCAGACTGATCCACGCTGCGGCAACACACGCCCATCGCATCCCACTGCCAACGATCCGTGACGGTCGCGAAACGCCCCTTGTGTTCAGAAAGTCTGTCAGAATATGCGAACGGGCGGTTCTCGCAAAACCGCCCGTCGCTGGATCTGAGCCCGTAACGCCCCAAACGCAGCAGAGCCTGTTTCAGAGCGAGGGACAGCTCCGGTGATCTTCCTCAACCCGAACAGTTGCAAGGGCCTCGAGCCCATACAAGGCAAGGAAGGGAGTGGATGATGACACAAATCGCAAACGGTGTCGCTGGCATCGATGTGGCCAAGGACAAGGTGGACGGCTGCATTCGCAGCCTCGGACTACGGCAGACGTTCCCGAGCACTCCGCACGGGCACCGCCAGCTGTTGACCTTGCTTCGCAAGCACAAGGTGAACAAGGCCGTCATGGAGGCCAGCGGCGGTTATGAGCGCGAGTGGGCCAAGGTGTTGCGCCAGGCCGGGATAGAGGTGCGGATCGTCGATCCCAAGCGGGTTCGCAACTTTGCCCTATCGGCCGGTCGACTGGCGAAGAACGACACGATCGATGCGGAGATGATCGCCTGGTTCGCCGAGACGTTCAACGACGCACCGAGCCAGACCTACGATGCTGCCCGCGAGGAACTGGCGGGACTGGTGAAAGCACGCAAGAACCTGATGGATCTGAAAACCCGTCTGCAGAACCAGAACGAACATGTCGTGCCGGGATTGGCGCAGAAGGCCCATTCCCAGGTGTTGAAGACGCTCGCTGCACAGATTGCGAAGCTCGAGGCTGCGATCTCGGCCAAGGTCAAGGCCACACCGGAGTTTGCCAAGCGCGCCGAGATCATCGAAACTGTGCCAGGGCTTGCCGGCACGACCTCCGCGATCCTCATTGCAGGAGCGCCGGAGCTCGGCAAGGTGAGCGACGAGATCGCCGCCGCCCTGATCGGGGTCGCTCCTTACGACGATGACAGCGGCAAGCGCCGAGGCGAGCGCCACATCAAGGGGGGCCGGCGCTGGGTGAGAAACAGCCTGTTTCTTCCCTGCCTCGGCGCAGCGACCCAGCATAATCCGGTGCTCAAGGCCTACTATGAGCGCCTCACCGCCAAGGGCAAGGAGCCGAAAGTTGCGCTCATCGCCTGCATGCGCAAGCTGATCATCATCCTCAACACGATGATCGCCCGCGGTGAGAAGTGGAATCCTAAGCCACCACGCGTTGCGGTGAGCTGATCGAGCGCCATGCCGCGCTCGGTCCACGACCGAGCGCATGCCAAGCCAACAGGACGGCGAGCGGACGGGGTCAAGGCCTTCAGCCGCCGAAGGCGGGGGCGCGTCTCGCGCCAGCCTTGAGGCCGGCCGCTCGCCGGCCTACCTCAACAGCACAGTTGCTCATGCGGCAACGGGACGTGCGGAAATGTGAAGCTGATTTGCCCGACGGTGCAAGCGCAAAGGCTGCAGCAGAGTGGCACGACGGGCAGTTTGGAGATGGGTGGTATGCCGGAGCGCAGGCCGCCTTCAATGGCCATGCATTGGATCGTCGGCGTGCTCGCCGGGCTCGATTACGGCGGACAGTTCAGAGAGAACGGGCTCAGGATAGGAAGCGAAGCTCTGGATTGGCATGATAATCGTAAACCCACACCTAGGTCGCCGCTCGAATGTCGACAAGGGCGCGGGGTTTGTGTCATCTGTCAGCATGACCAAACTGACCCTTTCCCAACTCACCAGTCTGCTCTTCAAGGCGTGCGACGAGCTTCGCGGCAACATGGATGCCTCGGAGTACAAGGAGTACATCTTCGGCGTCCTGTTCCTGAAGCGATGCAGCGACCTGTTCGACCAGCAGCGCGAAAAGTTGACGATCGATCTGCGAGCTCGTGGCCTTGATGGCGACCGGCTCGAAGCGCTGCTGGAAAGCCGTGACCAGTACACTTTCTACGTCCCCCCGGAATCGCGCTGGGCAACGATCCGCCATCTGAAGCAGGACGTCGGAAATGGCCTCAATGCCGCGCTTGGCGAGCTTGAGCGTCACAATAAGGAGCAGCTTGAGGACGTGCTCGAGCACATCAATTTCAATCGCAAGATCGGGCAGCGAACGCTGAGTGACGACACGCTGGTCGACTTCATCCAAGTATTCGAGAAAATCCCTCTACGTGACGAGAATTTCGAGTTCCCCGATCTGCTCGGCGCCGCCTACGAATACCTGATCAAGTACTTTGCCGATTCGGCCGGCAAGAAGGCGGGCGAATTCTATACCCCCGCCGATGTCGTCCGCACTATGGTCGAGATCGTTGACCCGCAGCCGGGCATGAGCATCTACGACCCGACCGTTGGTTCCGGCGGCATGTTGATCCAGTCGCGGGACTATGTCCGCGACAATGGCGGCGACCCGAACAACCTCTCGCTCGCCGGACAGGAGTCGCAGGGGACGACCTGGTCCATCTGCCGGATGAACATGATCTTGCATGACATCCAGTCGGCCGACATCCGGCAGGAGAACACGCTGACCAAGCCCCAGCACAGAGCAGAGGACGGCGAACTGACCCGTTTCGACCGGGTGCTCGCCAATCCGCCGTTCAGCCAGAGCTACAGTTCCAACGAAATGGAGTTCAAGGGCCGGTTCGTGAAATGGATGCCGGAAAAGGGCAAGAAGGCGGACTTGATGTTCGTCCAGCACATGCTGGCGGTGCTCAAAAGCAATGGCCGCATGGCGACCGTGATGCCGCATGGCGTGCTGTTTCGCGGCGGCGAGGAGAAGGAGGCGCGGGAGCTTTTCATCAAACAGGGCTGGCTCGATGCGGTCATCGGTCTGCCGCCCAGCCTGTTCTACGGGACCGGTATTACCGCCTGCATCCTGGTGATGAACAAGGAGCATGCGGCCGAACGCAAGGATGTGCTCTTCATCAACGCCGACAGGGACTATCGCGAGGGCAAAGCGCAAAATTTTCTGCGGCCCGAGGACATGTCAAAGATCGTCGATGTTTATCGCCGGCGACAGGATGTGTCGGGCTATGCCCGTGTTGTGTCTATCGCTGAGATCAAGGCGGAAGAGTACGATTGTAACATTCGCCGCTATGTCGACAACGCGCCGCCACCCGAGCCGCAAGACGTGCGGGCGCACATTCATGGGGGGGTGCCAATCGCAGAAATCGATGCGCTGGAGCGCTTCTGGCGGAATTATGTGGGCCTGCGCGGCTCTCTCTTCATCGAGCGCAGCAGTGATAGGGCCTATTGCGATTTTGCCTCCACTATTGCTAAACGGCGCGACATAGCCGAGTTGATCAAGGCCCATCCAGGTGTGGTGGGCTCACATCAGGATCTCATGAAGCGGCTCGCGGCTTGGTGGGACTCCATTGAGCCGATGATGCGGATGCTCGCCAGCGGCAATGAGCGGGCGGACAATGTCTACGCGCTCCGGCGAGCGCTGATGGAAAGCATCGCGCGATCCTTCTCCGGCGAGACGCTGCTCACCCCTTTTCAGATTCGTGGCGCCATGGCGCGCTATGTCGATGGGCTGAAGACCGACCTAAAATCGGTGGCGGCGAGCGGCTGGGGCGCGGAACTGATCCCCGACGACGAAATCATGCAAAGCGAGTTTCCCGAGCTGATTGAGGAACTGGCGACCAAGCGCGCCCGCATCGACGAGGTACAGGCGCTTTTCGCTGCCGCGGATGAAGAAGGCTATGAGGATGAGGACGAGACCGGCGTCCTCGGCAGCGACGTGGGGGCTGTGCTCAAGGCTGAGGACAAGGCTTTCAAGTCTGAAATCAAAGCCCTGGTGAAGGAGGCCAAAGACGCCGCGAAGATCATCAAATCCGCCATCGAGCGACGCGATGATTGGCCGAGGGGTTGGAGCAAGGCAGATTTCGGGATAGGCGGTACGCTGACAGCGCCTGATCTCGACGGCGCGCGCCGTACTCTTTCGATCGCTGAAGAAGCACAGGTCGAGCCGTTCTTACTCGCGCCACTCAGCAAGCTCGTCGGCGAGGGCGAGAGAATTGCGTCCCGTTTATCCGATATCTCCAGGCGGCTCGCAACGCACAAGGCGCTGGAGGATGAGGCGAAGGCGTTAAAGGCGGAGCTGCGCACGGCTGAGACCAAGCGAGAGGAGTTGGTGGCCGCCGCACGTCAAAAGATCACGCCGGAAGCTGCACGCAGCCAGATACTAATACGCTTCCGCAGCACCCTGTTCGAAACCTACCATGCCTATCTTGACGCCGAGCGGCGAGCGGTGACCGCGGCGGTAGACAATCTGCACAAGAAATATGCACTGACAGTACGAAACATCGAGGACGAACGCTACAATGCGGCGGTCGAGCTAAACATCTATCTGAAAGCGCTTGGTTATGTCTAACTGGGACGAAAAGCCGCTCATTAGCTTAGCTCGATACATAAATGGATTTGCCTTCAAGCCCCATCATTGGGGAGAGGAGGGGCTACCAATTGTTCGGATCGAGCAGTTGAACAATCCAGATGGCTACTACGACTTCTGTATGACTCCTATTCCCTCAGACAACATCGTCGATAACGGCGATCTTATTTTCTCATGGAGTGCAACTCTCAAGGTCGCATTATGGCAGCACGGCAAGGCCGCGCTGAACCAGCATTTATTTAAGGTTCAACCAAATCCCGGGGTCGACAAGGATTACCTCTATCAACTTCTTGACTTCCATATGGAAGCGCTTGCTGGCGGCTCTCATGGCTCAACCATGAAGCATATCAAACGAAGCGAACTCTATAAATATTGCGTCAGAGTTCCAGATATTTCAGTACAGAAAACGATCTCGAAAATTCTGCGCGCGGTCGACGCTCAGATTGATGTAACGCAGAAGCTGATCGCCAAACAGGAACGGGTCCGGGCTGGGCTGATGCAGGACCTATTCACGCGCGGCGTTGACAAACATGGTCAGCTCAGACCAGATCGCGAGGAAGCTCCGCACCTCTACCACGAGACAGAACTCGGCTGGTTACCCAATGGGTGGGACGCAGTTCGACTGTCGGACCTGACTTCGCGAATTGTGGATGGCGTACACCACACGCCGACTTACGTACCACAAGGGGTACCCTTCATTACTGTCAAGAGCCTAACTGCCGGCAGAGGGATAGATACCCGACAGGGGAACTTTATCTCGATTGAGGATCACCGCATTTTTCAGATCCGTGCGGATCCAAAAGCAGGTGATGTCCTGGTCTCGAAGGACGGGACGCTGGGAGTAGCGCGCCAGGTTGATGAGTCGGTTGAAGAGTTCAGCATATTCGTTTCAGTTGCGATGCTCCGTCCAATCGCCAGCTTGCTCTGTTCAGCTTTCCTGTGTGAGTTCTTCCAGACGAGATATTACGAGAACCAATTGGGGTATCTCTCAGCTGGATCCGGTCTGAAGCACATTCACCTTGAGCACTTTAGAAAATTCGTGGTGCCGCTTCCAGAACTACCAGAGCAGAAGAGGATAATTCAGATCCTGAGTGCCGCCGACAAGTATATCTTGGGATTGGAACGTGCCCTTGAAAAGCTCCGCCTCCAGAAATCTGGCTTGATGCAGGACCTACTTACAGGCAAGATCTCCGTCGCGCCTCTTCTTCAAGCTGCCGCAGAATGAGCGAATACGCCCACGTTGAAAAGCCGTTGCTGACCCAGCTTGCTGGGCTCGGCTGGACGGTGATCGACCAAGGCAGTCATATGATCCCGCAGGCCCCTGCGTTGTCACTGCGGTCGAGCTTTCGCGACCTGATCCTTCCAAAGGTGTTCCGCGACTGTATTTGCGCGCTGAATCCCCTGCCGGACGGCCGCCAGTGGCTAACCGAACGACACTTGGCGGGGCTCATCGACGATATTTTCCGTCAACCAGGCAAGGGCCTACTCGATGCGAACGAGGCGGTTCAGGCGCTACTCTTCAAGGCGCAGGTGGACCGCAACGAACTGACTGGCGAGACGGACCCGACCGTTCGCCTGATCGACTTCGCCGACCCGGAGCGCAACCGCTTCCACGCCATCAACCAGTTCCGCGTCGATACACCGGGGTGCGCGAAGGGCTTTATCATCCCCGACGTGGTGCTGTTCGTGAATGGCCTGCCGCTGGTAGTGATCGAGGCCAAGATCGGCGACGCCAACACCGCGAACCCGATGCACGAGGCCTTCGTGCAATTGCAGCGCTATCGCGACGCCCGCCCGGAAACCGCCCGCGCCGGGCTGCGCGAAGGCGAGCCGAAACTGTTCTATCCCAACTTGGCCGTGATCCGAACCTGTGGCGAGGCGGCGGAGTTCGGCACCATTAGTTCCGCTCCCGAGCACTTCTACGGCTGGCGCAACATCTGGCCGGAGCAGCTTGCCGCGATCTCACCACCGCTGGGTGAGGTCCGCGCGCAGGAAGAGCTGGTCCAGGGGCTGCTCAACCCGCATTGCCTCCTGGACATGCTGCGTACCTGCTCGGTGTTCATGGACCTGCCCAACGGCAAGCGGGTGAAGGTGCTTGCCCGTTATCAGCAGCACCGCGCCGCTCGTCGCATCGTCGAGCGGCTGCGCACCGGCGAGACGCCGATGGAGCGCAGTGGCGTCGTCTGGCACACTCAGGGGTCGGGCAAGTCGCTCACTATGGTCTTCGTCGGCCGGATGTTGCGCGCTAGCCGTGACCTCAACGACATCAAGATCCTCATGGTGGTGGATCGGGCCGATCTGGAAGACCAGCTCTCCGGTACTGCCAAGCTGATCGGGGGGAAGATCAATCTGGTCGACAGTCGCGCCGCCGTGCGCGACGTGCTCGCTTCTCCCGCTTCCGACGTGAACATGGTGATGGTTCACAAATTCGTCGAGTCGAAAGACGATCTGCCCGAGGGACTGCGCGAAAAGCTGGGGCGCTATGCCCCGCCCCCTAGCGCCGAGACTTTTGGCGTCGTCAACGATTCCCCGCGCATCCTCATCATGGTGGACGAGGCGCACCGCACGCAGGGGTCCGACATGGGGGATAATCTGTTCGAGGCGTTCCCCAATGCCGCCCGAATCGCCTTCACCGGCACCCCGCTGATCACCGAGCGGCATGGCGGCCGACAGACCGTGAAACGGTTCGGCGAATACATCGACACCTACAAGCTGATGGATTCGGTGGAGGACGGGGCAACCCTGCAAATCCTCTACGAAGGCCGCACGGCCAATACCGCCCTGCGAGACAAGGCCGAGTTCGACGCGGCGTTCGAGGATCTCTTCGCCGACCGCTCGGCCGAAGATCTGCTTGCCATCAAGAAGAAATATGGAGCCACCGGCGATATCCTGGAAGCGGAAAACCGCATCGGCGCCATCGCCCAAGATCTGGTCCGCCACTACATCGAGAACATTCTGCCCAACGGGTTCAAGGCGCAGGTCGTCTGCCATTCCAAGCTTGCGGCGGTGCGATACCAGCGCGCCTTGCGCAAGGCTTTGCAGCAACGGCTGGAGGCGGAGCGTGCAAAACCGAAACCCGACACGGATCTGATCCGCCGGGTTGCCTTCCTCAAGGTGGCGGTGGTGGTGTCGTCCGACGCGACCAACGAGCTGGCAGAAATCACCGAGGCCCGCAAAGAGGCGCGCGACTGGAACGCGGTTGAGAATTTCTGCAAGCCGTTCAATCTCGACGACTATGACAAGGCCAACTCCGGCATCGCTTTCCTCGTCGTATGCGACATGCTGCTGACCGGCTTCGACGCGCCGATCGAGCAGGTCATGTACATCGACAAGCGGCTGAAGGAACATAACCTGCTGCAGGCGATCGCTCGCGTGAACCGCGTTACCCAGGGCAAGCAGCGCGGGTTCATCGTCGACTACATCGGCCTGGCCAACCATCTCACCGACGCACTCAGGATCTACGCGAGCGAGGACATTGCGGACCTCCAGGCCGGGCTGAAGAATCTGACGTCTGAGCTGCCCATTCTGGAGGAACGTTACCGCCGACTGTTCCAGCATTTCCAGGCGCTGGGTGTGCATGACATAGAGCCCTTCCTCACCGGCACACTCGGCAGTTCTGAGGAGGAGATTCGTGTGGTCCACAAGGCAGTGGACGCCCTTGAACCGATCAAGGCGCGAGCCGATTTCGAGGTCTATCTCAAGAAGTTTCTGATGAGCCTCGACCTCATTCTGCCGGGCACAGCCGCGCAGCAATACCGTGGGCCGGCCAGGCGGCTGGGCTATCTGATGCGGATGACAAAAGAGCGATTCAAGGACGAATCCATTGATTTTGCTGGCGTTGGCGAAAAGGTTTCCGCGCTGATCAACAAGCATCTGATTGAGCTGGGTGTCGATCCCAAAATCCCGCCCGTCGAGCTGCTGGACCCGGACTTCGTTGCGCAGGTGACGGGGCACGCGCAGGGAAGTTCGCGGGCGAAGGCCAGCGAGATGGAGCACGCCATCCGCAAGCACTGCACCATCCATTTTGACGAGGACCCGGCGTTTTTCAAGCGGATGAGCGAGAAGCTCGACACGCTCATCGCTAAACATGGCGAGGATTGGAAATCTTTGGCCGAGCACTATGAGGAGCTGCGGTCGGAAATCCGGGCGGGGCGGGGCAAGGCGATATCGGAGCACCCACCCGAAGTGCTCGTATTCCGTGAAAACCTCTCCGACCTCATTAGCGATGGAGCCGCACTTTCGGTTGAGGAGGCGACTCTGCTGGATGCACTCTCTGCCCGGCTGGTCGGGGTCATTCGTGAATCCATTTCAATCGTCGATTTCTGGCGCAAGCCAGACCAGGTGCGCCGTCTCAGAGCAACGATCGATACCGAGCTGATGGTCTCTGGTATCGGCCCGGTTCAGGATCACCATCAGCGTATCGCCGTTGAATTGACCAAGCTCGCCGAGAAACGCCACGAAGAGTTGCTCCGGTAATGAAAATGTGCGCCCAGGATATTGAGTTCACCCTGATCCGTAGCGAGCGAAAGACCGCGGACATCGTAATCGAGCGTTCGGGCGACGTGATTGTTCGCGCGCCCACTGGAGTTGATGACGAAACGGTGCTCCAGGCCGTCTCAGATCGAGCGCTTTGGGTCCATCGTTCCCTTGCGGAATGGGAAGAGCTGAATTCGAGCCGGAGACATCGCCCGCTGGTTCAGGGGCAGGGATTCGCCTATCTCGGTCGATCCTATCGATTGAAGTTCGTCGCCGATGCCGACGTTCCGCTACGTCTCAAGAACGGACGCTGGGAGTTGTCCGAGGCTTTCGTAAGGAAAGAGGGCGAGCCGGCCGCGCGCAAGGCGTTCCGAGATTTCTACATCGAAAAGGGACTCCAGGTTTTCCCGGAGCGGGTTCAGAGCCTTGGGCCACTGGTCGGTGTAGAACCTGGTGAGGTTGCCGTAAAGGAACTAGGCTACTATTGGGCCTCATGCGGCGTGGGTGGCGCACTGAACTTCCATTGGAAGACCCTGATGGCGCCGCAGAGCGTGATCGACTACATCGTGGTGCACGAACTCTGCCATCTGCGGTACCGCGATCATTCGGACGCCTTTTGGAACGAGGTAGACAAGGTACTGCCGCGGTACAAGGAGCGGAAGGAATGGCTCAGGGTGAATGGGGCTGCACTTGATATCTAGGTACAAGCGGTGAAGCGGTTCGCTAGAGAGATCAATCGTGTTGCCGTATCAGACCAGCTCGCGCGCATCGAACGGACGGCTCCGGCGACCGCCGCAAGATCGGCATCGCCGCGCGGTCCTGCTTGAAACAAAGGGTGCGCGCACGGCGCGCGTCTGTCCCCGGGCTTGCGTCCGGGCGGCCGGGCTGGCATTCCCTCGGCTGATCCCCGCGCCGGCCCGGCGCGTTTGCCGGATGGTTACCAGTACCGGGCTTAAGTCCGGTTTTCCGAGCGCTTCATGCGGCGATGCCCCGGCCCGTCGCGTCCGACACCGAATTCGACCGAGGTTTATCGTCATGACCGTACGCCTGCACCGCGGCGACCTGCCCGATCTCTCCCGCTACACGACTTCGGTGGCGATCGACACCGAGACCATGGGGCTCAATCCGCACCGCGACCGGTTGTGCGTGGTGCAGCTGTCGCCCGGCGACGGCTCGGCCGACGTGGTGCAGATCCCCAAGGGGCACACCGATTCGCCGAACCTGAAGGCGCTGCTCGGCAATCCCGCCGTCACCAAGATCTTCCATTTCGCGCGGTTCGACGTCGCGACGCTGTTTCATACCTTCGGCGTGATGCCGCAGCCGGTCTACTGCACCAAGATCGCCTCGCGGCTGGCGCGCACCTATACCGACCGCCATGGCCTCAAGGATCTGGTGCGCGAGCTGCTCAATGTCGATCTCTCCAAGCAGCAGCAGTCGAGCGACTGGGGCGCCGACGCGTTGACCGAGCCGCAGCTCGCCTATGCCGCCTCCGATGTGCTGCATCTGCATGCCTTGCGCGAGAAGCTCGACGTGATGCTGGCGCGCGAGGGCCGGCTGGCGCTGGCGCAGGCCTGTTTCGCGTTCCTGCCGCACCGGGCCACCCTCGATCTGGGCGGTTTCGAGGCCGAGGACATCTTTGCGCATTCGTGAGGACGGGACATTCGCCGTTCACGATCATTAATCTCTCTTAATGATCGCAGGTGGCCTGCGATTCGCGCCAGTTCCGGGCTGCAATGGCCGGCGTGCCCATGGTAGAATGGGTTCGGTCTCGCGCCTGTCGCGCGCCTGTCCCCGCGCCTTGGAGCCTCGGTGAACTCGGTCCACAACCCAGTCTATGATCCCGGTCTGCAGGCGCGCTTTGCAGTTGCGGCGCGCCACAGCCGCTTGGTGCGCACGCTGCGGATCGCGGTGCCCGCGGCGGTCGCGCTGGCGATGACCGTCGTTCTCTACGTCGCGTTCTTCAACGATTTCCGGGTCGCGGTCGACACCGGCAATCTGACCGGCAACGTCGTCGTCTCCGGCCGCAAGATCACGATGGAGACGCCGCATCTGACCGGCTTCACGCCGGACCAGCGACCCTATGACCTCGTCGCCAACAGCGCCGTGCAGGACCTCACCGATCCCGATCATGTCGAGCTCAACATTCTCCGCGCCAAGGTGCTGATGGAGGACAAGTCGACGGTGACGCTGAACGCGAAGACCGGCGTGTTCGACACCAAGCAGCAGCAGCTGGAGCTGAACAAGGACATCCTGCTGACGACCTCGACCGGCTACGAGGCGCGCCTGAGCCACGCCTCGGTGGACATGGCCAAGGGCACCGTGAGCTCCGACGAGCATGTCGACGTCAAGCTCACCAACGGCACGCTCTCGGCGGACCGCCTGCGCATTCTGGACAATGGCGAGGTGGTGCGCTTCGAAGGCAATGTCGTGATGAATCTCGACAACATGAACGCCGCCCCGACCACGACGGCGAGCGCCGATCCGGGCCGGCCGGCCCGCAATGCGAAGTGAGCCCATGACGACGTGCCGTTTCATTCCCGCGGCGATTCGCGCCGCCGGCTTCGCTGCGCTGACCACGGTCGCGCTGGCCGGTACGGGCAGCGCGCTGCGGGCGCAGAGCGCCACCACCGGCGTGCCCAATGCGCTGCAGGGTTTCTCGCAGAACCGCGACCAGCCGATCCAGATCGAGGCGGCGTCGCTGGAGATGCGCGACAAGAAGAAGGAGGCGACCTTCTCCGGCAATGTGAAGGTCGTGCAGGGCGACACCACGATGACGTCGAAATCGCTGGTCGTGTTCTATGACGGCGGCTCCCAGGCCGGCGCGAAGCCGACGAAGACGATCCAGTCGGCGACGCCGGGGCCAGACGGCAGCTCGTCGATCCGGCGGCTGGAGGCGCGCGGCGGCGTCACCGTCACCCAGAAGGAGCAGGTCGTCACCGGCGAGACCGCGGTGTTCGACACCAAGACCAACCAGATCACCATGCAGGGCGGCGTCGTGCTGACCCAGTGCAAGAACGTGCTGCGCGGCGACCGCCTGATGGTCGACATGACGACGGGGGTGTCGCGGGTCGAATCCGACAGCGGCAAGGTGCAGGCGCTGCTGCCGCAGGGCTCCACCGGCCCGGGCGGCTGCGGATCATCGACCGGCGCCGCACCCGGTGGCGGCGGCTCGCCGCTGTCGCCTGGCGCGAACAAACCGAAGTGACTTCAATTAATTAGCGAATCAGCGCCGGCTCCAGTTGAACCGGGCTGCGGCTGCCTCTATCTAACGCGGGACGCTCCTCGTCCCGACAGGCTGCAGCGGGCGAACCGGCACGGTCGGTGACGGGCAGCTCCGAAGGGCGTAAGCGAAGCGGGGATGGTGGATCTACTCGGCATGTTTCGTCGGCGTCCCGCCAAGCGCGGCCAGCAGAGTTTTGCGCGACGGCCCGACGACATCACGTCGATGGAGGATCCGCTCGCTACGCTTGCCGACTCCGTTCGCGAGCTGCCGACGACGCGCATCAATCCGCGCTCGCCGCAGAATACCGAGCAGATCCAGCGTAAGCCGCCGCGGCCGTCGACGTCCGCGCCGAAACCGCGCAGCAATGGCAGTGGCGCCCCGCAGCTGTTGCGCCGGCCGGGCTTTCTGGCGGTGCATTCGATCGAGAAGAGTTTTGGCAGCCGCCAGGTCGTCCGCGGCGTCTCCATCTATGTTCGCCGCGGCGAGGCCGTCGGCCTGCTCGGGCCGAACGGCGCCGGCAAGACCACCGTGTTCTACATGATCACCGGCCTGATCAAGGCCGATCGCGGCGCGATCGAGCTCGACGGCCACGATGTCACGCGGCTGCCGATGTATCAGCGCGCGCGGCTCGGCATCGGCTATCTGCCGCAGGAGGCCTCGATCTTCCGCGGCCTCACCGTCGAGCAGAACATCCGCGCCGTGCTCGAGGTCGTCGAGCCGTCGCGCAAGAAGCGCGAGCGCGAGCTCGATGCGCTGCTCGAGGAGTTCACCATCACGCGGCTGCGCAAGTCGCCGGCGATCGCGCTGTCGGGCGGCGAGCGCCGCCGCGTCGAGATCGCGCGCGCGCTCGCGACGCGCCCGAACTACATGCTGCTCGACGAGCCGTTCGCCGGCATCGATCCGATCGCCGTCGGTGACATTCAGCAGCTGGTGCGCCATCTCACCAATCGCGGCATCGGCGTGCTGATCACCGATCATAACGTCCGCGAGACGCTCGGCCTCACCGATCGCGCCTACATCGTCTATGCCGGGCAGATTCTCACCGAAGGCAGCCCCGAGGAGATCGTCGCCGATCCCGACGTGCGAAGGCTCTATCTCGGCGAGGAATTCCGGCTGTAGGATTGCGGACGCGGCGTTTGTCGGCTTTTGTCGCAGCTGCGACAGGCGATGGAAACGCTGCGATCGATGCTGTTTCCCAGCAGGTTTGCGAGGACCGGTAACCTCGTCTTCTTGGCGCGCCATACTCCGTTTTTCTTATTCGTCAAGCCGTGTACATCACGCGCAGATTGGGATAAGCAAGAATTGGACCAGTAAGGGAATGTTCTTGCTCCCATGGCGTTGACGCAGAGATTAGAATTCCGCCAGTCGCAGTCGCTGGTGATGACGCCGCAGCTGATGCAGGCGATCAAGTTGCTGCAGCTGTCCAATCTCGACCTCTCCACGTTCGTCGAAGAGGAGCTCGAGCGCAACCCGCTGCTGGAGCGCGCCGCCGACGGTCCGGAGCAGCCGGTGGCCGGCGAGCAGCAGATGTCGGAACGCGCCGAATATCCCGACAGCGAGCCCTCGGGCGACGATTTCGGCGACAGCGGCGGCGGCGGCAGCACGGGCGAGAACTACGAGCCGGCCCAGGAAGACTGGATGAGCCGCGATCTCGGTAGTCGTACGGAGATCGAACAGACGCTCGACACCGGGCTCGACAACGTGTTCTCCGAGGAGCCCGCCGAAGCCGCTGCGCGCACGGCGCAGGACGCCGCGCCGACCACCTACACCGAATGGGGCGGCGGCGCCTCGGGCGACGAGGACTACAATCTCGAAGCCTTCGTCGCGGCCGAGACGACGCTGTCGGACCACCTCGCCGAGCAGGCGGCGGTGGCCTTCACGGCGCCGGCCGACCGCATGATCGGCCAGTACCTGATCGATCTCGTCGACGATGCCGGCTATCTGCCGGCCGATCTCGGCCAGGCCGCCGAACGGCTCGGGGCCGAGCAGGCCGATGTCGAGGCGGTGCTGGGCGTGCTGCAGACCTTCGATCCGCCCGGTATCTGCGCGCGCAACTTAAGCGAATGCCTCGCGAACCAGCTGCGCGAGCTCGACCGCTACGATCCGGCGATGCAGGCGCTGATCGAGCATCTCGATCTCCTTGCCAAGCGCGATTTCGGTGGCCTGCGCAAGCTGTGCGGCGTCGACGACGAGGATCTCATCGACATGATCGGCGAGATCCGAAGGCTCGATCCGAAGCCGGGGCTGAAGTTCGGCACCACGCGCACGCAGACCATGGTGCCGGATGTGTATGTGCGCCCCGGTCCAGACGGCGGCTGGCTGGTCGAGCTCAACAGCGACACGCTGCCGCGCGTCCTGGTGAACCAGGTCTATTATTCCGAGCTGTCGAAGACGATCCGCAAGGACGGCGACAAGTCCTACTTCACCGACTGCCTGCAGAACGCGACGTGGCTCGTGCGTGCGCTCGACCAGCGCGCGCGCACCATCCTCAAGGTCGCGACCGAGATCGTGCGCCAGCAGGACGGCTTCTTCACCCACGGTGTCGCGCATCTGCGGCCGCTGAACCTGAAGGCCGTTGCGGATGCGATCCAGATGCACGAATCGACGGTGTCGCGCGTGACCGCCAACAAATACATGGCGACCAATCGCGGCACTTTCGAGTTGAAATATTTCTTCACGGCCTCGATCGCATCGGCCGATGGCGGCGAGGCGCATTCGGCGGAGGCGGTGCGTCACCACATCAAGCAGCTGATCGATGCGGAAGAACCCTCCGCAATTCTATCGGA
Source organism: Bradyrhizobium ontarionense (assembly GCF_021088345.1). Taxonomy (NCBI): domain Bacteria; kingdom Pseudomonadati; phylum Pseudomonadota; class Alphaproteobacteria; order Hyphomicrobiales; family Nitrobacteraceae; genus Bradyrhizobium; species Bradyrhizobium ontarionense. The sequence continues at coordinate 5,137,630 of NZ_CP088156.1, read as the reverse complement.
CGACACGATCGTCGAGAAGCTGCGCGCCGCCGGTATCGACATTGCCCGCCGTACGGTCGCGAAATACCGGGAAGCGATGCGCATCCCGTCCTCGGTGCAACGCCGCCGCGACAAGCAGAGCATGCTGGCGCACGCCATGTCGGCGCCCACCAGCATCGACCGCACCCGGGATACCGCGTCAGTTTGACCGCGCCGCAAGATTGCGCCTTAACCAAATCGGATTAGTCTCCGCCCTCGGTACCCATTGATCGAGGCGGCAAATGACCCTGCGGATTTCCGGAAAGAGCATCAGCGTCAGCGAAGCGCTGCGTGGGCGCGTCAGCGAGCGCACCGACGAGGTGCTGCGCAAGTATTTCGATGGCAACTATTCCGGCCACGTCACGCTCTCCAAGGATGGCTTCGGGTTCAAGACCGATTGCGCACTGCACCTTGATTCGGGAATCACCCTCGAAGCCGAATCGAACGCGCCGGATGCCTATGCGAGCGCCGACCAGGCGCTGCTGATGATCGAGAAGCGCCTGCGCCGCTACAAGAGCCGGCTCAAGGATCGCTCGGGGCGCAAGTCCCATGCGGCCAATGCCGCGCTCGCCGGCTTCGACGGCGCGCTGCTGGATGCGCCGAGCTATGTGATCGAGGCGCCCGCCGAAGGCGACGAGGAGATCACCGGCTACAGCCCCGTGATCATCGCCGAGAACACCACCGCGCTGAAGCGACTCTCGGTGTCCGAAGCGGTGCTGGAACTGGATCTTTCCGGGGCTCCCTGCATGGTTTTCCAGCACGGCTCCAGCGGCCGGGTCAACATCATCTACCGCCGTGCCGACGGCAACATCGGCTGGGTCGATCCGCCCGCAGTGAAGCCGTAATTCCACCGAAGCCCGTCCCGGGTCGTCGCGAGCAGGCAGGAAAACGGTTCCTGATCAAGCGCTTGGCGGCGGCGAACGCGGCGTCACGCCATGGCAACGATGGGGTGCGATGACGGAGCCGGGTTTCGGTGCCTTCGGGCTGCCATGCTCCGACGATCTTAAGGATAGGCGGCGGGAACATGCTTGCGGCAGTTGGCACGGCCGTTGCGTTGGGGTAGAAGCGCCTCGCATCGGACACGGGTTAAGCCCGCCTGCCGCCTCAGCTTCTTGACGCCGGTCTGTCCCGACCTATTTCGCACCCTGACGGTTCATTCACCTCGGAACCCCCTATGCCGATTACCGATCTGGTCGCACCCGAGGCGATCCTGCCGGCTTTGAAGGTCATCAGTAAGAAGCAGGCGCTGCAGGAGCTGGCTGCCCGGGCCGCTGCCTTGACCGGACAGAACGAGCGCACGATCTTCGAGGTCCTGCTGCAGCGGGAGAAGCTCGGAACGACCGCGGTCGGCTACGGCGTGGCGATCCCGCATGGCAAGCTGCCGAAGCTGGAGAAGCTGTTCGGCCTGTTCGCGCGGCTGGAGCGGCCGATCGATTTCGAAGCCATGGATGGCCAGCCGGTCGATCTCGTGTTCCTGCTGCTCGCGCCTGAAGGGGCCGGTGCCGATCATCTGAAGGCGTTGGCGCGCATCGCGCGGCTCTTGCGTGATCAGGACGTCGCCAAGAAGCTCAGGGCCTCCCGCGATGCCCAGGCGATCTTTTCGGTGCTGGCGCTGCCGCCGGCCTCTGCGGCCTGAACCGACGTCCAAACCCCTTATCGTCTACCGCAACGACTTGATCAGGTAGCGCACCGTCTTGGTGCCGTCATGGATGCTGGCCGTCGCCAGCGCCGTGAAACCGAGCGCGGCGTGAAAGGCGTCCGACTGCGGATTCGGCGGGTCCAGATTGACCTCGCAGACCATGCGCTCGTGTCCGGCCGCGGTCGCTTCTCCAATCAGCTGCTCATAGAGCCGGCGCGCCAAGCCGTGGCCGCGCGCGGCCTCCGCCACCACGATGCGATCGACATAGACGAAGCGATCGTAGCGCGCGCGAAACCAGCGATGGTTCGGATTGTCGTAGTCCGCGGCCTCCTCCAGCGCGATCATCAGCGCGTCGGCCTTGCCGATCCGCCAGGCCCGCCACGCCTGACCGAGCAGATGCGCGAACGCGTCGGGCGTGAGCCACGACAGTTCGGAGGCGTGTGCGTTGTTGAGACCGAGCAGCGCTGCCGCGAGCACAGGTTCTGCTCGCAGCCCGGATGCGGTGACCGGCGTAATCAGGGAAATCACGCGCGACGATCCTCACGCCCGACCAGAAAAAGGGCCATCCCCTTTTCAGGGGACGGCCCGGGTGTGGCAGAGCTTAAGCCGAATGGATCCCGTACGAGACCGTCATGGCAGGAGAAACGGCCCAGCCGCGTGTCAGTGCACGCTCACGGCCTGGAGTTCGTGGCTCCACGCATTGGCGATCGCCGCTTCGCGGCTGTCGGTGAGCATGATCGGCGTGCCGTCGGCGGCATGCAGCGCGAACAGCTTCAATCCCGGCGCGATACGCGGTGCCTCCGGAAACAGGCCCGGCACGTCTTCGGAACGGATCTGTTTCACATAGGCGATGTGACCCTCACCCAGGGTGGCCAGCGCCTCCGGGGAGACGCGGGAATCAGACGCAACATCAACTTCGGTCATGGTCTCGACTCCTTCTGAGACTCAAGCGGTCGAGTCCGCTACTCGTTCCATTAAAACCATTATTCGTGTTCATTGATCGCTATTGTCTTAACGATCCGCTCAGGCTCCGGCCTGGCCAGATCGACCGACAACAACCCGTTCTTCAGATCCGCACCGAGCACGTGCATTCCCTCCGCCAGCACGAAGGTGCGCTGGAAGTGGCGCGCGGCGATGCCGCGATGAATGTATTGCCTGGCCTTGTCGTCCTGCTGCCGGCCGCGGATGACGAGCTGGTTTTCCTCAATGGTGACATCGAGTTGGTCGCGGGTGAAACCCGCCACCGCCAGCGTGATCCTCAACCTTTCGGGCTGCCCATTGGTGCGCTCGAACCGCTCGATATTGTAGGGCGGATAACCGTCGGCACCTTTGACGACGCGGTCGAGCACGCGCTCGATCTCGTCGAAGCCCAGAAGGAACGGACTGGAGAGCGAAGGAACACGAGACATGGTTTACAAAGTCCTCTCGAAGCGACTTTGATGTATCAGGGCCCTGACGGCACCCCTTGAGCAGCAATATGGGCACGATCCCGGGCGCGTTCAAGCGCCGGAAAATCGCCGGAACGTCCCGACTGTGGAATGGTTTAGATCGCCAGGCGCTGGCGGCCGTCGGCCGAGAACAGATGCAGCTTGGTCCGCGGCGCAACTGCGCGAATCCGGCTGCCGATGGCCGGTGCCGCCGTGCCCGGCAGCCGCACGATCACGTCATTGGCTGTCGCGCTGAGGCTGTCGTCGTTGCCGACGTCCTGGCGGGCCCCGTAGACGAACGTCTCGGCCCCGACATGCTCGATCGCGTCGACCCTGAGGTCGAGCCCGATGCCGCCGGCCGGTACGGTCTCGCCGAGCTCGAAATCCTCAGGACGGATGCCGAGCTGGCCGGCTGGCGCCGGAACCGCATCGGCGCCGTGAAGCTGGGCGCGAATCGCGTCGATCGGCATCAGGTTCATCGGCGGAGCGCCGATGAACGACGCCACGAACGTCGTCGCCGGCCTTTGATAGATCTCGAGCGGGTTGCCGATCTGCTCCACCTTGCCTCCGTTCATCACGACAAGGATGTCGGCCAGCGTCATTGCCTCGAGCTGATCGTGGGTGACGTAGATTGCCGTCGTATTGAGCCGGCGCTGCAGCTTGCGGATCTCCACCCGCATGGCGATGCGCAGCTTGGCGTCGAGATTGGACAACGGCTCGTCGAACAGGAACACTTTCGGCTGGCGCACGATGGCGCGGCCCATCGCGACGCGCTGCCGCTGGCCGCCCGAGAGCTGGCGCGGCTTCCGCTCCAGCATGGTGCCGAGCTCGAGGATGCGCGCGGCGTCCTCGACGCGCGTCTTGATCTCCCGCTCGGGAAGGCCGCGATTGCGCAGGCCGTAGGCCATGTTGTTGTACACGCTCATATGCGGATACAGCGCGTAGTTCTGGAACACCATCGCGATGTCGCGATCGGCGGGCTCGATCGCATTGACGATGCGGCCGCCGATGTCGATCTCGCCCGACGAGACCGTCTCCAGCCCTGCGACCATCCGTAGCAGGGTGGATTTGCCGCAGCCTGAGGGGCCGACGAGCACGCAGAACTGGCCGTCGCCGACCTCGATGTCGATGCCTTTGATGGCCTCGAAGCCGCCGGGATAGACCTTGCGGACGTTGCGAAGCGTGACGTTAGCCATGGGGAATCTCGGTGAGCAGGGTGCGTTTTGAAGAGAGAAGCGAATAGCGAATGGCGAATAGCGAATGGTCCGCCGCGCTGGCACTGCCCCTATTCGCTGCTCGCAATTCGCTATTCGCCCCCCTCACTTTTCCGTCTCCACGAGGCCCTTCACGAACAGGCGCTGCATGAAGACGACCACGGCGACCGGCGGCAGCATCGCGAGCACGGCGGTCGCCATCGCCAGCTGCCATTCGGCGAGCTCGTCGGTCGTGCTCAGCATCTTCTTGATGCCGATCACGATCGTCTGCATCGAATCCTTGGTGGTGATGAGCAGCGGCCAGAGATATTGGTTCCAGCCGTAGATGAACTGGATGACGAACAGCGCCGCGACCGTCGTCATGGAGAGCGGCAGCAGCGTGTCCCAGAAGAAGCGCAAGGGGCCCGCGCCATCGATGCGCGAGGCCTCCAATAGCTCATCCGGCACCGTCATGAAGAACTGCCGGAACAGCAGCGTGCCGGTGGCTGACGCGATCAACGGCAGGATCAGTCCGGCATAGGTGTCGAGCATGTGCAGATCGGCGACGATCTTGTAGGTCGGGTAGATGCGCACCTCGACCGGCAGCATCAAGGTGACGAAGATGATCCAGAACGCCGTCCGGCGAAATGGAAAGCGGAAGTAGACGATCGCGAAAGCCGACAGGATCGAGATCAGGATCTTGCCTACCGCGATCCCGATCGCAGTGATGAACGAGTTGGCGAGCAGCACACCGACGGGCTGGTTCATGAAGCGCGAGCCGCCGACGAACACCGCGCGGTAATAGTTTTCCAGCATGCGGCTCCCCGGTGTGAGCGGCAGATTGCCGCTGACGACGGTGGCTGCGTCATAGGTCGAGGCGATGACGGCGACATAGACCGGAAAGGCGAAGATGATGACGCCGAGCGACAGCACGGCATAGGCGACGAGGTCGCGGAGCGGACGGTGTTCGACCATCAGTACTGCACCTTGCGCTCGACGTAGCGGAACTGGATCGCGGTCAAGGCGATCACGATCACCATCAGCACCACCGATTGCGCGGCCGAGCTGCCAAGGTCGCCGCCGAGCCGGCCGTCGGCGAAGACCTTGTAGACCATCGTCGTGGTCGAGCCGGCGGGGCCGCCGGAGGTCACGGCATCGATGATGCCGAACGTCTCGAAGAACACGTAGACGATGTTGACGACGAGCAGGAAGAAGGTGGTCGGCGACAGCAGCGGGAAGATGATCGTCCAGAAGCGGCGCAACGGTCCGGCGCCGTCGATCGCGCCGGCCTCGATGACGCTCTTCGGGATCGCCTGCAGCCCGGCCAGGAAGAACAGGAAATTATAGGCGACCTGCTTCCAGACCGCGGCCATCACCACCAGGATCAGCGCGTGGGTGCCGTTGAGCATCGGATTCCAGTCGAACCCCATGAGGCGCAGCGGCCGCGCCAGCGTGCCCAGCGTGGGATGAAAGATGAAGAACCACAGCACGCCGGCGATCGCGGGCGCGACCGCGTAGGGCCAGATCATCAGCGTCTTGTAGACCGAGCCGCCCTTGAGGTTCTTGTCGGCCTGGGTCGCAAACAAGAGCGCGACGCCGAGCGACAGCACCGTCACCAACGACGAGAACACGGCTGTCGTGCCGATCGCGGTGTAATATTCCGGCTGGGCGAACAGAGCCTGATAGTTCTCGAGTCCGACGAATTCCGAGTTGAGCCCGAACGCATCCTCCCGCAGGAACGACTGCCGGATCGCCTGGCTGGCGGGCCAATAGAAGAAGATCAGCGTGATCGTGAGCTGCGGCGCCAGAAGCAGATAGGGCAGCAGCCTGCCGTTGAAGACGACCGATTTTTCCATTGAGCGCGCCGCGGGAGGGACGGGTCGGGAAGCTCCCCCTCCGGATCGGAGGAGGAGCTTCTCCGGGGGCCTTACTTGAGCGTCTTACTTGGCCGTTTTCTCGAAGGTCCGCAACATGGCGTTGCCGCGGGCCACGGCGGCGTCGAGCGCGTCCTTGGCGGACTTCTTGCCGGCCAGGGCCGCCTCGATCTCCTCGGCCCAGATGTCGCGCATCTGCACCATGTTGCCGAAGCGCAAGCCGCGGGAGTTCTCCGTCGGCTCCTTGTTGGTAAGTTCCTTCAGCGGCGTCTGCAGGGTCGGGTTCTTGTCGTAGAAGCCGTCGGCCTTGGTCTTCTCATAGGCCGCCTTGGTGATCGGCAGATAGCCCGATTCCTGGTGCAGCTTGGCCTGGCGGTTGGTGTCCGACAGGAACGAGAAGAACTTGGCGACGCCCTTGTATTCGTCGGCCGTCTTGCCGCCCATCACCCACAGCGATGCGCCACCGATGATCGAGTTCTGCGGCGCGTTCTGAACGTCGGGATAGTACGGCATCGGCGCCGAGGTGAAGTCGAACTTGGCCGTGCTCTTGGCGGTCGCATAGTAGCCGGACGACGTCAGAAAGATCGCGCATTCGCCCGAACCGAAGCGGCTCTCGCTCTGATTGCCGCGGCCGGAATAGTCGTAGGTCTTGTCCTTCTGCAGATCGATCAGGTTCTGCAGGTGCTTGACGTGCAGCGGGCTGTTGAACTCCAGCACCGTGTCGAAGCCGTCGAGGCCGTTGGCCTTGGTGCCGATCGGCACGTTGTGCCAGGCCGAGAACTGCTCGACATGCGCCCACGTCGCCCAGGCGTTGGAGAAGCCGCAGGTGTCGTGACCGGCGGCCTTCAGCTTCTTGGCCGCCTCGAACACCTCGGGCCAGGTCTTCGGAATCTCGGCGATCCCGGCCTTCTTCAATTCGTCCTTGTTGATCCACATCACCATGGAGGAGGAGTTGAACGGGAACGACAGCATGTCGCCCTTGGACGTCGAGTAGTATCCCGTGATCGCCGGCAGATAGGCCTTCGCATCGAACGGCTCGCCGGCGTCCTTCATCAGCTCGTAGACCGGCTTGATGGCGCCCTTGGCGCTCATCATCGTCGCGGTGCCGACCTCGAAGACCTGGATGATGTGCGGCGCATTGCCGGCGCGGAACGCGGCAATACCGGCATTCATCGTGTCGGGGTAGGAGCCCTTGAACGTCGCGACGACCTTGTAGTCGCTCTGAGAAGCGTTGAAATCCTCGGCGAGCTTGTTGACGATGTCGTTGTTGCCGCCGGTCATGGCGTGCCACCACTGGATTTCGGTCACAGCGTGTGCGGGCGAAACAGCAAAACCAAAGGTGGCTGCAACAGCAGCGGCGGCAGCGAATTGTCGTACTGACATCAAAAAGGTCCTCCCAGGACGTCATCGTCGTTGCGGCCGTTAACAGTGCCAGATGACAGTTATGTGAATGTATAGACGGCTGATCCCGCAGGGGAAAGCCGTGAAGCGCAGGTGGACAAAACGGCGTAAATTGTCTCAGCGGAGATCGCTGCGCTGCGAAGTTGCAGCGCGGCGATCGAACGATCTCTGAGGATGATCAGCGCTTGCGTTCTGCGCAGACGATGCCCTCTGCAAACAAGTCGTCGATCTCGCCCTCGGAGTAGCCGAACTCGCCGAGCACGTCGCGCGCATGCTGGCTGAACTTCGGCGGCGTCGAGCGCAGGCTTGGCTTGGTGCGTTCGAGCCGGATCGGCGACGCCACGCCCTTGTACCAGTCCTTCTCGATGATATCGCCGCGGTAAATCGTATGTGCGTTGGTCAGCGCCTGATCGATCTTCTGCACGGGTCCCGCCGGCAGGCCGGCGGCGAGCAGCCGGTCGCACAGCGGCCCGGCCTCGAACTGATTGAATACGGCGGCGAGTTCCACGCGCAGCGCCTCGCGGTTGGCGACGCGGTCCCTGTTGCGGGCGAAGCGCGGATCGGTGCCGAGCTCGGGGCGGCCGATCTCCTTGGCGAGCTTGCGGAAGGTGCCGTCATTGCCGACGCCGATGAAGATGTCGTCCGTCTTCGTGGGGAAGATCGCGTAAGGCACGAGGTTCGGATGCTCATTGCCGGTCAGCGACGGCGGCTTGCCGTGCATGAAATAGTTCGCGGTGTGCGGATGCATGATCGCCAGGCCGGTCTCGTACAGCGTGACCTCGAGGAACTGGCCGATCCCTGAGCGCTGCCGTTCCGACAGCGCCATCAGGATGCCGATCGCGGCATAGAGTCCCGTGGTGATGTCGACCAACGGCACGCCGATCCGCATCGGGCCGCTTTCGGGCGAGCCGGTGGCCGCGATCATGCCGGTCATCGCCTGGATGATCGCGTCATAGCCGGGGTTGCCGCCGCGCGGTCCGTCGGCGCCGAAGCCGCAGATGCGGCAGTGCACGAGCCGCGGAAACGTCTCGCGCAGCGCCTCGCTGCCGATGCCCCACTTCTCCAGCGTGCCGGGCTTGAAGTTTTCGATCAGCACGTCGGCCGTCTCGAGCATCTTCAACAGCACGGCGCGCCCTCCTTCGGAGGCGAGGTCGAGCCCGATCGAGCGCTTGTTGCGGTTGATCCCGACGAAGTAGGCGGCGTCCTCGTCGTGGAAGGGAGGGCCCCAGTCGCGAACCTCGTCGCCGGCCGGCGGCTCGACCTTGATCACGTCCGCGCCGTGATCAGCGAGGATCTGCGTGCAGTAGGGGCCGCCGAGCACGCGCGTGAGATCGATCACGCGCAGTCCGGCCATGGCGCCGGGAGCAAATTGAGGGGTCATCGAGGGCTTCGCGAGAGTGATGTCAGCTCGCGATCATAAAGCATTGCCAGCCTGCGCGCGCAAATGCGGCGGCGGGGCGGCCAAATGCGCGGGCAGGGGACCTTTGCACGATCCCCTGCCGCAGGACGGAATGGACGGATCAGACCACCGTCAGCTTGACGTCGACATTGCCGCGGGTGGCGTTGGAATAGGGGCATACCTCGTGCGCCTTCGCCACCAGTGCTTCGGCGTCGGCCTTGGCGAGGCCCGGCAGCGAAACCGCGAGTTCGACCGTGATGCCGAAGCCGCCTTCGGAGCGCGGGCCGATGCCGACCGTCGAGGTCACGGAGGCGTCGGCCGGGACCTTGGGGCCGCCCTGCGAGGCCACGAACTTCATCGCGCCGATGAAACAAGCGGCGTAGCCGGCAGCGAACAGCTGTTCGGGGTTGTTGCCTGCGCCGCCACCACCGCCGAGCTCCTTCGGTGTCGAGAGCTTGACGCTGAGCGAGCCGTCGAGGGTGGCGGCTTCGCCGTCGCGGCCGCCGGTGGCCTTGGCGCTGGTCTTGTAGAGCACGTTCACGGACATCTGGGTTCTCCCGGTTGCGACAATTCGAATGACGGTTATATTGCACACAATTATATTGTGCACAATATGATTGTTCGGTAGAAAATTCGTGATCGGCGCGGCCGGGCCATTGTCCATGTCCGGCCGCACGTCCCAAGATGCACCCAACGATCGATCCCCGGTGTGACAATGCGAAAGAAGATTGCGGCCGACGCGCCGCTCCAGCTCGGCAACCAGCTCTGCTTTGCGGTCTATTCCACCGCCCACGCCTTCAACCGCGTCTACAAGCCGCTGCTGGACCGTTTGGGACTGACCTATCCGCAATACCTCGTGATGCTGGTGCTGTGGGAGCGGGACGGACTGTCGGTGAAGGAGATCGGCGAGCGGCTGTTCCTGGATTCGGGCACGCTGACGCCGCTGCTGAAGCGGATCGAGGCGCTGCATCTGATCAAGCGGACACGGTCGGCCGAGGACGAGCGTCAGGTTCTCGTCACCCTCACCGCTCAGGGCGCTGGCCTGCGCGACAAGGCGCGGACGATCGTGCCGCCGGCGATCCTGGATGCGACGGGATGCTCGATCGCGGAGCTGGCCGACCTGCACGGCAGGCTGGTCAAGCTGCGGGAGCACCTCAATGCGGCGGTGGAAGGGTGAAGCGAAGCCCGTCAGGCCGGCCCGAGCAGGCGCTTCTTCGAGAACGCCCGTCCTGAATGAGATTTCAAATAGGCTTCAAACGCCAGCGCGCGATGCTTGTCCGGGAAGGCGCAATACCAGATCAGCGTCCAGGGCATGAATTTGGACGTGTGAGCAGAGCGCCCACTGTTGTGGTCCCTGAGACGCTGTTTGATGTCGGCGGTGGCGCCAACGTATTCCTGCTCGGGAAAGGCCACGCTACGGAGGATGTAGACGTACCACATGACGAGGGGCTCACCGCAGGGCAAACGCGCGGCGCATTCTGCAATTGAAATTGGTATCTGTCGGTCCGGCTTCGCCAAGAGGCTGCGTCGGGTACCGCGCTTCGCCCTTGGGGCCGTCATGGCTGCGCTACGCGTAGCCACGTGGATGGATTCGGGAGATTGGAGTTTGGAACGCCCGGCTTCGCCAAGAGGCTACGCCGGGCACCACGCTTCGCCCTTCAGGCTCCGGCGTGGCTGCGCCACGCATAGCCCGAAGGGCGAAGCGTGGTGGAGCCAGGCGGGATCGAACCGCCGACCTCTTGCATGCCATGCAAGCGCTCTCCCAGCTGAGCTATGGCCCCTTAACCGAACCGGCGGTCTGGGCGACCGCCGGGGAGCACCGTGAACCACAGTTCGCGGATGATCTCAAGTGTCTTCATCACCTCCGACGTCACCAATGATGTCGGTGACGTCTTCATCCCCTTCTTCCTCGTCGGCGATGAAGGTCGAATCGTCGTCCTCGTCGTCGTCGAGGGTCTCGTCGATCTCGATGTCGTCTTCCGTTTCGGGAACGACGGCCTTGACCTTGCCGGTGTTCTCCTCGGCGTCGGCCTCCTCGAGAGGCACCAACTCCTCGGCCTCGGCCGGCTCGTGCGCCGTATCCGCAGCAGCAGCTGCCGCGGCACGCGAAGCCTCGCCGCGCATCGCGCGGGTGGGGGCCACCGGCGCGATCGGCACGACCTCGCCGGTGTAGGGCGAAATCACCGGGTTCTTGTTGAGGTCATAGAACTTTTTGCCCGTCGTCGGGCAAATACGTTTGGTTCCGAGCTCGGATTTGGCCACGTGCAGGCGTCCTGGCAATGTCTGAAAAGCGGTGTCTCACTTGGCTAGTTGCCGCGCCGCTGTCAATAGCGGTTTCAACCAGAAATGACGGCCCGTGACGACCGACGGGGCCTGTGATACCTGCCCGGTCCGACCACAGAGGGGAACGCCGTGTCGACATCCAGCCCGCCCACTCCGCTCGAATCCCGGGCCAGCGGCCCGCTCTCCGGCACGATTCGCGTGCCTGGCGACAAGTCGATCTCGCACCGGGCGCTGATCCTGGGCGCGTTGTCGGTCGGTGAAACCAGGATTTCCGGCCTGCTCGAGGGTGAGGACGTCCTCAACACCGCCAAATCGATGCGGACCCTGGGCGCCAAGGTCGAACGTACCGGCGAATTCGCCTGGACCGTGAACGGCGTCGGGGTCGGCGGCTTTGCCCAGCCGGCGGCGACACTCGATTTCGGCAACTCCGGCACTGGCTGCCGGCTGGTGATGGGTGCGGTGGCGGGCTGCCCGATCACGGCGGTGTTCGATGGCGACGCCTCGCTGCGCAGCCGGCCGATGCGGCGCATCCTCGATCCGCTGGCCCTGATGGGCGCCAGGGTGATCGCTGGCGGCGAGGGTGGCAAGCTGCCATTGACCCTGCAGGGCGCCAGCAATCCGGTTCCGATCGAATATCGCACGCCGGTGGCCTCGGCCCAGATCAAGTCGGCCGTGCTGCTGGCCGGCCTCGCGGCGCCCGGTGTCACCACCGTGATCGAGCAGGAGGCGAGCCGCGACCACACCGAGCTGATGCTGAAGCATTTCGGCGCAGAGATCGTCACCACGCCGGAGGGAACCCACGGCCGCCGCATCGCGCTGACGGGCCAGCCCGAGCTGCGCGGTGCTCCGGTGATCGTGCCCGCGGACCCTTCCTCTGCCGCCTTCCCGCTGGTCGCCGCCCTGATCGTTGACGGCTCCGACCTGGTGCTATCAGACGTCATGACCAATCCGCTGCGCACCGGCCTGTTCACGACCCTGCGCGAGATGGGCGCCTCGATCGAGGAGGACGACGTCCGCGGCGACGCCGGCGAGCCGATGGCCCGTTTGCGGGTGCGCGCCTCGAAGCTGCGCGGCGTCGTGGTTCCGCCCGAGCGCGCGCCGTCGATGATCGATGAATATCTCGTGCTGGCGGTCGCCGCGGCCTACGCGGAGGGAACGACGGTGATGCGCGGCCTGCATGAGCTGCGCGTCAAGGAATCCGATCGGCTCGAGGCCACCGCGGCGATGCTGCGGGTCAACGGCGTCAAGGTGGAGATCACCGGCGACGACCTGATCGTCGAGGGCCGCGGCCATGTGCCGGGCGGCGGCGTGGTGGCGACCCACATGGACCACCGCATCGCGATGTCGGCGCTGGTCATGGGCCTCGCCTCGGACAAGCCGGTCAAGGTCGACGACACCGCCTTCATCGCCACCAGCTTCCCGGATTTCATTGCGCTGATGTGCAAGGCTGGGGCGGATTTCGCATAGGACGCGCCATGGCCACCGCCTTCGACCGTGAAGCGTTGCTTGCCGCGTTCGACGCGATCGGCCGGGCTGCGGCGAAAGCCGGGACAAAACTGCAGATTGCGGTTTACGGCGGGTCGGCGCTCATGCTGGCGAGCAACTTCCGCTTCGCGACCGAGGACGTCGACGTCTCGGAGTTACCAAAGCCGTTGCCGGCGTGGCTGGCTGCGACATTAGACGATATCGCCCGGCAAAATGGCTGGTCCGAGGACTGGTTCAATGATGGTGTCGCGTTCCATCTGAGCCCGCTGGCCGATCAGGCGGCGGATCATCTGGAATTCGGGACGTTTCCTCGCGATGGATCGCCGCCCGGATTGGTGGTCTCGGTGCCCTCGGCTCAATATATGCTGGCCTTGAAACTGAAGGCGGCACGGATCCTTGATCCCGTGCGCGGCGAGGCCGAACGGCTCGACATCCTCAATCTGATGCGGGTGGTCGGGATTTCCGGCGCAGATGAGGCGATCACGTTGCTCGGGAGATACTTTCCTGCCAGCGCCGCCTCCGCCGAGAAGCAGCGCTTCCTGCTGAAGCACATGAGCCCTGAGGGAGCTGCCGATGCGCCCAAATACGCTGGCTGAGGCGGTGGCACGGATCGAAAGCGGCGAGCCCCGGGAGGCCGTGCTGGCCGAGTTCGTCGATGCGTTCGACCTCTCTCCCTCGGATGCCGCACGCTACGCAGCAATCGAGCCGGAACCCGCTCTCACCGGCGACGCCCGGCTGAATGCTCTCGTCGGCGCCATCGCCGAATATCTCGCCAAGCAGCGCCGGCTCGGACGGGTCCCGCCCTGGACCGGCGGTGCGGCGCGCCGTTTGAAGGAGCCTTGGTTCACGGCCAGTTCGCCGTCACCGGCCCTGCGGGAGTACTTGACCTTCGCCAGCCCGGGAGAGTTTTCCTCCCGCAACATCTTCACGGAAGAGAGGCCGTTGCGGCGGCCGCATGGGACTTCAGGACACCGGTAGCATGATCATCGCCATCGACGGCCCGGCCGCCTCAGGCAAGGGCACGCTCGCCAAGCGCCTGGCGGCGCATTATGGTTTAAGGCATCTGGATACCGGCGTGATCTATCGCGCGGTGGCCCATGCCCTGCTAAACGCGGGCACCGAGCTCACGGACGAGGCGCAGGCGGCCGAGGTCGCGCTGACGCTCGATCCGGCGACGTTCGACGATCCGGCCCTGAAATCCCAGGCGGTTGGCTCCGCAGCCTCGGTCGTCTCGGCGCTGCCGCGTGTGCGCGAGGCCCTGGTGAGCTTCCAGCGCCAGTTCGCGCGCCAGCCGCCCGGCGCCGTGCTCGACGGCCGCGATATCGGCACCGTGATCTGCCCGGACGCTCAAGTGAAGATCTACGTGGTCGCCGATCCCGGGATCAGGGCCCATCGTCGCACGCTGGAAGCCCTGTCCCGCGGGGAACCGGCCGACGAGGCGGCCGTTCTGGCCGACATCCTGGCGCGCGATGCGCGCGACCAGAACCGGCCTGTCGCCCCTTTGAAACAAGCCCCGGATGCTTACTTGCTTGATAACTCCCATTTGGATATAGAGAGCGGCGTCCGGGCCGCCATCGATATCGTCGAGGCCGTTCGAGCGGGCCGCCAGCGGGTTTGAGATTTTCCGCCGGCGTCATTGGAGGAATGCCCGCTCCCGCCCAAGACCGTCGATAGCTCGATTGCGGTTCAATCGAGTCCGATCATCCGGACGCACTTCATACGTATCGCATGTGCAGGCACTGCCGGCCCGCGTCGTTTGCGCTTTGGCGCATCGCGCGGACGTCTGGGGATTTGTGGACCTCCAGGCAATGCACATCCGATGCGCCGATCAACCGAACGCCGGCATGACTGTCCGCATCTGGAGAACCAATGGCTTCGAGTATCTCTGCTAACTCCTACAATCCCAGCCGCGATGATTTCGCCGCGATGCTGGACGACTCCTTCACGAAGGGCAACCTGCAGGAAAGCTCTGTCGTCAAGGGCAAGGTCGTTGCCATCGAGAAGGACATGGCCGTCATCGACGTCGGCCTGAAGACCGAAGGCCGCGTGGCGCTGCGTGAATTCGCCGGCCCGGGCCGTGACAGTGAATTGAAGGTCGGCGACGAGGTCGAGGTGTTCCTCGATCGCATCGAGAACGCGCTCGGCGAAGCCGTGCTGTCGCGCGACAAGGCGCGCCGCGAGGAGAGCTGGGGCAAGCTCGAGAAGGCCTTCCAGAACAACGAGAAGGTCAACGGCGTCATCTTCAACCAGGTCAAGGGCGGCTTCACCGTCGATCTCGACGGCGCCGTCGCATTCCTGCCGCGCTCGCAGGTCGACATCCGTCCGATCCGCGACGTCGCGCCGCTGATGAACAACTCGCAGCCGTTCCAGATCCTCAAGATGGACCGTCGCCGCGGCAACATCGTCGTGTCGCGCCGCACCGTGCTGGAAGAGACCCGCGCCGAGCAGCGCCAGGAGCTGGTGCAGAACCTCGAAGAGGGTCAGGTGATCGACGGCGTCGTCAAGAACATCACCGATTACGGTGCGTTCGTCGACCTCGGCGGCATCGACGGCCTGCTGCACGTCACCGACATCGCCTGGCGGCGTGTCAACCATCCGACCGAGGTGCTCAGCATCGGTCAGACGGTCAAGGTCAAGATCATCAAGATCAACCACGAGACGCACCGCATCTCGCTGGGCATGAAGCAGCTGCTCGACGATCCGTGGCAGGGCATCGAGGCGAAGTACCCGCTGGGTGCCCGCTTCTCGGGCCGCGTCACCAACATCACCGACTACGGTGCGTTCGTCGAGCTCGAGCCGGGCATCGAAGGCCTGATCCACGTCTCCGAGATGTCGTGGACCAAGAAGAACATGCACCCCGGCAAGATCGTTTCGACCTCGCAGGAAGTCGAAGTGCAGGTGCTCGAGGTCGACAGCGTCAAGCGCCGCATCTCGCTCGGTCTCAAGCAGACCATGCGCAATCCGTGGGAGGTCTTCGTCGAAGGCCATCCGGTCGGCTCGGTGGTCGAGGGCGAGGTCAAGAACAAGACCGAGTTCGGCCTGTTCCTGGGTCTCGAAGGCGACGTCGACGGCATGGTCCACCTGTCGGATCTCGACTGGAAGCTGCCGGGCGAGCAGGTCATTGACAACTACAAGAAGAGCGACGTGGTCAAGGCCGTGGTGCTCGACGTCGATGTGGAGAAGGAGCGGATCTCGCTCGGCATCAAGCAGCTCGAAGGCGATCCCTTCGCCGAGCCGGGCGATGTCAAGAAGGGCGCGGTCGTCACCTGCGAAGTGCTCGACGTCAAGGACGGCGGCATCGACGTCAAGATCGTCGGGACCGAGTTCTCGACCTTCATCAAGCGCTCCGAGCTGGCGCGCGATCGCAACGACCAGCGCTCCGAACGCTTCGCCGTCGGTGAGAAGGTCGATGCCCGCGTGATCCAGTTCGACAAGAAGGCCCGCAAGGTGCAGGTCTCGATCAAGGCGCTGGAAGTCGCGGAAGAGAAGGAAGCCATCGCCCAGTACGGCTCGTCCGATTCGGGGGCGACGCTCGGCGACATTCTCGGCACCGCGCTCAAGAACCGCGACGCGAAGTAAGCGTTCGGTCTGGCGTTCAGCGATCAAAGCCCCGGCTCAGGCCGGGGCTTTTTTTATGGACTGCTGCTCGTCGCGACGACGCGCGGCCCACCCGCGCCATGGCCGGCATTCGGCCGCTTGGTGGCGGGCCTTGCATTCTTCATATTGCGCCGCAATTGATGTAATCAGATAACGAGATAGTCAGGCTGCGGATGCAAAACGCGCCGAGATTCCAGGAGCTCTCCATGTCGCTTGATTCGGACGTGATCGTCGATCGCCGCAGGCTGCGCCGCAAGCTGACGTTCTGGCGCGTCGTCGCCGTGCTGATTGCGATCGCGGCGCTCTCCGCCATCGGTCTTGCCATGTCGCCGCGCGGTCGCACCGCGCTCTCGACCTCCGGCTCGATCGCGCGCGTCAACATCGAGGGTCTGATCCGCAGCGACCAGGAGCGCGTCGAGGCGCTGGAGCGGCTCGAGAACTCCTCGGCCGAGGCCGTGATCGTCCACATCAACTCGCCGGGCGGCACCACCGCCGGCTCCGAGCAGCTCTACGACTCCTTGGTGCGGCTGAAGGCCAAGAAGCCACTGGTCGTCGTGGTCGAGGGGCTTGCCGCATCCGGCGGCTATATCGGCGCGATCGCGTCCGACCACATCATCGCGCAGCAGAGCTCGCTGGTCGGCTCGATCGGCGTGCTGTTCCAATACCCGAATGTCAGCGAGCTGTTGAAGACGATCGGCGTCAAGGTCGAGGAGGTGAAATCATCACCGCTCAAGGCCGCACCGAACGGCTTCGAGCCGACCAGCCCGGAGGCGCGCGCGGCGCTCGACGCGCTGGTCAAGGACTCCTACGCCTGGTTTCGTGGCCTGGTGAAGGAGCGCCGTGGCATGGATGATGCGCTGTTGGAGAAGGTGGCCGATGGCCGCGTGTTCACCGGACGGCAGGGGATCGAGTTGAAGCTGATCGATGAGCTCGGCGACGAGAAGACCGCGGTGGCTTGGCTCGTGGCCAACAAGAACGTCAAGAAGGACCTGCCGGTGCGCGACTACAAGCTCGCGCCGCGCTTCGGCGACCTCACCTTCCTGCGTACGGCGACCTCGATGGCCCTCGACGCCGTCGGCCTCTCCGGGATCGCGCGCCAGATCGAGCGCACCGGCGTCGTCCAGGCGGTCGATCGCATCGGCCTCGATGGCATGCTGGCACTCTGGCAGCCCGCGGCCGGGAACTAAAAACTCGCCAAGACCATCGTCACGACGATCTTCCCGTTCTGCGTGTGCCGTGACGAGGCTTGGCATCGGGTCTCGCAACCCGATTCACGACGCCAATGAATGATTTAGCGTCTTGACAATCCAGCATATTTTCACGGAAATGGGATCCGTCTCCCCGGGTACATTTTCTCGATGATCAAATCCGAGCTTGTTCAGCGTATCGCCGAGCACAACCCGCATCTCTACCAGCGGGATGTCGAGAACATCGTCAACGCGATCCTCGACGAAATCGTAGCCGCGCTCGCGCGCGGCGATCGCGTCGAACTACGCGGTTTTGGTGCTTTCTCCGTGAAGCATCGGCCCGCCCGTGCCGGGCGCAACCCGCGGACCGGCGCCCATGTCCCGGTGGACCAGAAGTGCGTCCCGTTCTTCAAGACGGGCAAGGAAATGCGCGAGCGGCTGAACCGGGACCATCCCGATGGCGCCGGCGACTCCACGGATTAGTTCTCCTGGGGCATCTCGCGCCGGCGTGCGTCTCGGTTGCGCCTGAGACCGAAGCGGTCCGATCAAACTGATACGAGCGAGCGCATGCGAAAATTCCTCACTGTCGTGATCGTCCTTCCGCTCCTGGTGCTGTTGGTCGTTTTCGCGGTCGCAAATCGGCATTTCGTTACCGTATCATTTGATCCCTTCAACGCGGCAGATCCGGCACTCGCCGTGTCGATGCCGCTGTTCGCGCTGATCATCGCGGTGGCGATCCTGGGCGTGATCGCGGGAGGCTGCGCCACCTGGCTCGGTCAGCGGCGATGGCGCAGGGCGGCACGCCGGCACCTGGCAGATGCCGAAGCCGCTCGTGCGCAAGTGGCGGAGCTGAGCGCCTCCCTCCGCGCGAACCAGGGGGCGGCACAATCCCTGGTTCCCACGGCGCGGCTTTTCGGCCCTTATGGGCGAGACAAGCAGGACGCCGCGTTGTAGAAGGCGCGCAAGCCTGAACGGCGCCTGCGAAGCCGTCGGTCTCTGGTGATCCTTTCCGTCCGGACGTGCGTTTCTACTGATGTCCCTGCTCGTCAAAATCTGCGGCCTGACCACGCCCGACACCCTCGGTGCGGCGCTCGACGCGGGCGCCGACATGGTGGGCTTCGTGTTCTTTCCGCCGTCGCCGCGCCATGTCAGCCTCACGGATGCCCGTGCGCTCGGCCGCGAGGCGAAGGGCCGCGCGCTCAAGGTCGCGCTGACCGTGGATGCAGATGATGCGACGTTCGAAAACATCGTCGAGACCCTGCGCCCGGATCTCCTGCAGCTGCATGGCCGCGAAAGCGTCGCGCGCATCCGCGACCTCAAGCAGCGCTTCGGTCTGCCCGTCATGAAGGCCATTCCGGTCGAGACGGCCGCGGACCTCGCGCCGCTGGCGGGCTATGCCGACGTGTGCGACCGCATCCTGTTCGATGCGCGGGCGCCGAAGGACGCGACTCGCCCTGGAGGCCTCGGCGCGACCTTCGACTGGCATCTGCTCCAGGGCTTGAAGCTCGATCGTCCGTTCATGGTATCGGGCGGGCTGAGCGCGGACAATGTGACTGAGGCCGTGCGGATCACGCGCGCTGGCGGCGTCGACGTGTCATCTGGCGTCGAACGGGCGCCGGGTGTGAAGGATGGCGACATGATCCGGGATTTCATTCGCGCGGCGCGGGCCGCTGAAGAGTTGAGCGTTCAATGACGACAGCACGTCCCAATTCCTTCCGCAGCGGTCCGGATGACCGCGGTCACTTCGGCATCTTCGGCGGCCGCTTCGTCGCCGAGACCCTGATGCCGCTGATCCTCGATCTGGAAAAGGCCTATGCCGAGGCCAAGGCCGATCCGGCGTTCCACGCCGAGATGAACGGCTACCTCAAGCACTATGTCGGCCGGCCCTCGCCGCTGTATTTCGCCGAGCGGCTGACGGAGCACCTCGGCGGCGCCAAGATCTACTTCAAGCGCGAGGAGCTCAATCATACCGGCTCGCACAAGGTCAACAACGTGCTCGGCCAGATCATGGTCGCGCGCCGCATGGGCAAGAAGCGCATCATCGCCGAGACCGGTGCCGGCCAGCACGGCGTTGCGACCGCGACACTGTGCGCGCGCTTCGGGCTCGACTGCGTGGTCTACATGGGTGCGGTGGACGTCGAGCGGCAGCAGCCCAACGTGATCCGCATGGAAATGCTCGGCGCCAAGGTGGTGCCGGTCCAGTCCGGTGCGAAGACTCTGAAAGATGCGATGAACGAGGCGCTGCGTGACTGGGTCACCAACGTCCACGACACGTTCTACTGCATCGGAACCGTCGCCGGTCCGCATCCCTATCCGATGATGGTGCGCGACTTCCAGTCGGTGATCGGCAGCGAGACCCGCACGCAGATGCAGGAGGCCGAAGGCCGCCTGCCGGACTCGCTGATCGCCTGCATCGGCGGCGGCTCGAACGCGATGGGCCTGTTCCATCCGTTCCTGGACGATCCCGCCATCGAGATCTACGGCGTCGAAGCCGCAGGCCATGGCCTCACGCAGCTGCACGCAGCGTCGATCGCCGGCGGCCGTCCCGGCGTGCTGCACGGCAACCGCACCTATCTCTTGATGGACGAGGATGGGCAGATCGAGGAGGCGCATTCGATCTCGGCCGGTCTCGACTATCCCGGCATCGGACCGGAGCATTCCTGGCTGCATGACGTCGGCCGCGTGAACTATCTCTCGGCCACCGACGAGGAAGCGCTGGCGGCGTTCCAG
The DNA here is from genome assembly GCF_021088345.1 of Bradyrhizobium ontarionense. Lineage (NCBI taxonomy): Bacteria > Pseudomonadati > Pseudomonadota > Alphaproteobacteria > Hyphomicrobiales > Nitrobacteraceae > Bradyrhizobium > Bradyrhizobium ontarionense. Next base: position 5,117,397 of record NZ_CP088156.1, on the reverse strand, counting down.
CTGCTGTCGCGGCTCGAGGGCATCATCCCGGCGCTGGAGCCGGCGCATGCGATTGCCAAGGTCATGGAACTCGCGCCGAAGAAGCCGAGGGATCACCTGATGGTGGTCAATCTCTCCGGGCGCGGCGACAAGGATGTGCCGCAGGTCGGCGATATCCTGCGAGGAAGGGCGAAAGCACAGTGACCAGCCGGATGGATGCGCGTTTCGCGCAGTTGAAGAAGGAAGGCCGCTCGGCGTTCGTCACCTTCGTGATGTCAGGCGACCCCGACCCGGAGACCTCGCTCGCGATCGTGAAAGCGCTGCCGCAGGCAGGCGCCGACATCATCGAGATCGGCATGCCCTTTACCGATCCGATGGCCGACGGTCCGTCGATCCAGGCCGCGGGTTTGCGCGCGCTCAAGGCGGGCATGACCTTGAAGAAGACGCTGCAGCTGGTGCGCGGCTTCCGCGAGAGCGATGCGGTGACGCCGATCGTGCTGATGGGCTACTACAACCCGATCTACATCTATGGCGTCGACAGGTTCCTCGAAGATGCCAAAGCGGCCGGCGTCGACGGCCTGATCATCGTCGACCTGCCGCCCGAAGAGGACATCGAGCTCTGCATCCCCGCCCTGAAGGCCGGGCTCAATTTCATCCGGTTGGCGACGCCGACGACCGACGACAAGCGGCTGCCGGCCGTGCTCGCGAACACCTCCGGCTTCGTCTATTACGTCTCGATCACCGGCATCACCGGCGCTGCAGCGGCGGACTCGTCGGCCGTAGGCGCGGCCGTGGCCCGGATCAAGCGCCATACGGCACTTCCCGTCTGCGTCGGCTTCGGCATCCGGACACCGGAGACCGCCCGCGCCATCGCCGCCAATGCCGACGGAGCGGTGGTCGGCACGGCCCTGGTCGATGCGCTGCGCGCCAGCCTCGATACCGAGGGACGGGCAACGCCTAAGACCGTCAGCGCCGTGGCCGATCTGGCCGCGGCACTGGCCCAGGGCGTGCGTGGCGCGCAACAGGCGGCGGAATAGACCGCCAATCAATCCCCGATGGACGTCGCGGCCGGCTTGCCGTGACGCTGCCGTCCCGCCATATATCCGGGCGACCGCACAACGGAGCGACTCATGAACTGGCTTACCAATGTGGTCCGGCCGAAGATCCGCAACATCCTGCGCCGCGAGACGCCGGAGAACCTCTGGATCAAGTGCCCGGATTCCGGACAGCTCGTGTTCTACAAGGATGTCGAGGCCAACCAGTTCGTCATTCCCGGCTCGAACTACCACATGCGCATGGGCGCGTCGGCGCGTCTGAAGTCGATGTTCGACAACGAGACCTGGTTCGACGTTGCCTTGCCGGAGGTGACGCCCGACCCGCTGAAATTCCGCGACGAGCGACGCTACGCCGATCGCATCAAGGACGCGCGTGCGCGTACCGGAATGAATGATGCCGTCAAGGTCGGCTACGGCAAGCTCGAAGGCATGGGCGTCGTGATCGCCGTGCAGGATTTCGATTTCATGGGCGGCTCGCTCGGCATGGCTGCGGGTGAAGCGATCGTGCGCGGGCTCGATCTTGCGGTCGAGAAGAAGTCGCCGTTCATCGTGTTCGCCGCCTCCGGCGGCGCTCGCATGCAGGAGGGCATCCTGTCGCTGATGCAGATGCCGCGCACGACCGTCGCGGTGCAGATGCTGCGTGAAGCGAAGCTGCCCTACATCGTCGTGCAGACCAATCCGACGACCGGCGGCGTCACCGCGTCCTACGCGATGCTCGGCGACGTCCACATTGCCGAGCCCGGTGCGCTGATCGGATTCGCCGGCGCACGCGTGATCGAGCAGACCATTCGCGAGAAGCTCCCGGAAGGATTCCAGCGCGCCGAATATCTGCGCGATCACGGCATGGTCGACATGGTCGTGCATCGTCATGACCTGCGTCCGACCCTGGCGCGGTTGTGCCGTCTGCTGACGAAGGCACCGGCCGTCGAGCATGCCAAGCCAGCCCTGCAGCTGCCGCCACCGGTCAAGGCTGCCGAGGCGGCGGATGCGCCGGCGGTCGCTCCGACAGCGTGAACGATACTGCCGCCCCACAGCAGCCCTCGCTCGACGAGCTGATCGCGCGGCTTTCTGCGCTGCATCCGAGCCGGATTTCGCTTGGGCTCGAGCGCATGCACCGGCTGCTCGCCCAGCTCGATCATCCCGAGCGCAAGCTGCCGCCGGTGATCCACGTTGCCGGCACCAACGGGAAGGGCTCCACGGTCGCCTATCTGCGCGCGATGTTGGAGGCCGCGGGCCTGCGCGTGCATGTGTTCACCTCGCCGTGGCTGGTGCGCATCAACGAGAGCTATCGGCTGGGCAGGGTCGGTGGCGGCGCTCTGGTCGATGACGACGAGCTGATTGCCGCGCTGCTGCAATGTGAGCAGGTCAATGCCGGCGCGCCGATCACCTTCTTCGAGGTCAAGACCGTCGCGGCCTTCGTGCTGTTTGCCAAGCACCCTGCAGACGTCGTGCTGCTCGAAGTCGGCCTCGGCGGACGGCTCGATTCCACGAACGTGATCGAGCAGCCCGCGGCATCCGTCCTGACACCGATCAGCATGGATCACATGGAATTCCTCGGCGACACCAGGGCTTTGATCGCTGCCGAGAAGGCCGCCATCATCAAGCGCGGCTGTCCGGTGATTTCGGCCGCGCAGGCGCCCGATGCGATGGCCGTGATCGAGCGCGAGGCGAGGCGCCAGCGCGCGCCGCTGTTTGCGGCCGGCGAGAGCTGGCACGTCAATGTCGAGCGCAACCGGCTGGTCTATCAGGATGATCGGGGTCTCCTCGATCTGCCGGCGCCAAAACTGTTCGGCCGTCATCAGTTCGACAATGCCGGGCTTGCGATCGCGACGCTGCGCGCCGTTGATCAGTTCAAGCTCACGACCAAGGCGTTCGAGGAAGGCATCGTCGGCGCCGAATGGCCGGCGCGCATGCAGCGCCTGTCGAGCGGTGCGCTGACCGCGCTTGGCCCGCAGGGTGCCGAGATCTGGCTCGACGGCGGCCACAACGCCGAAGGCGGGCGCGTCGTCGCCGCGGCGCTGGGCGATCTCGAGGAGCGCGTGTCGCGACAATTGGTCATGATCGTCGGCATGATGGGTAACAAGGACGCGCCGGCATTCCTCGCCAACTTCGCCGGGCTGACGCGCCACATCATCGTCGTTCCCATTCCAAACGAGAGCAAGGCGATGGCGCCCACCGATCTGGCGGCCGCAGCGCGCACGCTCGGCATGCGCGTCGAGATCGCCGACGGCGTCGCCTCGGCGCTCGCCGGCATTGCGCGGCTTGCCTATGAGGTGCCGCCGCGTATTCTCATTACGGGGTCGCTCTATCTCGCCGGGCACGTGCTCGACCTCAACGGCACGCCGCCGACCTGAGGGGAATAGCGCATGCGCTTTGCCGCGATCGCAGATGTCCACGGCAATCATCTCGCGCTCGAAGCCGTGCTGGCCGACATCCGCGCGCAAGGCGTGACTGAGATCGTCAATCTCGGCGACATGGCGAGCGGTCCGCTCGATGCGCGGCGCACGATGGATGCGCTGATGGCGCTCGATGCCGTCCATGTGCGTGGCAATCACGATCGCTGGCTGGTCGATCGGCCGCCCGAAAAGATGGGCGGCTGGGAGCGTCCGGCTATCGCGCAGCTCGAAGCCAGGCATCTCGATTGGCTGCGCACGATCCCGCCGACCGCCGTGTTCCGTGATCAGGTCTTTCTCTGTCATGCCACGCCGGAGGACGACAACGTCTACTGGCTGGAGAGCGTGGCGCCGGATGGCGCGGTAACCTGCGCGCCGCTCGATGCGATCGAGAAGATCGCCGCGGGCATCGCGCAGTCGCTGATCCTGTGTGGCCATACCCACACCGCGCGCTCCGTGCGGCTTCGCGACGGGCGGCTGATCGTCAACCCCGGCAGCGTCGGCAGCCCCGGCTATTCCTACAACGTGCCGCATCCGCATGTGATGGAAGCCGGCACGCCCGACGCCCGCTACGCGATCCTCGAGTTGCAACCGGTCGGCTGGAGCGTGAGCTTCCGCAATGTCCCCTATGATCATGAAACCATGGCGGCGCTCGCGCGTGCCAATGGAGATGCCGAGTTTGCATCGGCGCTCGCGACTGGCTGGATCCGCTGACATCATGCGAGCAGCTTCATCGGATCGGCCGCTTTCTGCCTGAGCTGCTCGAAGGTGCATTGTCGCGGCGCCTTGTCAGGACGCCAGCGCAGGATCGAGGTGCCGTGGCGAAAACGCTCGCTGGAGAAATGATCGTAGCAGACCTCGATCACCAGCTTCGGCTTGAGCGGACACCATTCCGCCGAGCGCTCGGTCGACCAGCGGCTCGGCCCGCCGGGCGCATTGCCGGTGAAGCCCGGTGGTGCAATCAGCGGTTCGAGCCTGTCAGTCAGCGCAGGCTTCTCGTCCTTCTTGATAGCCGAGCTGAAGCCGACGTGATGCAGCAGGCCGTCGTCGTCGTAGAGCCCGAGCAGCAGCGAGCCGACCAGCTTCCTTCCGTCGGCGGCCTTGCTGGTGGCGTAGCGGAAGCCGCCGATCACGCAGTCGGCGGATCGATGGCGCTTGATCTTCTGCATCCCCTCGCGATTGCCCGCCTGATAGGGTAGGTCGATGCGCTTGGCGATCACCCCGTCCGAGCCGCCGCCGGACTCCGCCAGCCATTTTTGCGCGGTCGCGAACCGCGTAGTCAGCGGCGACAGCCGGAACGTCGGATGGCCCGCGAAGTTCGCTCTCGCGAAAGCTTCCAACGCCGGCCGTCGTGCCTGCAGCGGCTGCGTCATCAGCTCGTTGTCCTTCGCCGTCGCCAGCAGGTCGAAGGCGAGCAACAGCGCCGGGGTGTCGGCTGCGAGCTTGTTGACCCGGCTCGCGGCGGGATGAATCCGCTGCAGCAGCGCGTCGAACGAGAACGACTTGCCCTGCGGCACCACCAGTTCGCCGTCGAGCGTGAAGCGCCGCGCCTCCAAGTCCCGCGCGGCGGCGACCACCTCGGGGAAGTAGCGAGCGAGATCCTCGCCGGCCTTCGACAGCATCGTCACATCAGTGCCCTCGCGCGACAACAGGCAGCGGAAGCCGTCCCATTTCGGCTCGTACTGCCACCCCTCACCGCGCGGGATGTCGTCCACCGAGCGTGCCTCCATGGCGAGGAGGCCGGACTTGCGGGAGGGGGAGCGACGGGGGCGGGAGGGCATGATGAAATCCGAAAACGCGACAAACACCCCCTCTCAACGCAAACGGCCGGCGATTCCGCCGGCCGTTCGACAAAAATCATCAGTCGCCGAAAGCGTCAGACCGCGGACGAGATCCACTGCTGCAGCTTCGCCTTCGGCGCGGCGCCGACCTGGCGCGAGGCCATCTCGCCGCCCTTGAACACCATCAGCGTCGGGATCGACATCACGCCGTATTTCGAGGCCGTCTTCGGGCTCTCGTCGACGTTCAGCTTGACGATCTTGACCTTGTCGCCCATCGCGCTCGAAATCTCGTCGAGGGCCGGCGCAATCATGCGGCACGGACCGCACCACTCGGCCCAGAAGTCGACCACGACCGGGCCGTCCGCCTTGAGCACTTCGCTTTCGAAATCGGCGTCGGAAACCTTGCCAACGGCCATGGGATTACCTCGTTCGGTTGGAGGGAGCGGCGCGAATGTCGCGCCGCCTCTGCGTGGGTGTCAAAGTATGAATGGCGTGATGCCGGGTCAAGCGCGCTCACTCAGACGGGATAAGATGGCAGCATGGCGTCCAGCGCGGAGACTGGAAGCTCCATGAATTCAGGGGCTTCGGTCCAGAGCAGGGCGGCCCGGATGGCCCGTCCGGGGTACAATCGGCCGAGCACGGCACGGTACAGCGCGAGCTGGCGGACATAGGCCGGCGGCACCTCGGCCAGCTCCGTGGGCGGCTGCTGGTTGGTCTTGAAGTCGACGATCAGCACCTCGGCCTCGGTCACCACCAGGCGGTCGATCTGCCCGGACACCAGCGCCGGCGGCTGGCCGGCCAAAGCGAGGCGGCCGACGATCGACACCTCCGCGCGGCTGCCGCGTGCGAACACCGCGGCAAAGCGGGGATCATCGATCACGGTGAGCACGCGCCCGGCGAGCCGTTCGCGTTCCTCTTCCGGCCAGACGGCGGCATTGCGCAGCAGGTATCGCAACGCGGCGTCGCGGCGCCGCTCCGGCAGCACCTCCGGCAGCGACTGCAGCAACCGATGCACCAAGGTGCCGCGCTGCATCGCGAGACTGCGCGCGGCGAGCGATTCGCCCGTGCGCACCGGCCGCTCGTCGCCGGACGGATCGGACGGCCTGAGCACGGCGACCTCACCGGGCGCGTCCGTCGCCGGCGTGCGCAGCCAGGCCGGCAGCGCGACCGCCGTCTCCACCATGCGGCGTGCCTCGCCACCAGCGGTCTCCGCGATGTCCTCAGGCCTCGCATAGCGCTTCACCGGCCCGTCCTTGGTCTCGATCACCTCGACCTCCAGGCCGGCCGCATCGAGCCCGCGCGCTATCAGGTCATACCAGCTGCCACCGCGGACGTTGGTCATGTTGCCCGGCATGCAGCCGCCGATGACGAGCCGGTCGGCGGCGCGCGTCATCGCGACGTAGAGCAGCCGGCGATATTCGTCCTCGGTCTCCTTCAGCATCGCCACACGCGCCGCGGTGACCGCTTGCGGATCGTCCGCCTTGCGGCCGGCCCAGACCACGATCTCGTTCTCGCCATGCGGCACGTGGATCAGCCGCAGCCGCTGCGAATCCGCCGGCGACGACGTCGTGTCGACCAGGAACACCACCGAGGCTTCGAGACCCTTGGCGCCGTGCACGGTCATGACCCTGATCTCGTCGCGCGAGATCTCCATGTCGCGCTTCACCTCGGTGTCGGCAGCGCGCAGCCACGCGACAAATCCCTGCAGCGAGGCCGGCGCCTTGCGCTCATAGGACAGCGCCAGCTCGAGAAATTCGTCGAGCGCGTCATTGGCCTCGTGGCCGAGCCGCGCCAGAATGCGGCGGCGGCCGCCATCGCCGCCGAGCAGCCAGGCGTAGAAGGCGAACGGCGTGTCCTCGGCGGCGCGCCGCTCGCACTGCTGCAGCCGGCGCAGCACCGCCTGCAGCCGCTCGTCGCTCACCGCATGTGCAGCGAGCGACTCGCGCAAGCTGCCGCGGCGCTGCCAGGCCAGCTTGAACAGATCATCATCGTCGAGGCCGAACAGCGGGCTCTTCAGCGCCGTCGCCAGTGCGAGGTCGTCTTGCGGCAGCAGCAGCGCATCGGCGAGGTTCATCAGGTCGATGATCGCGATGTGCTCGGTCAGCTTCAGCCGGTCGGCGCCCGCCACGGGAATGCCGGCATGTTTCAGCGCCTGGATCACGGCGTCGAACGCATTGCCGCGCCGGCGCACCAGAATCAGCATGTCGCCATAGCTCAGCCGCCGCCGCGCGCCGTCATGACCGGTCATCGTGCCAGTCAGGATCAGCCGCTTGATCTCGGCCTGGATGCGCCGCGAGAGCTTGACCTCGGGGCTGGTCACGGAGACGCCGTCGAACGGCGCGCGCCAACCTTCGATCTCCTTGCGGTCGTCGCGCTCGCTGAGACTCCACAGCTCGACCAGGCTCGGCCCGGCATCGGTCAGAGCGTTGTGGATGGGGTAGCCGATGTCGGGCGAGTGGATGCTGCTGTAAACGTCACGCTCGCGGAACACGTGATCAACCGCGTGCAGCACCGTCGGGCCGGAGCGAAACGAATAGGTGAAGGACACCGGGTCGAACAGCAGGCCGGCGTCGGTGAAGCGCTTCTGCAACTGGCGCCGCCGCGCATCGAACTCGTGCGGATCGGCGCCCTGGAACGAGAAGATCGACTGCTTCTCGTCGCCGACCGCGAAGATGGTGCGCGTCAGCCCGTCGCGCGCACCGGCGCCGGCGGTGAACTCCTCGATGATGTGGGCGACGATGTCCCATTGCCTGGGGCTCGTGTCCTGCGCCTCGTCGATCAGCACGTGATCGACGCCGCGGTCGAGCTTGTAGTGCACCCAGCCCGCCGAGACCCGGTTGAGCATCGCGAGCGTCTTATCGATCAGGTCGTCGTAGTCGAGCAGCCCGCGCTCTTCCTTCTCGCGGCGATAGTTGGCGGCCGCGGCAGTCGCGATCTGCAACAGCGCCTCGGTGCGGTCGCGCACGACAGCGGCGCGGCGCTTCTCGATCAGGCGGTCGAGCCGGGACGCCTCGGAATCGAACAGACCGGCGAGCCCCGGATTGGCGTCGGCGAATTTCTTGGTCAGCAGCGATTTGCGCGGCTGTTTGTCGTCGGTCAGGAACAGCCGGAGATATTCGTCGACCTGATCTGTGCCTGAGAACGCCAGCGCCGCGCGCAACTGCTCCGCCTGCTTCTGGTCGGTCTTGGCGCCGCCGTCGAGCCGGGCGGCGATATCGGTCCAATCAGCATGCGGCAGATTGGGCCCATCGACGATGTCGCGCTCGATCGCCTCCAGCGTCTCGTCGGCGCCGATGCCGAGCACCTGTCTGAGGTGCTGCGCGGCGACCTCGACACGCCCGGCGCCATCGGTCCAGGCCATGAAGTGATCGCGGCTCAGACAGGCCTCGCGCACGACGTCCTTGAAGGTCGAGTCCGCCGCATTGGCCATCGCCACCTGCAGCGCGCGGCCGACGGCGCTGTCGGGGGCGCGCGCCGCATCGAGCAGCACCTTGAGATTGGCACGCTCCATCATCTCGGTCTGGTCGCGGTCGTCGAGCACCGAGAACCGCGCCGGCACGTTGGCCTCGAACGGAAACTGCTGCAGCAGCCGGGTGCACAGCGCGTGGATGGTCTGCACCTTCAGCCCGCCCGGCGTCTCCAGCGCGCTGGCGAACAGTTTTCGCGCCGCCGCCCGCAGCTTCTTGTCGGAGCTGACAATGCCGGTAGACCTGATCGCGGCGTCGAGCGCGTCGTCGTCGAGCGTCACCCAATGGCCGAGCGTCGAGAACACGCGCTCGGCCATGTTGGCGGCCGCGGCCTTGGTGAAGGTGATGCAGAGGATCTTCTCCGGCGGCACGCCGTCGAGCAGCAGCCGGATCACGCGCTGCACCAGCACATGCGTCTTGCCCGAGCCGGCATTGGCCGACACGAAGGCGGAGGCAGCCGGGTTCGAGGCGCGGGTCTGCGCGTCGCTGACGGCCTGCGGAATGGGGCGGGGCGCCTTCACCATTCCTCGATTCCCAGGCCGCCGGCCGCCGACCATTCCTTGATGCGGGCGAGATCGTCATAGCTGCCGTAGCGATTGGCCCACATCGACAGGTTCAGGGAGGTGTAGCCTTGATTGACGTCCTCGAAGCTGCGGATCAGCGCTTCGAGCTTGTTGCGTGCCTCCTGCGCGGCCTGGTCCGGATGCTGCGGCGTATCGCTCTTGTTGATCTTCAATTCCAGAATGCGCTCTTCGCCCGGCGGATTGTTGCCGGACAGCCTGACATAGACGAGCTGGCTGATCAGGCTGCCGGCCGGAATGCCGTCGAAGCCGCCCTCGCGCAGGATCGCCGCTTCCAAGGTGAGCTGCGGCGACAGCCCCATCCGCACCTGCTTGGCCGTAGGCGGCTGCCCGGTCTTGTAGTCGAGGATGCCGTAGGTGCCCTCGGCGCGCTGCTCGATGCGGTCGGCGCGCGCCGACAGCGTGAAGGTGCGGCCCTGGTCGAGGGGAATGCCGATCTCGCCGCGGATTTCGGCGGTGATGGCGCCGATGTGCTCGCGCCGCGCGCTCTCCCACGCCGCGAACCAGCCGGCGATGCGCTGGAAGCGCGGCCACCACAGTGCGCGTGCCTCCGGGCGCTCCATCAGCGGCGCGAAATGCTTCTCACCGATGACGCGCAGCGCATGCGCCGGATGCAGCGGCAGTGCATCGGCATAGGTTTGCGTGAACTCGCCGATCGCCTCGTGGATGGCCGAGCCGCGATCGGCCGCCGACAGCGGCATGTCGACAGGATCGAGCGCCTCGAGGCGCAGGATGTAGCGGGCGAAGATCGTATAGGGATCGCGCAGCCAGTCTTCGATGGCGGTGACCGACATCCGCAGGGGCCGCGCTGATAGCGGCGGCTTCGGCGCGGGCTGGTCGATCGGCTTTACGGTTGCAGGCTGGTCGAGCACCTCGGCATAACGGACATAGGTATCGCCGCGCGCGGCCGCCGCCTTCCAGCGCTCGGTGCCGGCGACAGCCTGGAGCCGGTGCAGGAAGCGCGAGGCCACGGCCGGCGCGCCGCCGGCCTTGGCGGCATGAGTGAGGATCACTTCGGGGGCGCCGAGCAATTGCGCGAAGTCGTGCGCCGACAGGCCGATGCGGCGCTCGGGCAGATCGAGGCCGAGCTGGTGCCGCATCGGGCGGCTGAGCCAGGGATCGATGCGCGGCGCCGGCGGCCACACGCCCTCGATCAGACCGCCGATGATGATGCGGTCGGCCTGCATCAGGCGCGCTTCCAGCGGGCCGTAGATCTGCAGCTGCGCACCGTGCCGCTCGGGCCGGCGCACCGCGCGGTCGGAGAACGCGGTGTGGAACACGTCGGGATAATCCGACAGCGGCAGCATCAGGCCGCAGCGCTCGCCCGGTGCCAGGAGGTCATCGAAGCAGCGCGACAGCGCCGCGCCGTCGCGCTCGGCAAACGCCGTGCTGAGACCGACATCGTCGGTCGACAGCGCGATCAGCACCTCGCGATGCCGCGCCGCCAGCTCGGCGAAATCCTGCGGGCGCGGGGTGGCAAGGTTTTCGAGCGGCGCCAGCGCCGTTTGCAATTGCGCGATCAGCGCGCCGGCGCGGTCGAGCTGCTCGCCGCCGAGACGCGCGCGCGCCTCGGCCTTGTGCAGCGATGATGCCTCGCCTTGATGTAGCTTGGTGTGCTCGTTGCGGAAGCGCGCGAAGTCGCGCGCGAGCCCGGCCGTTCCTGCTTGCGGCCGCGTGCCGCGGAGCATGGCGAGCTCCAGCGTCTCGATCGCGGTCTTCCAGCCGCCGGCTGCGCGGCCCAGCCGGCACAGCGGATGCTTGAGCAGCGCCAGCAACGTCGGCGGTTCCAGGCCGCGGGCCGCGGCTTCCGCCGCGAGGCGCGCGAAGATCCCGGCCGGCGTCTCCAGCAGCGCATCGCCGCCGGAATCGTCGAAGGTCAGATGCCAGCGCGTCAGCGCCGCCATCACCCGCCGCGCCAGCGCGCGGTCCGGCGTCACGAGCGCCGCCGATTTGCCGAGATGGCGCGCCTCGCGCATGGCGATCGCGATCGCCAGCGCCTCCATCTCGGGATTGGGCGCCGCGACCACGGCGAGATTGTCCATCGCTTCGGCGATGTTGGCGGCGATGTCGAACTGGCGCAGTCGCTCGTGCCAGACCGCAGTGGCCTCCGACGGCCGCATCGCTTCGGAGATCAGGACCTCGCGGCCGCCGCGCATCGTCGCCGCCAGCCTCACCACGTCGCGCCGCTCGAGGCCGAAGCGCTTGAGGAGCAGATGCATCGCATATTGCGGATGGTTGACCGCGGGCAGTGTCAGGACCCGGCCGCTGCGATCTTTCGCGCCGCCGATCGAGGCCCAGGCCGGCTCGTCGAGATCGGTGTCGAGCCCGGGCAGCACCACGGCGCCATGCGGCAGCTTCGCCACCGCCAGCAGGAATTTTGCGGTCGCGGGCATCGAGCCGGTGGAGCCTGCGGCGATCACGGGTCCTTCCGGATGCGTCGAGAGGCGCGCGGCCTCCGCGGCGATCAGGATGTCGCGCCGGGCCGCCGGCTCGATGCGCTCGATCTCCGCGAGATAGGCCGGCCACGCGGTGCGGGCGATGCGCAGGAATTCGAGCGAATGCTGCCAGTAGCGGTCGAGCTGATCCGGCACGAGATCGTCGAGCGCGTCCCATGACACGCCGCGCGTCACCATGTCGTCGATCAGCCGCGCCAGGTCGCCGGCCAATGCGAGCGTCGAGGCGGGACCGCCGACGACCAGCGGCGCCGACACCGGCGTCTTGGCCCAGGCCGCAACCAGCCGCGCCAAAGTGAGCCGGCGCTGCAGCTCGTCGAGCCGCTCCGGCATCTCGAGCGGCGCCGTGCCCTGGAATGATTCGCTGTCCTCGGCGAAGGCGAGCTCGTCCTCGTCGATGTCGCCAAGCGCGACGAGGCGCGGCAGCACGGCGGCGTCGGTCTTCAGCTCCTCCAGGAACATCTCGCGCGCCACGCGCAGGGAGCGCCGCGTCGGCAGGTACAGCGTCGCGGTCGCGAGCCTGGCCGGATCGCTGCGTGCCTCGAAGCCCTCGACCAGCCGGCCGTCGATCAGCGCCGCGATCACGCTGCGCAGGAACGGTGCCGAGATGGGAACGGTGAAGACGCGCATGGCCTGCGATTCGCGGTGAGCTCAGGGCGTCTATATAGGGAGCGATCGGCCGCAGGTCATATCCGGGGTGTGGACGGGTGTTGACAGGTGCGGCCGCGCGTTCGGTTGCCTAGAGCGTTCTTGCGGTTGGGGGCAGTTGTTCGTGGCGCCGAGCGGCAGTTCCGGATGGTGTTTGCCACTTGGAAGTGAGGCGATCACACGACTTCCGCATATTCGCTGTCGTCCCGGGCAAGCCTCTGACGGCGCGTCAGCGCTGTCAGAGGCGCCGACCCGGGACCCATAGCCTCAGGCTGATGTTCGTGGCGCGATGGTCATGGCAAATCTTCGCAACACGCCCGCCTGTGGATATGGATCCCGGCTCTGCACCCTGGCCTCGCTGCGCGACGCCAGGGCTTGGCCGGGACGACACTGAATATGAGGAATATGAGGAAGCAGCTTCATATGAGGAAGCAGCTTCGCCCGATTCGCCATCTTTGGCAGGCCACCGACCGCGCCTCATGCGCACTCATTCTCGCGACGCCCTCGCGCCCGAGTGATGCAAATCGTTCGCCCTCATCTGAGGCAAGGGCGCAGGGAAGGCCGGGTGCCGACTGGCACCCGTGGCCCGCCTGCGAACAAAATGCAGGCGGCAGGAACCACAGGTTCAGCCGGAACGACCCGGCCCTCCCTGCGCGATGGTGTTACGGCTTATACGTCCTCTCCTCGGTGCGCCGGGCTTGTTGGCCACCGTCGTCGCGCGGTTCATCCGCCGCACGGCTTGGCATCAGCATCGGGATGCCGGGACCTTACGATTTCGCCGTCCTGTCCGGACCGTTCGTCCGCGCGCGAGACGCACGCTGCGATCCTGACAGGCCATCGCATCCCGCGCTCAACGTCCGTGACGATCGCGATACGCCCCTCGCACGAGGCGGGATGGCATGAGAGAGCACAAATTCTGTAAAAACGAAAGAGGAATTTTGGCGCGTGGAGGCTCACGGGCGTGATCAGTCTGGAAGGACGAATGAAATCAGTTTTCCTGCGCAGGGCATTTCGCGCGATGATTTGCGGATTGATGCCGGCTGCTCGGCGCAATCGCACGGAATGCGGTGAGGTGCGTCGCCCGTCGGGCAGTCGACGATCCGCCCCCCCTCAATCCCGGGCGGAGGGGGTCTGGATGAAGCCGCGGTTCCAGGTCGGGCTGATCAGGATCTCGTTGACGCAGACGCGCGGTGGCAGGCTGGCGACGAAGGCGATGGTGCGGCCGAGATCGTCGGGCTGCAGCATCCTTGCCTGCTCCTCGGCGCTGGGCACCACCGGCCGCTGCGCGAGGATCGGCGTCGCCACCTCGCCCGGCATCAGGCAGCAGGCGCGCAGGCCATTGACGCATTCCTCCATGTTGAACGAGTGGGTCAGCGCCAGCACGGCGTGCTTGGTCGTGGTGTAGGCCGGCCCGGGCATCTTCGAGACGTGCCGCCCGGCCCAGGACGAGACGTTGATGATGGCGCCGTCCTGCTGCGCGCGCATCGCCGGCAGCACCGCCTTCATGCAATAGAGCACGCCGTTGAGGTTGATCTCGACCAGCTGGGTCCAGCCTTCCAGGGTCATGTCGTCCCAACGGCGTTTCGGGACGTTCACGCCGGCCGAGTTCACCAGCAGGTCGATGCGGCCATGCCGCGCCAGGATGGCGTCGGCCGCGGCCTGTACGTCGGCAGCCTTGGCCACGTCGAGCGGGACGGCCTCGGCGGTGCCGCCGCCGGCGGTGATCCGGGCCACCACGGCCTCGAGCGCGGCCTTGCGCCGGCCGGATACCACGATCGTCCAGCCCTCGGCCGCGAGCGCCAGCGCGCCAGCCTCGCCGATGCCGGTGCCGCCGCCCGTGATCCACGCGATCCGTTTCCCCTTGGTCATATCTTGGCGTCTCCCGTTGCCTTCGAAAGGGCGTTCTTGCTAATGCAGCCTCGATCAGAGACGGCAACCCAGGCGACTGCGACGTCACCGGTGCTGTCCGCCGTTCCGGCCCTTTTGGTTGTCGTCGAGCATGATGTCCGGCGATGCCGTTGCCGGCGCGGTGCCTGCTCCAGGGGAATGTTGCATGAACCAAGCCGCCGACGCCAATCTGTTCTCCCGCCTGTTCGATCGCCTTGACGATCCCGGCCGCCTTGCGATCGAAACCCATGACGGTCAGCGCATCTCCTATGCCGACCTGATCGCGCGCGCGGGCCAGATGGCGAACGTGCTGGTTGCGCGTGGCGTCAGGCCGGGCGACCGCGTCGCGGCGCAGACCGAGAAGTCGGTGGCGGGCCTCGTGCTCTATCTCGCAACCGTGCGCGCCGGCGGCGTCTATTTGCCGCTCAACACCGCCTATACGCTCAACGAGCTCGACTACTTCATCGGCGACGCCGAGCCGACGGTGGTGGTGTGCGATCCCACCAGGGCCGAGGGCATCGGTGCGCTCGCGGCCAAGGTCGGCGCCAAGGTGGAAACGCTTGATGCCACCGGCAAGGGTTCGCTGACGGAGGCCGCCGACAAGGCCGCCACGGCGTTCACCACCGTGCCGCGTGGCGCCGATGACCTCGCTGCGATCCTCTACACGTCCGGCACCACGGGACGTTCGAAGGGCGCGATGCTGTCCCACGACAACCTCGCCTCGAACTCGCTGACCCTGATCGACTACTGGCGCTTCACCAAGGACGACGTGCTGATCCACGCGCTGCCGATCTATCACACCCACGGCCTGTTCGTGGCCAGCAACGTCACGCTGTTTGCGCGTGCGTCGATGATCTTCCTGCCCAAGCTCGATCCCGACCTGATCATCACCCTGATGGCGCGCGCCACCGTGCTGATGGGCGTGCCGACCTTCTACACGCGGCTGCTGCAGAATCCGCGGTTGAGCAAGGAAACGACCAGCCACATGCGGCTGTTCATCTCGGGCTCGGCGCCGCTGCTCGCGGATACGCATCGCGAATGGTTCGCACGCACCGGTCATGCGGTGCTCGAGCGCTACGGCATGACCGAGACCAACATGAACACGTCGAACCCCTACGACGGCGAGCGCGTGCCCGGCGCGGTCGGCTTCCCGCTGCCCGGCGTCGCCGTGCGCGTCACCGATCCCGAGACCGCCAAGGAGCTCGCGCGCGACGAGATCGGCATGATCGAGGTCAAGGGCCCGAACGTGTTCAAGGGCTATTGGCGCATGCCCGAGAAGACCAGGTCCGAATTCCGCGACGACGGCTACTTCATCACCGGCGACCTCGGCAAGATCGACACCCAGGGCTATGTCCACATCGTCGGGCGCGGCAAGGATCTCGTGATCTCCGGCGGCTTCAACGTCTATCCGAAGGAGATCGAGAGCGAGATCGACGCGATGGCGGGCGTGGTGGAATCCGCCGTCATCGGCGTGCCGCATCCCGATTTCGGCGAGGGCGTCACCGCCGTCGTGGTGCGTCATCCCGGCGCCGATGTCACCGAGGCGGGCGTCCTGAAGAACCTCGACGGCCGGCTGGCCAAGTTCAAGATGCCCAAGCGCGTGTTCGTCGTCGACGAACTGCCGCGCAACGCGATGAGCAAGGTGCAGAAGAACGTGCTGCGTGATCAGTACAAGGACATCTATTCGAAGTGACCGACGGCGCGGCGCCGGCTCAACGCCGGCGTCCGATCGCCAGCCCTGCGAGCGCGGCCAGCGGCGGCGCGGCGCAGATCAGCACGAATTCGAGCACGGCGAGCCAGGCGATCTCGTGCTGGATCGCGAGCGCCAGGCACGCCGCGAACAGGCCGGCGGCGGAGAAGCCGAGGATGCAGGTCAGCGGCTCTTCGGCCGGCTCATGCGCGGACGATCTTCGCACCGGCAGCGCCGCCGGTCGTTCACTGGTTGTTGGCGTGACCGTTGGAAGCGGCATCGGAGCCCCCTGCACCGCGTCGTGCGTTACAACGCCTCGAGACTAGGCCGCTTCGTCGCTTGCTGACATGCGGCAAAATCGACCGAAGCCACGCGGTGCGGACGCTCCGAAGTCGATGGACGCTCCGCATCCGCCGCGATGTGCCACCGGCCGGGTCACTCGGTGGCGGGCGTTTGCCCCGCGAATCCTTCCGGTCAGGTTTGCAGAAAGATCAGACTGGCGGGGCCATTCGCCCGCGAAACCAGCGAACCGGGATCCGTAGTTAAGCGGTGAATCAATGCTCTCCGATCGGCGTTATTCAATGCTCAGGACCTGCCGTCACGACCCGTGCGGAGGAGTAGAGATGAATCGAAATTCGCTATATTCTCGTGTGAGCGAGCCCTGGTATACCACGCTCGCGTTTGATCCTTTTTCCGCGGGCCTGTAGCAGTGAATCGCTGTTCGGTTTTGAGCCATTTGGCCGTTGCAACGCCTGTTCCTTCTCCGTAAATAAAAGCCGCCTTGCCGATCCACACGGCCGCAAGCCCCTTCCGTTCACGGCCCACAAGAAATCATCAAAGCAACCAATGACAGCCAGGATCGAACGACCGCTTTCGCCGCATCTGCAAACCTACCGCTGGACGCTGACGATGATCTTGTCGATCGTCCATCGCGCCACCGGTGTTGCACTATATTTCGGGACGCTGCTGCTGGCCTGGTGGCTGATCGCCGCCGCATCCGGTCCCAGCGCCTACTCCTACGTCCAGGGCTTCATGGGCAGCTTCCTCGGCCGCCTGATCATCTTCGGCTACACCTGGGCGCTTCTGCACCATCTGCTGTCCGGCATCCGCCACTTCGTCTGGGATCTCGGCTACGGCTTCAAGCCCAACGAGCGCGAGGCGCTGACCTGGGGTGCACTGATCGGCGGCATCTTCCTGACCGTTCTGGTGTGGATCGTGGCCTACGCAGTGGGAGGCGGCCGATGAGCAACGTACGCGCAAAATCGATGCGCACCCCACTCGGACGGGTCCGCAATCTCGGTGCGGCGCATTCGGGCACCGGAGATTTCTGGCGGCAACGCCTGACGGCCGTGGCGATGACCCTTCTCATCGTCCCCGTCGTCGTCGTCGTGATCATGCTGCTCGGCCGCAACCAGGCCGGCGCGGCGCAGATCCTGGGCTCGCTGCCGATCGCCTTGATCATGCTGCTGTTCGTGATCGCGAGCTGCTGGCACATGAAGATCGGCATGCAGGTCGTGATCGAGGACTACGTCCACAGCGAGCCGCTGAAGCTGATCTCGATCATGGCCAACAACTTCTTCGCCGTGACCGTGGCGCTCGCCTCGATCTACGCCCTCATCAAACTGTCTTCTGGAGTCTAGCCATGGCCGGCGCAAATGGCAGCGCGAACGGCGCGCCCGCGACGAACGGAAAAGCCTATCCGATCGAGGATCACACCTATGACGTCGTCGTCGTCGGCGCCGGCGGCGCCGGCCTGCGCGCCGTCGTCGGCTGCAGCGAAGCGGGCCTGCGCACCGCATGCATCACCAAGGTGTTCCCGACCCGCTCGCACACGGTAGCGGCGCAAGGCGGCATCTCCGCCTCGCTCGGCAACATGCATCAGGACGACTGGCGCTGGCACATGTACGACACCGTCAAGGGGTCGGACTGGCTCGGCGACCAGGACGCGATCGAATACATGGTGCGCAACGCGCCCGAGGCGGTCTACGAGCTCGAGCATTGGGGCGTGCCGTTCTCGCGCACCGAGGATGGCAAGATCTACCAGCGGCCGTTCGGCGGCATGACGCTGGACTACGGCAAGGGCCAGGCGCAGCGCACCTGCGCCGCCGCCGACCGCACCGGCCATGCCATGCTGCACACCATGTATGGCCAGTCGCTGCGACACGCCGCGGAGTTCTTCATCGAATTCTTCGCCATCGACCTGATCATGGACGACCAGGGCGTCTGCCGCGGCGTCATTGCGCTGAAGCTCGATGACGGCACCTTGCACCGCTTCCGCGCCCAGACCACGATCCTGGCGACCGGCGGCTACGGCCGCGCCTACGCCTCCTGCACCTCGGCGCATACCTGCACCGGCGACGGCGGCGGCATGGCGCTGCGCGCCGGCCTGCCGCTGCAGGACATGGAGTTCGTGCAGTTCCACCCGACCGGCATCTACGGCTCGGGCTGTCTGGTCACCGAGGGTGCGCGCGGCGAGGGCGGCTATCTCGTCAACGCCGAGGGCGAGCGCTTCATGGAGCGCTACGCGCCCTCCGCCAAGGACCTCGCCTCGCGTGACGTCGTGTCGCGGGCGATGACCATCGAGATCCGCGAGGGCCGCGGCGTCGGCAAGAAGAAGGACCACATCTTCCTGCATCTCGACCATCTCGATCCGAAGGTGCTGGCCGAGCGGCTGCCCGGCATCTCCGAATCGGCCAAGATCTTCGCCAATGTCGACGTGACCCGCGAGCCGATCCCGATCGTGCCTACGGTGCACTACAACATGGGCGGCATCCCGACCAACTATCACGCCGAGGTGCTGACCAAGAAGGACGGCGACGACAACGCCATCGTGCCCGGCCTGATGGCGGTGGGCGAGGCGGCCTGCGTGTCGGTGCACGGCGCCAACCGTCTCGGCTCGAACTCGCTGATCGACCTCGTGGTGTTCGGCCGTGCGGCCGCGCTGCGGCTGGCCGAGAAGCTGACGCCCAACGGCAAGCAGCCCGACCTGCCGAAGGATTCGGCGGACCTCGCGCTCGGCCGGCTCGATCGCTACCGCTACTCCTCCGGCGGCACGCCGACCGCGAAGCTGCGCGAGAGCATGCAGCACGTGATGCAGACCAACTGCGCCGTGTTCCGCACCGGCGATGTACTGCAGGAAGGCCACAACCTGATCCACAAGGTCCATGGCGGCATCGGCGACATCGCCGTGTCCGACCGCTCGCTGGTGTGGAATTCGGATCTGATCGAGACGCTGGAGTTCGACAACCTGATCGCGCAGGCGGTGGTGACGATGGACTCGGCGGGGAACCGCACCGAGAGCCGCGGCGCCCACGCCCGCGAGGATTTCCCCGATCGCGACGACAAGACCTGGATGAAGCACACGCTGGCGTGGATCGACAACAAGGACGGCAAGACCACGATCGATTTCCGTCCGGTGCACAACTACACCATGACCAACGACGTGCAGTACATCCCGCCCAAAGCCCGCGTCTATTGATCGCGCGCGTGTACTAAGCCCGGTCCGTGACAACTGAGAAGGCCCTCTGAAATGGCTGAGTTCGCACTTCCGAAGAATTCGCAGATCACCGGCGGCAAGACCTGGCCCAAGCCGTCGAGCGCCGCCGAGGTTCGCGAGTTCAAGGTCTATCGCTGGAATCCGGACGACGGCAAGAATCCGAGCGTCGACACCTATTATGTCGACGTCAACGATTGCGGTCCGATGGTCCTCGACGGCCTGATCTGGATCAAGAACCACATCGATCCGTCGCTGACCTTCCGCCGCTCCTGCCGCGAGGGCGTGTGCGGCTCCTGCGCGATGAACATCGACGGCCAGAACACGCTGGCCTGCACCAAGTCGATGCACGACGTGAAGGACGGCGCGGTCAAGGTCAACCCGCTGCCGCACCAGCCGGTGGTGAAGGATCTCGTTCCCGACCTCACCAATTTCTACGCGCAATATGCCTCGATCGAGCCGTGGCTGAAGACGACCTCGGCGACGCCGCAGAAGGAATGGCGGCAGAGCCATGAGGATCGCGAGAAGCTCGACGGCCTCTACGAGTGCATCCTGTGCGCCTGCTGCTCGACCTCGTGCCCGAGCTACTGGTGGAACAGCGAGCGCTATCTCGGGCCGGCCGCGCTGCTGCAGGCCAACCGCTGGGTCAAGGACAGCCGCGACGAGGCCACCGGCGAACGGCTCGACAATCTCGAGGATCCGTTCCGGCTGTATCGCTGCCACACCATCATGAACTGCGCCAAGGCCTGCCCGAAGGGGCTGAACCCGGCCGAGGCGATCGCTGAGCTGAAGCTGAAGCTGGTCGAGCGGCAGATCTAGCCGGGTCGGAGAATTCCAAGCCTCTCTTCCAAGCCTATCATCACACCAGCAGCGCCCGGAACCGTCACAAGTTCCGGGCGCTGCTGCTTTGTAGCTCCGCCCGATTGCAGTAATGTCGCCGTTCCAACGGCTGGAGCGACCGTGCAGACGGCACAAAGCAAATCGCTGACGATGTTGCGATGGATGATGGTCGCGTCGCTCGCGCTTCCCGTCGCGCTGTTCCTGATCGCCGCTCACGTATCCTACGGCACGACTTCCGAGGAAGCCGATCGCGAGATCCGCCGTTCGCTGGACGTTGTCCACGAGCATGCGCTGAAGGTGTTCGAGACCATCGACCGCAGCCTGTCGGAGATCGACGAGATCGTCCGCGATCTGTCCGATACCGACATCCGGACGCGGGGGCAGGCGCTGCATGCGCGGCTTCGCCAGCTGGCGGACTCGCTGCCGCAGATGAAGTCGGCCTGGGTGTTCGACGCCAATGGCCGGCCGCTCGTCAACAGCATGATCTATCCGGCGCCGGACATGACCTTCGCCGACCGCGACTATTTCAGCGCCCACGTCAAGGACAGCATCGGCACCTTCATCGGCGCGCCGCTGACGCCGCGCTCGCCCTATCAAGGTGCGGCCTTCTTCGGCATCAGCCGCCGGCGCCAGAGCGACGACGGCAGCTTCACGGGCATCATTCAGGCCTCGATTCTTCCCGACTATTTCGAGCACTTCTATGCCCGCATCGGCCGTGCGCCGGGCAGCTACTTCGCGCTGCGCCGCTTCGACGGCCTGATCCTGGCGCGTTTCCCCGCCGCTGTTCAAGGAGGCACCGCTTCGACGCCGGGCGACATCCCGGCGGGTGCCGCCGATACCGAGCAGCTGGTCACGGAGACCTCGCCCGTCGATGGGGTCGAGCGGCGTGTCGGCTACCAGCGGCTCTCCGGCTATCCAATCTATGTTTCCACCGGGCTCGAGACGGCGACCATCCGCAACCGTTGGCTGTCCACGATCAGCCGGCATCTGATCTTCGGCGTCCCCGCCACGGTTCTGCTGATCATCTTCCTAGCCCTGGCCAGGCGGCGCACCGAGCACCTCTACGTCGAGGCCGCGCGCCGACTGGAAGCCGAGGACGCCCTCAAGCACAGCCAGCGCATGGAAGCGCTCGGCCAGCTCACCGGTGGCGTCGCGCACGACTTCAACAACCTGCTCACGGTGATCCGGGCCTCGGCCGACCTGCTGCGACGGCCCAACCTCCCCGACGAGCGGCGGCAGCGCTACATCGACGCCATCTCCGACACGGTCGCGCGCGCCTCCAAGCTGACCTCGCAGCTGCTCGCCTTCGCCCGGCGCCAGGCGCTGAAGCCGGAGGTGTTCGACATCGGCCGCAGCGTCGCCACCTTGCGCGACATGACCAGGACCCTGGTCGGCTCTCGCATCGAGGTCGTGACCTCGGTTCCGGACGAGCCGTGCTACGTCAATGCCGACGCCGGCCAGTTCGAGACGGCCCTGATCAACATGGCCGTCAACGCCCGGGACGCCATGGCCGGCCAGGGACTCCTCAACATCGCTGTTGCACCCGTGGCCGAGCTGCCGACTCCCGTCGCGCCGCATGATCGTCCGCCGCTCGGCTACGTCGCCGTCGCGGTCCGCGACACCGGCGTCGGCATTCCGCCGGAGCAGGTCGGCCGGATCTTCGAGCCGTTCTTCACCACCAAGACGATCGGGCAGGGCACCGGTCTTGGCCTGTCCCAGGTGTTCGGCTTCGCCAAGCAGTCCGGCGGCGAGATCGGCGTGCTCAGCGAACCCGGACGCGGCGCGACCTTCACGCTGTATTTGCCGCGTATCGCGGGCGTGAGCGGGCAGACCCACGCCGATCCCCAGCCGTCCGTCCCGATCGGCGGCGACGGCATGTCGGTGCTGGTGGTCGAGGACAACATCGCTGTCGGCCGCTCGGCCACCGAGGCCCTGGCCGAGCTCGGCTATCGCACCACGCTGGTGGACAATGCCAACGACGCGCTCGAGGAATTGATCAGCGGCATGACCCGCTTCGACGTCGTGTTCACCGACGTCGTCATGCCCGGCATGACAGGGCTCGAATTCGCCGAGGAGATCCGCCGGCTCGAGCTCAACGTGCCGGTGGTGCTGGCCAGCGGCTACAGCCACGTGCTGGCGCAACAGGGCACGCACGGCTTCGAGCTGTTGCGCAAGCCCTATTCGATCGAGGAATTGTCCCGCGTCCTGCGCAGGGTCGTGCCCGTCCCGCTCTACCGCGCACCATCGGTGGTGCATGGCTCCGAGGTGCATTGACACCTCCCGGGATGCAGTGGAACCCGGCCGGGAACCATCTGCTTTTGTTGCTGTTATCGCGCCATGGGACAGGTCCAGGACATCGCGCGGCGGGCTGCGCAGCAGCCCGAGCAGGCGCCGATCATCGAGATCGCCGCCGAGAATGGCGACCACGTCGAGCCGCCCCCGCCCGAGCTGGTCGAGCCTGATCCCGAGCTCTCGCCGGAAGAGGCCGAGCAACTGCGCAAACGCTATCTGCTGACACGTTTTTGGATCAGCGCGCGCGGCTATTGGGGCAAGATCGGCGACCGGCTGGCGTGGCCGCTCACGATCAGCCTGCTGTTGCTGATCGTCGCGACCGTCGCGTTTCAATACGGCATCAATGTCTGGAATCGATCGATCTTCGATGCGATCGAGAAGCGCGATGCGGCAACCGTCTTTCATCTCACCGCGATCTTCTTCCCGCTGGCGATCGGCAGCGTCATCCTCGGTGTCGCGCAGGTCTATGCGCGGATGGCAATCCAGCGGCGCTGGCGCGCCTGGCTCACCAACAGCGTGATCACGCGCTGGCTGAGCAGCGGTCGCTACTATCAGCTCAACCTCGTCAGCGGCGATCACAAGAACCCGGAATACCGGATCGCCGAGGATCTGCGGATCGCAACCGACTCGCCGGTCGACTTCGTGGCCGGTGTGACCTCGGCGCTGCTCTCGGCTGTGACCTTCATCGTCGTGCTCTGGACCATCGGCGGCGCGCTCACGGTTCATCTGGGCGCAACCGAGGTCACGATTCCCGGCTTCCTCGTGATCGCGGCGATCGTCTACGCCGCCATCGCCTCGGGTTCGATCATGGTGATCGGCCGCCGCTTCGTGCAGATCTCGGAGGACAAGAACCAGGCGGAAGCCGAATTCCGTTACACACTGACGCGCGTGCGGGAGAATGGCGAAAGCATCGCGCTGCTCGGCGGCGAGACCGAGGAGCGCGCCGGCATCGACAGGACCTTCGGCAGCGTGCTGCAGCAATGGGCGCGGCTGGCCGGCCAGCACATGCGCACCACGCTGGTGTCGCAGGGCTCGAGCCTGATCGCCCCGGTCGTGCCGCTGCTGTTGTGCGCGCCAAAATTTCTCGACGGCAGCATGACGCTCGGCCAGGTGATGCAGGCCGCGAGCGCGTTCACGATCGTGCAGACCGCGTTCGGCTGGCTCGTCGACAACTATCCGCGCCTGGCCGACTGGAACGCCTGCGCCCGCCGCATTGCATCGCTGATGATGTCGCTCGATGCGCTCGAGCGCGCCGAGCGCGGTGATGGTTTCGGCCGCATCAAGCGCGGCGAGACCACGGGTGAGGCGATGCTCAGCCTGAACGATCTGTCGGTCACGCTCGACGACGGCACCGCCGTGGTCGGCGAGACCGAGGTCGTGGTCGATCCCGGCGAGCGCCTGCTGGTGGCTGGCGAATCCGGCACCGGCAAGAGCACGCTGGTGCGCGCGATCGCGGGGCTCTGGCCGTGGGGCGGCGGCAGCATCAACTTCCATCCCGACCGCCGGCTGTTCATGCTGCCGCAGCGGCCCTACGTGCCGTCGGGAAGCCTGCGCCGCGCCGTGGCCTATCCTGGCGCCGCTGAGGACTGGAATGTGGAGCGGGTCGGGGAAGCCCTGCACAAGGTCGGGCTCGATCACCTCCAGGACCGGATCGAGGAGGAGGCGCCGTGGGACCAGACCTTGTCGGGCGGCGAGAAGCAGCGCCTCGCCTTCGCGCGGCTGTTGCTGCACGCCCCTGACATCGTCGTGCTCGACGAGGCGACGTCGGCCCTCGACGAGAAGAGCCAGGATGAAATGATGGAGATGGTCACCAGCGAGCTCCCGAAGGCGACCATCGTCAGCGTCGCCCATCGGGCCGAGCTCGAGGCGTTTCACAGCCGCAAGATCGTGCTCGAGCGGCGCAAGGGCGGCGCCAAATTGGTGAGCGACATCGATCTCATTCCGCGCAAGGGAAAGCGGCGCCTGCTTGGCCGTTTCCTGCGCCAGCGCAAGCAGGTCTGACGGCCTGGCGAGCCGTTGCGGCCAGCGGCGGGGGCTGTCGCGGCGTCGTCCCGGTGAGACCACAATGCGGCCACGTCGCCTGCATTGGCGTCCTCCGCAAAACCGGTTATCACACCCAGCCCTCAGTTCAGGATGCGACCTTGACGCCCGACAACGATCCCTCCCCGCCCCCCTTCGGTGCCTTCGCTCCCAATGCAGCGCAGGCGCTGGTCATCCGGCTGGCGCACGGATCCGGGCTGAAGCGTGGTGCGTTCCGGCCGATGTTGACGCGGGTCGTCAACATGCTCAGGGCCGGGCCGCTCGACGTCGACTATCAGGGTGCCAGTTTCCGCTTCCATCATCAGGTCAGCGCGACCGAGCGTGGGGCGCTGTTCAATCCCGACTACAATCGCGAGGAGTTGGATTTCCTACGCCGGCATACGTCTGAAGGCGGTGTGGTCGTCGATGTCGGCGCCAATGTCGGGACGTTCGCCTTGCCGCTGGCGCGTCACGTCGGTCCGAACGGTCTGGTGATTGCGGTCGAGCCGCACCCGGTCACGCATGCGCGGCTCCGCTTCAACCGTGATGCGTCCGCGCTTGCCCATGTCAGGCTGGTCGCCGCTGCGGCCGGCGAGACCGACGGCGAGGTGATGATCGAAACCGATGGCGACAATCTCGGCGCCAGCCACATCGTGACCGGAACAGCGGGCGCAGAGGCCTTCAAGGTGCCGTCGCTGCGGCTCGAGGCGATTCTCGAACAGGCCGGAGCGACCAAGGTCGACGCGCTGAAGATCGATGTCGAGGGGTTCGAGGACCGCGTGCTGACCTGCTTCTTCCGCGACGCGCCGGCGACGCTGTGGCCGCGCGCCGTCGTCATCGAGCATCTGTCGCGCGACGAATGGCAGCAGGACTGTCTCGCGGACATGATCGGCCGTGGCTACCGGGAAAGCGGGCGCACGCGCAGCAATACGTTGTTGCTGCGCGGCTGAAGGCGTTTCCTGCGTCCATCGCGTTTCCGGCCTCTGACGCGGAACATCAGCCCGAAGCGCGGCGTTACCGTTCCCTGACAGCCAGGGAGTGGATCATGAGCAGTGACGAGCGGCGCGATCAGGATCGCGTCTGGGACCTGATGAAGACAATCGGCTTTGCCATGCTGGTCACCCGCGACGGCAGCAAGCTGCGGGCACGGCCGATGAGCGCCTGTCTCGCGCGCGACGAGAACGTGATCTATTTCCTGACCGATGCGCGCCATCACAAGGATGAGGAGATCGCGCGCAATCCCCAAGTCAATCTGTCATTTGCGGACGCCGGCAGCCAGAAATACGTCTCGCTGACCGGCACCGCGGCGATCTCCAACGATCGTGGCAAGATCCGCGAACTGTTCTCGATGCCGGCCAAGGCGTGGTGGGACAGCGCCGAGGATCCGAACATCCGCCTGCTCAGGATCACGCCCGATGACGCCGAGTTCTGGGATTCGCCCGGCACGGTCGTCAGCTACGTCAAGATGGCCGCGGCCGCCGTCACCGGACGTCGCCCGGATGTGGGCGACAATCGAAAGGTCGCGATGTGATGCCAATCGAGCCGCCCGAGATTCCGCCAGCGACACCCGGGCATCCCGTCGAGCCACCCATGGAGGATCCGGTCGGCAACCCCAGCCCGGAGGTGCCGCCGCCGGTTCGTGAGCCCGATATGCCAACGCCTCCGCGTGAGCTTCCGGGTCAAACGCCCGACGAAATACCAGGTCGTGGACCGCTCGGTCCGACCACGCCAAATCCGGCCACGGATTGACCGCGATGCAACCGCGATCATGATAGGCGCGCGGGGGCTGGCCCGGCGCCGGCCCTCACGGCGTGTTGTTCGACCAAGCCTTTGAAAAGCTGGACTGAATGAAACATGAATGGCGTCTCATTCGCGGCCGATTCGGGTCGAAATAAATCCGAAGGCGGATTTGAACTGCGCCACAATCCGGCCTAACGCATACTTGTTGATCACGCCGTGCTAAAAAAGATCGTTCCGGGAAACCAACACACATGAGCAAACTTCGCGTTCTGCTGCTTGCAACGACAGCGCTGTCGGCGATGCAACTGACGAGCTCCGGATCCTACGCGCAGAGCGCGCCCATGATCGTGGCCCAAGGTCCCGGAGGGCCGGGCGGCGAGGTCGGTCCGGACGGACGGCCCAAGCAGCCGCCGCATGGCCAGCCACCAGGTCAGCCGCCGCGTCCCGGAGCGCCGCCGCCGGCCGCCCCGCCAGCTGCGCCGCCTCATCCAGCCCCGCCTCCTGCTCCACCGCCGGCCGCCGCACCGCGCCCGGCGCCGCCCCCACCTCCGGCTCCGCCGCCGGCTGCCGCGCCGCGTCCTGCTCCGGCACCGCCTCCGCCGCCTCCTCCGCGCGCCGAGCCGCCGCGTCCGGCGGCGCCGGCCCCGCGCGCAGAGCCTCCGGCGCCTCCGCCATCACGTCCCGCACCGCCGCCGCCGCCGCCGGTCGCGGCGCCACCCGTGCATTCGCCGGCACCGCCGCCGGTGGTGCCGCGCGAGCCGGTGCGACCGACGCCGGCCCCGCCAGCTGCCGCCACGCCGGCGCCACCTCCAGCGCCCGCGCGTCCGACGCCGCCGGTGCCGCCGCCTGTGGCTGCGCCCACGCCGCCGGCGCCGGGTGCCGGACCGGGCGCACGGCCCGGATTGCCGCCGCCTCCGGCTGCGACGACGCCACCGCATTCGCCGCCCCCTGCCGCCGGACCCTCTCCGCAGCCATCACCGGCGTCGCCGCCGGCTGCAGGACAGCCGCCGGCTGGTCGACCGGGTGCCGGCGGCCCGCCGCCCGGTGCTCCGCAGGGCGGACTCCCGCCGCGCGGCGCCCCGACTCCGCCATCTGGCACCATAGCGCCTGCACCGGGCACGCCCCTGGCGCCCCCAGCGGCCCAGACCCCTCCGCAGGGCACGCCGCCGGTTGCCGGCAATCCGCCGCCTGGCGGACGTCCGGGCACGCCTCCGGGCGGCCCAGGCGCACCTCCGCCAGGAGCTGGACCGGGCGCCGCCGCCGGACCGGGGGCTGGCCCTGGCGCGCCACAGGGTGGACCGCAGCCCGGCGGACCGCCGGCCATGTCCAACCGGCCGCCGCCGCAGATTACGGCGCCGCTTCCGCCACCGCCGCCGCCGTCACAGCAGCAGCTGACCCCCATTGCACCGGGCGCTGCGCTGCAGGGACCGCAGCGGATGGAGGATTTCCGTGGCCAGCGTCGTGAGGTCCAGGAAGGCGGCCGCACCGTGATCTACGAACCGGGCCGCGTTATCGTGCGTGATCCGGGCGGGCAGGAATTCGTGCGCCACGATGAGCTCGAGCGCTTCCGCTATGGCGCGCGCGATATCCGTGTCCAGCAGATGGGGGGTGGTGAGACCCGCACGGTCGTCATTCGTCCCGACGGCAGCGAGATCATCACGGTGACCGCGCCCGACGGCCGGCTGATGCGCCGTATCCGCCGTGAGGCCGGTGGCCGCGAGTTCATCATCATCGACAACGCCTACCGCGATCCGTCTGCGGTCGGCGGCTTCTACGTCGACCTGCCGCCGCCGGAGATCCGTATCCCCTATAATCGCTACATCGTCGACGCCGAGGAGGCGCCGCCGGACGTCATCTACGACACGCTGATCGCGCCGCCAGTGGAGCGCGTCCAGCGCCGCTACTCGCTCGACGAAGTCCGCTACTCGCCATCGGTGCGCCAGCTGATGCCGTCGATCGATCTCAACACCATCACCTTCGAGACCGGATCGTGGGAGATCGGGCCGGACCAGGCGGCGAAGCTGCAGGTCATCGCCGACGGCCTCAATCAGGCGATCCAGCGCAACCCGCGTGAGGTCTTCCTGATCGAAGGCCATACCGACGCGGTCGGCAATGAGACCGACAATCTGTCGCTGTCGGATCGCCGCGCCGAGTCGGCCGCCACCTTGCTCACGCAGCAGTTCGGCGTGCCCGCCGAGAACCTGACGTCGCAGGGTTACGGCGCGCAGTACCTGAAGGAGCAGACGCAGGGACCGAGCCGCATCAACCGGCGCGTCACGGTCCGCCGCATCACGCCGCTGCTCAATGGCGGCCAGGCCGCGCTACCGCCGCCGCCTCCCGGCACCGCGCCGCCGCGCTGACGCTGATAGCAAAATGAAAATGGCCGGGAGCGATCCCGGCCATTTTTGTTGTTGGTGTGATCCGACGGTCAGAGTTTGCAAGAAGGCAATGTGGATCAACAACCACGACCGTCATGCTCCGCGAAGGCGGGCATCCAGTGCGCCGGCTCTCTCGATCAACAACGGCCGTCTCTGCAATACTGGATCGTCCGCTTTCGCGGACGATGACAGCGGAGAAAGCAGCTCCGAACTCAGTCCTTGTCGTGACCGAGCTGGAAGATCTGCGCGCCGTCCGAACCCGACAGCAGCCCGGTGTCCGAATAGAGCTTCAGCTTGGTACGGGTGTCGGCGATGTCGAGGTTGCGCATCGTCAGCTGGCCGATGCGGTCGGCCGGGGTGAAGGCGGCATCCTCGACCTTCTCCATGCTCAGCCGCTCCGGCTGGTAGGTCAGGTTCGGGCTCTCGGTGTTGAGGAGCGAGTAGTCGTTGCCGCGGCGCAGCTCAAGCGTGACCTCGCCGGTCACCGCGCGGGCCACCCAGCGCTGCGCGGTCTCGCGCAGCATCAGAGCCTGCGAATCGAACCAGCGTCCCTGGTACAGCAGCCGTCCCAGGCGCATGCCGCTGATGCGGTACTGCTCGATCGTATCCTCGTTGTGGATGCCGGTGACGAGGCGCTCATAGGCGATGTGCAGCAGCGCCATGCCCGGCGCCTCGTAGATGCCGCGGCTCTTGGCCTCGATGATGCGGTTCTCGATCTGGTCGCTCATGCCGAGGCCGTGGCGGCCGCCGATCGCATTGGCTTCCAGGAACAGCGCCACCGGATCGGTGAAGGTCTGGCCGTTCAGCGCGACCGGCTGGCCCTCCTCGAAGCGGACGACGACGGTCTCGGCCTTGACCGCACAATCCTCGCGCCAGAACGGCACGCCCATGATGGGGTTGACGATGCGGATGCCGCTGTCGAGGTTCTCGAGATCCTTCGCCTCGTGCGTGGCGCCGAGCAGGTTGCTGTCGGTCGAATACGCCTTTTCGGCGCTCATCTTGTAGTCGTAGCCGTTGGCGGTCAGGAATGCCGACATCTCGGCGCGGCCGCCGAGCTCGTCGATGAACTGCTGATCGAGCCACGGCTTGTAGATCTTCAGGCCCGGATTGGTGAGCAGGCCGTAGCGGTAGAACCGCTCGATGTCGTTGCCCTTGTAGGTCGAGCCGTCGCCCCAGATGTTGACGCCGTCCTCCTTCATCGCGGCGACGAGCATCGTCCCGGTCACGGCGCGGCCGAGCGGCGTGGTGTTGAAATAGGTGATGCCGCCGGTCGAGATGTGGAAGGCGCCGGACTGGATCGCGGCGATGCCCTCGTGCACCAGCTGATTGCGGCAGTCGACCAGGCGGGCCTTCTCAGCCCCGAAGCTCAGCGCCTTGCGCGGGATCTCGTCATAGTCGGACTCGTCCGGCTGCCCGAGATTGGCGGTGTAGGCGAAGCAGCGCGCGCCCTTCTGCTTCATCCAGAGCAGCGCGGCGCTGGTGTCGAGGCCGCCGGAGAAGGCGATGCCGACTTTCTCGCCCTTGGGCAGGCTTTTCAGGATCGTGGTCATGGAGAATCCAACCGGTGGTCATGGCGGTACGATTACGAAATTCGGGCGCGAATAACAGATTTGGCCGGCTTCGGCACGCGATTAATGGCGCCGCGGCCGCGCTCAGGCCGCAGAGCCGGTATCTGCCGCGCGCCGCCGGGGACGAAACCGGCGGCGCAGGAAGCGGTAGCCGGGCCACGCGATGCGGGTCAGTCCCGCATCGATGCCAGCATCTGTCAGCCGCGTGGACGGCCAGCGATAGATGTAGCCATGCGCGAGCCAGATCACGATGAAGGTGACGAGGCCGGCGGCGGCGACGTCGGTGAAGAAATGGCCGCCGAACGCCATGCGCAGCACCGAGGTGGCGAGCCCGAACAGCGTTGCGGCGGCATAGGCGAAGGGCCGTATGACGGGCGGCGTCAGCGCCGCCGGCGCCAGCGTCCAGAACGCCGTGGCGCCCTCGCCGGAGAAGAACGAGCAGTTGCGGCCGCAGCCGCCGCGCGGATCCCACCACGGCACGAACGGCAGGTCACCGCCGAACTCGGTCACGACGACCGGGCGCGGCCGGCCCCAATAGGATTTGAAGGTGAAGTTGGTGAGCACGCCGGCCGAGAGTGACAGCGTCAGCAGCAGGAAAGCGATCGTGCGGCCGGAGATCAGGAGCGGCCGGTCGGGACGGATGAACTTCACCACCAGCGCGACGATCGGCGGCAGGGCAATGCCCCAGGCAATCCACATCGCGGCGTCGCGCGCGAAAGCGGCGTAGCCGTCGAGCTTCAGGGGAAAGCTGTGCGTATGGGAATCGTAGAACAACGCGGCCAGCTTCAGGTCGAGCTCGGGATAGACGCCGAACAGCACGCCGATGACGAGCGCGAGCGACAATGCGATGAAGAGGCCGGTCCGATTCATGGCGCGCGGTTTAGCGAAAGCGCGTGGCGATGGAAAGGCCGGCGGCTCACCGCGGTGACCCCGATGGCAGCGGCGGAGGGGGTGGCAGCCGGGAGGACGGCTCGCGCCAGCGTCCGGCATTGCGTCCGGCAACGAGCCAATAGACGAGCCCGCCGACGATGCCGGCGCCGGTCAGGATCTCCAGATGGCGGCGCACGATGCCTTCGAAGCGGAACGTCTCGGGATCGAACGGGACCAGCCCGAGATAGCAGGCCGCGCCGACCACGCCGCCGCCGATCGCATAGGCGAGCACGCTGCGAATCGAGAATGCCTCGGTGATAACAGCGATCAGGAGCGCCGGGATCAGCGCGAAACCCGAGACGAAGATGAAGCCGAAGCCGATGATCACGTCGAAAGCGCCCTGGTCGATCGGGCCGTTGCCGAGATCGGAGAATTCCGGGAACAGGATCGCGGTCACGACGATCAGCCCCGCCACGAAGCACGCGGCGAGAAACGCGAATACGATCACGATCAGCCGGCCGATCAGCGCCATGGCGAAGATATCTCCTCATCGTCATCGCGAGGAGCGTTAGCGACGAAGCAATCCAGTGCCAAGGGTCAGCTCTGGATTGCTTCGCTTCGCTCGCCATGACGGAGCATGTTGGTCGACATCGGCATCAATCCGTCATCGCCATCGCGCGCAGCGCCTGGCGCTCGCGGGCCGACAGCTTCTCGGTCTCCGACTTCAGCTGGCCGCAGGCGGCGAGAATGTCGCGACCGCGCGGCGTGCGCACCGGCGAGGAATAGCCGGCGTTGAAGACGTATTCGGAGAACTTCTCGATCTGCTCCCAGTCCGAGCATTCGTAAGCCGAACCGGGCCACGGATTGAACGGGATCAGGTTGATCTTGGCCGGAATGCCCTTGAGCAGCTTGACCAGCAGCCGGGCGTCATCGAGCGAATCGTTGACGCCCTTCAGCATCACATATTCGAAGGTGATGCGGCGCGCGTTGGACGCGCCGGGATAGTCGCGGCAGGCCTGCAGCAATTCGGCGATCGGATATTTGCGGTTGAGCGGCACCAGCTCGTTGCGCAGCTCGTCGCGCACCGCATGCAGCGAGATCGCCAGCATCACGCCGATCTCCTCGCCGGCCCGCTTGATGTTCGGCACGACGCCGGAGGTGGACAGCGTAATGCGGCGGCGGGAGATGCCGATGCCTTCATTGTCCGAGACGACGAGCAGCGCGTCGCGCACCGCATCGAAATTGTAGAGCGGCTCGCCCATGCCCATCATCACGACATTGGTGATCAGCCGGTTGCCGAGCGGCGTCTCGCGGTCGGCCCAGTCATTGAGACGGTCGCGCGCCACCATCACCTGGCCTGCGATCTCGCCGGCGGTGAGGTTGCGCACCAGCCGCTGCGTGCCGGTGTGGCAGAACGAGCAATTGAGCGTACAGCCGACCTGCGAGGAGACGCACAAGGTGCCGCGGTCGGTCTCGGGGATGTAGACGCATTCGACCTCGTGCGCCTTCTGCAGATCGTCGCCGCTCGGCAGCCGCAGCAGCCATTTGCGGGTGCCGTCGTTGGAGATCTGCTCGGCCACGACTTCGGGACGGTCGACCGTGACGTGCTCGGCCAGGGCGGTGCGTGTGTCCTTCGACACCGACGTCATCTCGTCGAACGTGCGGGCGCCGCGGAAATAGATCCAATGCCAGAGCTGCTGCACGCGCATCTTCTGCTGGTGCGCAGGTACGCCGATCTCGCCGAGCTTCGCCGCCAGCTCCGCGCGCGACAGGCCGATCAGCGAGGGTTTCGCCGGCGGCACGTAGGTTTCGAGCGGGATCTTTTCGAGGGGCGCGGAGGGTTCGCGCAGCCCGGCGGTCGGTGGCATGTCGAGGGGCCCAAAATGCTGCCCGGCCGCAGCGGCCGAAGGCTTTCAGCTGGCTTATATAACGATCCGGCCGGCAAATGCGACCCGTACGCGCAAGGGCGGCCTCGGCGCCGGGCGTCCAGCGCTAACGCCGGCACTCCTGGGCGATGCGGTCGAGCGCCTGGGCCAGCCCCTTCAGCGAGAACACGTCCGTGGTCTCGGTGCCCTTGGCGGAGACGCCCTTGACCGTGGCCTCCGGCGCCTTGCGCATGGCGTCGACCATGCGCTCCTCCTCGGCCGCGTTCTTGATCCACAGCCCGTCGCCCTGGGTATACATCGCGTACGACGCGCCGCCGACGTCCAATGCCGCCTCGAGGCCCGGCTTGATCGCGTAACCGATCATGATCGAGACCTCGTTGAACACTTTCTCGGAAGGACGGGTCGACACGAAGGCATAGGCCGGGTCGCGTGGGCGGTTCGGCGGATTGGTCTTCGAGGAGGTCGGCTTGGCCAGCGCGAAGCAGACCTTCTTGCCGGCGGGCATCGCGGTGTACGCCCCCCACCCGCCGAACTGGCCGATCAGCGTGGGTTCCGCGCCGCCGATGCTCGGGACCGCCGGTTTCGCGTCGGGCTTTGGCGCCGCTTTCGGCTGTGGCGCAGGCGCAGCCTTCGACGCCTTCGGCGCGGCACTTTGCGCCGCCGCCAACCCCGGAACTCCGACCAGCAGCACGCCGCTCGCCAGCGCTGTCAATAATCGCCCAAACAACATGTACGTTATGTTCCCCGCGACTTCGTTCCACCAATATTGTGACTGGAAAATGGCCTGGAATCGCCGCCCCGCTGCGGCGATGGATAGCGGCTAAACCCACAGCTTGCAAAGCGTGCGAACCCGCCGGCCACGCATGACCGCGAGCGGCATTGCTGACGAGGTCCGGCTTCCCGTCGCCTCCCGGCGTCATCTCTTGGCGATTGTGGCGCAGCTGCAAATCCGGCATGACGTTGCCAAAGCCGGGCCCGATCCGGCAGCAACCAACAAGGAGCGCCCATGAAAGCCGTTCTCTGCTCGCAATTCTGCCAGCCCGACGATCTCGTCTTCACCGACGTTCCCGATCCGGTGGCCGGTGCCGGCGAAGCTGTGATTGCGGTCAAGGCTGCGGCGCTCAACTTCTTCGACATCCTGATGATCCAGGGCAAGTACCAGATCAAGCCGCCGTTCCCGTTCTCGCCGGGGGCGGAGGTCGCCGGCGTGATCGAGAGCGTCGGCGACGGTGTCACCGATCTGAAGGTCGGTGATCGCGTGGTTGCGTCCTGCGGATATAACGGCGCCCGCCAGAAGATCGCGCTCCCCGCCGCCGCCATCGTCAAGATCCCCGATAATCTCGATTTCGATCGGGCCGCCGGCATCATCATCATCTACGGCACGGCGCTGCATGCGCTGGAGGACCGCGCCAGCCCGAAGCCGGGTGAGACGCTGGCCGTGCTCGGAGCCGCCGGCGGCACCGGTCTTGCCGCCTGCGAGCTCGGCAATCTGATGGGGCTGAAGGTCATCGCCTGCGCGTCCTCCGACGAGAAGCTCGCATTCGCCAGGCAGCACGGCGCGACGCTGACCTTGAACTACGCGAAGGAAGATCTGAAGGAAGGTCTGCGCCGGCTGACCGACGGCAAGGGGGCCGACATCATCTTCGATCCCGTGGGCGGTACTTACGCCGAGGCGGCGCTGCGCTCGATTGCCTGGGAAGGCCGCTTCCTGGTGATCGGCTTTGCCGCCGGCGACATCCCGAAAATGCCGCTCAACCTCGCGCTATTGAAGGGCTGCGATATCCGCGGCGTGTTCTGGGGGGCGTGGACCCGTCTGAACCCGGCAAAGAATCGCGCCAATCTCGAAAAGCTCGTGCAGTGGACCGCGGAAGGCAAGCTGTCGTCGCATGTCGACCGCACCTTCCCGCTTGCGCAGACCGCCGACGCATTGAAGGTGCTCGCCGGCCGTCAGGCGATGGGCAAGGTGATCCTGCATCCCTGACGCTTCGCTTTCCATTCATCTCATGGGATCCACCGAGCCCGGTCATCCCCTGAGCGGTCGTCCCGCCAGGATCGCCCGGGCTCGAATGCGTCAACGTGGTGGCATTGTATGGGGGTGCAACCGGCGCACACGGGCCGGTTCCAGCGCGCCCAGCTCGCTGGAACCGCAACCTGAAGCCGAAAATCCGAAAACGAGCGTGTTTTGGTTAACGCAACCAAAGCGGATTGTGGCAGGGTTAATTTGCGATGTTAGTCGTTGTTATCTCAACGTTTCTGGATTTTCCGCGGTGCGAATTCGCACGTGCGTCGTCACAATGAGATCAAAATATTTCCAGAATCATGCCGGGTCTCGT
Source organism: Bradyrhizobium ontarionense (assembly GCF_021088345.1). NCBI lineage: Bacteria > Pseudomonadati > Pseudomonadota > Alphaproteobacteria > Hyphomicrobiales > Nitrobacteraceae > Bradyrhizobium > Bradyrhizobium ontarionense. The sequence continues at coordinate 5,082,044 of NZ_CP088156.1, read as the reverse complement.
CCACTTTTAGTCGGATTCAATTAGTCAATTAGTTGTCGGCAGTGGGGTGCCTCCAGCATTCGCGACGGGTCTCGGGCTTCTGACGGGCGCGGGACCGAAAGTATGTTGCGTGAAGTGAGATGGGGAATGAAGGCCATGGCTGAGCGGACGCGCGGGCGGTTTACCGACAGAAATTCAACTAGTCCCGAATTTAGCCCTTTCCCCGGCGATCCTCCGCAGGAACGGCCATCGCACTATCGGTTCGGGAGGTCTGCCCAGGACCAAAGGTCTGCCCAGGACCAATATCCGGCCGATGAATCGATGCCGATGTTCCTCTCCGAATACGAGAGCGGCCACGAGATCGACAGCACGCATTTCGAAGATCAGTGGCCGGCGCGGGCGCGCCGCACGTCGGTCTCGTCACGCATCCTTCTCGCAGTTGTGGCCGCAGCGGGCGTTGCGGTGCTGTTCGCCCTCGTGACCTCGGATGCGACGCGCGACCTGATCGCCAGTGCCAAGGCTTCGATCATTGGCGCCACGCCGGACCCGACGGCACCACCGCAGCCGAGCGGCACACAGCTGACGGCGCGCGACATGCAGCTGAACGAGCCGGCGCGGCTGCCGCCGGAGCCGCCGGCTGCGGCGACGCCGGTGCAGACCGCCGCCGTCGCTCCGACCCGGGACGACATCGCCAACGCCTATCAGACGGCCCTTCAGAACCGCGCCACGCCGGCTCCGGCCCCGGCACCCAGCGCGGCGACGGCTCCGGCCGCACCGTCGGCGATGGCGCCGGCTTCCATCAACTCTCCGGGGGCTGGGGCGGCAATCGTGGCGCCAGGCTTGGGCGCTGTGACGGCGGCCCCGCCGCCGGCACAGGCACGCCGGCTCGATCCCGATGAGCTCGCCGGCATTATGAAACGCGCCAAGGGCCTGCTCGCCGCCGGCGACATTCCCTCCGCACGCCTTCTTCTCGAGCGCGCTGCCGAGGCGCAGGAGCCGGCTGCGGCGCTGATGCTGGCGCAGACCTATGATCCCCACGTGTTGGGAACAAAGGACATCCGCAACATCAATGCCGATCCGGCTGCGGCGCGCAATTGGTATCGCCGGGCCGCCCAGCTCGGTTCGCCCGAAGCGCAGCGCAGGCTCGACCAGTTGCAGAACTGAACCCACGCGACGGCAGTCTTGCCGGCGCGTTTCATTTTTTTGTTTTACGCATGATCATCGAGCCGTTCTCGGCAACGCCGATTGAGACTTGGCGTTGCGCGCGTTGCGGCAACGCAATCATGTGACAGCCTTGCTCGAGGGGGACACATGCGACGTCTAGTTGGAGCGGCCATCGCCGCAATGATGATAGCGTGCGGATTTTCTGCCCACGCGGAAGAAAGCGAATTTGATCCGGCCAAGGTCAGCGACAGCCTGAAGGCGATCTTCCAGTTCGGCTCGGTGCAGACCAAGCAGGCGCTCAACGCCAACACCGTGACGCTGATCACCGGCACCATCGGCGGCACCTATGTGCAGTTCGGCGCCGATCTGGCCTCGCTGCTGGACGACGGAACCAATCTGCGCGTGCTGCCGATCGTCGGTCGTGGCTCGGTGCAGAGCGTGGCCGACATCCTGTTCCTGCAGGGCGTCGATCTCGGCGTCGTCCGCGCCGACACACTCGACTATCTGGAGCGCAAGGGGTTCGCCAAGGACATCAAGAAGCAGTTCACATACGTCACCAAGCTGTACAACGAGGAGATGCAGGTGATCGCGCCGCGCGCGGTACGTAATCTGCGCGACCTCGAAGGCCGCCGGGTCAGCGTCGATCTGCCGAATGGCGGCACCTTCGTGACCGCGCTCACCGTGTTCGAACGTCTCGGGCTGCGCGCGAATTTCCTCTACATCGAGCAGCGCATCGCGATGGAGAAGCTGAAGCGGGGTGAGCTCGACGCGGTGATCGTCGTCGGCGGCAAACCCTACAAGTCGGTCTCGACCTTCGTGAATGACGGCCGCTTCCATCTCGTCAACGTCGACTACGACCGTCCGCTGCAGACCGACTATCTGCCGGCAACATTGACGGCGAAGGACTATCCGAACCTGATCGCCGAGGGCGAGAAGGTCGACACGATCGCGGTTCCGGCCGTGCTCGCGGCCTACAACTGGGCGCCGAACACCGACCGCTATCGCAAGCTCGCGACCTTCGTCGACGCCTTCTTCACCAAGTTCCCGGCGTTCCAGAACCCGCCCTTCCATCCGAAGTGGAAGGAAGTCTCTCTGTCGGCGCCGCTGGCCGGCTGGCAGCGGTTGCCTTCCGCGAGCAAATGGCTCGAGAGCCACGCGATGGAAGGGGCGCAACGTGATCGGTTCGACGACTTCCTGAAGCAGAGCAACGCCGGCAAGGGCCTGCAGAACGAGGCCGAGCGGGAAGCCCTGTTCAAGCAATATCAGGCCTGGGAGGCCGACAAGAACGGCAACGCCCGCGCGCAGGCGCGTCCCCAGCGCTGAACCATATCGTGGAGCTGCTCCCGGCAGACCCAAGAGAGTAGACCCAAGAGAAAAGCCCCGCGTCACCGCGGGGCTTTTTGTTTGTCTGCCGTTCGACGGTGGCGCGTTGCAGCTGGATTCAGCCGGCGTCCTCGACGTCCGTCTTCGGATCGAGACCGCGCGCAAGCACCGCCCGCGCCGCCGCGTGATGATCCGGCGTGATATGCGAGGCCACCATGCGGATGGCGGTGGCGAGCACTGCGGCGTCGTCGGTGAAGCCGAGAACCGGCATCACGTCGGGCACGAAGTCGAATGGCAGGATGAAATAGGCGATGGCGCCGAGCAGGGCGACCTGCACGTGTCGCGGCGTTTCCTTGTCGAAGGCGCAGTAATAGGCGGCGAGCAGATCCTCGGCGAAGGGCAGCTTGGCCATGACCCGCTTGAACTTGATCCAGAAGCGGCGGCGAATGCTGTCGCGGTCCCGCGCCAGCCGGTCGGCCGGCTCGAAGCCAACGCTATAGTCGGTCGTATCGGACGCCATGTCTGCTCTCCCCATCCCGGATGGCGCCGCTAGCGCCCTCCGCGGGTGATGTGGGGATTGCGCCTGCTGCTGCAAGACGCGTGGGTGGGCGTGGATTCTCAGGCGGCCGCCGCGATCGCATCGATCGCCCCGGCCAGCTCGATATCGCGCAGCGTCACGCCGCCGGCGTCATGCGTCGTCAGCACGATTTCGACCGTGCGATAGACGTTGCGCCATTCCGGATGATGGTCGCGCTTCTCGGCCGCCAGGGCAACCCGGGTCATGAAGCCGAACGCCTCGTTGAAGTCGCTGAACGTAAAGATGCGCGTGATGGCCTCACGGCCGTCCAGTTCCGACCAGCCCGAAAGCTCCCGCAAGGCGCTGGCGCGGGCCTCGACCGATAACCGTTCCGTCATATCAAGCCTCCATCCCGTCGATCCCTGACGCATCACCGGACGCGTTGACGCATCCGGAACTCTACGGGACAGGTTAGCCGATAGCGCTGGTGGCGTCTCGCGCCCCGGCGCGATCGAATCCTTCATCGGGATCAGCGTATTGCCACGCCGGCCGGCCCGGGGGGCTCATCCCGCCTGTCCCTCCTTCATCCACTCGGGCTCCGGTAACCATGACGCAGATGTAACCCCGGACCGACAAGAAATTTGCTACAGATTGACGTTAGCGAATAGGAACCAGACGAAGCCGCGCCGCCGGCGCCGCTTCTGAGCCGATGGAAGAGACCGGAGGACGGGACCTGGCAGACCCTCAGACCACGCCAGCGCAGCGCTCGCAGGTGCGCCCTGCCGTGTTCATCGTCATTGCCGGGATCCTTGCGATCGTCGGTGCTGTGACGGGTGCCTATTATTTCGCGATGCGCCCGGTGGTGCTGAAGATCGCGGTCGGCCCGTCCAACAGCGACGATCTCAAGGTGGTTCAGGCCCTGACCCAGGCGTTCGCGCAGTCTCATGCGTCCGTGCGGCTTCGTCCTGTTCCGACCGAGGGCGCGGCCGAAAGCGCTCAGGCGCTGGCTGCCGGCAAGGTCGATCTCGCGATCGTTCGCGGCGACCTCGATGTCCCGAAGAACGCACAGGCCGTCGCGACTCTGCGCAAGAACGTCGCTGTTCTCTGGGTGCCGCCGGCAGGCAAAGGCAAGAGCCGCAAGGGCGCCGCCAAGATCACCAAGATTTCGCAGCTGGCCGGCCACAAGGTCGGCATCATCGGGCGCACGCCGGCCAACGCGAACCTGCTGAAGGTGATTCTGCATCAGTACGGGGTCGACGCGGGCAAGGTCGAAATCGTCCAGTTCCCGATCACCGAGGCCACCGAAGCCGTCCGCAGCCAGAAGGCCGACGTCTATCTTGCGGCCGGGCCGATCAACAGCAAGATCACGGCGGACGCGATCGCAGCCGCCACCAAGGACGGCGGCACGCCGACGTTTCTGGCGATCGATTCGGCCGAAGCCATCGCGCAGAACCACCCCGAATATGAGGCGACCGAAATTCCCGCCGGCGCCTTCGGCGGCTCGCCCGATCGTCCCGAGGACGAGGTGAAGACGATCAGCTTCAACCATCACATCGTGGCGCGCAAAGGCCTGTCGGATTCGACCGTGTCCACATTCACGCATCAGCTGTTTTCGGTGCGTCAGCAATTGCTGTCGGAGTTCCCGCTGGCTGCCAAGATCGAGACCCCCGACACCGACAAGGACGCCGCGATTCCGGCGCATCCCGGCGCGGCGGCGTTCGTCGACGGCGAAGAGAAGACGTTCCTCGATCGCTACAGCGACTACATCTGGTGGGGCCTGATGGCGCTGTCGGCGACGGGCTCAGCCGGCGCCTGGTTCGCCGGCTACCTCAAGCGCGACGAACGCACCATCAACACCTCGCTGCGCGACCGGCTGCTCGAGATGATCCCGATCGCGCGCAAGAGCGATTCGACCGACGAGCTCGACCAACTGCAGGCCGAGGCCGACGAGATCCTGCGCAACACCTTGACCTGCTTCGAGGACGGCGCGATCGAGCATGCCGCGCTCACCGCTTTCAACATCGCGCTGGAGCAGTTCCACAACGCGGTCGCCGACCGCAAGCTGATCCTGATGAGCATGCCGGCGAACCTGCAGCGCACCGGCGCACAATTGCGCGCGGCCAGCACCTGACGTTGCGCCGCAGCCGATGCACGACTGTGTGGCGCGTCGCTGCGAGCGACCGGTGTAATTCAAGCGTCATCAATCTTTTCTAGGTCTGCGATGTCTTGGGCAGCGCCTGTCCGCGCGCCTATCCGACCAGGAGCTTCGCATGACCGTCCACGTCCCTCGCCCGCAGCTTCACAAGCTGTCCCGCCGCCGCTTCCTGTCGACCGCTGCCGCAGCCGGCGTCACGACGCTGTCGATGCCCTATCTCAGCCGCGCGGCCGACCGGCCGCAGCTGACGCATGGCGTCCAGTCGGGCGACGTCAGCATGGATGGCGGCGTGGTGTGGGCGCGCGCCGACCGGCCGTCGCAGATGATGGTCGAGGTTGCCACCACCGAATCGTTCAAGGACGCGCGCAGCCTGCCTCCGATCGCGGCGCTGCCTGAGAGCGACTTCACCGCCAAGATGCTGGTCGACAATCTGCCGAGCGGCCAGGACATCTTCTACCGCGTCAAATTCCGCGACCTCTCGCACACGGCCGTCGAAAGCGAGTCCATCGTCGGCCGCTTCCGTACCGCGCCTGGCAACAAGCGCGACGTCTCGTTCGTCTGGGGCGGCGATGTCGCGGGGCAGGGCTGGGGCATCAACCCCGACGACGGCGGCATGTTCACCTTCGCCACGATGAAGAAGCACCGGCCGGACTTCTTCCTCCATTCCGGCGATACCATCTACGCCGACGGCCCGATCCTGTCCGAGGTGAAACTGCCGGACAACAAGGTGTGGAAGAACCTGACCGTGCAGGAGAAGGCCAAGGTCGCCGAGACGCTGGACGAATTCCGTGCCGCGCATAAGTACAATTTCCTCGACGAGAATGTGCGCGGCTTCAATGCCGAGGTGCCGATCTTCGTGCAGTGGGACGACCACGAGGTGACCAACAACTGGTCGGCCTCCAAGGATCTGCCGGCGGCCTACAAGGAGCGCAACATCGAGCTGCTCGCGGCGCGTGCGGCGCGCGCCTTCCACGAGATGTACCCGATGCGCGAGAGCATCAATGAGCCGGGCCGGGTCTATCGCACCATCAACTACGGTCCGCATCTCGACGTGTTCGTGCTGGACGAGCGCAGCTATCGCGGCGCCAACGGCGCCAATCTGGAGACCAGCTACGGCCCGTCGTCCTACTTCATCGGACCGGACCAGATGCGCTGGCTGAAGCGCGAGCTGTTGAACTCGCGCGCGACCTGGAAGGTGATCGCCTCCGACATGCCGCTGAGCCTGATCGTCTATGATGATGCAGCAAATAAGAAGGGTTCGGAAGCGATCGCGCAGGGTGACGGTCCGGCGCGCGGCCGCGAGCTCGAGATCGCCGAGATCCTGCGCTTCATCAAGACCGCACCGATCCAGAACACGGTGTGGCTCACGGCCGACGTGCACTACGCGGCCGCGCACTACTACGATCCGAACAAGGCCCAATTCCAGGATTTCGAGCCGTTCTGGGAGTTCGTCTCGGGCCCGCTGCACGCCGGCACGTTCGGCCCGAACGAGCTCGACAACACCTTCGGCCCCGAAGTGCGTTTCATCAAGGCGCCCGGCCTCGACAAGCAGAACCTGCCGCCCTCGGCCGGGATGCAGTTCTTCGGTCATGTCAAGATCGACGGCCCAACGGGACAGATGACGGTGACCCTGCGCGATCGCGCCGACGTCGCGCTGTGGTCGACCACGCTGGACCCGAAACTGGCCTGAAGTCTGCTCGCTCCGAAGGCGAGCAAGTGCGGCGACGGCGCCTAATCGCGTCGTTGCAGCACTGCCTCCAATGCGTCCGTCGGGCACGGCTTCGGCAGCCGTGGCCGGTCGGAAAATGCGGCCGGTACGCGGTCTGCGCCGTAGCCGGTCGAAAAGGCGAAGGGAATGCCGAGCGTCGTCAGGCGTTCGGCGATCGCGAAGCTCTTTTCGCGCACCAGGCCGACATCGAGCAGCGCGAATTCCGGCGCGCGCTCGGCGATCATCGCGAGCGCGGTCGCGACATTGGAGGCGACCCGGACAGCGGCAATGCCGAGGTCGGCGATGGTGTCTTCGAGGCCGAGCGCTATGATCGGGTCGTCTTCAACGACCAGCACGTCCTGATACAGCTCGGGCACGCGGGGTTGCGAGCAGGTCATGGGATTTGCGGGGTTCCAGGGTGAAGGACGGCTCCGCAGCCCGCGCCTCCTATCGAGCACGCCGGCGGGTTCCTGGAACGGAAACCAGCATATCAGAGTTCCTGTGTCGGTGCACTTGTGAACACAGAGGGCACGTATCACGCACATGCGTAGCGCGGGGGTGACAAATGCTGAGCCAAGGTGTCACGACGCTCGCCCGGGAGCGGCCCTACAACAACCTGTTGCGGCGGCTGAGCCCGGCCGACTACGCGCTGATCGCCCCATATCTGTCCGCGGACGAGGCGGCGCCGAACGATCTGATCTACAGTCCGGGAGATGACGTGCAGATCGTACATTTTCCCTGCGGGCCGGCGCTCGCGTCCTATCTCGTTCCCAATGAGGACGGCCGCGACGTCGAGACCATCCTGGTCGGCCGCGAGGGCGCGGTCGGCGGCATCGTCAGCGAAGGCTTTCTGCCGGCCTATACCCGGATCGTGGTCAAGTTCGGCGGCCCGTTTGCAAGGCTGCCGTTGTCCCGTCTGGCAGCCGCCAAGCTGCAATCGAAGACGTTGCGCAACGTGTTCGCGCGCTATGCCGATTGCATGCTGGCGCAGATGTTCCAGTCCACGGCCTGCAATGCCATCCACTCGATCGACCAGCGCACGGCGAAATGGATCGTCGCGGCGATGGAGCGCACCGATGGGGACGACGTCGTGCCGCTCACCCATGAGCAACTCGCGACGCTGCTCGGTGTCGGCCGCAGCTACGTCAGCCGCGTGATCCAGAGCTTCCGGGCGGACGGCATCCTCGAGACCCGGCGCGGCGCCTTCGTGGTGCGAGACTTCGACGCGCTCAAGCGCCGGTCATGTCTGTGCAACGAGGCGGTGAAGACTCATTTCGAGGAAGTCCTGCGCGGTGTCTATCCGGCCGACGAGGCCGCGACCGGCTGAGCGGCTCCCGCACCCGGACGGCATTGCCTTCCATGGGCCGAACTTGTCATAGTCCGACAACGATCGGACGATGGGGTTCATGGGCGGGGCTGCGCTTCACGCAATCTTCGATGTTGCCGCGTGGCTCACCGCCGGCGCTGCCGGCTGGTGGCTGTCGCGTCTCCAGGGGCTGCGCTTTCCCGGACAGGCGACCGAATGGCCGTATGTCGCGGCGCTGGTATTCGGCGCCGGGATCGGCGCGTACCTGTTCGGTAGCCTGAACCTGTGGTTCTCCGGCCTGGCTGGCGTGGCCCGCTCGGTCGAAGGCGCGCTAGCGGGCGGCATCATCGCGGTCGAGCTGTACAAATGGCGTCACGGCATTGCGGTGCGCACCGGCGCGCGCTTTGCGCTGCCGATGGCGGTCGGCATCGCCGTTGGCCGCATCGGCTGCTATGCCGCGGGGCTCGACGACTTCACCTATGGCACGCCGACGGCGTTGCCCTGGGGCCATGATTTCGGCGACCGCATCCTGCGCCATCCGGTGCAGCTCTATGAGAGCCTCGCGATGGCGATATTCGCAGCCTTCTATGTCGCCGCCGTGCTGCGCCGGAACGCGACCGTGATCGCCAATGGCTTCTATCTCGCACTGCTCGTCTATGGGCTGCAGCGCTTCGCCTGGGAATTCCTCAAGCCCTATGGGCCGGTGATCGGCCCGTTCACGCTGTTTCATCTGCTGTCGCTCGCCATCGCGGCTTACGCCATGGCCATGCTGGCGACGGCGCCACGAGCAAAGGTTCTGCATGAACGCGCCGCTGCGTAAGTCACGTCCCTACGTGTTCTGGGGGCAGACCCAATCGCTCTGCGAGACCTGCCTCGCGCTGGTGCCGACCAAGATCCAGATCCTCGACAACGAGGTCTGGTACGAGAAGCGCTGCCCGGATCACGGCGTGCAGTCGACGCTGGTCTCCGACGATGCCGCCTATTGGCGTCGCTGCAAGGACTTCATCAAGCCCGGCGACACGCCGCTCAGCTTCCAGCGCCGCACCGAGTATGGCTGCCCCTATGATTGCGGCCTGTGCCCCGACCACGAGCAGCATTCCTGCCTGGCGCTGATCGAGATCACCGATCACTGCAACCTGACCTGCCCGGTGTGCTTCGCGGAGTCCTCGCCGCAGCGGGCGCATTTCACCCCGCTCGCCACCGTCGAGCGGATGCTGGACGCGCTGGTGAGAAGCGAGGGCGAGCCGGACCTGGTGCAGATCTCCGGCGGCGAGCCGACGCTGCATCCTGACTTCTTCGACATCCTCGCCGCGGTGCGGGCGCGTCCGATCCGCCATGTCATGATCAACACCAACGGCCTGCGCATCGCCCGCGAGCCGGACTTCGTGGCAAGGCTGGCCGAAAACAAGCGTGGCCTCGAGGTTTACCTGCAGTTCGATTCATTGTCGCGCGCCGGGCTCACCAATCTGCGCGGCGCTGACCTGCGCCGCATCCGCCAGCAGGCGCTGGAGAATCTGGAGCGCGAGGGCATCTCGACGACGCTGGTCGCGACCATCAAGCGCGGCGTCAATGACGACGAGATCGGCGACATCGTCCGCCACGCGCTCGAATGGAAATGCGTCCGCGGGGTGACGCTGCAGCCGGTGCAGGACGCCGGCCGCAACGCGGATTTCAACAAGGACACCGACCGCATCATGCTGTCGGAGATCCGCCGCCGCGTCGTCGAGACCGGCGTGTTCGGCGACACCGACATGATCCCGCTGCCCTGCAATCCCGAAAGCATCTCGATCGGCTATGGCCTGCGCAACGGCACCACGGTGCTGCCGCTGACCTCGATGGTGCCGCAGGAAGAGCTCTTGTCGGTGATGCCGAACACGATCAGCCCGGAAAAATATCCGGTGCTGCGCGAAAAATTCGTCGAGCTGTTCTCGCTGTCGTCCGGCGCGCTCAACACCGGCCAGCGCGTTGCCGAATTCCTGTGCTGCCTGCCGACCGTCGAGGTGCCCGACGATCTCGGCTATGAGCACGTCTTCCGCGTCACCATCGTGCAGTTTCTCGACCGCTTCAATTTCTGCATCGGCAACGTCAAGCGTTCCTGCATCCATTTCGTCACCGAGCGCGGCGAGATCATCCCGTTCGACACCTACAACCTGTTCTACCGCAACGGCGCCATCGACGGCATCAGGGCGCGACTGGCGAAAGGCGGCCGATCATGAGCGAGCCGGAGCAGAAATTGCCGGTCTGGCCGCCGGCTCGCGGTCCAGGCTCGCCGGAGGCCGGCAATGGCTGCCTCACTGCCTTTCTGATCGTCTTCGGCATCATCCTGCTGCTCCCCGGCGTGCTGTGCGTCATCGCCGATCCGCGCGGCGCGCTGCCGTTGACCGGACTGGCCTTCGTTATCGCAGGCGGCGGCCTCCTGATGATCATTGCCGCCGTCGGCAGGATGAAACGCCGGAAGCCACCGCAATGACGACACCCGACGCGCCCCCTCCCGCGACACCCCCGGAGCAGCGCAGTGGCTGCCTGGCGGCGTTTCTGTTCGTGGCCGGCGTGATCCTGCTGCTGCCCGGCGCCTGCGCCGTGGTCTTCGGCTATCTCGGGTTGCAGGAGAAAAGCTGGCCGGACGCGTTGACGGCGTGGGTCGTCGCCGGCCTGGCGATCGGCGCCGGCGGGATCTGGCTGATCATGACAGCGTGGCGTCGTTGACGGACGCTGCATGACGGTGACCCTCGCGGCTTCGTCCCAACCGCTCTTCGATCCGTTGACGGGCCCGGATTGGGACTGGCGGCGGCCGGCCTTGTCGTGATGTTGTTCGCCATCCATCGCATGGGTCCAACGCGGCCATGAACGATCATGAATGATCCAGACGATCGTCGTCCGATCCTGTCGCCCTTCCTGCAGGAGCTGCCCCGGGTTCGGCAGCCGGTCAGCCTGCTGGCGACCGTTCTGGCGGTGCTTGGCGGTCTCGCCCTGCTGTTTCCCGTCGGCTGCGTATTCGCTATGTTCCGCTCCGACATCGTCGCCGGCGGCCTGTCGGGCCCGGGATTGATTCTGGTCGGTTTGCCATTCCCGGCCTCATGCAGATCGCGTTGGCGCTCTACCGCCGGTGGCGCTGAGCCGAGGCATCGCGATGTCGCCGAATGAGTCAGGCCAGAATGACGCTGAACGCGCGCGCCCGCCGCTGCCACGGGAGCGCTGGAAAGGGCCGCCCGGGGGCGCGCCGGATCCGGTCGCAGCGGCGTCGGGTGGCGGCGGTTGTCTGATGTCCATCATCCAGCTCGCCGGCCTTGCGATGATCTGCTGGGGCCTTTACGCGACCGTCCAGGCCGCCATTGCCGACGGATGGACGATGGGAGGCTATCTGGGCTTCTTCCTCGCAGGCCTGTCCGCCGCGACCGCGGGCGCCGTCCTGATCCGGCGTGGGCGGCGCAACGGCGGGGGACCGCCCACCGCGACGGTTTCGCCGGCGAACGGCTGGCCGACAACCGTCACGTCGGTCGCGGCAGTCGCGCTGCTGCTGCCGGGCCTCTGGTCGCTGGTGCTCGGCTGCATTGCCCTGGCGACCTACAACGACATCGACGACCAGGGCGTGGTGATCGCAGGCTTCCTGCTCGGCGCGGCCGGAATTGGCGCGAGGTTGCGGCTGCGTCGGCGGCTCCCTGGCATTGTCGGCCTGACGGTTATGGCCGGGCTGATGCTGCTCATTCCCGGCACCTACGTCGTTCTCTATGGGCTGAGCCGGATCGTCTGGTTCAACGATGTACTGTCTCCGCCCTTCCTTGCGGGACTTCTGGCCAGCACGGTCGGGGCCATCGTGCTGGGCACGGCCCGGCCCCGTCGGCGCGCCGATGAAACCGCTTCCGAGTCCTGAAACCAGTCATTGTTTTTTGGCATTTTCTGCCTATATTGCGCCGCAACGCGTGAGGTTTGCCCGGTCCATTGGCCGGGTTTCCTATTTGGGGCTGCCGGCCCCTGCCGCCGAACGAGTTTCGCGAGCGCGCGTCGCAAAGCTAACAGCTTGATTCGATTATCATAAAGCGCGCGCCCCGCCGGGGACAGAGCACGGGCTCTTGAGAAAGCTTAGAAGACACCGACCATGAACCTCCGTAACATCGCCATCATCGCCCACGTCGACCACGGCAAGACCACCCTGGTCGACAAGTTGCTGCAGCAGTCCGGTACCTATCGCGAAAACCAGCGTCAGGTTGAGCGCGCGATGGATTCCAACGATCTGGAACGCGAGCGCGGCATCACCATTCTGGCCAAGTGCACCTCGGTGCAGTGGAAAGACACCCAGATCAACATCGTCGACACCCCCGGCCACGCCGATTTCGGCGGCGAGGTCGAGCGCATCCTGTCGATGGTCGACGGCGTCATCGTGCTGGTCGACGCGGCCGAAGGCCCGATGCCGCAGACCAAATTCGTGGTCGGCAAGGCGCTCAAGCTCGGCTTGAAGCCGATCGTCGCCATCAACAAGGTCGATCGGCCCGACGCGCGCGTCACCGAAGTCGTGAACGAAGTGTTCGACCTGTTCGCTGCACTCGACGCCACCGACGAGCAGCTCGATTTTCCGATCCTCTACGGGTCGGGCAAGAACGGCTGGATGGCGACCTCGCCCGACGCCTCCCACGAGGACGGCATGCAGCCGTTGTTCGATCTCGTCATCAAGCATGTGGCGCCGCCGGTGGTCGAGGACGGCCCGTTCCGGCTGCTCGGCACCATTCTCGAAGCCAACCCCTATCTCGGCCGCATCATCACCGGGCGCATCGCGTCCGGCACCGTGAAGCCGAACCAGGCCGTGAAGGTGCTGTCGCGTGACGGCAAGCTGGTGGAGACCGGCCGCATCAGCAAGATCCTGGCGTTCCGCGGGCTCGAGCGTCAGCCGGTCGACATCGCGGAAGCCGGCGACATCGTCGCTATCGCCGGGCTGCCCAAGGGCACCGTGGCCGACACCTTCTGCGACCCCTCGGTCGAGACGCCGATCCAGGCCCAGCCGATCGATCCGCCGACGGTGTCGATGTCGTTCATCGTCAACAACTCGCCGCTGGCCGGTACCGAAGGCGACAAGGTCACCAGCCGCCTGATCCGCGACCGCCTGTTGCGCGAGGCCGAAGGCAACGTTGCGCTCCGCGTGGTCGAGTCCCAGGACAAGGACGCGATGGAAGTGTCCGGCCGCGGCGAATTGCAGCTCGCGATCCTGATCGAGACCATGCGTCGCGAAGGTTTCGAACTGTCGGTGTCGCGCCCCCGCGTCGTGTTCCAGAAGGACGAGGCCACCGGCCAGATCCTGGAGCCGATCGAGGAGGTCGTGATCGACGTCGACGAGGAGCATTCCGGCGTCGTGGTGCAGAAGATGAGCGAGCGCAAGGCCGAGCTGATCGAGATGCGCCCGTCCGGCGGCAATCGTCTGCGGCTGGTGTTCTACTCGCCGACTCGCGGCCTGATCGGCTATCAGGGCGAGCTGATGACCGACACCAAGGGCACGGCGATCATGAACCGCCTGTTCCACAACTACCTGCCCTACAAGGGCCAGATCCAGGGCCGCCGCAACGGCGTCCTGATCTCGAACGACCAGGGCGAGGCGGTGGCCTACGCCATGTTCAAGCTGGAAGACCGCGGCCCGATGATGATCGAGCCCGGCTGGAAGGTCTACAAGGGCATGATCGTCGGCGAGCACACCCGCGACAATGATCTCGAGATCAACGTCCTCAAGGGCAAGCAGCTCACCAACATCCGCACGACCTCGAAGGACGAGGCCGTTCGCCTGACCCCGCCGATCCGGATGACGCTGGAAAAGGCGCTGGCCTATATCGAGGACGACGAGCTGGTGGAGATCACGCCGAAGTCGATCCGCCTGCGTAAGAAGCACCTCGATCCGAACGAGCGCAAGCGCGCGGAAAAGCAGAAGGAAGCGGTGGCGTAGTTTCCGTCCTCAGCTCTCAATCTCGTCATGGCCGGGCTTGTCCCGGCCATCCACGTTTTGGGGCTTGCGCGAACGATGTGGATGCCCGGCACAAGGCCGGGCATGACGACGGAGCTGGATGAGCCAATGTCTTTCCCATCCTCCATCGACATTGCCATCATCGGGGCCGGCGCGGCCGGCCTCGGCGCGGCGCATGCGCTGCAGGACAAGGGTGTCTCCTTCATCGTGCTGGAGGCGCGCGACCGCATCGGCGGCCGTGCCCACACCATCATGGCCTCGCCTGATGTCACGTTCGACCTCGGCTGCGGCTGGCTGCATTCGGCCGACCGCAACTCCTTCGTCGCCATCGCCGAGCAGCTTTCCTTCGCCATCGACAAGAGCCGGCCGCCGTGGCGCGACCAGGCCTATGACGCGGCGTTCCCGAAGCCCGAGCGCGAGGATTTCATCCGCGCGCTGGACGCGTTCTTCACCCGCACGGCGAAGGCCGCAGAGAGCGGCCGCGATGCGCCGGCCAGCGATTATCTCGAGCCCGGCAATCGCTGGAACGGCATGATCGATGCGATCTGCAGCTATCTCAACGGCTGCGAGCTCGACCAGATGTCGCTGCTCGACTTCGAGGCCTATGAGGACACCGAGCTGAACTGGCGCGTCCGTAGCGGCTACGGCACTCTGGTCGCCGCCTACGGTGCGGGCCTGCCGGTCGCCTTGAACTGCAGCGTGACGCTGATCGATCACAGCGACAAGCGCATCCGTATCATGACCTCGCAGGGTACGCTGACCGCCGACAAGGTCATCGTCACCGTGCCGACCAACCTGATCGCCGATGAAGCGATCCGTTTCGTCCCGGCGCTCCCCGGCAAGCTCGAAGCCGCCGCCGGCCTGCCGCTCGGGCTCGACAACAAGGTGACGTTGGGACTCGACGGCTGGGAACACCTGCCCAAGGATTCCGGTATGCGCGGCCGGAGCAGCAGCGCGCGGGTCGGCAGCTTTCAACTGCGCCCGTTCGGCCAGCCCTGCATCGAGGGCTTTTACGGCGGCAGCTTCGCGCGCGAGATCGAGGCGGCAGGCGACGGTGCGCTGGCCGCGCAGGCGATCGACGATGTCGTCGCTCTGCTCGGCAGCGATATCCGCAAGAGCCTCAAGCCGCTCGCCGAGTCACGCTGGGGCGCCGATCCCTTCGCGCGCGGCGCCTATTCGCACGCGTTGCCGGGCCATGCCGACAAGCGCGCGGTGCTTGCCGCGCCCGTCGATGATCGCCTGTTCTTCGCCGGCGAGGCGACACCGTTGGATTTCTTCTCGACCGCGCATGGTGCGCGCGACAGCGGTGAACGGGCGGCGAGGGAAGCACTGTCTTTGTCGGTTAAGCGCTAGTCTATCCACCGTCATTGCGAGCGCAGCGAAGCAATCCAGACTGTCGCCGCAGTGGGATTCTGGATCGCTGCGCTCGCGATGACGAGCCCCAATCAACCGGTTTCCCCAACCATCCGCAAGAACTCCCGCGCCGCCTGGGTCTGGTGATGCTCCCGATGGCGCAGGCTGTAGAAATGTCGCTTGGGCAGGGTGACATCGGCGATCGCCAGCAAGCCGGCCTTCACGGCGCGCATGACGACGAGGCGCGACAGCACCGTGACACCCGCGCCGGCTTCGACCGCGCCGCGCACGGCCTCGTTCGACGGCAGGTCGAACGCCACAACGAGTTCTCCGGGATCGATGCCGAGCTGGTCGAGCGCGGCTTCGAACATCGCGCGCGTCCCGGAGCCCTGCTCGCGCAGCACCCAGCGTGCCGATTTCAGATCATCGGCCGTGACCGTTGATGCGCGGCACAGCGGATGACCGGGCGGCCCGGCCAGCACCAGCTCATCGTCCGCCACCGGCTGCGCGGCGAGCACGGGATCATCGACATGGCCCTCGACGAAGCCGAGGTCGGCCGAGCCCTCCCGCACGTCAGCCGCCACCTGCTCGGTGTTGCCGATCGACAATGACAGCGTGATGGCCGGATGCGCGGCGTTGAAGCGGTGAATGAAGGCGGGCAGCCAGTATCCGGCGATGGTCTGGCTCGCGGCCAGCGCCAGCTGCCCGCGCTGCAAGCCGGCGAGATCGTTCAGCACGGTCTCGGCGCTGGCAACGCGCGCGAGAATGCTCCTGGCCTCGACGAGGAAGGCCTTGCCGGCCGCCGTGAGCACGATGCGGCGGCCGACCCGATCGAACAGCTTGGTCTGGTAACGCGCTTCGAGCGCAGCCACGGCCGCCGACGTGGCCGACTGGGTCAGGTTGAGCGCGCGCGCCGCCTGCGTGACATGCTCGCGGGTCGCGACCGCAACGAAGATCCTGAGCTGCTCGAGCGTCACATGCGTCCTATGTCGTCAGCTTCACCAGCGCCAGGCTGAAGCCCGCGATGAACAGGAAGGCTGCCAGGCCGAGCGCCAGCGGCCGCAGGCCCTTGGCCTTGAGCTTGGCAAAATCCGTCTCCAGCCCCATTGCCGCCAGCGCCATCGACAGCAGGAACGTGGTCGCGGTCACGATCACGGTCTTCGCCTCGGCCGGCACGGTGATGATGCTGTTGACGCCGACCAGCGCGATGAAGCCGAACACGAACCAGGGCAGCGGCGGCTGAGCGCTGGCCGAGCCGTGACCGCCATGGCGCGCACGGCGTGTCGCGAGCACGCCAAGCGAAAGGACGACCGGTGCCAGCAGCATCACGCGCGCCAGCTTGGCGATGGTGCCGAACTCGCCCGCCTGCTGTCCATCCTGGAACGCAGCTGCGATCACTTGCGCGATCTCGTGGATCGAGGCGCCGCTCCACAGGCCGAAAGCATGGGCGTCGAGATGCAGCAGGGCAGGGAGCATCGGATAGGCGAACATCGCGATCGAGCCGAACACGGTGACGCAGGCCACCGCATAGGCGACGTCCTCGTCATGCGCGCGCGTAACCGTGTTGGTCGCGATGACGGCGGACGCGCCGCAGATCGAGGTGCCTGCCGCGATCAGCTCGGCGAGCTTGCGGTCGACGCCGAGCAGCCGTCCCATCCACACCGTGAACAGGAAGGTGCCGGTCAGACTCAGCGCGATCACGGCAAGTCCGCGGGCGCCGACCTCGACGATCTGGGACGCCGTCAGCTGCAGGCCGAGCAGGATGATTGCGACCCGCAGCAGGCGGCGCATCGAGAACGTGACACCGGGCTTGGCGCGCGCGGGCGTGCCGACGACGTTATGAAACGCCATGCCCGCGACGATGGCCACGATCATCGGGCTGAACATGCCGAGCCCCGGCAGCTGGCGCAGGCCGAAGGCGCCGGCCGCAATCGCCGCCGACAGCGCCAGTCCCGGCAGCAGCGTCGATATGACGGACTGCGCCGGAGCAGCGCCACGTCCATGAGACAGCGAAACGGGCGCATCAGCAACGAAGTCATGCGAGGAGGCCGCCATGAAAAACTCTCCCAAACCAACGGTTTGGAGGAGAATTTCATGCTATGATCAATCGATCCAACGAATTATACTGGATGTTATGTTCGGTTCAATCGATTAATTGCGGACTTGGCGGTTTGCCGGGGCTGGGTCGAGATCACTCCTCGAGCACCCGTTTCCGCAACTCGGCATCGGGTATGAAACAGGATTCGTATTTGCCGAAAATCCGGTAGCGGTTGCGCGCGACCACGCTATAGACTGCGTCCCGCAGCGGCTTCGGTACGCTGAACAGCGCCCGCGTCCAGCCCCAGCCGGAGAGGTTCGACAGCACGGTCAGCGCGGCGTCGGATTTCAGGTGCGCCTTGCCGCCATGCACGACCGCATTGGTGTCGGGCTCGTGGGGATCGATGCCGAACGCCTGCGCCAGCCTGACGCCGTAGGGCGACTGGATCGGCGTGAAGCGGAAGCGCCTGGCGGCATCGCGCGCGATCACGAACTGGATCCAGCGTGAGCAGAACACGCAGACGCCGTCATAGAGGATCACGTCATCGTCGGGCCAGTTCGTCATCATCGATTGTCCAGGGTGAGCAGTGCGACCAGCATCAGCACGATCGCTGGTCCCGTTTTGACCAGCGCGCCGAGCGGCTCGAGCCAGAGGTCGGGAGTGAACAGCGCGCAGCCGATCATGTAGCCGAGCGAGACGAACATGCCCGCGGCGAGGCCGAAGGCCGCGGTCCTGCGGAACGCGATCAGCACGCCGATCGAGATGTCCATCATGCTGGTGATTGCTGCGAACGGAACGGCAAAGCTCTCCGGCCAGCCGCGCGTGGTCAGGATCGCCGTCGTGGCTGGAAAGGAGATCAACAACGCGATGGCGCCGGAGGCAATCCAGAACAGCGCGAGGCTTGCGATGATCAGCGCCTTGATCAGGAACAGCCGCGCAAACCATTTGTCCTGGATGGCAGCGCCATGCGCGCCGACGGCTGCCGCCAACGTCGTTGGCGTGATGCCCGTCAACGCGATCCAAGGCGTCGGATCGCCGCTGACGCCGCGTCTAAGCTCGGCAATTGCAGTCGTGCGCATCGGTGGCAGCCAGCCGAGCCGGTTCGACAGGTCGCCGGCGAGAGCTCCGAGATTGATGAGCGGCACGGGCACCGCGATGCGCGGCCCATCCGCAGTGCCGAGCGAACGGCGAAACGCGCCGATGACATCGCCCAGTGTCACCGGCTGCGGCTGCATCAAGTCCCAGCTCACCGCACGTGTGGCTTCGTCGTCGATCGGACGCGTGGCGAGCCAGGCGATGGTCGCCGCGATGTCTCCCACCGCCACCGGCTGGAACGGCGTTGCCGCATCCTTTGCCGGCAGATCGAATGGGAGCGCCGCGAGCGCCCGCACCATGGCGCTGCCGCCATAGGCCGATGGTGCGATCACGAAGCCCGGGCGCAGGATCGCGGAGGCGATGCCCGACGATGCAATCAGCCGTTCGGCTGCGCGCTTGGTGGTGGCGAAAGCCGTGCGGTCTTCATCGGCCGTTCCGGGAATCGAGAGGTGGATGAGACGAACGCTGTGTCCGCAGGTCGCGATGGCTTCGAGCAGCCGCGCGACGAAATCGCGATGCACCGAATTGGTGTCGCTGCCGGGGCCATCCTGCAGCACGCCGAGGCAGTTGACGACGACGTCGATCTCGTGCGTGCGGATCAGCTGCGCCAGCGCTGCGATGTCCAGCACCATGATCGGCAGCTCAATATCGAGCGCAGACACACGCTGCGAGCCGGAGAACGCGCGGGCCACGCCGACGGTCGCAAAGCCGCGCCGTCGCAGATCATCCGTAACGTAGCGGCCGATCAGGCCGGAGGCGCCGAGCACGAGGATTCGGGGGCTCGCAGCAGCGGTCATGCGCGCCTCATCAGAACGGCTTCGCGATCATCAGCCAGAGAATGGCCATGACCGCGCCGAAGCCGGGAATGCCGCACAGGAGCCAGCGGCGGAACACGGTGAAATAGCGCAGCGGCAGCGGCTGTGCCTTGGCCTCCGCGGCGCGCGCGAGATCGCGCAGCTCGATCTGCATGAAGATGACGGGCACCCAGAATAGGCCGGCAAGCGCATAGAGGACGAGCGAGGTGAGGATCCAGCCTTCGGTCAGCGCTGTCGACGACAGCATCATCAACATGCCGCCGGTCACCGGCTGCAGCAGCACCGCCGACAGCGTGAACAGCATGTCCGCGATCACGACCACCTGCGCCGTGCGCGCGATGAACGCGGCCTCGCCGCTCAGATGCGCCATCAGCATGAAGAATGCGATCCCCGTCCCAGTGCCGAGAATGACGATGGCGCCGAGCACGTGCAGATATTTGACCAGGAAATATAGCGTCATCGTGGCCTACTCATCCGGCGCCAGGCGGGTCGATCGCGGCGCGAGCGGTACGGTAAGGGCGTGCGCCAGCGCATCGGAAGCGAGCGCCACGCCGGCGTCGCGCTCGATGAGCCAATGACCTTCGTCGCCTGACGAAGGCAGCACGCTGAAGTTCGCGCGTCCGCCAGCCCAAGTGAACGCATCGGCCAGCTGTCGCGAGAACGCCGGTGGGAAATAGCTGTCATTGGCGGCGACCAGCCAGGTGACGCGCACCCGCGCGCTGCGTCCGAAGGCGCTGATGGCGTCGCGCAGACGGGCTTCTGCGCAGACGCGTCCCGGCACGTCGTCGGCGTGGCCGCCGCGGCCGGGGGCAAACACGATGATCGCCGAGACGAACTGCGGCGGCTGGTCGGTGAGCGCCAGCGCCCCCCAGCCGCCGGCCGAATGTCCGATGACGACGGCACCATGTCTGGCGATGAACCGCTGCTCGCGCATGAAGGCGAGCGCGCGAGAGATCTGCGCGGCGGTCGCGCGTCCTGCGGTCTCGTAGTTCGCATCAGCACAGCCACCCTGGTCTTCGACATAAGGCCCGCCGGTGCGCCCATGCCCAAGCCGCTCCGGGACCAGCACCGCATAGCCGCGCGCGACCAGCTGGCTCGCCAGCGCAGCATAGGCCGGCTGCGGCATCTGCGCTCGCCGCAGCGCATTCTGCGTAGAGGCATGTGCGATCAGTGCGAGTGGAAATGGTCCATCACCGGCCGGCCGATATAACAGCGCATGCGCAGGGATTCCCCGCTCGGTGGACGGCACCAGCCACGCCTGACGTCGCGCTGGGCCGCCCTCGGAGGAGGTCGGGCCGAACGGCTGCGCCCCTGCGTCGGCGCATGACAGGACGACGAACGCGAGCAACCAGGAGACGCAGCGAAGCAGCACCATTCAGCCGGGCGTGAAGATGTTGAGCTCACGCCACACTAGCCGACGCTGCGGCCCGGCAGCTGCAGTTTTTCGGCCGCGGCGTGAACGTGCGGTGACAGGACACCGTCGTCGCCCGAGAATGTTGCGAAATTGTCCCTTTTCGGCACAGCTTTCCGCCGCGGTGATGCCGAAAGTCCACAGGTTAACCGATCTTTAACGTGGCACCTTGAAGGCGCGCCGCCGACTTGCTTTGATCTGGTCATGAGCACAACCCTTATCGAAGTCCGTCCGGCCAAGGCTGCAGATGCGGCGGCGGTGGCGTCAGCCCATGATGAAGCCTGGCGTTCCGCCTATCAGGGGATCATCCCTGGCGCGGAGCTTGAGAAGCTGATCAATCGGCGCGGCCCGCAATGGTGGGACAGCGCGATCCGCAAAGGCAGCCGCGTCAGCGTGCTGGTGTTCAACGACAAGGTCGCAGGCTATGCGAATTACGGCCGCAACCGCGCCCGCAGCCTGCATTTCGACGGCGAAGTCTACGAGCTTTATCTGCGACCGGAATTTCAGGGGCTGGGGTTCGGTCGCCGGCTCTTTCAGTCAGCCAAGCGCGACCTCGCGCAAAGCGGCCTGAAGAGCATGGTGGTGTGGGCGTTGTCCGACAACGATCCCGCCACCGAGTTTTACCGCGCTTTGGGTGGCCGTATGGTCGCGCGGTCGTCGGAGCGATTCGGACCGAAGTCGCTCGACAAGGTCGCCTTCGCCTGGACCAATTAAGCTTGAGCGCCACCGGCGAATTGAACTGAAGGCCGGGGATCGAGGTAGCTGTTGCGCGGTCGCGATTTTTTTGCGACTGCGAATGACAGCGCTCATTCTCGCGAGCGTCCGACCCGCAACGTTCAAGTTCTACGGAGCCCTCCATGCGCATCGACGCAATCCCGATTGGGAAAGATCCGCCGCGCGACGTCAACGTCGTCATCGAAGTGCCGGTGGGCGGCGAGCCGATCAAGTACGAGCTGGACAAGGAAGCCGGCACGCTGATCGTCGACCGCTTCCTCTATACGGCGATGCGCTATCCCGGCAATTACGGCTTCATCCCGCACACGTTGTCCAATGACGGCGATCCCTGCGACGTGCTGGTCGCCAACACCCGCGCGATCGTGCCCGGCGCGGTCATGAGCGTGCGCCCGGTCGGCGTGCTGATCATGGAGGACGAGGCCGGCGGCGACGAGAAGATCATCGCGGTGCCGTCGTCGAAGCTGACCCAGCGCTATGACAAGGTGCGCAGCTACAGCGACCTGCCCGAGATCACGCTGCAGCAGATCCAGCACTTCTTCGAGCACTACAAGGATCTCGAGCCCGGCAAATGGGTCAAGGTGCTGCGCTGGGGCAATGCCGACGACGCCCACCAGCTGATCACCGAGGGCATCGCGCGCGCCAAGGCGGCGAAGAAGTGACCTTGTGAGCGTTGAGTTCAACGCTCACAAGGTCATTCCGGGGCGGCTCGCAGAGCCGAACCCGGAATCTCGAGATTCCGGGTTCAGCCGCTACGCGGCTGCCCCGGAATGACTGCGACGACTACACCGCCGGCTTAGGCAGTCCGGCGATCGCGCAGGCGGCGCGCAGCGTGTTCACCAAGAGGCACGCCACGGTCATCTGGCCGACGCCGCCCGGCACCGGCGTGATCGCGCCGGCCACTTCCGCCACTTCAGCATAGGCGACGTCGCCGACCAGCTTCGTCTTGCCCTCCGCCGTCGGGATGCGATTGATGCCGACGTCGATCACGGTCGCGCCGGGCTTGATCCAGTCGCGCTTGACCATCTCGGGACGGCCGACGGCGGCATAGACGAGATCCGCGCGCGCGGTGAGCGCCGCAAGGTCGCGCGAGCGCGAATGCGCGATCGTCACCGTCGCGTTCTCGTTCAGCAGCAGCTGCACCAGCGGACGGCCGACCAGGTTGGAGCGGCCGATCACGATCGCATTGAAGCCTTCCAGCGAGGCATGCACCGTCTTGCTCAGGATGATGCAGCCGAGCGGGGTGCAGGGCGCCAGTGCAGGCAGGCCACCGGCGAGCCGTCCGGCATTGTGTGGATGCAGGCCGTCGACGTCCTTGGCCGGATCGATCGCGTTGACGACAGTCTCGGTGACGAGCCCCTTCGGCAGCGGCAGCTGCACCAGGATGCCATGCACCGTGGGGTCAGCGTTGAGCTTGGCAATCAGCGCCAGCAGTTCGTCCTGCGAGACATCAGCGGGCAGCTTGTGCTCGAACGAGGCCATGCCGGCGGCCTGCGTCTGGGTGTGCTTGCTGCGGACATAGACCTCGGAGGCCGGGTCGTTGCCGACCAGCACGACAGCGAGGCCGGGGGTCAGGCCGTGATCACGCTTGACCCGCTCGACCTCGCGCGCGACCTGGGCGCGCAGGTCGGCTGCGATGATTTTTCCGTCGATGATGCGTGCGGTCATGGTCAGGCTCCCCTGTGCCGTCGTTCACTCGTGTCTTGATCGGGCAAGACGCTTGCCGCGCGCTCTCACCCTCCAGGGGAGGGTGAGGACCGCTGTTGGAGCAACCGATCCGCTGCCTCGCTGCTGCCTTGCGTCTGCTCTGTCTATTTCCCGGTCGGCTTATGGGCTGCAGAGAGGTCGCGCAAGGCCTGATCGAGCTTTGAAGGATCGCCGGAGATCGCGACCTGTTTCAGCCGCGAGGTCATGCCCGAGGTGATTCGCACCGACGCCTTGGTCACGCCGATGGCCTTGGCCAGGAGCTCGGTCACGGCCCGATTCGCCTCGCCGCCGTCGGCGATGGCGCGCACCCGCACCTTGAGCACACTGCGGCCGTCGGACAGCGTCTCGACGCCGTCGATCGCGTCGCGGCCGCCGCGCGGCGTCACCCGCAGCGCGACGGTGAGGCCGCCAGCGGCTGCGCGCCAGGGATCCATGGCGACAGCGGCCGAAGCGGTCAGAAAACGAACGGGTAGATGTAGTAGGTGATCACCCGCTGGATCAGCATGATGATCAGGATCAGCACGATCGGCGAGATGTCGAGGCCGCCGAGATTCGGCAGCATGCGGCGGATCGGCGCCAGCACCGGCTCGGTGATTCGGTAGAGGAAATCGGCCACCGCGGCGACGAACTGGTTGCGCGTGTTGACGACGTTGAAGGCGATCAGCCAGGACAGAATCGCCGAGGCGATCAGCAGCCAGACATAGAGGTCGAGGATGATGAGAACGATGTCGAGAACGGCACGCATGCGGGTCCACTCGGGGGCTCGGTCGCGAATTCGACCAGGGTTAAGCGGTAGATATCGGTTCCCCCCGGCGCAAACAAGGGAAGCCGCCCGTCAAGGCTAACGCGGGATGTGACCGTTCTTGACTTGACCTCGGCACCGACTGTAAATGGCGCCCGATCTGCCGGCCGCCTTCCCAAACGCGCGGCCATTTCTAGCAGTCGTGATTCGGGGCCATAGCTCAGCTGGGAGAGCGCGTCGTTCGCAATGACGAGGTCGGCGGTTCGATCCCGCCTGGCTCCACCACGCTTCGCCCTTTGGGCTACGCGTGGCGCAGCCACGTAGTGCCCAAAGGGCGAAGCGTGGTGCCCGGCGTAGCCTCTTGGCGAAGCCGGGCTCGATCCGAAGATCCCCAATCAATCGACTGACCAATAAATCGACCGAGGATGACGCCGGTCCTATTCCGCCGCCTCCGACATCCTCGTCACCGGCTCGCGCTTCAGCCACCCATCCAGGAAGTGCATCAGCCAAGCCCGCTCGGCCGCATCGTGTACGGCGCGGCCTTCGAAATGGTGATGCCGCGATCGGGCGCCGGGCGTGTCCATCCGGGCGTGGCCGCGCGTGGTCCAGCGGCACATCATCGCGTAGGTCACGTCAGGGTGAAATTGCAGGCCTGTGGCGTTCTCATATTGATAGGCCTGGACCGGGAAGTCGCCGCCCTCGGCGAGCAGCTCGGCGCCATCAGGCAGGTCGAAGCCCTCGCGGTGCCAGTGATAGACGTGATCGGGCCAATGCGGGCACAGCTTGCGTCCCGCGCGGGTCGGGCGGATCGGATAATAGCCGATCTCGGCGCGTCCCTGCGGATGCGGCGCGACGCGCGCGCCGAGCTGGATCGCCAGCATCTGCGCGCCGAGGCAGATGCCGAGAAACGGCCGCTGCTCGCGTAGCGGCACCTCGATCCAGTCGATCTCGCGCCGGACGAATGCATCCGGATCATTAGCGCTCATCGGACCGCCGAAAATAACGGCACCGGAATGCTCATCGAGTGTCTGTGGCAGGGGATCGCCGAAGCGTGGTCGGCGGATGTCGAGCCGGTAGCCGCGGGCACGCAGCGCGTTGCCGACCCGGCCGGGGCTCGAGCTTTCCTGATGCAGGATGACGAGAACCGGCCGACCCGGCGCGGGTGCCGGAGACGGGCTTGAAAACAGCGGCCGAACGTCCGACTGGGCGGTCCCGATCGGCTGTCGCGAAGGGTTTTGCCTGAGCATCACCTGACGATCATAGCTAAGCGAAGGTTAACGGTGCGTGAGCGAGCGCACCTTGCAAAGCAAGCGTCGGGCCAGTGTCGTCAGTTGCGTCTCAGCTGCAGCCGTCCGACCGCGTCGAGGATGAAGCCGCGCGGGAACCAGCGCAGCATGAACGGCACGATCTTGATGCCGAGCCCGGGCAGCACGACGCGTTTGTCGGCCATCAGGCCACGATAGCCGGCTTCGGCAACGGCCTTTGGCGGCACGTTGAGGATCACCGAATCGACACCCGGCTTGAAGCCGGCGCGGTCCTGGAATTCCGACGGCACCGGCCCCGGGCAAAGCACGGTGACCCGGACGCCGTGGGGCGCCAGCTCCTTGCGCAGCGCCTCGGTGAACGAGATCACGTAGGCCTTGGAAGCGTAGTACACGGCCATGCCCGGTCCCGGCAGGAAGCCGGCCACCGATCCGAGATTGAGGATGCCGCCCTTGTTCCGGATCAGCTGATCGGCGAAGCGCAGCGACAGCTCGGTCAGGGCCCGCACGTTGACGGCGATCATGTCGAGCTGCTCGGCGCGGTCGAGCTGCACCGCCTTGCCGAAGAGGCCGAAACCGGCATTGTTGACGAGGAATTCGAGCTCCACGCCGGCAGCCGATAAAGCGGCCTCGATGGTCTGGCCGGCATCCGGGGCGGTGAGATCGCAGGGAATCACGATGGGCGCCGGGCCGCCCTTGGCGGCAATCTCCTGCGCCAGCGCAGCGAGCCGGTCTTCGCGCCGGGCGGTCAGCGCCAAGCGGTGTCCGTTCGCGGCGAACACACGCGCCAATTCGGTGCCGATCCCGGCCGAGGCACCCGTTACGAGCGTGACACGTTCACCCACGATTGTGCTCTTTGATCACATTCCGAACATCATCTGATGCGGCGGACGAGAGCATAGGCAGGCGGGAACATGCAAGCCGCCGCAAATTGCGGCAACCCGCACACCAGCGGTAATAGTCTCGGATTCACATAGGTTTAGATGAACAATGCCGACCCACGGCAAAATTAAAGTTTGTTCATCTCCGGTTCCCGCGCGGGAACGCTCAGGCCGGCTGACCGGACCGGCGCGCCGCCACCCGATGCTTCAGATCGATGCGGTCGCGGGTCGAGATGCCGAGCAGCTCGGAGGCGCGCCAGACCACGTTGTCCTCGAATTCGGTGACCTTGCCGTCGGCATAGACCAGCTCCCACATCATCTCGACGAGACGCAGGCGCCCGGCTTCATCCAGCTCGCGCATGATGACGCTGGTGAACCGGTACAGATCGACGGCGTCACCCTCCACCAGCATGGCCTGGGCGATCAGCCGGTCGGCGCTGCCGGGATCGAGCCCGAAGCGCAGCTCGATCAGACCGTGCAGCTTGCGCCGTTCGAGGTCGGTCGGCTCGCCGTCCAGCGAGGTCACGTGGATCAGCAGCGCGGTCGCGGCCAGCTGATAGCCGTTGTCGTCGAAGACCGGCGTCTGTTGCGGCGAAACTACGTCGGCGATGAATTGGCGCAGTCCTTCGAGCATGGGGTCCTTCGTGCTCTTCGAGGTCGCTGCCGACCGTGGACCGGCCTGCATCGTTGGATATGCGTGCGACGGCCACCTTCGGCAATCCGCCGCGACATTCGGGCCGCATGACATTTCGGTAAGTCTCTGGTCGGTAAGTCTCTCGACGGGCATGCCACCGCTTCCGACGAGCGGCCCGGCTCACGGGATCTCATACACCATCATCTTGTCGGCGATGCCGCGCAGCGCCGCGTGCTTCTGGATCGGCGTGATCCGCGCCGTCCGCAGGATGTCGGCCACCCCCGGGCTGTCGATGACCGGCGCGGTGAGATGGATCTCCTGCGCCGTCGACAGGCTCTGCACGCGGGCGGCGATGTTGACGGTCTGGCCGAAATAGTCCTGGCGGTCGTTCAGCATCACCGCGAGACACGGCCCTTCGTGGATGCCGATCTTGACCACGAGATCCTCGGTTCCGCGCTCGGTATTGAGCCGCTGCATCGCCGCGCGCATGCGCAGGCCCGCGGACAGCGCATGCTCGGGCTGGATGAAGGTCGCCATCACGGCGTCGCCGATGGTCTTCACCACCGCACCCTTTTCGGCATTGATGATCTCGAGCAGCGCGCGGAAATGCGCGCGCACCAGATCGAACGCGGCGAGATCGCCCACCCGTTCGTACAGCGCGGTCGAGCTCTTGAGGTCGGTGAACAGGAAAGTCAGCGAGGTGATCTTCAGCCGCTGGTCGATGTTGAGATTGTCGGCCTTGAACACGTCGCGGAAGGTCTGGTTGGACAGCATCCGCTTGGCGGTGAGGAACGGCTTGCGCCTTCCGATCAGGTGATGCAGCGCGTCCGCCGCCACCATGATCGTCGGCAGCGTGCGCACCTTGGCCTTGTTGTCGAGTGTGAGCTGCAGCGGCCCCGGGCGCAGCACCGTGGTCTCCACCGTGGACCGCGCGCCGTCATACTTGATGGCGAGCTGCTGCGCCTCGTCGGTCGGCTCGCCCTGCACGTCGATGAAATGGGCCTTGTGGGTCACCGGCTCGAACACGATGATGAACTGCGGCGGCAGGGTCAGCGACACGGTCGTATGATCGCCGGCGGCGAGCTCGCGCGTGTCGAGCACGACCTCGGTCGACAGCGCGGCCATCGATGCCTCGTCGAATTCGACGCCGGAGCTCCAGAACACCTGCTTGAAATAGTCCCACACGCCAAGCGAATGCGGATCGTGGGCCGCGATCCGCCTGACACGCGGGCTCACCGTGAAGGCGGCCTCGACCTGCTGGTCGACGGTCGCCTCATAGCCGCAGGCGCAGAGCCCGCATTGATATTCGTCCGACCGCAGCGATTTCAGCGTGCCGTGCGCATCGAGCACGCCGCCGCAGCCGGGGCAGAGCACGTTCCAGGTCAGGTCGAACAGGCCGACGCGCGACGCATGGATGAAGCCGGAAATCACCCGCTCCTCGTCGAGCCTGGTCCGGCTGGCGAAATCGAGCAGGTTGATCCGGTTGAGCTCGTGATCGGCGCCGTCGGCGATCAGCTTTGCGATCGCATCCGTGACCGGCGGATCGGCAGCCTCGCTGAGGGCAGAAAACTGCACGGCCGTGGCGTTCATGGACATTCCGGTCAAAAGAAAAAACTATACAGCACCTTACCAGATCACGCCGCTCAACGCGGCGTGATCCTGAACAGAGGCGATCGGTCGGGCTGGGTCGTCACCACTCCCACCGGCATGACCGGCGCGCGATCGACGAGCTCGATCCGGAAGGCGTCGACCAGCCGGGCCAGTGCCAGCACGGCCTCGACCAGGGCGAAATGGGCGCCGATGCAGACCCGGGCGCCGGCGCCGAATGGCAGGTAGGCGAAGCGCTCCGGCGGTGGCGCGCCGGGCATGAAGCGATCGGGCATGAAGGCGTTGGGCGTTTGCCACAGCCTTTCGTGCCGGTGCAACAGCCAGGGCGAGATCAGCACGACGTCGCCGCGGTTCACCTGGAACTCTGCGATGCGGTCCGGCCCGGTCGCGGCGCGCGCGATCAGGAAGGCCGGCGGATAGAGCCTCAGCGTTTCGTCGATGACGGCGCGCGTGAACGGCAGCCCGTCGGGATCGCTCAGGTCCGTCGCGGCGCGAACCTCCTGCGCGAGCTGCTCCTGATTGGCCGGATCGAGCGCAAGCAGATAGAGCGCCCAGAACAGCGCCGTCGCGGTGGTCTCATGGCCGGCGAGGATCATGGTCGCGACCTCGTCGGCGAGTTGCGCATCGGTGAACGCCGCGCCGGTCTCGGGATCCCGCGCCGCGCCCATCAGGTCGAACAGGTCGCGCGGCGGCGCATCCTCGCGCTTGCCGGCCGCGCGGCGCTCGGCCATCAGCATGGCGATGAAATCGGTCCAGCGCTTGCGGAACCGTCGGCGCGCGAAATCGCGCGGCGTCGGCCAGGACAAGGGCAGCACGATGTCGAGCAGATGCGGGCTGGCCAGCCGCGCGCCATACTCGTAGACGAAATCGCGCAGGGTGGCGCCGTGGCGGCCCATCTCGAACGAGAACATGGTGCGGCCGGCGATGTCGAGCGTCATGCGCTGCATGATCTCGCGCAGATCGAGCGGCTGCCCGCACTGCTGCTGCAGCTGGACGACGGTCTCGTCGGTCACCGCAACCATATGCGGGATCATGCCGGACACGGCGCGCGGCGTGAAGGCCGGCGCCAAGGTGCGGCGCTGATGCTTCCACGCCTTGCCCTCGGCGATCAGCAGGCCGTCGCCGAGCACCGGACGCAGCACGCGGATGGCGCCGACGGTGCGGGCGTAGTTCTCCCAATTGTCGACCAGCACATGCTTGATGGTATCAGGCGTGTTGAGGATGTAGCTGGAGCTGCCGAAGAAGCGACCGCGAATGATCTCGTCCTCATAGGCGCGCTGGCTCCAGGTCGCGATCGCATTCTCGCCCATCATCAACACGCGACGGAACGCGCCCATGCTGTCGGGCGCGCGCGGCGGCGTCGGAGGAATCAGGGGCGATCGGACTTGAGGCAGATAGTGGACTTCTGCGGTGGTCATTCACGGCCTCACGATGCTGTCACGGGCGGAAACGGTCGATCGGCATCGTCAGCGCGGCGTCTCACAAGCGCGCCGCTGGAGCACGAGGCCGGCAGTCGCGGAACAACCGGTCGGGTCGGTCGTTTCGCGCCGGAGGCAATTGAGCGGCCTCGCCCGCAACGTGCGGAAGAGAGCGCGATCCCGCGCTCTTCCTGGCTGTCATGTGTCATCGTACTCCGGTAACTAATTAGTCAGCTCGATCATCGCAATCCTGCTTTCCGATGCTGGCCAAAGACGGGCGGCGATGCGTTCCTCATTGAACAGACCGATGACGGTGCGCCCCATCTCGCCCGCCGGCAGCCGCAATGTCGTTG
The DNA here is from genome assembly GCF_021088345.1 of Bradyrhizobium ontarionense. NCBI lineage: Bacteria > Pseudomonadati > Pseudomonadota > Alphaproteobacteria > Hyphomicrobiales > Nitrobacteraceae > Bradyrhizobium > Bradyrhizobium ontarionense. The sequence goes on along the minus strand of NZ_CP088156.1, from coordinate 5,051,902 downwards.
CCGCATCGGTCGGTACTCCCTTCTGGATGTCGGTGGGCTCCTTGCCGTCGAGCAGCACGATGTCGCGCGGCAGCCCGAAATAGCCGCGCGGCCGCAACATGATGATGATCGCACCGGCACCTGCGTCCGCCTGGCCGAGCGGCCGCGCGGCGCGCAGATGCACGACCTCCGACGAGCGCGGGAACGGCGAGCGGTAGATATGCGTGACCGGCGCGCCCGGCGAGGTCAGCACGATCTCGAGATAGGACGCCGGATCGACCTCGGCCGGACCCCAGCGTCCGTCGGCACCGGTCTGCCCGCGATACACCGGCTCGCCATTGCGTGCGCCGGTCTCGGCGGAGACGCGATAGATCTCCACGCTCGCACCGGCGACGGGGCGATTGGTCGGCGCGCCGCCCGGCGTTCCCGTCACCAGGCCGCTGATGCGCACCTGCTGCTCAGGCTGGATTGCGATCTGCGTCGGCTCGTGGCCGGCGATGAATTTGTAGATCTCGCGGAATGCGCGCGGATGGAACGCGACCTCGCGATGGTCGAGCGCGCCGAGCACGAGGTTGGTGGCGCCCTTCAGGGCGGGCCCTTCTGCGGTAATCCCGCTCGGCACACCCGGCTTGCCGATCAGGCGGCCGTCGGCCTGCGCATATTTGTCGAAGCCGTCGCTGCGCAGCGTGAGGAAGGCGGTCCCTTCGGTGACCTCGCTGTCGCCGGCATTCAGCCCGCGCAGGAACGGGCCGCGACCGTTGAACTCGCTGCCTGGACTGTCGTCCCAGTCGAACACGCCGTGATTGGGGGTGCCACACAGCACCGCGTGGCTGACATCCGTGCCGCCGCCGTTCTTGATCACATTGCGGATCGCATAGCCGCCGCGCGAGCTGCCGACCAGCGCGACGCGCGCAGCGCCGGTCCGTTCCTTCAGCGTCTTGATCGCCTCGGAGAGCTCGCGGCGCTGGTCGTCGGTCGATGAGCGGTTCGGCTGCGCCACGGCGTCGTCGTTGCGGGCGAGCGGATCGGTGAAATTCAGAGCGGCGAGCCGCGACCGTGGCATGCCGTTGGATTCCATCCGCCACAGCGTGGTCATCCAGAGCGCCGCGTGGTCGCCATTGCCGTGCACGAACAGGATGGGAGGAATTTCGCCCGCCGATGCGGTCGCCGCCGCCGTTTGCGCTGCGACAGGTAAGGTCAGACCGCTCGTGAGCAGGGGCAGGGTTCCCATGCCCTGCAGAATGTTGCGGCGCGTCAGCTTCATCGGCGGTCTCCCCTTGGTCTCGTTCATTTTGTGTTCGTTGGCCGCAGTCCAGATCCCGAGATCGAGCACTGGACAGCGGCAGACATTCGCAGGCATCACATAGGTCCGGGCGGAATCAAGCGATAGTTCAAGGCGGCATAGCTCGATGCGATCTGGCGACGTGGACGGACCTGCATGAATGCGCCGCAAAAACGTGAGCTGTTCGCGGCCGAGGGCATTGCCGCGCCGCTGCGACACGCGGTGTTCCGCCGCATCTGGCTGGCGAGCCTGTTGTCCAATTTCGGACTCCTGATCCAGGCGGTCGGCGCCGCCTGGGCGATGACGCAGATGACGTCGTCGGCCGACAAGGTGGCGCTGGTGCAGACCGCGCTGATGCTGCCGGTGATGTTCATCTCGATGCCGGCCGGAGCCATCGCCGACATGTACGACCGGCGCATCGTTGCGCTGGTCGCGCTCGTCGTTGCCTTGGGCGGTGCCACGACCCTGACGGCGCTGGCGTGGTTCGGGCTCGTCACCCCGGAGCGTCTGTTGGCGCTGTGCTTCGTGATCGGCAGCGGCATGGCGCTGATGGGCCCGGCCTGGCAATCCTCGGTCAGCGAGCAGGTGCCGCCGGAAACACTGCCGGCCGCAGTCGCCTTGAACGGCATCAGCTACAACATCGCGCGCAGCTTCGGCCCGGCGATCGGCGGCGTCGTCGTTGCTGCCGCTGGTGCGGTCGCGGCATTCGCCGCCAATGCGCTGCTGTATCTGCCGCTGCTGGCGGCGCTGTTCCTGTGGCGGCGCGTGGTCGAGCCCAGCCGCCTGCCGCGCGAGCCGCTCAACCGCGCCATCGTCTCGGGCGTCCGCTACATCATCCATTCGCCGTCGATCCGGATCGTGCTGATCCGCACGCTCGTCACCGGCATCATCGGCGGCTCGATCTCGGCGCTGATGCCGCTCGTCGCACGCGACCTGTTGCATGGCGGCGCGCAGACCTACGGCATCATGCTCGGTGCGTTCGGCATGGGCGCCGTGGTCGGCGCGCTCAACATCGGCGAGATCAGGAAGCGGCTGTCCGGCGAGGCCGCGATCCGCGCCTGCGCGCTCACCTTGGGCGCCGCGACGGCGGCGGTGGCGCTGAGCACCGAGCCGGTGTTGACCGCGGCCGCGCTGGTCGTGGCCGGTGCGGTGTGGATGCTCGCGGTCGCGCTATTCAACATTGGCGTGCAGCTGTCGGCGCCGCGCTGGGTGGGTGGCCGCGCGCTCGCCGCCTTCCAGGCCGCGATTTCCGGCGGCATTGCGATCGGCAGCTGGGGCTGGGGCCGTCTCACCGACGCCGCCGGCGTCGAGGTCGCCCTGCTCGTCTCGGGCGCCTTGATGATGGCCTCGCCCCTGCTCGGCCTGTGGCTGCGGATGCCGCCGGTCGGCGCCCGCAACGAGGACGGCGAGACGCTGGCCGATCCGGAGGTGCAGCTCGAGCTGACGCCACGCTCAGGTCCGCTGGTGGTCGAGATCGAGTACCGCGTCACTGAGGACCGCGCCCGCGCCTTCCATGATCTGATGCAGGAGGTGCAGCTCAGCCGCCAGCGCAACGGCGCCTATGGCTGGTCGATCGCCCGCGACATCGCCGATCCCGAACTCTGGACCGAGCGCTATCACTGTCCGACCTGGATCGACTATCTGCGCCAGCGCAACCGCTCGACGCGCGCCGAGCGCGAGCTGCACCAGCGAGCGATCGATTTCCACATCGGCTCGGATCCGGTGCGCATCCGCCGCATGCTGGAGCGGCCATTCGGCTCGGTCCGCGCCAAGGATGACATCGATCGGACCGCGGAGCAGGCGCCGGCCGTTGCGACCGGCACCCGCAGCGGGCCTTAGGCCGGCAAATTCAGTTCGCCTCGAACCGGCTGCTTGCTTCCCCGAACGGGGCGGGACTGCTCTTACTGGCCGTGCTCGGTCAGCACCTTCTCGCAGGCCTTGGACAGCTTGGCGCGATGCTCCTTGAGGCAGGCCAGTACCGCTTGGTCGCCGTTACCCATCACGGCTCGGCAATGCCGTGACACGTCGCGCGCACAGGCATCCTGGCCGGGCTGCTGCTGGGCTGACGCCGCCGACGCCATCAGGACCAAAGGAATGACCACCAAGATTCTGCTCATGACCGGCGCCTCGCTCCCAGCATTGAAGGTTTGGCGGCGCTTTTAGGCGTCACAACCGGCCGTCGCAAGCGCCTCGGTCGCAGCCGCGACGCGCAGCAGGGAGCTGGAAGCGCGTCTCAATTGGCGTCGCCGGCCGCGGCGACCTTGCCGCTCCGCCCGGAGACCTCGCGGTCGAGCACGGCCCGGCAGCCGGAGCTCAGCGAGGAGCGGTTCTTGATCATGCAGGCCGTGACCGCCGGGATGTTGGGGATCTCGCTGCTGCAGAGACGGAACGCGTCTCCGGTGCACATCTGCTGCGCCTCGGCGCTGAACGCGAAGCTGGCGCTCGAGGTGAAGGTCGAGACGGCGGCGACGCTGACGGCCGTCAGAACGGCCTTGCGCAGGAGAGGGAAGGACTTCGTCATGGCTCGCTCCCATCGGCGCCGCATCATCGCGGGGCCCGGTGTTTCAATGCGCCCATCATGGCCTGATCGCTTTCCAGCAACCGTGATGCGGGTCACGCCAGATCGCGTTCCCGCGCCTTGCGGGCAGAGCCGTGTGGGCGCGGCGACATGTCGCTCCGGTGAAATCCCGATTTTGCGCGTGCATCATCCTGGAAATCTTGGCCGATCCTGGCCGTGTTGGCACCGCGTTAAGGATTCGTTGGCACTAATGGAAGCTAATTGAAGGGGGCGGACAGTGTTGCGTCCGCCGTCGGGTGTCTCGCGTTTTCGGGAAGAGTAACCATGCGTAATGCGTTAGGCTTGCTGTTGGCCACCGTCGTCGCGGCGCTGGCGATCACCGGTGTGTGGTACTATGTGTCGAAGCCCAACGCCGCCAAGGCCGCGGCGCAGATCGCGGCGGCCCGGTCGTCCGAGCCGGCAGCTGCGCCCGCCAACAGGTTGGCGACCAAGAGCACCGCCAAGGACGACGTCGAGTATACCGGCACCGTCACGGCCAAGCCGACAATGCCGCCTCCGGCGCCGACGCCGAAATCGACCTGCGCCAATCCGGATGCGCTCGGCATCTCCCGCACCGTCGTGGTCGACACCACCGGCGGCCCCGGCTTCGGCCTCGACCATTTCAAGCAGTTCGACTTCCTCGCCGACCGCGAGGTGGTGTTGACGTTCGACGACGGCCCGTGGCCGGGCAACACGCCGGCCGTGCTGAAGGCGCTGGCCGACGAATGCACCACCGGCATCTTCTTCTCGATCGGCAAGCACGCGACCTATCATCCGGAGATTCTGCGCCAGGTGCTGGCGGCAGGGCACGTCGTCGGCGTGCACACCTGGTCGCACGCCAATCTCAACGGCAAGAAGATGACCGATCAGTCGGCGAAAGAGGAGCTCGAGAAGGGCTTCAGCGCGGTCAAGTTCGCGCTCGGCACCAACCCGGCGCCGTTCTTCCGCTTCCCGCAGCTGCAGCACCGCCCGTCCGCCGTCGCCTATCTCGGCGAGCGCAACGTCGCGATGTTCTCCTGCGACGTCGACAGCTTCGACTTCCGCTCCAAGGATGCCGATCAGGTCGTCAACACGGTGATGACCGGGCTCGACAAGAAGGGCAAGGGCATCATCCTGATGCACGACTTCCAGAAGAATACGGCGCTGGCGCTGCCGACCCTGCTGCGGCGGCTCAAGGCCGGCGGCTACAAGGTCGTTGCAATGAAGCCGAAGGGCACGCTCGATACGCTGCCGGAATATGACGCGATGATCGGGCAGGACCCGAAGCTGCCGACGACCATGACCAATGCGCGGCCGATCTCCAGCGTGATCCAGACCATCTCGCAGTGATGCCCCGCTCGACGGTTCTCACGCGAAAGGCCGGGCGCTTGCCCGGCCTTTCATTTGATCGCCGCAATCGACCGTCCCACCGCAGCCAACGTATGGACGTTGGCAGCCGATGTGGATGCGCCGGCCGCCTCGCAAGGCGCGCTTGGGTCGCTTCGGTCTTCCGGCTATTTACAGGTCGGCTCGACCGTCCACGACCACACCACGGTCGAGCGCGCGGAAGGAATGAGCGCGCGCGACATTCCGACATCCTGGCTACCTCGTTTGGGCGCCCTGCCGTCGACGCACAACCACCAGAACGGTGAGCCGAGCGCCCCGTTGGTCACCAAGGGCGTGCCCTCGGCAATGACCAGCGCATTTCCAAGGCCTGGATACCAGGCCGTGACATACTTGATCCCCGCACGCTGCATCGCCTGCTCGACGGTGATGCCCGGCCGCCATTTGGCCGGATGGCTCACCGGCGGCTGGCCGGGGATGTTGAAGGTCAGCGCAACACTTTGCGCCGCGGCGCCGATGGTTGACGCCACGAGGACCACGCTTGCAAGCAGAGCAGATCTAAAAATCATGTTTCCCCCGGACACGGCTGCAGCAATGGCCGGAGACTACCTCAGGTTGAAGGCCTGTCAACTGCACTCCATGTCGGGTGAGCCTGCCCGCCCGCAACCGTCCGTTCACCAATAGATGCCGTGGCGATGCAGCTCGCGAACGATGCGCGCTTCGGTCCAGCTCTTGCTCCTGGGCTTCGCGGCGCGTGCTGATCTCGAGGATCTCGACGTCGTCTGTAGCGCGCGGGTGGGCTCGGCCGCCGGCGTTGCGGCGGACTGCGGTGCCGACGTCGTGACGGCCGGAGGTGTCGATGTCGCTGCCATCGGCGCGGCGGGCGCAACGGGCGGAAGAGCGGGCTGGGCCGGCGCTGCAACCGCCGGCGCCGGGGCCGGCGTGATCGTGACCTCGCCGGCCTGCTGGACATAGACCGGCCGTGGCGCCGGTGCGGCGGCGTCACCCGGTGAGAGTGACAGGCTGCGTGTCCCCTCGGCCTGTGCGGCCGTGGCGGACGCGAGCACCATGGCTCCGATCAGGATCATCTTGCGCATCGTGAAAGCTCCCCTCGTTGACTGACGGGAAGCTAGGCGCCGGTGCGCCGTTCGGATGTGATGCCTGTCACGCTTCGAGGTGCAAGCGTGAATTGAGTCATGCGGTCCGGCACGCGGTGTCCGCACCAGACACCATTTTTTTCAGAACCTTTTGGCGCTCGCAGCGACTTCCCTGCAGGGCGAAGAGAGCTCGGGGCGAGCCCGCGGACATCAGAACAGTGAACGATTGCAGAACGCACGTCAGGGTCGCGCTGCAATTCCGTTCGTTCGAGTTTGCTACCACATTACCGTCACGCAGCGGTGTTCCATATTTCGGGGACGACCCCAAGCGAGGCATCACCGTATGCATACGTCCTTTTCGTTGGTGCTGTTCATAAAACTCGCCCAATCCGATAGGGGAAACGCTCGATTCGGGAGAAGGGTGGGCGCATGCGCCGGGTGATCATTGCGGTGTTACTGTCGGCCGTCACGTTGCTCGCCAGCAACGGACAGGGGCGAACGCAGGGCGGCGAGGATGGGGTCGAAGAGATCTATGTCGCGCGGAGCCTGCGCCATGGCCGTGTGGTGCCGTCCGATTTTTGCGCGCCGACCAAGACGGGCTTCGCGCCGGCGCTGGAGGATCTGCTCTCGATCCATTCCGTCAGCGTGCGTGCGGCGGACGGCCGCATGACCGATACCAACGACAAGAGCATCGGCGAGATGCGGGTCTGCATCGGCCAGGCCATGGATCCCACCGTGCTCGGCACTTACACCGAAGGCCAGTTCAACGGCATCGCGTTCACCGGCGTCGGGGATTGCCGGATGGTGCGCGGCAATCTGCCGGAGGAAGGCCTCCTCACCCACCGCTGCTTCCTGGCGCTGTCGGGCTTGCCGGAGCCTTATGTCGGCGGCTTCCTGATCTCCAGCTCGCTCTATTCGAAGACGCCGTTCGGCGCCGAGAGCTCGCCGCCGGGCTATGCCCAGGCCGGCATCCTGATTATCAGGCTCTGGAAGAAGCGGATGCCCTGAGGCAGCCGTTCCGAATGGCCCCGTGTCGATCGCGCGGTCAGGCCGGCGAGAAGGTCTGGACGAAGGCGCGCACCGTGGCCGACACCTTGTCCTCCGAGACATGCCAGGCGGCGCCGTCATCGGCGGCGAAGAAGCTAGAGGCATTGGAGCCGCCCCAGCGGAACACCTCGAACGACGGCCAGTACCAGATGTCCTGAAGGTTCGAATTGTTGACGACCTCGTGGGCGACCAGCCGCATCGTGCTCTTCGACAGGCAGTCGGCCTGGACCACCGATTCATACTCGAACGAGGTGAGCAGCGGCACCGGCGAAACGGTGACGATCACCTTGATGCCGGGCGAGATGCTCCTGACGAAGTCGATCAGATAGAGCACATTGTCGACGTTCTCCTGCACGCTTGCGGTGCGGAACTTGTACTTCTCCGCCAGCGCCCTGGAGTTCAGCGCGGTCGGCCGCGGCAGCACGAAGGCGCCGGTCTCGCGATCGAAGAAGGCGGCGGCCACGCCGAGCGTCAGGATGAAGACATCGGCCTGCTTGATGATATCGAGCGTGTTCTCCTTGCTCGATCCCGGCGGCAGCAGCTCGACGATACGCTCGCGGATCTCGGGATCGATGTCAGCATCGCGCAGCCAGTCCACGAACACGCGGTTGGCGAACGTCGTGTTGATGTACTCAGAGATTTCCATGTGATGGCTGGCGTAGCCGCTGTCGGTGAGGCTCTTGGAGAGGTTGCGTGCGAAGCAGGAGCCCATCGTGAAGAAACGCGTGCTCTTGTCGAGGAATTTCGGCGCGGCGTTCAGGTTGACCGCGATGTGGCTGGTGATCAGCGTCTGCAGGTCGCCCAGGAAGTCCTTGGTCTCCGGATAGCGGCCGACCTTGGCTCGCCCCTTGGCTTCCTTGACCTTGCCCTTCTTGGCGTTCGACCGCGCGAGCTCCAGCGTCTCGCGGTTGATCGGGTTGTCGTAGGCCGGGTTGAGCTTGATCGCCTTTTCGAGCGCGGCGACCGCCTCCTCGAACTCGTTGCCCTGGGTCAGGATTTCGCTGAGCGAGAAATAGTCCGCAGCCTGGTTGGAGGCACGGGCGAGCTTGCGGAACAGCTCCATCGAGCGCGTGAACGGGCCGACATGGCTGCAGCGCACCGCCGCGCTACGAATGAGATGGAGATTGCCTTCGCTGGGATCGTCGAAGATTTCCGGATGCTCGTCGAGGATCGCGAGCATCATGTCGCGGGCCTCGGCGCGCTTCTTGTGCGAGCCGTCGTCGATCAGCTGTGCATAGATGAAGCGCGCATTGATGTCCTTGGGATCGAGCTCGAGCAGCTTCTGGAATGCGAGCTGGGCGCTGACGAAGTCCTTGTCCTCGATGTATTTGTAGGCGAGCGTCCTGATCTGGCCGACGATGGATTGGAACTGGGTGTGGTTGTCGAGGGCAGTCGTGCTCATATCGAGGTTTCGCCTTCTCTTGTTGCGCTTCGGCGCTGATCCGATTCGCCGCGGCCGTTGGCAGCCGTGCAGCGTAGACGCTGTCGCTGCCGGTCCGCGCTCGCATGGTCTCTGAGCGTCGAGGCATGATTTTCGCACGCGCTGCAACCCGCGCGCGAGACGTCTCGACGAGAACCTTTGGACACTTTGGTTAACGAATCGCTAACGGACCTGTCGCCAGCGTACGCTTTGCGCGGCCGACAACCGGGCTGATTCGAACTCGGGACCAAGTTAGCCCGGACCGCCGGCTGCTGCCAATGCGCCTGACGGGGTTGCCCGCGACAGATCCTCCTCGCGCGCTCATCGTGCGTTTCCCACGCGATACGCTTCGGGATCGCCACTATCGATCAGATGCTCGACCGCATGCTTGAGGGGCGCGCTCATCGGAACGTTGAGATTGACATTCTTCGGCGGAACCGGAGCCAGGAACCACTTGGCATAGATCTTCTGGATTTCTCCGCTGCGATAGACGGTCGCGACCGCATCATCGATCACCTTCTTGAAGGCCGGATCGTCGCGGCGCATCATGATGCCGTACGGCTCGATCGACAACGCCTCCTCCGACACGGTGTAGTCGCCGGACGTCGCCGACTCGGCGATCCGGCTGTAGAGCAGGATATCATCCATCACGAAAGCGTCGGCGCGATCGGATTCCAGCATCCGGAACGCCTCCCCGTTGTCCTTGGCGGCCAGAATGGTGAGATTGAGGTCGCGGCGCGCGTTGAGCTCACTGAGCTGTTTGATATTGGTGGAGCCGATGGTGGACACGGCGATCTTGCCCTTGAGGTCGTCCAGCGTCCGCAGTCCGGCTGCCGCCTTGGCCGCGAAACGATTCGCGGCCACGTAATAGGTCGTCGAGAACGCCACCACCTTTTGCCGCTCGATGTTGTTGGTGGTCGTTCCGCATTCGAGATCGATGGCCCCGCTCAAGACCGACTGGATCCGGCCCGAAGGGGTGACGGGCACGAGTTTGACGTCGAGCTTCGGCAGGCCGAGCCGCGCCTTCACCGCGTCGACGGCCAGGTCGCAGAGGTCCATGGCATAGCCTATGACCTTCTCGTTGTCGCCGTAGTAGGAGAACGGGGTCGATGATTCCCGGTGTCCCAGCGTGATGGTGCCGGTGCTCCTTATCTTTTCCAGCGTGCCGGTCAGCTCCTCGGCGATCGCTGCCTGGCTCACGATGCTCAACGCGGCCGCGGCCAGGATGATCTTGACGTGCATGTTGCAGCTCCTCATTCAGAATCGACCAGTCGTGTTTGGAGCGGATCGATCATTTCGCCCGCTCAAGCCGTGGACGCGTAGCCCGCCGATGCGCTCCGCCGATCGGGGCGGGCCGCCTGCTCCACGATCTGCGCGTACTGCTTCATCGAGGCCGGCCTTCCAATCAGGAAGCCCTGGGCGAAATCGCAGCCTGCGCAGGCGAGAACATCGAGCTGCGCCTGCGTCTCCACGCCTTCCGCGGTGACCGGAAGCTCGAGCCCGCGCGCCAGCCCGATGATGCCGCTCAGGATCGCCTTCGATTGTGCGCGGTCGAGGTTGGAAATGAAGCTGCGGTCGATCTTGATCATGTCGAAGGGGAACGCCTGCAGATAGGACATCGATGAGTAGCCGGTGCCGAAATCGTCGAGTGCGATGCGCACTCCGAGCGCCTTGAGCCTGCGCAGGATGGAGACGGCGCCGGAGAAGTCGTCGATCAGCACGCCCTCGGTGATTTCGAGCTCGAGCCGTCCCGGGCTCAATCCGCTGTCGATCAGGACCTCGTGGACGAGCCGCACGATGTCGTCGTTGCGGCACTGCACCGGCGACAGATTGACCGAGATCTTCAATTCCTTCGACCAGGATGCGGCCTCGCGGCACGCCGCGCGCAGGATCCATTCGCCCATGGCGACGATCAGCCCGCTCTCCTCGGCAAGCGGAATGAAGACGCCGGGCGGGACCAGGCCACGCCGCGGATGCTGCCAGCGGGCCAGTGCCTCGAAGCCGACGATGTCGCCGCCGACGCGCATCAGCGGCTGGTAATCGAGCCGCAGCTCGCCATTTCCAACGGCGGACTGCAGGTCGTGCTGCAATTCGCGGCGGTCGCGCAACTGCGCCGCCATATCCGGTTCGAACAAGCGGATCGCGTTGCGTCCGTCGGCCTTGGCGCGGTAGAGCGCGATGTCGGCATTGGCCAGCAGCGTGGTCGGGTCGTTTCCGTCGGCCGGCGCGCGCGCAATTCCGATGCTCAAGCCGATCCGCAGCTGCCGTCCGGCAATCTCGATGTCGCCGCCGAGGGACGTCCGCAGCTGCTCCGCCAACTCGCCGGCCGCCGCAGCCTGCGCATCGCCGAGCAGAACCACGATGAATTCGTCGCCGCCGACCCGCGCCAGGAAGGCGCCGCTCGCGACCGCCTGCAGGCGACGTGCCGCCTCGCGCAGCAGTTCGTCGCCGACGAAGTGGCCATGCAGGTCGTTGATCTCCTTGAAGCGGTCGAGATCGAGGCAGAGAATCGCGAACGTGCCGCCGGTGCGGACCGCCTCGTCGACCGTCGTCGCGAGATAGTCGGAGAACGACGCGCGGTTGTGCAGGCCGGTCAGCGCATCGTGATGCGCAATGTGAGCGATCCGTTTCTCCGTGCGCTTCTGCTCGGTGACGTCCTCTGCCGTCATCACGAAGCCGCCGCCCGGGACCGGCCTGAATACGATCACCACGGCCCGCCCATCGGAGAGTTCCGCCACGATGCTCGCCGGCTTGTCGGCCGTGACCATGGTCATCAGCCCGCCGACATAGCCATCGGAGCCGTTGTCGAGAGGGAGGCCCTGCGAAATCTGGTGGTCGAGGATCTGTCGCAGCGACGTACCAGGTCTTTTGAATTCGGCAGGGAGGTTGAACATCTCCGCGTAGCGGTCGTTGCAGACGATCAGGCGGTGATGGGCGTCGTACATGCATACGCCCTGCGACTGATTGTTCAGCGTCGCGTCGAGCTGAATGCTCTGCTTGCGGAAATATTGCACGACGACGACCCCGGTGCCGCCGATGCCGACGACGAGCACGATCGTGAGGCCGATCAGGCGCGAGGCCTCCGTCCACCAGCCGGCGAGCGCGGCGGAGACCGTCGTGCTGGTGGTCAGGTGGACGGGGAAGCCGGCAAGGCGTGCTGCCGCGATCAACCGGTCGGAGCCGTCGACAGCGTCGAGCCGTCGGGCCACGCCGGCGCCGGATCGCGTGATCTCGGCCAGCTTTCCCCCGGACAGCGAGTCGTCGGTCAGTGCGTCGACATGGGGATGGCTCGCGAGCATCACGCCGTCCTGCCGAAGCAGCGCGATCGACTCATCGGGGCCACGGAGCAGCGTCCGGTACAGCCCCTCGAAATATTCGGACTCGATCGTGCCGACCACGAGACCCAGGAATTCGCCGTCAGATCCCATGAGCTTCCGAGCAAGCGGGATCGTCGAGGCGCCGATCCGCCGGCCCTTCTCCGGCCGGCCGAGCTTCGAGCTCAAGGCCGGTTCGGCCTTGAGCGCCTGGAAATACTCGCGATCCGCGACATTGAGGGGCGGCGTGGGCCACGCCACGGACGAATTGATCACTCTGCCGTCGGCCCCGACCAGCATCACCGCCTCGATATGCGGGAAGCCGCTGATCCTGTCTTGCAGCATGAGATGGATATCGCGGCCCGCCATGGCACGCGCATAGACCTCGTCGGAAACGACCGCGAGCGTCTGCATGTGCTCGATCAGGCTCGCCTCGATCAGGTTGACGGCATCGAAGTCACGCGCCGCCTGCTTGGCCAGCACCGTCGCGGTCGACAGCAGCTGCCGCTTGCTCTCCTCGATCGCGTGATCGCGCAGGTGGGACAGGATGAGGGCGATGGTACATACGACGAGCGCAATCAGGAATGCGCCGCACAGCATCATGACGGCAACGGGCCGCGACGCGCCGGTTCGGCGGATCAGAGGCGATTGTTCCTCTCGCGCGAACCTCGCCGACAAATTTTTGAATGCCCGAGCGGTCAGAAGCATGATTCCCAGAACGGTCGATCGTTCGGGAAATCCTTGAGGTTGGCTGTTGGGGTAGAGTTAAAGGCGGTCCGTCGCCGCAGCCGGAATGCCGAATACGGTTACGTGCGTATTACGTGGCGGCGTCCAATGCCGGGAAATAGGCAACGCGGCGCAGATTTTCTCAGTAGTTCTACGGGGGGCTGCGCAACGCATGCGCGCCGGGAAAACTTCTTGGGTTTTCCGATCTGAGGCGAGCGATGAGACTGTCGGGCCGTGAGCCGAGGCCCGGGCGAGGTTGCCGTGCTGGACGATTCTGATTCCAAGAGCGCGTGCAACTTCGCATGCGCCGCGCGACGGGGTGCCGGCTGCGACGATTGCATCCGAAGGCAAATGTCGGGAGAGGACCTGGGAAGAACTGCTGGTGCCGCAAGAGGGACTCGAACCCCCGACCCCGTCATTACGAATGACGTGCTCTACCAGCTGAGCTATTGCGGCGAACCGGAACAGCGCGCGTCCGGCTCGACGCCGGACCACGCAATCGCGCTCCTGATATCGGGCGAACGGCCGGTTGGCAAGGACAACCCGGAGCGTCCAGCCCGACGGAGCGCGATTTCACCGGCCGTGCGGCCGGATCGAATGGCCGTCGCCGCCGTCAGCTGCCGAAACGCGACCAGAACCCGCGCCAGCCGCCGGCCTGGGCCTTGGGGGCGATCTGCTCGGCGAATTCGTCGCGCGGCTGCTCATCGTCGTCGACGCCTGGATCGTCCGGGGGCCGCATGATCGGGACGATCGCCGGAACAGGCCCCTCCGGCGGCCGGCCGAGATCGTTGCGGGTCCGGAACAGCGGCGTCGCTGCGGTGGCGGCCGTTTCGGCCGGCTTCGCGGCCCCCGTGTCCAGCTCGGCTTCGGTGTCCGCTTCGAGCGATTCGGGCTCGCTGGGGGCCGCGGCCTGCAGCGGTGGCGCCGGTTCGGCCGCAGGCGCGGCGGGGGTGATCACCGCCGCCTCGATCAGCCTGCCGTCCCCAGCGTTTTCAACAGCGCTATCCACCGGCTTGTCGACAGGGTTGTCCACCGCCTCTTCAACAGCCTTTTGGAGCTGTGGTTCGGGCGGGACGGCGTCGATGGAGCGCTGCGGAACATTGTCCTGCAAGGCCGGCGTGATCACGATCGCCTGGCTGGCGGCCTCGCGCGGCGGCTCGACGAGCCCTTCGGCAATGGCCGGCCGGCTCGGCGGCGCCAGCATGGCCTCGGCGAAGGCCGAGCTCTCGATCACGCTGTTGCGCTCCGACGGCAGGCTCGCGACCGGCGTCTGCCACTGGAATGCGTCGAGCCGGCCGGTGACCGGCGAGACCGGCCGCCAGTGGTCGCTGACATAGCCGTCCGCGGTCCAGGCCGGATCGTGGCGGGCACGCACCGCCCGCAAGGTCCATTCGCGCGCCTTGCCGGCGTCGCCATGCTCGGTGCGCTCCAGCTCGGCCATCAGCATCGCCACGCGCTGGGTCGGCTCATCCGTGAACGGCGCCAGCGCCTCGCGGGCCCGGCTGAACTCGGCGGCGTCGATGGCCGCGCGGGCCAGCGCCAGCGCGCCTTCGACATGCCCCGGCGTGCGGCCTGCGAGGTTCTCGATCCGCGCCAGCCGCTGCCGCGCCGAATCGCCGAGCCGCACATGGGCATAGGCGTCGGCGAGATCGGGGTGCGGGCAGGACGCCCAGGCCGCCTCGATGATCTTCATCGCGCGCCGCACCTGGTGCGCCTCGCTCTCGAATTTCGCGGCCAGCACGGCCGCCGGCACCAGCGTCGGTGCCAGCTTCACCGCCTCCATCGCGCTCGACCGCGCGAGGTCGCGGTTCTCGGTCTCCAGCGCGATGGCGCGCGCGGTCAGCAGCACGCCGCGCTGGCGCCGGTAGGTCGGCTTGTCGAGCAGGCCGGCGGTGTAGTTGCCGTCGAGGATCGCCAGCGCGCCGTTCCAGTCGCCCTGCGCGCAGCGGAAGCCGAGCACCGCATGCGAGGCCCAGGTCGCGTTGGGCGCGAGCCTGAGCGCCTCGTCGGCGATGACCACCGCAGCCATCGCGTCATCGGCGCGCTGCGCCTCGATGAACAGCCCGCGCAGTCCGAGCAGCCTCGTATCGTGACGCGCGGCCATCGCGCGGAACGCGCGCTGCGCGCCCGCGCGGTCGCCCTCGAGCTGCGCCGCCTGCGCATGCAGGAGCAGCGTCAGCGGATCGTCCCCGGCCAGCCGTTTCGCGACGTCGGCATGCTGGCGCGCCGCGGTCGAATCGCCATGGCCGATCGCGAGCAGGCCGTGGGTGATGGCGTGCCGCCCGCGCTGATGACGGCGGGCGCGGTGATGCTTGCGGATGCGGCCGGGCGCGCGCAGCAGCGCGCTGATCAGGTTCCACACCAGCACGCAGGCGGCGATGGAGAGGCCGAGCGCGAGCACGAACACCGGCAGGGTCATCGCGATCCGCCAGGGTCCCCAGTTCAGCACGACGTCGCCGGTCTGCTCGGCGACCCAGGTGGCGCCGGCGGCGGCGAGCCCGACCAGGATGAGGAAGACTACGATCCGGAACATGGGCGTCCTATTGCGCGGGTTTGGCGAGCGCGGTCATCGCATCGTCGGCGAATTTGCGGGAGGCTGACAGCGCGGCGTCGCGGGCATCGGCTCTCTCGAGCCAGTCTTTGGCCGGCGCGCGATCCTCAGGCGACAATCCCTTCAGCTCGCGCCGGGCCTCGGAGAAATCATTGCGCAGCGCGGCTGCGGTGATCCGCGCCACGACCGCGCCGCGGTCGGTGCCCACGCCGTCGGTGCGCTCGACCTTGACCAGCCGCGCGGCACCGGCCGACAGCTTGTCGACGATCGAGGTGCCCGTGATGGCGCCGTCGGCCGGCGGCGGCGTCAGCTTCGGCACGATGGTGAGGAGCTCGCGGCTGAGCGCCGCCGGGCTCGGCACGCCGGTCGCGGCAAAGCCGTCCAGCGACTTCAGCGCGCCGGCATCAGGCGCCAGCGATTTCGCCGTCGTCAGCGCCGCTCCATAGGGATCACCGTGGCGAACGGCGACATCGAGCAGCGTGGCGGCGACCACGCGCCGCAGCGGCGCATCGTCGGCGGGCTTGGCGTCCGCAATCTTACGGCTCTCCAGCGCCGCGCTCTGGCTCTTGCTGGCACGCTCCAGCGCATCGATGCGGGCGGTGAGGCCGGACAGGTCGACCGGTTCGGTTGCCGGCGCCGGCGCGCTGCCGTCGCGCGGCTGCGCCTTGACGTCGTTGAGGGCGGCCACGGTCTTGTCGGACTGCGCGCGCAAGCCGGCGACATCGCTCCGCACCGCGGCGATCGCCTTGTCGGTGGCGTCGAGCCGGCCGGTGATGGCGCTATCCGGCTTGCCGATGCGCTGCTCCAGCCCGGCGACACGGGATGTGAGGTCGTCGACGGCCGATGCCAGCGGCGGCGTGGCCGAGGGTGGCACGACCTGCGGCCAGCCGAGCATCCAGCCGACACCGATCACGAGCGCCGCCGCCGCCGCGCCGGAGAACGGTGCGATGATCCAGGGCGACACCGGCCGCGACACCGGGCGGGACGGGGGCGGCGCATCCATGCGCGGCCGCTCGGCGGCGGCGACCGTCTCATCGGCAGTCTCTCCGGCGGCCGTGACCGGGTCGGGGTCGGGCGCCGTATGGGGGTGCGATTCGTTCGCCGTATCCGACGATCCTTCGGCCATTGCAGTGGCCGGGGCGGACCACGGCGAGGCGGTCGGCCGCTCGGCTGCGCTCTCGGCGGCGGTTGGGCGCTCCTCGCGCGAGGTCGGCTCGAGATCGATGGTCGGCGGCGGCCGTTTCGGCCGCCCGGTATCGGAGGCCGGTGCAGCGGTGTCGGGTTCATCGACCATGGTGCAAGTTCCCTGGCTGAGGCAAGATTGAGCAGGCCCTCTTACGCCATTCACGACCGTAGCGCACGAGCCAGCCCCTCCAGCATGTCGTTTTCATCCGGATGCGCCGCGATTGTGACCTGGGTCGCGCCGGCTTCGCGCAGCAGCTCGGCGACATTGGCCGACATGCAGCAATGCGGCACCGCCAGCGCCGAGATTTCGACGCCGTCGGCCCGCGAGGCTGCCACGAAGGCCGCGGCACTTCGCCGCGAATAGTGCAGCACCGCGTCGATCGCGCTCGCCGCAAACGCCTCGCAGACCTGGCGCGGCAACGTCGTGACCTGCGCCATGCGATAGACTGTCTGCGTGATCACGTCGAAGCCACGTTCGGCGAGCTCGGAGGCGAGATCGCGCGAGATGTCGGCGCCGGCGAGATAGAGCAATGTCGCGCGCGCTTCAATGAGACCGGTCGCGACGCTCTCCATGATGACCGCGCGCAATGCCGCCGCGTCGCCGTCGGCAGAGATGATCTGGGTGAATTTGGCCGCGCGCGCCGCGCTCGCGGTGTGATCGCCGACCGCAAACAGCGGCCGGTCGAGCAGCGCGGAACCCGCGAGCTGCGGCGCCGCCGCACGCAGCGCGTTCGACGACGTCGCGATGACGGCTGCGGCGTCGTGGCCCGCGTCGTCAGGCAGGGCGACCGGCTCGAAGCGCAGCATCGGCGCCAGCAGCACGTCGAAGCCGCGCGCGCGCAACGCGGTCGCGGTCCGTTCATTGTCGGGGGCGGGACGGGTCACGAGCACGGCCATGTGCTATGCTCCCGTCGAATACGGATCGGCCCGGCTGCAACGGACGAAAGATTGCACCTGGCGACCTCGTGGTGTTAGGCGGTTCCGCGCACTCATAATAGCCGAAGGGTTGAGATTGGGTAACGATTCGAAAACGCTGGTGCTGGGCATCGAGACCACCTGCGACGAGACCGCCGCGGCCGTGGTCACGCGCGATTCCGACGGCAAGGGGCAGATCCTCTCCAATGTGGTGCGCTCGCAGACCGACGAGCATGCCATCTATGGCGGCGTGGTTCCCGAGATCGCGGCGCGTGCCCATGTCGACATGCTCGATCATCTCATCGACGCCGCGATGCGCGAAGCTGGCATCGACTATGCCGAGCTCGGCGGTATCGCAGCGGCGGCGGGGCCGGGCCTGATCGGCGGCGTCATCGTCGGCCTTACGACGGCAAAAGCCATTGCGATGGTGCACAACACCCCGCTGATCGCGGTCAACCATCTCGAAGCCCATGCGCTGACCCCGCGCCTCACCGATGCAATCGACTTCCCCTACTGCCTGTTCCTGGCCTCGGGCGGCCACACCCAGATCGTCGCGGTCGCCGGGGTCGGCGACTATGTGCGGCTCGGGACCACCGTCGACGACGCCATGGGCGAGGCGTTCGACAAGGTCGCCAAGATGCTGGGCCTGCCCTATCCGGGCGGCCCGCAGGTCGAGCAGGCGGCGCGCAACGGCGACACCGAGCGCTTTGCCTTTCCGCGTCCGATGCAGGGCCGCAGCGATGCCAATTTCTCGCTGTCCGGCCTGAAGACGGCCGTGCGCAACGAGATCGGCCGGCTCGATCAGATCAGCGAGCAGGACATCGCCGATCTCTGCGCCAGCTTCCAGGCGGCGGTGCTCGATTCGACCGCCGACCGGCTGCGCGTCGGCCTCGATCTGTTCAAGCAGCGCTTCGGCGCGCCGACCGCGCTGGTCGCCGCCGGCGGTGTCGCGGCGAATCAGGCGATCCGCGGTGCGCTCGATACGGTCGCGCAGAATGCCGGCACCCGGTTGATCATGCCGCCGCCGGCGCTGTGCACCGACAACGGCGCGATGATCGCGTGGGCCGGACTGGAGCGGCTGGCGCTCGGTCTCGTCGACGGCATGGACGCCGCGCCACGCGCGCGCTGGCTGCTCGATGCCAACGCCAGCGTGCCCGGCAAGTTCGCGAAGACGCGCGCGGGGTTTTGAGAGTGGGTAAGCTGTTTCCTCAATCGTCACTCGCAAGCGGGGCACTCTTCAACCTCTCCCCGCCTGCGGGGGCGCGACAAGCTTCGCTCGCGCTGAGAGGTCGGATTGCATCGCCAGATGCAATCCGGGTGAGGGGGTACAGGTCTCACCACGAACACCACCCGTGCGTGTGCCCCTCACCCCAACCCTCTCCCCGTGAAGAACGGGGAGAGGGAGCGCAGTTGAGCGTGGGGTGATGACGCGCTTCCAAACGATTTCCATCATCGGCGCCGGGGCGTGGGGCACCGCGCTCGCCGCTGTCGCCGCGCGTGCCGGCCGCGGTGTCACGCTCTATGCCCGCGACCCCGACCACGCGGCGCGCATCGCAGCCGCGCGCGAGAACCCGCGTCTGCCCGGCATTCCGCTCGCTGACAGCATCAGTATCACCGCCGACCTCGCCCAGGCCGCCCGTGCCGCCGCCGTGCTCATCGTCGTGCCCGCGCAGCATCTGCGGGGCGCCGTCATGCATCTGGCGCCGCTGCTCCCGGACGGCACGCCGGTCGTCGCCTGCGCCAAGGGCATCGAGCACGGCACCCACAAATTCATGACCGAGGTCATCGCGGAGGCCGCACCGCACGCGACGGCAGCGATCCTGTCCGGGCCGAGCTTCGCCGATGACGTCGCCCGCGGCTTGCCCACGGCGGTCACGCTCGCCGCCCAGGACGAGGCGCTGGCTGCCGATCTCGTGCAGGCTCTCGGCTCGCCGACCTTCCGGCCCTATCACTCGACCGACGTGCGCGGCGTCGAGATCGGCGGCGCCGCCAAGAACGTGCTGGCGATCGCCGCCGGCATCGTCGCCGGCCGCAAGCTCGGCGCCTCGGCGCTGGCGGCGCTCACGACGCGCGGCTTTGCCGAGCTGGTGCGGCTCGGCCGCGCCTTTGGTGCCCGCGGCGAGACCCTGACCGGCCTGTCCGGCCTCGGCGATCTGATCCTGTCCTGCGCCGGTCCGCAGTCGCGCAACTTCGCCGCCGGCCTCGCGCTCGGCCGCGGCGAGCCGCTGCCCGCCGGCAAGCTCGCCGAGGGGCAATACACCGCGCCCGTTCTGGTCGAGCTCGCTGCGTCACGCGGCGTCGAGATGCCGGTGGCGCAGGCCGTGGCCGCGATCCTGGCGGGCACAGTCACGATCGACGCCGCGATCGAGGCGCTGATGCTGCGGCCATTCAAGGCGGAGGAGTGAGGCTGCTTCGCGTGGGTATGTCGCCGGGCCTCGTGCTTCGAGACGCGCCGCAAGCGGCGCTCCCCCCATGAGGGTCTTGGATTTCGCCCAGAATTCAGACCTCGTCCTGAGGAGCGCGCCGCCGGCGCGCGTCTCGAAGGACGACCGCGGGGCGCTACCGCCTCCCTGCTCTCGTCCATATGCATTGGCCTTACGTCATGGCTGGGCAAAAGCGCGACGCGCGCGGTTTAGGATATTGACCCGGCCACTCCCGTCTTCTTTGATCCGGCCGAACCCGCCACGCGTTGCCGCGGTGGCCCGGCGTTGCCGCGATCTATAGGACTCTGCACACATGAACTACTGGCTGGTGAAATCCGAACCCTCGGTATGGTCCTGGGACCAGCAGGTGGGGAAGGGCGCGAAGGGCGAGGCCTGGACCGGTGTGCGCAACTACACGGCGCGGCAGAACCTGGTGGCGATGAAGAAGGGCGACCTTGCCTTCTACTACCATTCCAACGAGGGCAAGGAGATCGTCGGCATCGCCGAGATCATCAAGGAAGCCTATCCCGATCCGACCGACAAGACCGGCAAGTTCGTCTGCGTCGACATCAAGGCGCACAAGGCGTTCAAGACCCCGGTGACGCTCGCCGCGATCAAGGTCGACAAGACGCTGTCGGAGATGGCGCTGGTGAAGCAGTCGCGGCTCTCTGTGCAACCGGTGACGCCGGAGGAGTGGAAGTATGTCTGCAAGCTGGGCGGGGTATAGGCGCCTAAGCGCTTGTGAGACACGCAAGGCGTTAGCGCCATTCGTGGTAGCGCCGGACCTGCGGCCGTCGTGAGCAGGCTGCGTCCTTTCAGGCACCGCGCCATGGTGCTACGTTCACCTGCGGCAGGGAGCACCTGCTCCCTGTTCCATACCGAACGGGAGGACGACATGTCCGAGAGCGTCTACAAGACCATTGAACTGATCGGTACCAGCAGTGAATCCTGGGAAAGGGCGGCCGCCAACGCGGTCGAGCAGGCCGCAAAATCACTCCGAGACTTGCGCGTTGCAGAGGTCGTCAAGCTCGACATGCAATTGGACCCCAAGGGAAAAGTAGAAGCCTACCGTGCCAAGATCAACGTGTCCTTCAAGTTCGAGGGCTCGTGAGTTCACCTGGGCTCCCCTTCCGGCCAGATTGCTGAAGGAGGCCGAGCTGGCTTTGTCGCGTACGGAGATCGATCGTCAGCAGCGGACCGCGTCGTCCGCTGCTGATACTTACAACGAATTCGATCTGTTCGGACTTGAAGACCTTTCCAGGTTGGAGTGGATGCATGCCATGCGCAATTGTCCGTCGTGTTAGTTTGGCGCAGGGCGGGCCGGTGCATGACGATCGGGAATTCGGATCAGAGATCCAGACCTTTCTTCCTCAGCTCATCGACCATCTGCTTCCTGATCTCTTCGCCGAGAGCTTGACCAAATTTCTGCCCGGCAATGCTCGACTCCTGGGTGACGGACGGCAGCTTCTGCAGGACTCTTTGACCTGTCGGGCTCCTGTAGAACTCAGCCATGGTCCTGAGGTCGTCCGCCGAGAAGTTCCTGGCGTAGACGACCGCGATCGCATCCGAGAATTCGGAAACCCTGCCCTGAAAGGCCTGGGTGAACTTCGGGATCAACGCATCATATTGCAGAGCGACCTCGGCGCGCCCCTGGACGATCGTCGGTCTCAGGTTCTTCAGAACGATCGGCAACAGGGCTGTCGCCTGGTCATTCATATGCATCACGGACACCAGCTCTTTCGCAGCCGCCATGGACTCCGGTGATGTCGCTTGGGCTCTTGCCGATGGCGGCGTTGCGGCGGCAAGCCAAATGGCGGAGGCGACGACGACGTACCGACAGCGATGCTTCATCCTGATCCCCCACAGGCCGGCTGCAGCGACGATCGCAGCTGCGGTCGGGTTCCAATTCCAAGGATTAGCCGGAGCCAGCGAACAGTACTAGTGGGTTGTATTTCTGCCATTGCAATCGGACTGGCCTCCCGCGCTATTGGGCGGATCAAAGCCTGCGCTGTTGCCCGTCGGGCAGTTTCCGCATTCCCGACATGTGCCAATTGCCCGTCGTGTTAGTTTGTCGCAGGTGCGGGCGCTTGCGCCGTCGGGCAAATCACCTTCACATTTCCGCTCGTCCTGCTGCCGCATGAGGGGCGTTTCGCGACCGTCACGGATCGTTGGCAGCGGGATGCGATGGGCGTGTGTTGCCGCAGCGTAGTTCAGACTGCGCGGACGAACGGCGATGCACGTACGGTCAAGTCGCGCGGTCCTGATATCCCGATGCTGATGTCAACTCACGTTGAGGCTTC
Organism: Bradyrhizobium ontarionense; assembly: GCF_021088345.1. NCBI lineage: Bacteria > Pseudomonadati > Pseudomonadota > Alphaproteobacteria > Hyphomicrobiales > Nitrobacteraceae > Bradyrhizobium > Bradyrhizobium ontarionense. Next base: position 5,029,783 of record NZ_CP088156.1, on the reverse strand, counting down.
GCTTCGCGTGGGGATGGTGGCCAACAAGCCCGGCGCACCAGGGAGAACGCGAAGCAGCCGTTAAAACCGTTGCGCAGGGAGGGCCGGGCGTCTTCGGCCAGACCTGTGGTACCTGCCGCCTGCATTTTCTTCCGCAGGCGGGCCACGGGCGCGGCCAGCGCCCGGCCTTCCCTGCGCCCTCATGATGTCGAGGGCGATGAGTTCAGCACAGCTCGGGCGCGGATGCGCGGCGAGGATGACGTCGCATGCTTCCAATTTTCTCAGAGGCAACACTCACCACGCCACCCACCGCTGTCGTCCCCGCGAACGCGGGGACCCATAACCACAGGGGCCAGTTGTCTTGCGCGGGACTAGCAGCATGCCCTTTTCAGACATCACGCAGTATGGGTCCCTGCGTTCGCAGGGACGACGCCTGTTGTTTTGGCGCGCCATTGGCCTTCACGATCGATCCGTGAAGCCGTCGCAAGCAAGCCAGTCCGCCAAAAAGAAAGGGGCCCCAGCTTGCGCTGGAGCCCCTCAACGGTCAGGGCATTGCCGGGTATTTGCCCGAACCGAAGTTGCGGACCTGGTCGCTTACGACCAAGTCCCGGGAGAACTCAGTAGTTATAGGCGCGCTCGCCGTGGTCGGTGATGTCGAGACCTTCGCGCTCCTGCTCCACGGTCGGACGCAGGCCGATGATCACGTCGACGATCTTGTAGAGGATCGCCGAGCCGATGCCCGACCACAGCAGCGTGGCGAGAACGGCCTTGCCCTGTGCGATCATCTGCGCGGCGAAGTCGTAGGTACCGGCGTTGTTGCCCGTGATGTTGGTGTAGTCGGTGATGCCGACGCCACCGAGCGCGGGGTTGACCAGGATGCCGGTGCCGAGTGCGCCGATGATGCCGCCGATGCAGTGCACGCCGAACACGTCGAGCGCATCGTCATAGCCGAGCGCGTTCTTCACGGTGGAGACGAAGAACAGGCAGACCGGCGAGACGATCAGGCCGAGCACCAGCGCACCGATCGGGCCGGCATAGCCGGAGGCCGGAGTGACGGCGACGAGGCCGGCGACCGCGCCCGAGCAGATGCCGAGCAGCGAGGGCTTGCCCTTGACGGCCCATTCACACAGCAGCCAGGACAGCGCCGCACCGGCGGTGGCGACCATTGTGTTGACGAAGGCCAGCGCGGTGACGCCGTTGGCTTCCAGATTCGAACCCGCATTGAAGCCGAACCAGCCGACCCACAGCAGCGCAGCGCCGATCATGGTCATGGTCAGCGAGTGCGGAGCCATCAGGTCCTTGCCGTAACCGGTGCGCTTGCCGATCAGCACGGCGCCGACGAGGCCCGCGATGCCAGCATTGATGTGCACCACGGTGCCGCCCGCGAAGTCGAGGGCGCCGGCACCGGCGAGCCAGCCGACAGCGCCGGTGACTTCGTCGAGCTTGGCCTGGGCCGCGGTCTTGGCAGCAGCATCGGTGGCAGCCGCGAGCGCCTTGGCGGCGGCCGCGATGTCATCGGGAGCTGCGATGTACCAGACCCAGTGCGCGATCGGGAAGTAGATGAAGGTTACCCAGAGCAGGATGAACAGCATCACGGCCGAGAACTTGATGCGCTCGGCGAAGGCGCCGACGATCAGGGCCGGGGTGATCATCGCGAAGGTCATCTGGAACACGAAGTACGCGAGTTCCGGGATCACCACGCCGTTGGAGAAGGTGGCCGCGGTCGAGTTGGCGTCGACGCCGTGCATGAAGGCCTTCGAGAAACCGCCGATCCACGACGTCATGCTGCCGCCGTCGGTGAAGGCCATCGAGTAGCCGTAGAGCGTCCAGATGACGCCGACCATGGCGACGATCGCGAACACCTGGGTCAGGACCGAGGCCATGTTCTTGGTACGGACGAGGCCACCATAGAACAAAGCGAGGCCGGGGACCGACATCATCAGGACGAGGGCGCTGGACACGAGCATCCAGGCGACGTCGCCCTTGTTGGGAACGGGGGCGGCTGCGGCGGCGGCGGCAGGCGCGTCTTCAGCGAACGCCACATCGGCGAGGCCTGCGACGCAGAGCCCTGCAATTGCGAGCGTAACCCATCCCGCGCTGGTTGGACGCTTGAACGTCATTTTCTTCTACTCCGTAAGTGTTCTGGTTTGAGCGCGAAATCAAAGGGCCGCAGCGTCGGCCTCGCCGGTGCGGATACGCACGGCGTGGTCGAGGCCGATCACGAAGATCTTGCCGTCGCCGATCTGTCCGGTCTTGGCGGCCGTGGAGATCGCGTCGATGGTCTTGTCGACCTGGTCGGCGGGGATGGCGACTTCGATCTTGATCTTGGGCAGGAAGCTCACCGCATATTCGGCGCCGCGGTAGATTTCCGTATGGCCTTTCTGCCGGCCGTACCCCTTCACTTCGGTCACCGTGAGACCATGAACGCCGATGGCGGTCAGGGCGTCCCGGACTTCTTCGAGCTTGAATGGCTTAATGATCGCCATAACAATTTTCATGGGTCCTATCCCCGCTTGGGCCCGGCACGGACGTTACCGAGCGCTTCTTGTCGACTGAGGTTCACCACGCGGGAGAAATCTTCACGACGCGGGCACAGCCAGGGGCCTATAATCAAATGCCGTGCCAGACGGCTCGTGAGGGCTAACGAGCAGTGAACACGGGCCTTTTCCGCCCTGAGGGGGCCCATTCGGACCTGCGTTATTCGGTCGCGCCTAAGGAATGGGCATATCTGCGCATTTTCTGCGCATGTCAGGCTCAAGACACAATGCTGCTCACTGCAAGGGCAGAGTTGGCCGACTCAGAACAAATCAAATGGCGCCAATTACTGCAGCGCTTCGCCATGCTGGGAGATGTCGAGCCCCTCGAGTTCATGCTCGCGGGACACCCGCAGCGGCACGAAGGCGCTGACCAGCTTCAGGAGCCCCCACGTCACCCCGCCCGACCATACCAGGGTGACGGCGACACCGTAGAGCTGGGCCAGCAGCTGCTTCGGGTTGCCCTCGATCAGCCCGGCGGTGCCGCCGATCGCTGCGGTCGCGAACACGCCGGCCAGCAGGGTTCCGGTGAGGCCGCCGATGCCGTGGACGCCGAACACGTCGAGCGAGTCGTCGTAGTTGAAGCGGTGCTTCAGCGAGGTGCAGGCCCAGTAGCAGATGATCCCGGCCAGCGCGCCGATGACGAGGCCATGCCAGGGCGCGACGAAGCCGGAGGCCGGGGTGATGGTGCCGAGGCCGGCGACGGCGCCGGAGATCATGCCGAGCACCGACGGCTTGCGGCGGGTCGACCATTCCAGCGCGCCCCAGGTGATCGCGCCGGCGCAGGCCGCCAGATGCGTGGTCAGGATCGCCATGACGGCGTGCGCGTTGGCGCCGAGCGCCGAGCCGCCGTTGAAGCCGAACCAGCCGACCCAGAGCAGGCCGGTGCCGACCACGGCGAGCGACAGGTCGAATGGCGAGAGATTCTCGCTGCCGTAGCCCTGGCGGCGGCCCATCACCAGCGCCGCGACCAGCCCGCCGGTGCCGGCGGACAGGTGCACCACCAGGCCGCCGGCGAAGTCGACGACGCCGATCTGGGCGAGGAAACCGCCGCCCCAGATCCAATGCGCGAGCGGAACGTAGACGAAGATGAACCAGGCGATGCCGAACAGCAGATAGGCCGAGAAGCGCATGCGGTCGGCCACCGACCCCGCCACCAGCGCCACCGTGATGATCGCGAATGTCATCTGGTAAAGCATGAACAGGGCTTCCGGGATGGTCCTGGCGCCCGGATGGACGCTGTCCATGCCCATGCCGGCGAGGAAAGCGCGGTCGAGCGAGCCGATCCAGGTGCCGTCGCCGACGAAGGCGAGCGAATAGCCGAACGCGACCCACAGGATCGAGATGATCATGACCGCGGAAAGGCTTTGGGCCATGGTCGCCAGCACGTTCTTCTTGCGCACCATGCCCGAGTAGAACAGCGCCAGTCCCGGGATCGTCATCATCAGCACCAGCGCGGTGGCGACGATCATCCAGGCGGTGTCGGCCGGATCGATGGTGGATGGCGTTGCGGCCAGTGCTGGTGTGGTGAAGGCGACAGCGGCCGTTGCAACGAGTGCAGCAGGCGCGCGCAGGCAACGAGACGCGCAGGTCCCCATGACAGTCCCCCCGGCATGTCAGATCAGATCAGGAATTTTCGTCCGCCCGCGTCGTTGCGGCCGGCTTGCAGCGATCGGGTCGGCTTAGAGAGCGTCGCTGTCGGTCTCGCCGGTACGGATGCGGCGGGCGTGATCGATCGGCGTCACGAAGATCTTGCCGTCGCCGATCTGGCCGGTGCGCGCATGCGTGGTGATGACCTCGACCGCCTTGTCGGCGATGTCGGAATTCACCGCGATCTCGATGCGCAGCTTGGGCAGGAAATTCACGATGTATTCCGCCCCCCGGTAGATCTCGGTGTGGCCCTTCTGGCGGCCGTAGCCCTTGACCTCGGTGACGGTCATGCCATGGACGCCAATCGCGGTGAGGCCCTGGCGTACCTCGTCGAGCTTGAAGGGTTTGATGATCGCGACGACGAGCTTCATGGTCGGGCCTTGGGTTCCTCGGATCTCGGAAGCCTGTTTCGGAGGCAGGCATCGGACGGCCATTTTGGCCTGTTCATAGGCAAATGGCACAAATTCAGCGCAGCGTTAAGCGAAAACGTCAGGAGTGATCGATATCACTGAACGCAAGACGACATCGCCCGACAGAATGAAGAGATTTCACCCCGCCTTTCCATTCAAGGACACATTATGTCGAATCGTTCCTGGTATTACGCGGCACAAGGTCAGCAACAGGGGCCCGTCTCGGAAAGCGAACTGCGCGACCTGATCGCGCGGGGCGCGTTGACCGCGGAAACGCTGGTCTGGAGCGATGGCATGGCCGGCTGGGAGAAGGCCGGACGCATCCCCGGGCTGCTATCGGACGTGCCCAGCATCTCCCCGGCCGGTCCGCCCGCGTTCGAGGCCGGCCCGTCCGAGCCGGGCGGCGCGCTCTCGGCCAGGCTCGACACCTGGCCTTATTTCGGCTGGGCCCTGTTGTACGTCGTGGGCCAGCTCGTGATCGTTCTCACGCCGTGGACCGCGGTCTACCTCTATCGCTACGTGATCGAGCGGATCCGGGTGCCCGGCCGGCCGAACCTGAGCTTCACCGGGCAGCCGCTCGACATCTGGTACGTCTTCATCGGCATGGGCGTCCTGACCTATGTCGGCATGAGCGACCGGCCCTTCGTGCAGCTCATCGCCCTGGTCGGCGAGGCATTCCTGGGCTGGATGATCCTGCGCTGGGTGCTGAGCAGGATCGCCTCGAATGGCGAGCCGCTGCCGATCCGCTTCGAAGGCAGCCCCGTGGTCTATTTCGGCTGGTACCTGCTGACGCTCGTGTCCGCGATCACCATCATCGGCTGGGCCTGGGTGTTGACGGCCTGGATGCGCTGGGTCTGCCGCAACATCCAGGGCACGCGGCGCGAGGTCGTGTTCAACGCCTCGGGCCTCCAGGTGCTGTGGCGCACCCTGCTGTTCGGGTTCGGCTGCGCGTTCATCATTCCGATCCCGTGGCTGCTGCGCTGGTACAGCACCTGGTACGTGTCGCAGTTCGCGCTGGTCGAGCGGGGCACGCGGCCGATGTGATGTGGCTAGGACCGCCGCTCGCGGATCGAGCCCTCCTGGGCCACCGACGCGACCAGCGTGCCGTCCGTCGTGAAGATCGAGCCGCGGGTCAGCCCGCGGCCGCCCTGCGCGCTCGGCGAATCCTGCGCGTAGAGCAACCATTCGTCGGCGCGGAACGGCCGGTGAAACCACATCGCGTGGTCGAGCGAGGCCGGCATCATGCGCTTGTCGAACAGCGTGCGGCCGTAGCGCGCCATCGCCGCATCGAGCAGCGAGAAATCCGACGCATAGGCCAGCGCGCACAAATGCAGCGTCGGGTCGTCCGGCAGCTTGGCCGCCGTCCTGATCCAGACGTGGATGCGGCCGTCCTCGATCTTCTTGCCGAAATAGCGGTCGAGCTCGACCGGACGCAACTCGATCGGCCGATCCGATTCATAATAGCGGCGGATGAAGTCCGGCATCTGCCGGAACATCTCCTGGAACATCGGCTGCTTGGAGATCTCCTCCGCCGTCAGCTTCTCCGGCGGCGGCACCTCCGGCATCTTGTCCTGATGATTGAACGCGCTCGCCTCGTCGCTGTGGAACGACACCATGATCGAGAAGATCGCGTTGCCGTGCTGGATCGCGGTCACGCGCCGGGTCGCGTAGCTCTTGCCGTCGCGCAGCCGCTCGACCTCGTAGATGATCGGCACCTGCGGATCGCCCGGCAGGATGAAATAGCAGTGCAGCGAATGCGGCAGCCGCCCCTCGACGGTGCGGCAGGCCGCCATCATCGCCTGGCCGATCACCTGGCCGCCGAACACGCGCTGCCAGCTGGTCTTCGGGCTGTTGCCGCGGAACAGGTTCACCTCGATCGGCTCGAGGTCGAGAATCGAGATCAGGTCGATCAGTCCCTTGGACATGGCGTGGTGCTTTCGCTGGCTCGGCCGTCGGCTCCGGCCCCGTTATGGCGGGATCAGGCATCCGGAATTGATGGCCTTGGGTGGCGACCCTTGGTTCACGCCCCTGTTTCGCCCAGCTATAATCCGCCCGCAAGAGTAACCGTAGGCAGGTTGGCATGACCACACAGCGAAGCATTGTCATCGGCGGCGGCGCGTTTGCCGGCCTGGCTCTGGCGTTGGCGCTCCGGCAGGGGCTGGGCGCTGACGTGCCCGTGATCGTGGCCGATCCGGCGCTGGCGAACCGGCCGAGCCGCGATCCGCGCGCCAGCGCCATCGTCGCGGCCTGCCGCAAGCTGTTCGATGCGATCGGGGTCTGGGCCGACGTCGCGCCCGACGCGCAGCCGATCCTCGACATGGTCATCACCGATTCCAAGCTGGACGATGCGACGCGCCCGGCGTTCCTGACCTTCGCGGGGCAGGTCGAGGCCGGTGAGCCGTTCGCCCATATGGTCGAGAATCGGCTCCTGATCGATGCACTGGTCCGGCACGCCGAGGCGGCGGGAATCGAGCTGAAGGCGACGGCAGTGACGGGCTTCGAGACCCGCAGCGACGCCATCGCGGTGACCTTGGCCGATGGCGGACGGTGTGAGGCCAGCTTGCTGGTCGCAGCCGACGGCGCGCGCTCGAAGCTGCGTGAGCGGGCCGGCATTCCGACCCATGGCTGGGACTATAACCAGTCCGGCATCGTCGTCACCGTCGGTCACGAGCGCGACCATGGCGGCCGCGCCGAGGAGCATTTCCTTCCGTCCGGCCCGTTCGCAATGCTGCCGCTGACCGGCAAACGCTCCTCGCTGGTGTGGACCGAGCGGCGCGCGGAGGCGAAGCGTCTCGTCGCGCTGAATGCCGACGAATTCCATGCCGAGCTGGAAAGGCGCGCCGGCCTGCATCTCGGTGAGCTCAAGGTGCTCGATCAGCCGCGCGCGTTTCCGCTGTCCTATTTCGTCGCGCGATCCTTCATTGCGCCGCGGCTGGCGCTGGTCGGCGATGCGGCCCATGTGATCCACCCCATCGCGGGCCAGGGGCTGAACATGGGGCTGAAGGACGTCGCCGCGCTGGCCGAGGTCGTCGTCGACGCCGCACGCATGGGGATTGATCCGGGCCAGGTCGACGTATTGGAGCGCTATCAGCGCTGGCGGCGCTTCGACACCATGGCGATGGGCGTCGCGACCAATTCGCTGAACTTCCTGTTCTCGAACAAGTCGTCGTTGTTGCGCGTGGTGCGCGACATCGGGCTCGGCATCGTCGATCGTGCGCCGCCGCTGAAGGAGCTGTTCATCCGTCAGGCCGCGGGTCTCACCGGCGAGATTCCGCGTCTGCTGAAGGGGGAATCCTTGTAGGCGTCAGCGGACGCCTGCGGCCGTGATGAAGCCCGCGACCGCCTCGACCATGTCGAGGTCGAGCGGGCGGTCCGGATCGTTGTAGGACGACAGGTTCTCGTCCTCGTTGCCGACGTCGACCAGCACGTGGTTCATGTCCGGCAGCCACAGCGTCTTGGCCGCCGGGGCGGCAGCGGCGAGCGCGACCATGTCGAGCCGCGCGATCTGGACGTCGCGGGCCCCGCCGATGATGAGGATCGGGATCGTGATCTGCTTGAGCGGGTCGATCGGGTCCTCGGTGAAGGCGGAGGCGATGCCGGGCTGCAGCGCCGGCGGGATCTGCAGCTCCGGCGGCGCGGGATCGACGATCTGCCCGGCCATCATGGCGTCGATCGCCTTGGCGACCGGCTCCATCCTCGCGGCCGGCAGCTTCTTCTCGAGCTGCGCCTTGAGCAGGTCGCCCTGCCGCCGCGCCGACGCCGCGAGCAGCACCAGGCGGTCGACGGGCGTGCGCCGCGCGGCGAGGATCGCGACCAGGCCGCCCTCGCTATGGCCGACCAGCACGATGCGGGCGAACTTGCCGCGCAGGGAGTCGACCAGGGACGCTGCGTCGTCGACATAGTCCTTGAAGCGGAAGTCCTCCGGCCTGCCGAATTCCGCCTTCCAGCCGCGCGCCCCACGCTTGTCGTAGCGCAGGCTGGCGATGCCCCGGGATGCGAGCTGCTCGGCGAGCTTCTTCAATGTCGCAGGCTTGAGCTGCGGGCCGTTGCCGTCACGGTCGGTCGAGCCGGACCCCGCGATCAGCAGCGCCACGGGCGGCTTCTCGGCGCCGGCGGGGATCGTCATGATGGCGTCGATCGCACCGATGCGGACGGCGCTCTCCTCGGCCACCGCGGCCGATACGACGACCGCCAGGGCCAATGCGAGCGCGCAACGGATCGAGGCGGGGCGCATCGGTCAGTCGATCTTCCGTGCTTCCTCGGGCAGCATGATCGGAATGCCGTCACGGATCGGGTAGGCGAGCTTCGCCGCGCGCGAGATCAGCTCCTGCTTCGCGGCGTCGTACTCCAGCGCGCCCTTGGTCATCGGGCACACCAGGATTTCGAGCAGCTTGGGATCGACGGAATTGGCGGGGCGTTCGAGCGGGGCGTTCATGGCAAGGATCTCCGGCGGCCGCTCTCTAGCACATCGGCGGCGGGGCTGTCCTCACTCAAGGCTCGTGCCGGGCGATCCGGACCAGTTCGTCGATCACGGCATCCTGCTGCGCCGGCGGCAGCGGCCGGTCGGACAGCGCGTGGCCGAGAAAGGCCCAATACAGCACCTGCGCCCGTGCCTGCGCGACCGCCGGCGGCAGGCCGTCGGTCACGAGCAGGCTCTCGACATAGCCGAGCCGGCGCCTGTCGATCGCCTGAACGGCCTGGCGGGCGGCCGGTTCGGACGCCGCCCAGCTGCGGACGGCCCGTTCCAAAGTGAGCCTGATCGAGAAGGTGCGCCGGAGCAGGACGGCGATCGCCGGGTCGGCGCCCGCGCTTGCCTCCACGCCGGTGATGATCTGCTCGGCGGCAATCTCGCGCCAATGCTTCAGGAGCTCGGAATGGAATGCCGCCACGTCGGCGAAGTGCCAGTAGAAGCTGCCGCGGGACACGCCCATCGCTTTTGCCAGCGGCTCGGCCTTGAGGGCGGTGAAGCCCTTCCCCGCCAGCACCTTGAGACCCTGGTCCAGCCAATCCTTCGCCGAGAGCTGCTCGTTCATGTCGCCACCGTCCATGCCACCATACACAACTGTATTGACGCGCGCCAGCGCCGGATGCATGCTCCATACATGACTGTATGGAGGCGATGATGCGGGATATGCTGTTGCAGGGTGCCGGGCTGGTTGCGGTCGCGGCCGCGCTGATCCACGGCGTTCTGGGTGAGGCTGTCGTATTCAAGCGCGCCACCATTTCCCCGGCGCGGCTGCGGACGCTGCTGCGTCTGGTCTGGCAGGCCGGAACGGTGGCATGGATCGGCTGCGGCGTGCTGCTCGCGGCTGCGCCCTGGATGGACTCCGAGCCGGCGCGGCATTGGACCGTGATCACGGTGGTCATCGTGTTCGTCTTCGCCGCAGGCGCCAATGCGCTGGCGACACATGCGCGTCACTTCGGCTGGGTCATGCTGGCCAGCGTCGTGGTGCTTGCCGCTGCGGGCTATTGACGCCCCCTCGTCGGGATGGTGGCGACAACGAGGCGCCGGGCAGGCGCTGCGATTCATCGCAACGGTCGACGGTAGTTCGGCCGTACTCCACTCACTGCGATGCCACTGCCCCGACACATTCGCCTAGAATGGTTCAAGCTTAGAAAGAGTCTCTTTGCAGACCCGGCGGCGAGCCGCTTAGCTGTTCGCCGTCGCGTACGGATGCCTCGGCGTCGACATCGATGCGGAGGCACAACCGTTCTCCGATTTGCTTGTCTGAATACGAGAGGACTGATCGATGTTGGTCGACGTGGTGCGGAAGTTGGTCGTTGTGGGAGGGGGCGTCGGCATGCTGCTGATGGCGACGCAAGTGCAGGCCGAGGGGGTGAACGAGATCTGCCTGACCTATGCGAACGGGCAGTTCGAGCCCAAGGAGCCCACCGTGCACGCCGACGCGCCGCTGACCATCCGCGTCAAGAACATGGAAGCCAAGGCGATGGAGTTCGAGAGTGCGACGCTCAAGGTCGAGAAGGTGATCGCGGCCAACAGCGAGGCCGTCCTCAATGTCCGTGCGATGAAGTCGGGACGCTACGAATTCTACAACGACTTCAACGAAAAAGCGCGCGGCTTCATCAACGTTCAATAGGTCGTTTCACATGCTTGCCGCGCTCATCATCGTCTTTCGTGAGGTGTTCGAGGCCGGGCTGATCGTCGGCATCGTGCTCGCCGTCACCAGCGCCGTGCCGTATCGGCTGCGCTGGATCGCCGGCGGGCTGTTTGCGGGCCTGTTCGGCGCCTGCGTCGTCGCGTCCTTCGCGGGCGCGTTGACCCAGTTGTTCGAGGGCATGGGGCAGGAGCTGTTCAACGCGGCGATCCTGTCGACGGCCGTGATCATGCTGACCTGGCACAACGTATGGATGGCCCGTCACGGCCGGGAGATGGCCCATGAGTTGCGGACCGTTGGCCAGGCGGTCGCCGAGGGTGCCAAGCCCATGGTCGCGCTCGCGATGGTGATCGCGATTGCGGTGCTGCGCGAAGGCAGCGAAGTTGCGCTGTTTCTCTACGGGGTGGCGGCCTCCGGCGACGGCACCGGCGGTGCGCTGCTGGGCGGAGGCGTCCTCGGCATGCTGCTCGGTGTTGCCGTCTGCCTCGCAACCTATCTCGGTCTGATGCGGATTCCGCCCCGCGCCCTGTTCAGGACCACCACCGTTCTGATCACATTGCTCGCGGCCGGAATGGCCGCCCAGGCGGTGTTCTTCCTGGCCCGCGCCAACTGGCTGACGTCGTTCGATCAGGTGGTCTGGGATTCGAGTGCGGTTCTGCCGGAGGCTGGCCTCGCCGGACGGACGCTGAAGGCGCTGATCGGCTACACTGACCAGCCGACCGGCATGCAGCTCGCGGTGTATGTCGGCGTCATCCTGGCGACCGTCGCACTGATGCGACTGACTGCGATGCCGCAGTCTTCGCGCGCCGTCGCTGCCGAATGATCACTGCAGCGGCGGATCGCCCGAGGTCCGCTTCTTGGCGAGATCCATCTCGGTGACGGCGATGAGGATCTCGGCACGGGTCTTCAGATCCGGCGCCTCGAGCATCGCCTGCTTCTCCGCCGGCCCGTAAGGCGACATCATCGCCAGCGCGTTGACCAGCGCCTCGTTCGGCGCGGCCTCGATGCCGGCCCAGTCGACCTTGAGATTGTTGGCCTTGAGGAAATCGGTCAGCACCGCCAGCAGAGCGTCGCGATCGACGGCATCCTCGCCCTTGCGGGCGGTGAAGTCGTCGAGGAACGGGAAATAGTCGACCTTGCACTGACGGTAGGCCGTCAGCACCGTCATTTCCTCGACCACCTTGAAACGGGACACGCCGGTGAGCTCGAGGATGTAGCGGCCATCGCCCGACTCGGCGAGCTGGGTGATGCGGCCGACGCAGCCGACCTTGAACAGCACCGGACGTTCCTCGCTCGAGGAATGCGTGACGTCGGGCTGGATCATTCCGATCAGCCGATGTCCGTCGCGGAACGCGTCATCGATCATCGCGAGGTAGCGCGGCTCGAAGATGTTGAGCGGCATTTGGCCGCGCGGCAGCAACAGCGCTCCGGCCAGCGGAAACACCGGGACGATCTCCGGCAGCTCGGCGGGACCACGATATTCGGCATTGATCGGCATGCGATACCTCGTGTCCGCCGAAGCGCGCGCTGCGCCGGGGCCGGGTTACGAAAACAGGATCGTCGACAAGCGTTTGCGGCCTTCGATGGTGGCCTCATCGGCGCCGCCCCAGGCTTCGAAGAACTGCACGAGCTGCTTGCGCGCGCCATCCTCGTTCCATTTACGATCACGCTTGATGATATCGAGCAACTGGTCGGTGGCTTCCTTGCGCTTGCCCGCGGCGTTCAGCGCGGTGGCCAGATCAAAACGCGCCTGATGGTCGAGCGGATTGGCGGCGACCTTCTGTTCGAGCTCGCCGATTGGCCCCAGCGACTGTGCCTGCTCGGCCAGATCGATCGCGACCTGCACCGCGGAGACCGCCGAATCGTTGCGCTTGGCTTCGGGCACCATGGCGAGCGTCTGCTTGGCGTCCTCGATCGCACCGAGTTCGACCTGGCATTTGGCCAGCCCGGCGATCGCCACAATGTTGGTGGCGTCGATCGCGAGCACTTCGGCATAGATTTCTGCAGCGCCGGCGGCGTCGCCTTCGGCCAGGACCGCTTCGGCTTCCTTGATGATCTCGGCGATATCGGGCTCGCCGGCTCCGGGGACGCCCTTGGTCAGCTTCTCGATGAAGGCAGTGATCTGGCTCTCCGGGACGGCGCCCATGAAGCCGTCAGCCGGCCGGCCGCCGACGAAGGCGATCACGGCCGGGATCGACTGGATGCCCATCTGGCCGGGGATGGCCGGATGCTCGTCGATGTTCATCTTGACCAGCTTGACCTTGCCCTTGGCGGCCTTGACGGCCTTTTCCAAGATCGGGGTCAGCTGTTTGCATGGTCCGCACCACGGCGCCCAGAAGTCGATCAGGACCGGCTGGCGCTTCGATTCCTCGATGACGTCCTTCACGAAGGTCTGGGTCGTGGTGTCCTTGATCAGATCCGGCACCTGCGGCGCCGCTCCGCCGCCCTGCTCAACAATGGTCACGGGGATCCTCGTCCGAAAAAGCTGGAATTGGCGGCGGGCCGGAACCCGGCCGCCGTCGCGCCTCAATACACGGTTTCTTTGACTCTAAGTGGCGGTCCCTGGGGAAATTTCAATCGCTTCCCGCCGCAGGCCACCAATCGGCAGGTTTGGACGCCGTCTGACCGCCTCGCCGGCCCAAATAGAGGGCCGTCCCTGCACGAAACCTGTCTCAGACCTGTTGCATTCAGCCGCGGCATTTGGCATAGGTCTGCCCGTCGCTGGCGGCCAAGCTGCCCAGGCGGCACGGATGCGGGTGTAGCTCAGTGGTAGAGCACGACCTTGCCAAGGTCGGGGTCGAGGGTTCGAACCCCTTCGCCCGCTCCAAATTCTCTCCTCCGCCTCCGCTCAGTTGATCCGCCGGGTCATTTGCCCGCCACGGGCCTGTCCCACGCCGCGAACGCCTCGGCGAATGCTTTGTCGCCGCTCGGACCTTTGGCGATCGCGAGGATCCCTCGGCGCTGATTCATGTAGACGAGCGGAATGTCGAACCATTCCCGCCCGCCAAGCAGCTGCTCGTTGCGCTCGCGGTCCGCCACGACGTTCGAGAGCCCGACCAGGAACGAGCCTTCCGTCACCTTCACGGCGAGCCCCGCGAGCGGCGTGCCGCGCGATTTTTCATCGCTCTTCATCAGGATGCCGGGCAGGCTGCTGACGCCACCGCCGGGAAAGTCTGGGCCAAGTCTGAAAGTCACATCGGCAATATGGCTGGCCGGCATGCTCGGATCGCGATTCTGGCGCAGCTGAATGGTCAGTTTCATCTTGCGCTCGGGAACATCGATATCGGCACGGATCACCAGTGTGGACGCGCCGGTCTGTGCGTCCTTGATCGTCTCGGTCCGCCAGGTGACCGAGCCGGGATAGCGCCGGCCTTTCGGGTCCGTCGGATCCTCGTCATAGAGAACGGCAAGACCAGCCGTGCGGGCATCCTGTGCGGCGCTCTCACCCGGCTGGGCAGGCGTTGTGCCTGCCAGAAGGTTGGGCTGGCTCGCGACCGGCGTCGCGGGCTTCGACGCGATGGGGCTCCACTGCGTGCCGCCGTCGATCAGGGTGAACATCACGAATGGCTGCTGAGTCCCCTTGGTGAGGCGCTCCACCGCCAAGTCGGTCTGATTGAAGATCTCGATCAGATGCTTATCGGTCTGCTGCAGCGCCTCGGCAAGCGCGGCGGCGAACACACCATGACCGTCTGGCCCGCGCTGACCAACCGTCCCTGGCTGTGCGGCAAACGACATCATGGTGCGCGCGGGTACACGCATCGGTGCAAGGCCTGCCGCGAGACCCGCGATGCCGCGCGCTTCGAACGGATTGGACCGGAATGCGTCGAGGATGACTACGTTCTGCCGCCGGCTCGATCCATCCATCTCGCGCAAGACCGCATTGAGATCGCGCAGCTCGGTGTCGAGGTCGGCGGCTTTGGTCGGCGCCGCGTCGATCGGGACGAGATAGTTGGCGCCGTTCAGATTGAGGCCATAGCCCGCGTAGTAGATCAATGCGACATCGGCGTCGGCGATCCGTCCCCTGAACTCTGCGAGTGCACGATCAAACCCCTTTTTATCGACGTCGATCTGCGCGGCGCCCCCACTCACGGTGAAGCCGAGCTGCGCGAGCCGGTCGGCGAGCAGCCGCGCGTCGGCGGCGGGCTCGTCCAGCAGCGGCGCGCGTTCGTGGATGGAGTTGCCGATCACCAGCGCCACGCGCTTGTCGGCCGCGGCAGGTCCCGTCATGGTCAGGATGGCGACGACGACGAGGATGCTTGCAGACAACAGCTGTTCGACTTGGCCGATCACCCGACGCATGCCAACGATCTCCTGCCACTCGGTTTGCGTGTTCGTCCTGATTTTACCGCAAGTCGAACAAAGCAGGAACAAGAATTGTCGGCAAGAAATCAAATTTATCGGCGTCTGTTCAGACGACCACCGGCGTCCGCACCCGGCCGGCATCGCCGAACACGCGCAGATAGCGGGCGATCTCGTCCGGATTGCCGGTGGCCTTTTCCGGGTTGTCGGACAGCTTCACCGCGGGGTGGCCATCCGCCGAGGTGACCTTGCAGACCAGCGAAATCGGATCGAGATCGGCCGACCCGTCCGGCATGCAGCCGACGAAATCGTTGGTGAGATTGGTGCCCCAGCCGAACGACAGCCGCACCCGGTCGGCGAAGCGGTGATGGATCTGCTCGATCGATTCGACATCCATCGCATCGGAGAACACCAAGAGCTTCTGCCGGGGATCGCGCCCCTTCGACTTCCACCATGCGATGATCTCTTCGCCGGCTTCGATCGGCGGCGCGCTGTCGGGACGAAAGCCGGTCCAGTCCGCGACCCAATCCGGCGCATCGCGCAGGAACGCCTTGGTGCCGAACGCGTCGGGCAGCGCGATCAGCAGGTTGCCGGCATAGGTCTGGCGCCATTGGTCGAGGATGCGATAGGGCGCGACGCGCAGCTCATCATCGTCCTTGGCGAGCGCGGCGGCGACCATCGGCAGCTCATGGGCATTGGTGCCGATGGCTTCGAGATCGTTGTCCATCGCAAGCAGCACGTTCGAGGTGCCGGTGAAGGACGGGCCCAGGCCCTCCTTCACGGCTTCGACGCACCAGCGCTGCCACAGGAAGCCGTGGCGCCGGCGCGTGCCGAAATCCGACAGGCGCAGCCCCTCCAGCTTGCGCAGCCGTTCGACCTTGGCCCACAGCTTGGCCTTGGCGCGGGCGAACAGCACGTCGAGCGCAAACCGGCGCTGGCCCTTCATGGCCTGGCGCGAGCGCAGCTCGTTGACGATGGCGAGCGCCGGGATCTCCCACATCGTGGTATGGGCCCAGGGTCCGTGGAAATGCAGCTCGTACTGGCCGTCGGCCTTGTGCAGCTCGTATTCGGGCAGGCGAAAGTTCGCGAGCCAGGCGATGAAATCCGGCGAGAACATGTGGGTCTTGCCGTAGAACGTATTACCGGCAAGCCAGATCAGCTCCTTCTTGGCGAAGCGGATGGTGCGGGCATGATCGAGCTGCGCCCGCAATTCGCCCTCGTCGATGACGTCGCCGAGCCGTACCCGCCTGGTGCGGTTGATCACCGAGAAGGTCACCTTCTGATCCGGGTAGAATTCCCGAATCATCTGTAGCATCAACAGCTTGTAGAAATCGGTGTCGAGCAGGCTGCGCACGATCGGATCGAGGCGCCAGCCGTGATTGTAGGTTCTGCTCGCGATATCTGTGACGGTCATGCGAAGGTTTTACAGCGCCGGCGGACAAGCCGCCACTGGGCTTTGTCGCAGATGGCCGTTGCGGCGCAAGGCAGGGTCCGCTCTTCAAGTCTTTCAAGTGTTACCGGCTTGCCAGGAGCGGGACGCCGGGATCGAAGGCCAGCACCGCCTCCACCCATTTTGCCACGCGAAGGATGTGGACGTCGTCGCGGGTGCGACCGGTGATCTGGAGGCCGAGCGGAAGTCCGTTCCGTCCAAACCCTGCAGGCAGGGAGACTGCCGGTGCCCCGACGAAGGTCCACGGCGCGCAATATTCGGCGTCCCCGGTCCAATCGAGGCCGCGCGGCGCTTCGCCGAAAGCCGGCAAGGTGAGCACCGCATCGAACCCGTCGAGCTCAGCGGCAAGCGCCTTCTGTCGCGCAGCCTGTGCCGCCTTGGCAGCCAGATACTCCATCGCCGTCTTGGCCCGCCCACTTTCGACATGGCTTTTCATCACATCGCTGACGCGGTCGGGATAACGCGCGATCAGGCCGGAGAAGATGGTTGTCGCCTCGCTCAGCATGATCGTCGTGATCGCGTCCCAATGGACGGCGTCGAGCTCGGTCAGCGCGATGTCCTCGATCACCGCACCGGCGCCGCGAAGCTTGTCGACGGCCGCCTCGAACACCGCCTTCTGCTCGGCCTCGGCGCGCTCCCACTTGGCAAAGCGCGCGACCGCGAGTCGCGGCCTGGCGAGAGGTGCAATTCCCTGATTGATGTCGACCACAAAGCCCGGCAGCGGTCGGCCGTGCATGTCGCCCTCGCTGGTGCCGGCGAGCAGAGAGAGCGCGAAGGCTGCGTCGTCAACGCGGCGCGCAAAGAATCCGACGTGATCGAGTGACGGGCTGAGCGGATGCACGCCGACGCGGGGGATCGCGCCAAAGCTCGGCTTGAAGCCGACCACGCCGTTGAAGGCGGCGGGGCGGATCACGGAGCCGAGCGTCTGCGTGCCAAGCGCCAGCGGCACGAGCCCGGCCGCAACGGCTGCGGCCGAGCCGGACGATGAGCCGCCCGGTGTGTGTGCCGGGTTCCAGGGATTGACGGTTGGTCCGGGATGCCGCCAGGCGAACTCGGTCGAGACCGTCTTGCCGAAGATCGTGGCGCCGAGATTGCGCAGCCGCTCGACCACCCAGGCGTCGGACGCCGGCACATGATCACGATAGATCGCGGAGCCGTTGGTGGTCGGCATGTCCGACGTCGCGATGATGTCCTTGATGGCAACTGGAATTCCGCCCAGCGGACCGGTCTTTGCCGTGACATCCCTTGGCAGATATTCGAACGCCTTCAGCTGCGGTTCGATCGCCTGCGTCTTTTTCAGGCATTCCGCGCTGTAACTGGCCGCCGCCGCCGGGTCGGCTGGGAACTGCCGCAACAGTTCGAGAACGCCGGCGCCGGCCTGCGGCGTTGGCAGAACGAAGTGGTCGGACATCAACGATCCTGTTTCGAGACGAACTCATTGCCGCACGGTGAACGTGTCGCAGCTCTCCGGGCAATTTGTACCGATCCTATCGGCTGTTCATGCGCGCGCCAATCGCCCCATCGATCGGTGCATATGAATACAGCGCATGGCCGCACGGCAGTGTCGCGCGGCAGCCGTCATGCGCTGCGAGAGCGTGCATGATCGCGCGGCATGAGATGAGTGGCGCGGTGCGTCGCGAGCTTAGCGCAAACTTGACTGCAATCCGCTTCTCAGCCGCTCAGGATGTGCTACCATTTTCGAGCAGGACCACTTGAGGTGGCCGGCCAAAGGACGTCTTCAAATACGTTCTGAAGAAATAGACGCAGCCAAACGAGCTGCCTCATGGGAGTGAAGCGATGACATCGGCTTTTCACCAAAGCATTCTTGCGCTTGCAACGATCGGTCTTCTCGCCGGCACCAGCTTGGCCGGCGCGCAGCAGCAGCCCGACCAGGGCAAGGGTTTGAAGAAATACGAATCCGGCACCAAGGAATTCTGGACCCATCCGCCGGACGACTGGTTCCTTGGTGATGAGACCGAGGCCCAGAAGGGACTGGCGCCGCCATCCGGTCCGCCGACCGGCGCGTCGGACGCCGAGCTCGCCGATATCGTCAAGAAGGTGAAGCTGCCGGACGGCTTCAAGATGGAGGTATGGGCCTCGGGCGTGCTCGCTGCACGGCAGATGGCCTGGGGTGACAAGGGCACGCTGTTCGTGGGCTCGTTCGGTCTCGGCAACGTCTATGCGATCAGCGACAAGAGTGGCAAGCGCGAGGTCAAGACAGTCCTGAAGGGCCTCAACATGCCGACCGGTCTCGCCTTCCAGGACGGCAATCTCTACGTGATCGCAGTCGACAAGCTGATCAAGTACGAGAACGCCGAGGCCAATGTCGACAATCTCGGCCAGGGCAAGGTCGTCTATGACGACATGCCGTCCTACGCCGCGCATGGCTGGAAATACATCGCCGTCGACAAGGACGGCTGGTTCTATCTTCCGTTCGGGCCGCCCTTCAACATCGGCATCCCGCCGACATCCGTGTCGCAGATCCGCCGTGTCGATCCGCGCACCGGCAATGCCGAGGTCTATGCGCTCGGCGTGCGCAACAGCGTCGGCGGCGACGTCGATCCGCGCACCGGCAAATACTGGTTCACGGAAAATGCGCGCGACTGGGTCAGCGACGACCTGCCGAGCGACAAGCTCAACATGATCTCGAAGATCGGCGAGCATTTCGGCTATCCCTATTGCCATCAGGGTGACCTGCCGGATCCGAAATTCGCGATGGGCCACAAGTGCTCGGAGTTCACGCCTCCGGTGCTGAATCTCGGGGCGCACGTCGCGCCGCTCGGGATGAAGTTCTACACCGGCGACCAGTTCCCGGCGGAGTATAAGAACAACATCCTGATCGCCGAGCACGGCTCCTGGAACCGGCACAAGTACCAGGGCGCCCGGATCATGCGCGTGATCGTCGGTCCCGACGGCAAGGACGCCAAGCAGGAGGTGTTCGCCTCCGGCTTCATCGAAGGCGACCAGGGCTATCTCGGCCGTCCCGACGATATCGTGATGGCCAAGGACGGCTCGATCCTGGTGGCGGACGATTGGGCCGGTGCGATCTATCGCATCAGCTACGAGAAGAAGTGAACGATTGAGAAAGCGGGGCTGCGCGCTGCCTGAGGGCGGCCGCAGCCCCAACTCTTTTCAGGGCTTTGCGTTGACGAAAAGGCGGCGTGCCGCAACGTGCTCGCCGATGTCGGGCGCAGCCCGCGCGATAATCAATTGATGGGAGCTCGAACCCCCGCGATGAATCCAGGGAATCATAGAATGCGCCATGCCGTGGCGGCCGTGCTGACGCTCGTGCTTCCGGCGCTGCCGGCCCACGGTGCCGATGTCGCCGCCGGCAAGGCGAAGGCGGAGCTCTGCATCGGATGTCACGGCGACAACGGCATCTCGCAGACCGAGAACATTCCCTCGCTTGCCGGCCAGCAGGATCAGTTCATCCAATGGCAGCTCGTGTTCTTCCGGGCCGGCACGCGCAAGAACGAGGCGATGAAGCCGATCATCGAGCAATTGAACAACGAGGATATCCGCAATCTCGGCGCCTATTTTGCCTCGCTGAAGCCGGCCCAGTCCCCGCCTGACGACAATCCGGACCTTTCGGCGAAAGGTGCCCAGGCGGCTGCCGGTCGCCGCTGCGCTTCATGCCATCTCGACAGCTATGCTGGCACCAAGGGCGTGGCGCGGCTCGCCGGACAGCGCGAGGAATATCTCGTCAAGGCGCTGCACGACTACAAGAGTGGCCAGCGCGTCGGCGGCAGCCAGGCGGCCATGACGGATGTTGCCTATCCGTTGAGTGCCGAGGAGATCACCGCGCTCGCGCACTACCTGGCGCATTTGTAGTTCACACCGCAGCCCAGCACGCGCTGTCGTCCCGGACAAGCCTGCCGACGCAAAGCGTCGGTGGGCGCCGATCCGGGACCCATACCGCGGAAGCTATCGAGGGACGTTGCTGACAGTGGCCCGCATCATCATGGCCGCTGAGCTGAGTGGGTCCCGGCTCAAGGCCGGGACGACAGCGGCGTGTGCGGCGGCATCTTGACTGACCGAGGTGTCGGCTCGGCCAGTTCCAGGGCGACGCGGAGGATGACAGCTACTTGCCCCGCTGCGCCTCGTAGACCTTGAGCTGCGTATAGGCGATGCGCAGCCGCGGCACCGGCACCTTGGCGGCATCGGCGCGCGCGACGAGATCGCCGATGACATGATCGGCCTCGACCGGAAGACCGGCGCGGAGGTCGCGGAACATCGACGCGGTCATCGGCGATCCCTCTGCGGTGATCATCCCGGAGACGCGCTGGAAGAAGGCGCCGGCTGGGGCGTAGCCGGCGGCCGCGGCGGTGGCGCTGCATTCGTCGAGCATGCCGAGCAGAAAGTCCTTGCCGCCGGGCGCGGTCAGAATCACGCCGACCGGTGCGCGCATCAGCGTGGTCGATGCAGCGAGCGAGGCCAGGAACACCCACTTCTCCCACATGTCCTGCATGACGTGCTCGCTGGCCGACGCATTGAAATTCCCGCGCTGGAAAATCTCGAAGATCGCGCGGACGCGCTCGGACGATCCGCCGTCGCGCTCGCCGAAGCCAAGCGACTGCATCGGCTGCAGCTGCACCACCTCGCGCTTCTCGTTCAGGGTTGCCGCGATGGCGCAGAGCCCGCCGAGCACGCGCTCGCGACCGAACCTGGCTTCGAGCACGTCGAGGTGCTTCATGCCGTTGAGCAGCGGGATGATCGCGGTGTTCGGACCCACGGCCGGCGCGAACGAGCTGATGGCATCGTCGAGGTCGTAGGCCTTGCAGCTCAGCAGCACGACGTCGAAGTGCTGCTTCAGGCTGTCGGCCTGCACGGTCGGCGGATGGGCGAGCGTAACGTCGCCAGCGGGGCTGCGGATCACGAGGCCGGCACTGGCCAACTCGGCCGCGCGCCGCGGCCTGACCAGGAAGGTGACATCAGCGCCGGACTGCAGCAGCCGGCCACCGAAATAGCCGCCGATGGCGCCGGCGCCGACGACGAGAATGCGCATGGGAGTCTCTCCGAAAGTGAGGCTGCATCATGCAGAAGCGAATGGCGAATGGCGAGTAGCGAATTGGGATGGCCACCATTCGCTACCCGCTACGCCTGCTCCCTATTCGCCACTCACCATTTCTCGCCGAACGGGCGGATCTCCATCTCGAACGTCCAGGCGGTCTTGGGCTGCTCGTAGAGCTGCCAATAGGCGCCGGCGACCGAGGCCGGCGGCATCAGCAGGTCGGGATTGTCCAGCGCCTCCTTGCCCCAGAGCTGGGCGCGACGCTCGCGCACCCAGGCGGTGTCGACGCCGGAATCGATGATGAGGTGGGCGACATGGATGTTCTGCGGCATCAGCTCGCGCGCCATCGCCTGCGCCACCGCGCGCAGGCCGAACTTGGCGGAGGCGAAGGCCGCAAAGCCCGAGCCGCCGCGCAGCGAGGCGGTCGCGCCGGTGAAGAAGATCTTCCCGCCGCCACGCGGCAGCATCAGCCGGGCGGCCTCGCGCCCGGTGACGAAGCCGGCCCAGCAGGCCATCTCCCAGACCTTGCGGAACACGCGGTCTGTGGTCTCGAGGATGGGGAAATTGACGTTGGCACCGACATTAAAGATCACGACCTCGAGGGGGGCGTGCTTGTCGGCGTCGTTGAGGAAGGCCGTGGTCTCGTCCTCCTTGCGCGCGTCAAGCGACCGCGCGACGATCCGGCCGCCCGCGGCCTCGACCTCCGCCACCAGCGGGGCGAGCTTGTCGCCATTGCGGCGACCGGCGAACACCGTGAAGCCTTCGCTCGCGAATTTCTTGACGATCT
This sequence comes from Bradyrhizobium ontarionense, assembly GCF_021088345.1. Lineage (NCBI taxonomy): Bacteria > Pseudomonadati > Pseudomonadota > Alphaproteobacteria > Hyphomicrobiales > Nitrobacteraceae > Bradyrhizobium > Bradyrhizobium ontarionense. The sequence continues at coordinate 5,007,547 of NZ_CP088156.1, read as the reverse complement.
CGGCGCCGATATAGTCGCCGGCACCGATCACGGCGACGGTGGCGTTGCGTGGCTGCATTGGGGGACTCCGTTTTCTCTCCGCGTCATTGCGAGGAGCGAACGCGACGAAGCAATCCAGTCTTCCTTTGTGGCCCTGGATCGCTTCGCTCGCAATGACGCCATCACGTTCCGAGGATCATTTCCTCGACGTCGCGCAGCTGCTCCTTGCCGAAGAACATCTCGCTGCCGACGAAGAAGGTCGGCGAGCCGAACGCGCCGCGCTCGACGGCACGTTGCGTGTTCTCGACGAGCTTCGCCTTGACCTCGGGCTCCTGCGCCCGGGCGAACAGTTTTGCGCCGTCGAGGCCGGACGAATTGATCGCAGCGATCGCGATTTCGGGATCGTCCATCTTCTTCGGCTCGCGCCACATGTGGTGGAACGCCGCGTCGACATAGGCTTTGAACACGCCTTCGAGCTGTGCAGCGATCGCCGCCCGCATCAGGTTCAGCGTGTTGACGGGGAAATGTGGGTTCCAGACCAAGGGCTGCACGTTGTAGCGCTTGAGGAAGCGCCGGGTCTCGACCTCATGGAACTGAGGTTTGTTCCTGATCCCGGCGAGCGATTCGGCCGGAGACTTGTTGTTGGTGGCCTTGAAGATGCCGCCGAGCAGCACCGGAACATAGTCGAACGCAACGCCGATGCGCTGCTCGATCGCGGGGATCGCCTCGTGGCTGAGATAGGCGTTGGGGCTGCCGAAGTCGAACAGGAACTCTGGCGCAGGTCGGCTCACGGGCGGTCTCCTCACGATTTTGCTTTATTGTGATCCAGCGCGCCGCCGGCGTCCAGGGTTTTATGATGATCGTCATATTGCGGCGCGCGGGATACTGGTCCGTGTCTTCAGACCATCCTGCGCACCGTGCGCTTGCGCCAAACCAGAAGGTAGAAGCTCATCTGCAGCAGCATCATCGCGGTGAAGGTGATGGGATAGGCGAGCCAGACGCCGTCGAGCCCGATGCTGCGGCTGAGCCAGGTGGCGGCGGGCACCTCGATCACGACGATGCAAAAGGCCGAGATCGCCAGCGGCATCCATACCGTGCCGCCGGCGCGCATCGCCGCCGAGAACGTGGTCGACATGCCGAACATGATCGAGCTCCACAGCACGATGTGCAGCGAGCGTTGCGCGACCTCGATCACGGCGGGGTCGGTGATGAAGAAGCCCATCAGCGTGCGCGAGAACAGATAGCCGATCGCGACCAGGCTGCCGGTCAGCACCACGTTCATCTCGATTCCGGTGCGCACGATGCGGCCGATCTGATCGGCATGGCCGCGGCCGATCGCCTGCGCGCCGAAGATCGAGACCGAGATCGCGATCGACAGCGCCGGAAACTGCACATAGCTCAGCACCTGGTTGACCGCGCCATAGGCCGCCGTCGCGTCGGAGCCGAAGCCGTTGACGAGCCCGATCAGCACCATCTCGGCCAGCGACATCACGATCATGCCGATCGCGGCGGGAATGCCGAGCCGCAGCACGATGCGCAGCAGCTTCGGATCGGGTCGCATGCCGCGCAGGAACGCGGCATCGAACGCAAGCGGGTGCTTGCGCCGGCGCAGGTGGAGATGGAGCAATGCCAGCGTCATCAGGGTCGAGATCGCGGAGGCCCAGGCGGCGCTGGCGACGCCGAGCCGGGGCGCGCCGAGCCAGCCGCGGATGAAGAGCGGCGTCAGCACCAGCCCGAGCGATGTCGATGCGGCGAGCGCGGCGAGCGGCGTCACGGTGTCGCCGACGGCGCGCATCTGGGACGACAGCAGGATGTAGGCGAAGGTCAGCGGCATCGTGATCATCATGATGCGGGCATAGCCCGCGGCCGCATCGAGGATGTTGGCGGGTGTGGCGAGCGCGGTCAGCAGATCGCGGCTGAACAGCCCGCCGAGCAGCGCAATCAGGCTGCCGAGCAGCAGGATGACCGTCAGCGTCGTGCCGGCGATGGCCTTGACCTTTGCGGGCTCCTTCGCACCCCAGGCTTGGCCGATCAGGACGCTCGCGCCGGAGCCGAGGCCCATGACGAAGGCGATGAAGAAGAACATCGCCGGGAAGAACACCGAGACCGCGGCGAGCGCGTCGACGCCGATCATCTGGCCGAGATAGACGTTGTTGATGGTGCCGAACAGCGATTGCAGGATGTTGCTCAGCATCATCGGCGCGAGAAACACCAGGAACGGCTTGCGGAGCGGAACGGGTGGCGACACGAGCGTGATCCAGTCGACCGCCGTTGAATCAAGGCGCGGTCGCGTTGAAGGAAATGAGGCAAGAGCGGGCCGTGAACGGCTGCTCTCATTGGTGTGTCTCGATCGGCGGATGTCAGTCCGCCCGGTGGCGATGGGCGAGCGCGACCGCATGATCGCGGATGTCGACGGGCCAGTCCACGAGCAGGCTTGCGAAGCGGCGGAGATCGTCTGCGAACAGCGCCCGGGACGCTTCCTCGAAGTGCGGCAGGTTGCCGCCCATCGCCGACATGAAATGGTAGGCCGCATCACGCGCCTCGCGGGCGCGATCCCTGTCGCCGCTGGCGCGGCGAGCCTCGTCGACCAGCTTGCGCAGCGCGACCGAGGCGCCGCCCGGCTGCGTGCCGAGCCATTCCCAATGCCGCGGCAGCAAGGTGACCTCGCGCGCGACCACGCCGAGCCGGGGCCGGCCCCGACCGCGCGGCTCGCTCGGCGCTGGCTCCGGCAGTTCGCGCGGCGGCTCGGGCAACCGCGCCAGGATCTCCCTGTCGCTGCCGCGCAGATCGAGGTCGACAGGCCGCCCGGTGCGGTCGCTGAAGATCGCAATCGGCTCTGGGGTCGCAGCGCCGTGTTTCAGCGCCAGCGCGACCTTGGGCAGCGGCCCGGCGGCGATCCGGGCGTGGCCGGCAAAGGCAGTGTAGGTGTAGGTATCCATGTCCGTGGTCCCATCTGATGCGGCTTAATAAAGCCCGGATGAAATTAATGTCAATATTACCCGGGTAATTATTTTGGGTCCGCCTGGCGCTTCCCCGCGCCTCGCCGAATTCGTCCTGTCCTGCTACGGAACAGCGCCCGCCACTCGATCCGCCTTTCGGGGATGTCATGCTGACCGTTCACCACCTCAACAATTCCCGCTCGCAACGCGTGCTCTGGCTGCTCGAAGAGCTCGGCGTGCCCTACGAGATCGTCCGCTATGAGCGCCAGCCCGACATGCGCGCGCCGAAGGAGCTGCGCGCCATCCACCCGCTCGGCAAATCGCCGGTCATCACCGACGGCGGCAACACGGTCGCGGAGTCCGGCGCCATCGTCGAATATCTGGTCGAAACCTACGGCGAGGGACGGCTGATCCCGCCGCCGAAGACGCCGGAACGGCTGCGCTATTCCTATTGGCTGCACTACGCCGAGGGCTCGGCGATGCCGCTGCTGCTGTTGAAGCTGCTGTTCAACATCATGCCGAAGCGGGCGCCGGCGCTGCTCCGTCCGCTCGTCCGCAAGGTCTCGAGCCAGGCCCTGACCACGCTGGTGAACCCGCAGCTGAAGCAGCACATGGCGTTCTGGGAAAGCGAGCTGCAGAAGAGCGAATGGTTCGCCGGCAACGAGTTCACCGCGGCCGATATCCAGATGAGCTTCCCGCTGCAGGCGGCGGCCGCGCGCGGCGGCCTGGAGCAGGGGCATCCGCGTGCGATGGACTTCCTCGCGCGCATCGAGGCCCGGCCGGCCTACAAGATCGCGCTGGAGAAGGGCGGACCCTACGAGGTCGGCCGATAGAGCATGATCCTGAAAAGTGGAATCCGGTTTTCCGGAAAGATCATGCTCGAATAACGAGCTGACAGCTACTTCGCAGCGGTCGCCGGCGGCGATTCGGTCGCGGCGATCACCTCGCGCACCAGCCGTGCGACGCCTCTGATGTCGCCATCCGGATCGATGGAATCGCCGAGCCGGAGGATCACCATGCGCTGGCTCGGCAGGACGACGAGGCGCTGGCCAAGCAGGCCGAAGGCGAAGAACGCGTCCGCCGGGATGCCCTGCCTGGCGCGCCCCTGCGCGTGAACGTGCTGGCTCCGGTTGGTCCAGAGCCCGGCGCCATAATCCGTATCCAGCGTCGCCGTTGCCGACATCGCCACCCAGCCTTCGGGCAGGATCCGTTTGTCTCCGACGACGCCGTCGCCGAGATAGAGCAACCCCAGCCTGGCCCAGTCGCGCGCGCTCGCCAGCATGTCGCCGTAGCCCTGCACGGTGCCGGTGCCGTCGAATTGCAGCGTCACATGGCGCATGCCGAGCGGATGAAACAGCTCGCGCCACGCCAGCTCGATGGTCTGCTCCGGGCCGCCGGCGGTGTCGCGGATGATGCGGGCCAGGATCTGTGTGCTCGCGCTCGAATAGGCCCAGCGCTGGCCAGGCGGCGCGATCAGCGGCGCGTGGACTGCGAAGGCCGCCATGTCGCGGTGGATCTCCATCTGGCTGGATGGGTCGAAGCCCGAATTGGTCTCGTCCAGCGCGAGCCCGCTGGTCATCCGCATCAGCTGCTCGATCGTGATGTCGTGCCGGCGGTCCGCCGCGTCGCGCCATTCCGCGACCGGCGCCGGGATCTGTGGGCTGAGCTTGCCCTGCCGGGTCAGGATGCCGAGCAGGGCATTGGTGACCGTCTTCGTCATCGAGAAGCCGATCAGGGGCGTATCGACGCCGATATCGGCCGCATAGCGCTCCGCGATCAGGCGGCCGTCCTTCACGACGACGACCGCCTTGGTGCGCCGGAACGGCGGGCCAGGCGGTTCCTCGAAGGCGTGGTCGAGCGCAGCCTTCAGAGCAGGGTCAGTCGGCTCGACCGGATCCGTTTCGGCGAAGTCGGGCAGCGCGGGCGGTGGGGCGGTCGCGCGCAGCGCGACGACGTCGCTGCGCGGCACATAGGGCGGCTTCTGGCCCTGCAGCGATACGCAGCCGAGCCCGTCGTGGAACGCTGCGCGGCTGGCGTGCAGGCCGAGCAGCGAGGCCTCCACGATCCGCAGGTCCGGCTCGACCCGGTAGCGCATCATGGCGCGCAACCGCCGCAGGCCGGGGCGCTCCATGGTCTCCGCAAACACCGTATGCGGATCGAGGCCGGAGACGAACGTCTTGGCGCAGATCATCTCGGCGACCGTGGTTGTCGCGGTCCGCAGCGCCCGGTCGGGCCGATAGGTGAGCCAGCCCGCCACCAGCAGAGCCGCGAACACCAGGAAGCCGACCACGAATCTTCGCAAATGCACTAGAACGTCCGACGCCGTCTTGCGGGCCAGCCGCGCTGTGCCCTGGCATTGTTCTAACCCGCCTTCGCCACCGCGCCAACGGAGGGAAGGGGTTGAACGGGCACGCCGGGCGGCGGCAAATCGTCATCCGGGGCAACCACAGCCGGCCTCGCCCGGGAACCGGACGCCGTCAGCGCCCGGCCGCGGTCGCGCCCTTGCTGCGCGGATCCGGTGCGCCGACGAATCCATCTGCCGTCACCAGGATCGAATTGGCGGACGTCCGCCCCATCGGCTCCTCGATCTTGTGACCTCGCGCGCGCAGGCCGGCCAGAACGTCATCGGCAAAGCCTTTCTCGATCCGCACCTCGTCGGGCATCCATTGATGATGCAGGCGCGGCGCGGTGACGGCCTGGCGAACGTCCATCTGGTAGTCGAGCACGTTGACGATCACCTGCAGCACGGTCGAGATGATGCGGCTGCCGCCGGGCGAGCCGGTCACCAGCACCGGCTTGCCGTCCTTCAGCACGATGGTCGGCGACATCGACGACAGCGGCCGCTTGCCCGGGCCGGGCAAATTGGCCTCGAAGCCGACCAGGCCGAAGGCGTTGGAGGCGCCGGGCGCCGCGGTGAAATCGTCGAGCTCGTTGTTGAGCAGCACGCCGGTGCCCTCGGCGACGAGACCGACGCCGTAGGGGAAGTTGAGCGTATAGGTGTTGCTGACGGCGTTGCCGTCATTGTCGACCACCGAGAAATGCGTGGTGTTGCTGCCTTCGCGCAGCGGCTTGATGTTGAGGACATCGCCGGCGCTGGTGGCGTGCGCGGGATCGATGCCGGCGCGCTGGCGCGCGGCATAGTCCTTCGACAGCATCGCCCTGACAGGCGCATCGACGAAGGCGGGATCGCCGAGATAGCGCGCGCGATCGGCATAGGCGCGCTTCATGGCCTCGATCAGGAGATGCAGCGAGGCCGGCGAGCCCTGCTTCAGCTCGGCGAGCGGAAAGCCTTCGAGGATGTTCAGCATCTCGACGAGCACGGTGCCGCCGGACGACGGCAGCGGCATCGAGACGATGTCATGGCCGCGATAGGTGCCGCGCACCGGCGTGCGCACCACCGGCTGATAGGATTTCAGATCGGCCGCCGTCATGATACCACCGGCGTCCTGGATGGCCTTGGCGAGGGTCTCGGCGATCGGCCCTTCGTAGAAGCCGCGCGGTCCCTGTTCGGCGACGGCGGTCAGGGTTGCCGCGAGGTCGCGCTGCACCAGCCGGTCTCCTTCCTTCAGCGCCGTGCCGTCGGAGCGCATGAAGATCGCGGCCGACGATGGCCACTTCGTCAGCCGCGGCGCCATCATCGGCAGGGTGACCGCGACGTCATCCGCGACCGGGACGCCGTCACGCGCCAGCACGATCGCCGGGTGAATCAGCTGCGCCAGCGTGAATTTCCCCGAGCCGTATTTCTCCAAGGCGAGCGCCAGGCCCGCGACGGATCCGGGCACGCCGATCGACAGCGCCGAGTCGCGCGACTTGGCAATGTCGGGCTTGCCGTCGGCGCCGAGGAAGATGTCACGCGTCATCGCAGCCGGACCGGTCTCGCGATAGTCGATCGCGACGTCCTCGCGGGTCGCGGCCAGATGAATGACCATGAAGCCGCCGCCGCCGATGTTGCCGGCCACGGGATAGGTGACCGCCATCGCAAATCCGGTTGCGACCGCGGCATCGACCGCGTTGCCGCCGAGCGCCAGAACGCGCTCGCCCACGAGGGCTGCGATCCTCTCCTGCGCCACCACCATGCCATGCGCCGGTGGTTGCACTGGCGCAGTGACATTGGGCGGCTGCGGGATGTCTATGCCTTGGGCGTCAAACGCCCGCACCGGCAAGCAGCCGGCCAGCAGCAGCATCAGAGCCGCAAGGAGCCGTCGTCGATCAATCGTGAACGTGACCATCAAGATTCTGCCGTTGCTGACATTCGCCTGGGACAGTCAGATGTTATAGGGCCGCGCCGTCGGCGCAAAACGCGACGCCGTGATCGCAGAGGACTTTCGAATGGCCGTCACCACGATCGGAACCTCCGGCGCAGCCGACGGCCGAACCTATCCCGGGCGCGCGGCTGTCGTCAGCTGGATCTTCTTCGACTGGGCGGCGCAACCCTATTTCACCCTGATCACGACCTTCGTGTTCGCGCCCTATTTCGCCGCCCATGTCGCGCCCGATGCGGCCAGCGGCCAGGCGCTGTGGGGCTTTGCCACCGCGGCAGCCGGCATCGTCATCGCGCTGTTGTCGCCCGTGCTCGGCGCGATCGCCGATGCGACGGGGCGGCGCAAGCCGTGGATTGCCGCCTTCGGCGCGATGCTGTGTCGGCGCGTCGCTGATGTGGATCGGACGGCCCGATACACCCCGGCTGATCCTGCCGCTGCTCGCGGCTTACGTGATCGCGACCATCGGGGTCGAATTCGCGACCGTGTTCAACAATGCGATGATGCCGACCCTGGTGCCGCCCGAGCGCATCGGGCGCCTGTCCGGCACCGGCTGGGCGACCGGCTATATCGGCGGCATCCTCTCGCTCATCATCGTGCTCGGCTTCCTCGCGGCCAATCCCGACACCGGCCGCACGCTGTTCGGGCTCGCACCGCTGTTCGGCCTCGACCCCGTGACGCATGAGGGCGACCGCATCTCCGGTCCGCTCACCGGGCTCTGGTTCATCCTGTTCGTGCTGCCGATGTTTCTGTTCACGCCGGACTACCCGGCGCGGCATCGGCTCGGCGCTGCGGTGCGTGAAGGCGTCGGTCAATTGAAACAGACGCTGCGCGGCCTGCCGCAGCAGCGCGACATCGCGCTCTTTCTCATTGCCAACATGATCTACACCGACGGGCTGGTCTCGCTGTTCGCGTTCGGCGGCATCTATGCCGCCGGCACCTTCGGCTGGAACACGATCCAGATCGGCACGTTCGGCATCATCCTGGCGGCCGCCGGCACGCTGGGCGGCTGGCTCGGCGGCAAGCTCGACGATGTGCTGGGACCGCAGCGCGTCATCGCCGGCAGCATGACCCTGCTGCTGCTTGCGATCATCGCCATTCTTCTTGTGAGCCGGGATTCGATCCTGTTCATTCCGGTGCCGCCGGCGGTGCCCGGCGGGCCGCTGTTCGCCTCGATGCCTGAGCGCGCCTATCTCCTGCTCGGCTGTGTCATCGGCGCCTGCGGCGCGCCGCTGCAGGCCGCCTCGCGGTCGCTGCTGATCCGGATGGCGCCGCGGGATCGCGTCGCGCAATATTTCGGCCTGTTCGCGCTGACCGGAAAGGTGACGTCCTTCATCGGCCCGCTGCTGATCGGCCTCATCACCGCGGCCACGGCGAGCCAGAAGGCCGGCATGGCCGTGCTGGTGCTGTTCTTCGCGGCGGGGCTGGTGCTACTGGCGCGGGTGAATTCAGATCGTCGGGCCTGACCGAACGCGTAGAACTTGCTCCGTCGTCATTCCGGGATGCGCCGAAGGCGCAGGCCCGGAATCCATACTCACGATCGTGGCTATGGATTCCGGGCTCGTCGCTACGCGCCGCCCCGGAATGACGACGGATATTGTTGGCGCAATTCGTCTAGTGCCGGAAATGCCGGACGCCTGACAGCACCATGGCGATGCCGTGCTCGTCGGCGGCCTTGATGACCTCGTCGTCGCGCATCGATCCGCCCGGCTGGATCACCGCGGTGGCGCCGGCCTCGATGCAGGCCAGCATGCCGTCGGCGAACGGGAAGAATGCATCGGAGGCGACCACCGACCCCTTGGTGAGCGGCTCGGCGAGCTTGAGTGCCTCGGCGGCATCGATCGCCTTGCGCGCGGCGATGCGCGCCGAATCGACCCGGCTCATCTGCCCCGCGCCGATGCCGACGGTCGCGGAGTCCTTGGCGTAGACGATGGTGTTCGACTTCACGTGCTTGGCGACGCGGAAGGCGAAGCGCAGGTCGCGCAGCTCGGCCTCGCTCGGTGCCCGCTTGGTCACCACCTTCAGCGTCATGTCGTCGACCACGGCATTGTCGCGGCTCTGCACCAGCATCCCGCCGGCGACGGTCTTCGCGGTCAGACCCGCCTCGCGCGGATCGGGCAGCGCGCCGGCCAGCAGCAGCCGCAGATTCTTGCGGCCGGCGATGATCGCGATCGCTTCCTCGGTGGCGTCGGGCGCGATGATCACCTCGGTGAAGATGCCGGTGATCGCGCGCGCGGTGGCGGCATCGAGCTTGCGGTTCATCGCGATGATGCCGCCGAACGCCGAGGTCGAATCGCAGGCCAGCGCCTTCTGATAGGCGGTGGCGAGATCCGGTCCTTCGGCGACGCCGCACGGGTTGGCATGCTTGACGATGACGCAGGCTGCGGTGCGCGCCGGATCGAACTCGGCGATGCACTCATAGGCCGCGTCGGTGTCGTTGATGTTGTTGTAGGACAGCTCCTTGCCCTGCAGCTGGCGCGCGGTGGCGACGCCGGGGCGCCGGCCGGGCAGCGCGTAGAACGCCGCATGCTGATGCGGGTTCTCGCCGTAGCGCAGCGACTGGATCAGCCGGCCGCCGAAGGCACGGTAGTCGGGCGCGTCGTTCTGGATCGTCGCCGCGAACCAGTTGGAGATCGCGGCGTCGTAGGCTGCGGTGCGCGCATAGGCCTTGGCGGCGAGACGTCGACGCAGCAGCAAGGTTGTGTTGCCGTCATGCTTGGCGAGGTCATCCAGCACGGCGTGATAGTCGTTGATGTCGACGACAACAGCGACGTCCTCGTGGTTCTTCGACGCCGCACGGATCATCGCCGGGCCACCGATGTCGATGTTCTCGATGCAGTCGCTGAACGCAGCCCCTCTCTCGACTGTCCCCTCGAACGGATAGAGATTGACGACGAGCAGATCGATCGGCGCGATGCCGTGGGTCTTCATCGCCTCCGCATGCTCGTCATTGCCACGGATCGCGAGCAGGCCGCCATGAACCTTGGGATGCAGCGTCTTGACGCGGCCGTCCATCATCTCCGGAAAGCCGGTCAGATCGGAGACGTCCTTCACCTTGAGGCCGGCATCGGCGATGGCCTTCGCGGTGCCGCCGGTCGAGATCAACTCGACGCCGCGTGCGGCCAGCGAGCGGGCGAATTCGACGAGGCCGGTCTTGTCGGATACGGACAACAGAGCGCGGTGAACGCGACGAAGCTGGTTGGTCATGGGCAGAGTCCTTGTGCAGGAGTTCAATTTGCCCAGGCGCACGGCGGTCAATCCCGCGCTCCCCGATGGTGCTCCATCCAAAGTCGCCAGTCGCGCGAGAGCCGGCTCATACCAGCTTTCGACCCGCGCGACAACGGGCAGCTCCCTCACACCCTGCTGATCAGAGCGGCAGCTCCGGCTCTCGCCGGGCGCTGCGGCGGGCATTGGTCTCGGTCGGTGAGGCCGACGAGCGCACGAAGCTCCAGCGGATCGACGCGGCCTGCTGCGCATCCTGGCGGATCACCAGCTGCGTCGTGCGGCGCGGCCCGTCATTGCCGGCGAGGAAGACGCTGTCCTCGAGATCGACCCGGTCGTCGAAGGTCTCGAAGGTCCAGACCTCGCGGTTGGGCAGCACCAGCATCGCGCCGCGGCCGTCGCTGAGCCGGCTGGCCTTGACTGCCGGGTGCAGGTGGAAGCGCAGCGCGTAGTCCGATCCGCCGCCGCGCAGGCGTGCGCCTTGCGCCGGGGTCACGGTGTCCTCGCCGTCGAGCCGCGAGCCGTCATTGGCCGCGACCAGGACACGGCGGTGGATCAGGCCGAACTTGGCGGCATAGCCGTTGTGCGATGTCGACAGCACCGTGCCGTCCGGAACGATCTCGCGGAAATTCTCGACACGGGTCGGGCCCGACACGATCGGCGCGCCGTGCAGCAGGCGCTTCATCGCCGACATCTCGACGAAGGTGCAGGAGGAGGTGTTGTGATAGGTCAGCGTCGAATGCGCCACCGTGCTGCGCGCGAAAGTGCGCCAGTTGTCGCGGCCGGTCGACGGCAGGCCGCAATTGATCACGATGCGAGACGCGCCCGAGGACATCTCGAAGGCGAGGCAGCCGGCATGCGCCTCGTGGCTGAGATGCGGCGGCGGCGGCGGGCCGGTGTCGACGATCACCGTCATCGGGCCGGCATCGAGGCGCTGGAAGCCGGAATGCGGCATGCTTGCCATCGGCGTGCCGTGAGTGTCGTCATAGGCCAGCAGCGTCGCCAGCAGGTCGGACGGCGTGCCGCCCATGCCGTTGAACAGCGCCATGTTGCCGTCGCCGTGCCGGAAGAAGCGCAGCATCGGCATCATGCGATCGATGGCGTTGAGCAGCGCCGGCGGCGGCGCGATGTTGCGCGCTGCGAAGGTCTGCCGCAGCGGCAGGAGGTCGATCAGCAGCTCGATCAGTGCCCCGGGATTGCGCGAGACGTGACCGCCATCGGGCAGGATCTGCCGCTGCAGCTCGTCGGACAGTTTGCGGCTGGCGCTGCGGATGTGCTTGGCCTGGTTGGCCAGGCACAGCGCCGCGTAGCACAGCGCGATCAGGACCTGCAGCCGCGGCGCCCCATCGGGGATGTCGATGGTCGAGTAGCGCAGGTAGCGGATTTCGCGGGTCAGGCCGCGCAGATAGCGGCGGTAGAATTTGCCGTCGGAATCGGCCAGCACCAGCGGCGCCTGCGACAACAGCGAGATCACCCGGCGTGCCAGCACGTCGGCGCGGCGGCTCAGCGGATGGCGGCCGATCTGGTTGGAGATCCAGTCGTCGACGAGAGCGCGGGCATTGGCCCGGGTCAGCGCAGTGTCGGCTGCGCGGAGATGACGCAGCCAGCCGAAGCCGAGCAGCGCGACCTCCCAGTCCTCCGAGGGCGGCTCCAGGTCGAAGATCGAGCGGCCGTGGCAGGTGACGATCTTGCCCGCGAAGACGAAGCGGCCGGCATAGATCTCGGCGGCGCGGGTGGCATCGGAGGTACGCAGATCGTGTGGCGCAATGATGAGCCGGTCCGCCCGTCCGGGCCACAATCCGGACAGCGATACCGATACTCCGCTGACGTTGGACATCAGGCTGCGCGCAAAGCGGCCCAATACCAGCGTCGATATGCGTCTGCGTTGAGCGGCGGACACGCCAAGCCTTAGGTCGAGAGGGGATTCGGTCGCGGACCCTTAGTAGATCGCAACTGCCGCCGATACACCATTTTTGGCCCCGGTGCAGCACCATCGCGGGACCAGAATCTGGTGCAAAAATCGGGATTTAACGGACTAACGCAACGCGGACGCCCTCAATCCGCTACCGGCCGCACGGCCGGCGCATGGCGTGCACGATGGCACGCTCACGGCCGCCGCTCCAGTCTCGCCGCATAAAAACCGTCGAGCCCGCCGAGCCGAGGATCGGCGTGCGGCAGATGGCAGGGCAACGTTCGTAGATCGCCCGCTGACGTGACGAGCTCGGTCAGCCCTGCCACCTCGCCAGCCGTCACGGGAACGCGGCGAAGCTCGGTGGTGCCGGCCAGCACGCTCTCGACCACCTGCTCCCCTTCCTCGGGTTCGAGCGAGCAGGTACAGTACACCAGGGTTCCCCCCGGCTTGAGCAGGCCGCCTGCCCTGGTCAGCAGTCGCGCCTGCAGGCCCGACAGGGCGGCGATGTCGGCTTCGCTGCGCAGCCAGCCGACGTCGGGATGGCGGCGGATGGTTCCGGTCGAGGTGCAGGGTGCATCGACCAGAATGCCATCGAAGCCGCTCTCGGCCGGCTGCCATTCGGCGGCGTCGGCCACGACCGTCTCGGCCGTGAGCTGCAGCCGGGTCATGTTGTCCTTCAAGCGGGCGATCCGGGCCTGTGACCGGTCCACCGCCGTGACGTGGGCGCCGCCATGGGCGAGCTGGGCGGTCTTGCCGCCCGGGGCGGCACAAAGATCGGCGATGGTCTTTCCGGCGACGTCGCCAAGCAGCCGCGCGGGGAGCGCCGCCGCAGCGTCCTGCACCCACCATTGTCCCTCGGCGAAGCCGGGCAGCACCGTCACCGAGCCATGGAGCAGAGTGCGGACGGTGCCGGTCGGCAGCACCTCGCCGTGCAGCCGCGACGCCCATTGCGCCGGATCGGACTTGACGGTGAGATCGAGCGAGGGTTCCTGGCCCAGCGCCGCCGCAATGTCCTTCGCGGTCGCCTCGCCATAATGGGCGATCCAGCGCTTGAGCAGCCATGGCGCGATGTCGAGCGGCTGCCCCTTCGCATCGTCGAGCAGGCCCGTGCCCTCCCGGGCACAGCGCCGCAGCACGGCGTTGACCAGCCCGGCATATTTCGCGGCGCGGCGGTCGGCCTGCACCAGCCGGACCGAAAGGTCGACGGCGGCATGATCGGGCACGTCCATCCACAGGATCTGCGCGGCGCCGATCAGCAGCGCGCTCTGCGCGCGCGGCGCGTCGGTCGGAACGCCGCGATCGAGCAGGCGTGACAGCACGTGGCCGAGCGTGCCGAGTCGACGCAAGGTGGTCGCGACCAGCCGTCGCATCAGCGCACGGTCGCGGTCGGCAAGCTGCTTCAGCCCGGGATGCGCGCCGGTGCCGTCGAGCTGCTCGTCGAGCGTGCGGTGCTTGTGCAGGACCCCATCGATCACGTCGGCGGCGATTCGACGCGCCGCAAGGCCTGGGACTTCGGAAGGGGTCGCAAATCGCGGCGGAGGCATGCCTGGAGTTTACTCGCGAAAGAAGAAAGGCAGTTCCGCGACGATCCGGTGCATGCCATCAGCTTGCGGGACCTCTGCCACGGGAATATGCCAAATGTAAGAATCGGCTCTGCTTTTTTTAGACCTGTTTCATCGTTCGTGCGCACACGATCTGATGAGGTCAGGAAGGAACCGGTTCAACGGTGGAATGGTAAGATGAGCAACGAGCCCAAGAGCGAGCTCAAGAGCAAGCCCGCATTGTCCGTGGTCGCCAGCAACGACGCGCCGCGCAAGCCGCTTTCGCCGGCCGCGCAACGTGCGCTGGCCGAAGCCGAGGAACGCCGGCGGCTTGCGGCCGAGCAGGCCCAGCCAAGACCGAAGGAGTTGCAGGGGCCGAAAGGGCCCGAACCGACCCGTTACGGCGACTGGGAGAAGAAGGGAATCATCTCCGATTTCTGAGGCCGCTCCGTCGGAGACGATCCTCCGGTCAGAAATAATGATGTTCGCGGAGATGGCGGACGATCAGCTCGGCTGCCTCGTCTGCCGACAGGGCCGCGCCATCGATCGTGATGTCCGGCGTTTCGGGCGCTTCATAAGGCTGGTCGATCCCCGTGAAGTTCGATAGCTCGCCGGCGCGCGCCCGCTTGTAGAGGCCCTTGGGGTCCCGCGCCTCGCATGCCGCCAGTGGGGTTGCAACATGGACCTCGATGAACTCGCCGGTGGCAAAGCGGCGGCGCGCCGTCTCGCGCTCCGCGCGAAACGGCGAGATCAGGGACACCAGCGTGATCAGGCCGGCATCGACGAACAACGCGGCGATCTCGGTCACCCGGCGGATGTTCTCGACCCGCGCCTCCGGGCTGAAGCCGAGATCGCGGTTGATGCCGTGGCGGAGATTGTCGCCGTCGAGCAGCGCGGTGTGGCGGCCGAGCTCGCACAGCCGCCGGTCGACCAGGTTGGCGATCGTCGACTTGCCGGCGCCGCTCAGGCCGGTGAGCCAGAGCACGCAGGGCTTCTGCTGCTTCAGCCGCGCGCGCACCGATTTGTCGATGTCGATCGTCTGCCAGCTGATGTTGGCTGGCCGGCGCAGCGGCGCATCGATCAGGCCTGCTGCCACCGTCCGCCGGTTGAACGGATCGATCAGGATGAAGCTGCCGAGATCGCGGTTGTCGCGATAGGCATCGCACACCAGCGGCCGATCGAGAACGAGGTCGACGCAGCCGATCTCGTTGGCTTCCAGCGTCAGCGCGGTCTCCTGCGCCATCGTGTCGATGCAGACACGATGCTTCATGGCCGAGACCACGGCGCCGATAGATGAAGTTCCTGATTTGAGCAGATAGCGGCGGCCGGGCCGCATCGCCTCGTCGTCGAACCAGATCAGATGAGCGGCGATGTGGTCTGCCACCATGGGCGGTGTGCCGGATGTGAGCACATCGCCGCGGCTCGCATCGACCTCATCGGCGAGCAGCAGCGTCACCGACTGCCCTGAAATGGCCTGTTGCAGCCGGCCGTCGGCGGTGACGATGCCGGAGACACGGCTCCGGCGCCCCGAGGGATGCACGACCACCGGATCACCGCAACGGAGCGTTCCGCTGGCGACGCGGCCGCTGAAGCCGCGAAATTCGGCATTCGGCCGGTTGACCCATTGCACCGGGAAACGGAACGGCCGGCCTTCGATGCCGTCGGCAACGTCGACCGATTCGAGATGCTCCATCACGCTCGGTCCGCTGTACCAGGGCATGCGCCCGCTGGTGCGGAAGACGTTGTCGCCGTCGCGTGCCGCCACGGGAACGCACTGCACGTCGGCGATGCCGAGCTGCTCGGCCATGGTGCGGAATGCGACCGAGATGGTGGTGAAGCGGTCGGCATCGAAGCCGACGAGATCCATCTTGTTGACGGCCACCAGGACGTGACGCACGCCGAGCAGAGCGAGGATATGGCTGTGGCGGCGGGTCTGGCTCACGACGCCCTTGCGGGCGTCGATCAGCACCACGGCGAGATCGGCATGCGAGGCGCCGGTCGCCATGTTGCGCGTATATTGGACATGGCCGGGCGTATCGGCGACGACGAAGCGGCGGCGTCGGGTGGCAAAGAACCGGTAGGCGACGTCGATCGTGATGCCTTGCTCGCGCTCGGCCTGCAGGCCGTCCACCAGCAGCGCGAAATCGAGTGCCGGCCCGGCGGTGCCGGCCACCTTGCTGTCCGACGCGAGCGCGTCGAGCTGGTCGTCGAGCAGCATCTTCGAATCATAGAGCAGCCGTCCGACCAGCGTGCTCTTGCCGTCGTCGACGCTGCCGCAGGTGACGAGGCGCAAGGTCGGCTTGTCGTGGGCGTTGTCCTCGGCGTACGTCCAGGCGGCCTCGGGCGTCCGACCGATGATCGCGTGGTGAACGGTCATCAGAAATAGCCCTCCACCTTCTTGCGCTCCATCGAGGCTGCGCTGTCACGATCGATGACACGGCCCTGTCGCTCGGAGGTGCGGGACGCCGTCATCTCGCGGACGATCGCGGAGAGATCGGACGCGGTCGACGGCGTCGCGCCAGTCAGCGGGTAGCAGCCGAGCGTTCGGAAGCGGATCGATCGCCATTGCGGTGCCTCGCCTGGCTGCAGCGGCATGCGCTCGTCATCGACCATGATGAGCGCGCCGTCGCGCTCGACCACCGGCCGCAGGCTTGCGAAATACAGCGGCACGATCGGTATGTTTTCGAGCTGGATGTATTCCCAGACATCGAGCTCGGTCCAGTTCGAGAGCGGGAAAACGCGCATGCTTTCGCCGGGCGCCAGCAAGGTGTTGTACAGATTCCAGAGCTCGGGCCGCTGGTTCTTCGGATCCCAGCGGTGGGTGACGCTGCGGTGGGAGAAGATGCGTTCCTTGGCGCGCGATTTCTCCTCGTCGCGGCGTGCGCCTCCGATGGCGGCGTCGAAGCCGTGGATGTCCAGTGCCTGTCGCAGCGCCTGGGTTTTCATGACGTCGGTGTAGAGCGCCGAGCCGTGGGCGAACGGGTTGATGTCCTGGGAAATCCCTTCCGGATTGGCGTGCACGAGAAGGTCGAGCCCCAGTTCTCGCACCCGCTGGTCCCGGAACGCGATCATGTCACGGAACTTCCAGGTGGTGTCGATATGCAGCAGCGGGAACGGAGGCTTGGCCGGGTGAAACGCCTTCATGGCGAGGTGCAGAAGCACCGAGGAATCCTTGCCGATCGAATACAGCATGACCGGCTTGCGAAATTCGGCCGCAACCTCGCGCATGATGGCGATGCTCTCCGCCTCGAGCCGGCGCAGATGGCTGAGCGCCAATGGCCGCGGCTCAGCCATCGGCCAGAGCGGGGATGCAGATCCGGCTGCGTGATGGCCCGGCGCGCTCACGCGGCCACTCCCGCACGATCGCCAAACAGACGCGCCGACGTCGCCGCATTCAGTTCGAGGTCGGCAATGCATGCTGCGACCGAGACGCGGTAGACCTCATTGACGCCACAACGCTCCAGGAGATCGAGCTGGACCTCGTTCAGCGTACCCGTGGTGCGGAACTGGTAGCGATAGGCGCTGTCCGAGGTATGGAGATTGGGCACCTTGTAGATGGGCGCCTCGCTGGGAAAAATGACGCGCGCGTTGGTTGTCTGCGCTTGTCCTGGCTGCTGCCAGGACGTCACGGCGTCCTCGGCAAGGCTGCTGGAAAGCCCAAGGCGATCGAACAGCACGCGGATCGACGATATCGGCTCCTTGCTGAGCTCATAGATGTAGTGAGTGACCGGAACGCCTTGCTGCCTGGCGTACTCCGAAACCCGCCCTGCGCTGAGTGCGGCGATGACATAGTGCGCCAGCAACGTGCCTTCCGAGGCGCGCGAGATCAGCTTATCGAGCCAGGACGCGAGCGCACTCGCCGGCTCGCGGTCGAGCGCGATGAGGTGCAGCCGGTGCCGCGGATAGCCCGCGTCGATCAGCAGCTTCAGTGGATTGAACAGGCTCTCGGCAACAACGTAGGGCCCGATCGTCTCCTTGCTGAAGATGCTCGGCCTGTCGGTCGCAGAGGGGATCGTCCACGGCGTCAACCGCCGGCCGACGAGCGCATCGCGCAGCATCGCCTTGAGCGGTTGATAGTAGGAGGGCATTCCCGTCATGCCGAACAGGTTGCTCAGCGCCGTCGACCCGACCCGGGCCTTGCCGCACGCGAAATAGAGCATCGGGAAGTCTTCCGCCGCGCGATGCCGAAAGCTCTCGGCCAGGCACTCCGTCACCTCGCGCATCAGGGTTTCGAGCGTGACGGTCCTGCTTTGGAATGCGCCGACGGGCGACAGCGGCATGGTGTCGAGCGATGGGTCGCCGCGCCTGATCCGGTCGGCCATCCGTGCAATGGAATCGGCCGAGGTCATATCGACAGTCATAGGCTTGCTCCTTCATGAGTTTCAAAAAGGTGATCAGCCAAAAAACTTGAGCTCAAAAATCCTGGTGCCTTGCATGGATGACGTGTCGGTGCGACCGTGAGCCGGCCGCACCGAACCGGTCAGGCCGCCCGCACGGTCGTGAGAAATTTCTCCACTTCCACTTTGAGATTGCTGCTCTGGAACGTGAGCGAGCGGGCCGAGTCCAGCACCTGAGCCGATGCAGATCCGGTTGCGCTGGCACCGCGGTTGACCTCCGTGATCCTCTCCGCGACCTCGGCCGTTCCCTTGGCTGCTTCGCCGACGTTGCGTGCGATCTCGCGGGTGGCCGCACCTTGCTGTTCGACAGTGGCGGCGATTGTCGTGGCGATATCGGAGATCTGGGTAATCGTGGCACCGATCTCCTTGATGGCCGCAACTGATTCCTGCGTCGCTGCCTGCATCCCGGCGATCTGCGTGCCGATGTCCTCGGTCGCCTTCGCGGTCTGTGCCGCGAGCGCCTTGACCTCGCTGGCGACGACGGCGAAGCCGCGTCCCGATTCGCCTGCGCGCGCAGCCTCGATGGTGGCATTGAGCGCCAGCAGGTTGGTCTGTTCGGCGATCGCGGTGATCAGCTTGACGACGTCGCCGATTCGCCCCGCGGCGGCCTGCAGCTCGTTGATGCGGCCGTCGGTGCGTTCGGCCTGCTTGACGGCTTCGTCGGCGATGCGGCTGGAATCGTGGACCTGGCGGCTGATCTCGGTCACGGAGGCGCTCATCTCCTCGGTGGCGGAGGCAACGGCGCCGACATTGGTCGACGCCTCCTCCGATGCTGCGGCGACCATGCCGGACAAGGACTGCGTCTGGTGGGCGGTGCCCGACAATGTGTCGGCTGCGCCCTCAAGCTGGTGGGCCGCGGACGACACCGTTGTGACGATGCCTCCGACGGCAGTCTGGAACGCGTCCGCAAGCTTCATCATCTCCGCCTTGCGCTGCTGCGCGGCGATCTTCTCCTGGTTCTTCTGATCGAGCTCCATCTGCTCGATGCGGATCAGGTTGTCCTTGAAGGTGCGGGCCGCGCGCGCGTTGTCCCCGACCTCGTCCCCTCGTTCGGTGTAGGGAATTTTGACCGTTTTGTTGCCGTTGGCGAGCTCGAGCAGGACTTCGCCGACGCGCCGGATGGGACGGGCGATGGTGAGGGAGGAGAATGCCGCCGAGCCGATCAGGATCAGGACGACCAGGGCGCCGACCAGAATCGCCACCTTGCCGACGCGCTCCATGTCTGTAGCGAGCTGACTCTGTCGCAGCGCCAACATGTCGGTGGCGATCTTGACGCCCTCGCCGAGGCGCTTCCTTATTTCCTCGTCGGTGGCGACGACCTTCTCGTTGAAGGTGCGCCTGCTGGCTTCGTCGGCCTTGAAATAGTCGAGCGCTGCCGCCTTGAACGATGTCGCAATGGTCAGCAGCTCGTCGATGCCGGCCTGCACGTCTTTTTCACTGGCGATAGCTCGGGCCTTTTGCAGATCGGCGACCAGCTTGTCGGCGTCGCCGGTCACGATGTCGCGCTGCGCCGCTTCGCCGGTCGAGGCAAAGCGCCAGCTCGCCGCGCGCGCCGACGCCAGCGCGGCATCGGCGGCGCGCAGCTCCGCCGCGATGCTGAGATGATCGGGCGAGGCAATGAGACTCGGCAGGGTCAGGAGTTTGGGGAAACTGCGCTGCCATGCGTCCGACGCTTGGCCTTGCGTCGCGATCTTGGCAAGCACCTCGGCGCGCGCCTTGGCGAAATCCGCACCGGCAGCAGCGGCCTTGTCGATGTACTGGCGAATCTCGGTGTACAAGTCTCGTGCCACGGCACGGGTGGCGCGCTCACGCGCGGCATCGACTTCGTTTCCGGCGGCTGCGAGGTTCGTCTGCAGCGCCTGCAGGCCCGCCTGCAGCCGCTCGGGCGTGGGAGCGCGGGCGATCTCCTGCTGGTTGATCTGGGTGCGCAGCAGCGCCGCGTCGGCGCCTTGCGCATTGGACTTGTTGGCCATGTTGATGACGGCCAATCTGGTCAGGTCCGCGATCGATTGGTTGCCGACGATCTGGTTGGCCAGCATGCCCGCCACCAGAACCACGCCCATCCCGGCCGTAATGCCGAGCTTGGTTCCTATCCTGAAATTCAAGCCAAACATCAACTACCCCCCAAGTTGTAGTTGGGTAGTAGGCTCAACCAAGATAAATAAGGTGTGAATGCCTTACCCCGTACAACTACAGGGTGTGGGTCTGCTGTTGGCTGCGGTCGGTCGGTTCCTGCTCCACGCGAGAAACCAGGAGCTTGACGCAGCTCAGCGCGTAACCACCACCGTGGTTCCGATCGACACCCGCTCATAGAGATCGGTGATGTCGGTGTTGAGCATGCGGATGCAGCCGTAGGATACGTAGCCGCCGACCGAACCCGGCACGTTGGTGCCATGGATCGCATACTCGCCGCCGGCTAGCGTCATGGCCGCGACGCCCATCGGGTTCTGCGGCGAGCCGCCGGGGATCACGTCGGGGATGTTGGGCTTGTCGCGCTTGACGGCGGCCGGCGGCGCCCAGGCCGGATATTTGTATTTGCCGTCGATCTTGGTGGTGCCGGCCCATTGCCGCCCGGCCTTGCCGACGCCGACCGTGTAGCGCATGGCGTGGCTGCCATCGAGCACGAGATAGAGCTTCCGCTCGCTGGTCCTGACCACGATCGTGCCCGGCGAATAGTCGCCGGCGATGCCGACCAGTTCAGGCCGCGCCGATGCCGTGCCGCCGGTCGCAAGCGCAATGCCCACAGCGGTGACTGCAATCAGCGCCACCTTGGCCGTTGCCGTTCTGATCGCCCCAAACCGCATCGCCATCCCCCTTCACCCGTCGCTCCCGCCGTGAGCACTCGGATGACTTGAGGAAATGGAAAATTCACCTCCAAGTAAATAACCTGAAAACAACACTCCCGCGGAATCAGCCGCGGGAGTGTGACGATCCTTGACGAATCCGGCGAACGCGCGACGCGGCCGGCTTGCCTTTAAGCCTGCTTTTCCTTGCGGTTCTGCCGATGCTGCACGAGGTCGTCGACGACCCCAGGATCTGCGAGCGTCGAGGTATCCCCCAGGCTGCCCGGCTCGTCCTCGGCGATCTTGCGCAGGATGCGGCGCATGATCTTGCCGGAGCGGGTCTTGGGCAGGCCCTGGGAGAACTGGATCTGGTCGGGCGATGCGATCGGGCCGATCTCCTTGCGCACCCAGGCGACGAGCTCCTTGCGCAGCTCCTCGCTCGGCTGCTCCCCGGCCATCAGGGTGACATAGGCGTAGATGCCCTGGCCCTTGATGTCGTGGGGATAGCCGACCACGGCGGCTTCCGAGACCTTGGCATGCGCGACCAGCGCGCTTTCGACCTCGGCGGTGCCCATGCGGTGGCCGGAGACGTTGATGACGTCGTCGACGCGGCCGGTGATCCAGTAATAGCCGTCGGCGTCGCGCCGGCAGCCGTCACCGGTGAAGTACTTGCCCTTGTAGGTCGAGAAGTAGGTCATCTCGAAGCGGGCGTGGTCGCCATAGACCGTGCGCATCTGGCCCGGCCAGGAGCGGGTGATGCACAGATTGCCGGTGCACTCGCCCTCGAGCGGGACGCCGTCGGCGTCGACGATTTCAGGCACGACGCCGAAGAACGGCCGTGTTGCCGAGCCCGGCTTCAGCCTCGTCGCGCCGGGCAGCGGGGTGATCAGGATGCCGCCGGTCTCGGTCTGCCACCAGGTGTCGACGATCGGGCAGCGGTCGCCGCCGACGACGCGGTGATACCACTCCCAGGCTTCCGGATTGATCGGTTCGCCGACCGAGCCGAGCAGGCGCAGGCTCGCGCGCGAGGTCTTCTTCACCGGCTCGTCGCCGCCCTGCATCAGCGCGCGGATCGCGGTCGGCGCGGTGTAGAAGATGTTGACCTTGTGCTTGTCGATGACGTTCCAGAACCGCGAATTGTCCGGATAGTTCGGCACGCCTTCGAACATCAGCGTTACAGCGCCGTTGGCCAGCGGTCCATAGAGGATGTAGCTGTGGCCGGTGACCCAGCCGACGTCGGCGGTACACCAGTAGACGTCGCCCTCGTGATAGTCGAACACGTATTGGTGGGTCATCGCGGCGTAGACGAGATAGCCGCCGGTGGTGTGCAGTACGCCCTTGGGCTGGCCGGTCGAGCCCGAGGTGTAGAGGATGAACAGCGGATCCTCGGCGTGCATCGGCTCGCACGGGCACTCGGTCGTCACCATCTCCGCGGCCTCGTGGTACCAGAGGTCGCGGGTCGGGTTCATCTCGATCTTGCCGCCGGTGCGCTTGACCACCACGACCCAGTCGACATTGTCGACCTTGTTCAGGGCCGCGTCGACATTGGCCTTCAGCGGCACCTTGCGGCCGCCGCGCAGGCCCTCGTCGGCGGTGATGACGATCTTGGAATCGCAGTCCTTGATGCGCTGGGCCAGCGAATCCGGCGAGAAGCCGGCGAACACCACCGAGTGGATGGCGCCGATGCGGGCGCAGGCCAGCATCGCGTAGGCCGCCTCCGGGATCATCGGCAGGTAGATGGTGACGCGATCGCCCTTCTTGACGTTGCGGTTGCGCAGGATGTTGGCCATCCTGCACACCTCGTCGTGCAGCTCGCGGTAGGTGATGTGCTTGGACTGCGAGGGGTCGTCGCCTTCCCAGATGATCGCGGTCTGGTTTGCGCGGGTGGCGAGGTGGCGGTCGATGCAGTTATAGGCCGCGTTCAGGACGCCGTCCTCGAACCATTTGATCGAGATGTGGCCGGGCGCGAATGAGACGTTCTCGATTTTGGTCGGCGCCTTGACCCAGTCGACGCGCCTGGCCTGCTCGGCCCAGAAGCCGTTGGGATCCCTGATCGAGCGCGCGTACATCTCCTGGTACTTCGCGTCGTCGACAAAGGCGCGCTTCGTCCACTCGGCCGGGACGTCGTAGATCTTCTCGGACATTTCACTCCCTCCACCATGCGGCCCGCGGATGAACCCCGTCCCAGGCCGTCGTTGCTTCCACTATGCGTCCGCGTAACCGGCGGCGACAAGGCAAGACAAGTAGAACCTTCGGCGGGGAGGCGGTCTGAGCAGGATCAAACAATTGTGCGCGGAGGTTGCGGCTCCCACGATCTGGCCCGTGCGCGGCAAGCCGGCGAACCGTCAAGGTTACTCCGAATCGGTACCCTTCCCGGTATTTCGAAACCGTTTTGCCCAAATTTAGGGACTCGCCATCCGGGCTATGACGCCCTAAATCGCCTTGAAGCTGTGGATAACCCGGCCGGAACCAAACCGGACTTCGGGGCATTGAGCGGATGAACACGACGGCAGGGCGTCTAAGGCAATGATAGACCAGCAGAATTTCGCAAGCCCGCGGGGCGGCCCGGCCGACCCCGAGGTGGCGCTCGCGAAGGCGCTGGGCCAGTGGCCGCCCAAGCCGCCGCGCCGCAAGCTCACTTTGAAAGATCTCGCCCACGCCAAGACCGCCAATGCGCAAGCCAATGCCAAGACCTCGGTCGAGGATCTGGCGACGCGGCTCGGGCTCAAGCTCGGTGCCCAGACCGAGCTGACCATCCGCCGCATCAAGCGCGGCAAGAGTTACACCTTCATCCGCGCCAACGGCACCACGATCCGCCATGTCGGCACCATCCGCCGCCTGCACGCGATGGCGGTGCCGCCGGCCTATCGCGAGGTGCGCTACGCTGTCGACCCGAGCTCGCATCTGCAGGCGGTCGGGCGCGACGCCGCCGGTCGGCTGCAATACCGCTACCATGCCGATTGGGAGAAGGTGCGCGAGCACAGCAAGGCGCATCGCCTCGCCAAGCTGGTCGGCGCGCTGCCGCGTATCCGCCGCGCCGTCTCCAAGCATCTCGCCGGCGAGGAGCCGACGCGCGAGTTCGCACTGTCCGCCGTCATCGAGTTGATCGCGCGCACCGCGATCCGTCCCGGCAACGAATCCTATGCCCGGCTGAACGGCACCCGCGGCGCCACCACGCTGCTGAAGTCGAACGTGACGCTTGAAGACGATTCGCTGGTTCTGACCTTCAAGGCCAAGGGCGGCAAGGCCGTGCGCAAGGAATGTGGCGCCGCCAAGCTGGTGCGTGCCGTCGGCATCCTGCGCAGCGTTCCGGGCCGGCGCATGTTCCAGTACCGCGACGCGCAGGGCGTGGTGCGCGCGGTCTCGACCACGCAGGTGAACGCCTTCCTGCGCGAGATCGCCGGCATCAAGATCTCGCTGAAGGACTTCCGCACTTTGATGGCCTCCGCCGTGGCGCTGGAAACGCTGTCGCGGATCACGCCGGCGCCGAGCGCGCGCGGCCGCAAGAAGCAGGTGCTGGACGCGGTGCGCGCCGCGGCCGACGAGCTCGCCAACACGCCGGCGATCTGCCGCCGGAGCTACGTGCACGACACCATCGTCACCGCGTTCGAGGATGGCATTCTCGAACGCTTCGCTGCGACCATGAAGGGCCAGCGTTCGCAAACGCGGCGCGAGCAGCTCCTGGCCCAGGTCGTGATGGCCGCTGCGGCGTAAAGCTGAATCCGATCAGGCTTGGCAGCGCGGACCGATCTTGGCCGACGCCAGAAAGCGCGCGATTGGATCGAGCTGGCGGCACGAAACAGCCGCGCTCTTGACCGGCTCGCCATTGCGCCTGGCCGGCCGCAGCACCGCCCTGGTGCGGTCGGTCGGGTGCGGATGGCGCAGGCCGGCCGCCGTATTGCGGCCGGTGGCGCGCACGGCTTTCGATACCAGCGGCAGGCGGACGCCCTCGTCGAGATCGACCAGCGACATGTCGACGCCGCGGTCGGCATCGCTCAACGTATCAACCCCGGGAATCTGTGCATGGATCAGCGAGGCCGTAGTCTCGTCCGTCATGTCGCCGGTAGGCGACACCGCGGCCAGCACCATCTTCGTTGCAAGCAAGCAGCAGATTATCACGAGGCAGAGCCCCGCAATCCAGATCGTTCTGTTCAATGTGGAAACCCCCGCCGAAGGCTCCGGACGAAGCAGGACATCCCCTTCCTGCATTCCGTGCGCGGTCACCAGTCAACCTTAAGAAAGTCTTACTCGCAAGATTTTCGGCAGCTTCTGCCGAGCTCGACTCGGATTGTAGTTAATGGCGGAAGGTAATGCGCATCGCAGGCCGGCATCGGCCAATGACCGACACGACGGCGATGTCCGCAGCGAGCTGCGGCATTGCGGCGCGCGGCATCTCGTTCAATGAGTCGGCGCGAGACGATCTCGATGTCCCTTGGTTTCACGGATCACGTTAAATTATGCCGCGAAACTCGCTTCCCCCAGGTGGCGTAGCTTGGCTCGACACGACGCAAGAACAGACGTTCAGCATCGCATCGATGTCGCAGTCGAACTGATCACGCGGCTCTGCCGCCACCTTCATTAGGGAGCTATCCATGTCCAAGCGCATTGCCTATCTCGCTGCCGCCGCTTTCGGCGCGCTCGCGCTGTCCTCGACCATCGTTGCGCCGGCGCGCGCCGAGGAGAAGACCGTGATGGTCGGAGGCGCGGCGATGTATCCGTCGAAGAACATCATCCAGAACGCCGTCAATTCCAAGGATCACACCACGCTGGTCGCCGCGGTGAAGGCCGCCGGCCTGGTGCAGACGCTGGAAGGCAAGGGCCCGTTCACGGTGTTCGCGCCGACCAACATGGCGTTCGGCAAGCTGCCGGCCGGCACCGTCGAGGGTCTCGTCAAGCCGGAGAACAAGGCTGTCCTGACCAAGATCCTCACCTATCACGTGGTGCCCGGCAGGATTGAGGCATCCGATCTGAAGGATGGTCAGGTCCTGAAGACGGTCGAGGGCGACCAGCTCACGGTCCGGCGCGACGGCAAGCACGTGATGATCCTCGATGCCAAGGGCGGCACGTCGATGGTCACGATCTCCAACGTCAACCAGTCGAACGGCGTCATCCACGTGATCGACAGCGTGCTGATGCCCGCGTCGTAAGTCGGACGCAACACCGGACACATCCGCCTTTTCCGCCTCCTCCTCGGAGATCCGGATGTGACCACGGGCGAGCCGGGGACCGTCCCCGGCTCGCTTTTTTGTGACCGTCGCTGACCGGCCGGGTACGGTTTTGCCGGCGCGTGCCTGTAACGATCGGCTGGTCTTGGCGTATATTCCGGCAGAGCCAACAACGCCCGCGACGGAGCGAAACCGCCATGTCCAGCCTCGCAGCCACCGAGAGCCAGATCAGCGTCCCCACCCGTGCCACGGTGATCCAGCCGGCCTGGGTGCGCGTCATGCATTGGATCAACGCGGCCGCGATGATCCTGATGATCATGTCGGGCTGGCAGATCTACAACGCCTCGCCGCTGTTCGACTTCCGCTTCGACCACAGCATCACGCTCGGCGGCTGGCTCGGTGGCGCGCTGCTGTGGCACTTCGCCGCGATGTGGCTGCTGATGCTGAACGGCCTGGCCTATCTGGTCACCGGCCTCGTCACCGGCCGCTTCCGGCGCAAGCTGCTGCCGATCTCGCCGGCGTCCGTCGTGGCCGATATCAGGGCCGCGCTGACGTTCAAGCTCTCGCATGGCGATCTCACCGTCTACAATGCGGTGCAGAAGCTGCTCTATCTCGGCATCATCGCGGTCGGCATCGTCATCGTGCTCACGGGCCTTTCGATGTGGAAACCCGTCCAGCTGCATTGGCTGGTGAGCCTGTTCGGCGACTATCCGGCTGCGCGCTACGTCCATTTCGTCTGCATGGCGCTGATCTGCGCCTTCCTGGTCATCCACGTCGCGCTCGCCCTGCTGGTGCCGAAGAGCCTTCGCGCGATGGTCATCGGACGCTGAGAGGAGATAGAATCATGGCCAAACGTTCGTTTCTCATTCCCGGCGTCGACAAACGGCTGCTGATCAAGGATTCCATCAAGGCGATGCCGGATCTGACCCGGCGCCGCTTCATCAGCGGCGGCGCCAGCCTTGGCGCGCTGACCCTGCTTGCCGGCTGTGACGTGATCGACAGTGATTCGGCCGAGGGACTGCTCAAGAAAGTCTCCAAGTTCAACGACGCCGTGCAGTCCTGGATGTTCAATCCGGACGCGCTGGCGCCGACCTTCCCCGACAGCGCGATCACCAAGCCGTTCCCGTTCAACGCCTACTACACGCTCGACGAGGCGCCGGAGATCGATGCCGCCGACTGGAAGCTCGAGGTGCGCGGCCTCGTCGACAACAAGAAGTCGTGGACCCTCGACGAGCTGCATGCGCTGCCGCAGGTCACGCAGGTGACGCGCCACATCTGCGTCGAGGGCTGGAGCGCGATCGGCTCCTGGACCGGCACGCCGCTGCGCGACTTCCTGAAGCTGATCGGCGCTGACACCCGTGCCAAATATGTCTGGTTCAACTGCGCCGACAAGGACGGCTACAATTCGCCCCTGGACATGCGCACCGCGCTGCATCCGCAGACCCAGATGACGTTCAAGTTCGCCGACCAGATCCTGCCGCGCGCCTATGGCTACCCGATGAAGATCCGCGTGCCCACCAAGCTCGGCTTCAAGAACCCGAAATACGTGGTCGCGATGGAGGTCACCAACGACTACAAGGGCGGCTACTGGGAGGACCAGGGCTACAATTCGTTCAGCGGGAGCTGATGACGCCGGTGGCGCTCACCTGCGGGCGGCCGGCTGCAGCGCGCGGCCGTCGCCGATGATGGCGAACGGGCCCCACATCCCGGGATAGGCGTTGAGCGGATCGCTGGTGTCGGCCATGTAGTCGAGCATTGCCCGCCGCAGCGCCTCCGATCGTCCGATCCGCCCGTCGGCCTGCAGCGTCTTGAAGGTGGATGTGCTGAGCCGGGTGGCCGCGGCCGACTCGACGCTCCAATGCGAGACCAGCAGCGCCCGGGCTCCGGCATAGAAGAAGGCGCGGGCAAGGCCCGACAGGGCCTCGGCGCCGGGCTTGCCTCCGGCGACCGTGTTGCATGCCGAGAGCACGACCCAATCGGCGTCGAGCTTGAGCTGGGCCACTTCGCTCGCGGTCAGCAGTCCGTCGTCGGTCTCGCTCGGCTTCGCCGGCAGCGAGAGCGCCAGCGCCGGCTCGCCGATGCCCTTGATGTCGCCGGCGACCAGGCCGTGGGTGGCGAAATAGATGATCCGGTAGTCCGCCAGGGGCTTCTGCTTGACGTTCGTTTCCGTCGCCTCGGCGCCGGTCATGATGTCGCTGTCGCGTGCGCCGACACTGCGCGCGACAGCCCGCACCTCCGCAGCGGTGTCGAGCAGCGTCGGCAACGATTGGGCAAGCCGGTCGCGATCAATTCCCGCCCCCTGCCAGAACTCACTATAGGCGCGGCTGACCTTTGCGAGCTTCGCTGCAGCCTGCTGATCGGCGATCGCCCTCGCCCGCTCGGCCGGGTCGAACACCGGATCGGCGAAGCCGATCAGCGGCTTGCGTTGCGCGCTGCTCGGCGGCGCGCCACCCAGGATTTCGAGGCTGCGAACCGACGGAAGCACGGTCACCGCATAGTCCTTCACCAGCCAGTGCGCGTCCCGATAGGTGGTGACGTCCTTCAGCTCCGGCGTGGCGATCGGCGGCGGCGCTGAGACAAGCAGATGCAGTGGCAATGCCGTAAGAGCTCGATCCGGAACCGCCAGCAGCTGCCGCTTTCCCTGCAGCAGCGGGGCCACCGGATCGAGAAGCAGCCGGTAAAGGTCGTGGGCGACGGCGAGGTCGAAGAGTCTGGCATGCCCGTCGAGCACCGAGTCCCGCACCGCCGCGATATCGAGCCCGGTCCGAAACGTGGTGATCTTGTCCTCGAGCTGCTTGGAGGTGATCTCGGTCGTCTTCCAGACGAACTGATCGCGCGTGAGCGCGAAGATGTCGACACGGTCCGCTCCGACCAGCCAGAACACGAACGCCTCGTCGGCGCCGAGCAGCTGCTGCACATCGCGATAGTTGAGCGGCTCCGGGTTGGCCAATTGGGCATAGGCGGGGAAACCGCGGTTGATCTTGTCGGCAATTCCCGCCAGTTCTCGCTCCGTTGCATCCTTTTCCTGCCGCAGGACCTCGAGAGCCGCCTTTTCGTCCGCCGTTTGTGCCGTCGTTGCAAGCGAGATCAGCTTCGACGCCTTTTGTTCGCGGGCGGCGGCAAGGTCCTGGCGCCGGCGGATCAATGCCGCCAGCGCCGGGTCGCCGACCCGCGCGCGTGCGCCCATCAACTGCACGGCCGCGCCGGCGGAGGATTCGTTGGCGCGCTGCGCAATCTCGAAGGCCTCGGCCTGCCGCGCCGCCGCGTCACCGCCGTCATCCCCGCTCTGGGACAGCGCCGCCACGTGCCGCCTGAAGTAATAGGTCCCGAGATCGTTCGCCTGGCCGGTAGCCGTCAGTGCGCCTGGAACGGCGGTCTTCGACCGGGCCAGAACGGCGCTTGTCGCCCGGCGATAATAGTCCAGCGATGCACGTGCATCGCCGCGCTTGTTTTCCAGTTGCGCCAGCGCATTCAGAATGAGAGCAACGTCGGGATGGCCCTCGCCGAAGGTGGCAAGCTCGATCGCCAGGGCGCGATCGTAGTAGGCCTTCGCCGGCTCGTATCTGTTCTGGATGCCTTCGACCCTGCCGAGGGTGCGCAGCGGCAGCACGAGCTGCGGATGGGTGGCGCCGAAGGTCTCCTCGCGAATCGCCAGCACCTTCTTGTACTGGTCGGCCGCGTCGTCATAGCGCTTGTCGCGCTCGGACATGTCGCCGAGTGTCCCGATGGAGGACGAAAGTTGATCGCGTGCCTGCAGCGACGGATTTTTTTCCAGCATGGCAACGGTGCGCTCGAGCAGTTTTCGCGCATCATCGCGTCGACCGGAATATTCGTAATTGTTGGCGAGGTTGACGAGGACCTGGGCGAAGCGCGTGCTGTTCTCGGGATTCTTCTCGTAGATCGCGAGCGCCCGTTCGAGCATCGTGACGGCCTCCGCGATGCGCGAATTGCGCGACAGCAGCGTTCCGACATCTGCGATCGCCGAGGCCAGCTGCTTGCTGTTTGGATCGAGCGTGCGTTCGAGCAGGGCCAGCGCCTTGAGCGCGTGGTCCATGGCCTCCACCTTGCGCTCCTGTCGGTAGTAGACGGCGACAAGGTCACTGTGCACGCCGCCGAGGTCGGCGTCGCCAAGCCCGGGAAGCGCCAGAGCACGCAACAACAATGTCTCGGCTTCGGCATGCTGGCCGGCGCGGCGCAGCACGGTGGCCAGACCGGACAGCTCGGGCGCGAGTTTTGGCGAATTGCTGCCCCAAGCTCTTTCCGCGGCCTCGATCGCGATGCGAAACTGCTGCCCGGCTTCGCCCAGCTTGGCTTGTTGCTGCAGCGCTTCCCCCCTCTGATGGGCGGCACGGACCAGGGCTTCGTCGCGTGACGGGGCCGGTGGGCTGGCGGGCGTCGGCGCCGATGCGACGGCGGGGCCGGGCGCCGGCGGAGCGAAGGGCACTGCTGCGACGATCAGCTCGCCCCTGGCGCCTTTCGCCTGCGCATTGGCGAGCGTCGCGATCGCCTCGGCGCGCAACTTTTGTTGAAGCCGCTGAGCGGCCGGCGGCTCCAGCGCTGGGCGATCATGAACGCCGGCGAACGTGTCGAGAGGCAACTGCACGGAGGACGTGAAGCCATCGGACGGTGACGCCTGAAGCTCCATGGAACGGCTCGTCGTCAGCTTGCCGAGCAAGGCTGCGGTCGCGCCGAAGTCCGCCATGCAGCCGTTCGGCAGGCAGATGACGAACGGCGCATTGCCGTAGGCCACGCCATCGAAGGCGAGCTTCACACCCGATCTGAGGCCGACGTTGAGTGGCAGGGTGATCCGGAGAGCTGGCTCGCCATTT
The DNA here is from genome assembly GCF_021088345.1 of Bradyrhizobium ontarionense. Classification (NCBI taxonomy): domain Bacteria; kingdom Pseudomonadati; phylum Pseudomonadota; class Alphaproteobacteria; order Hyphomicrobiales; family Nitrobacteraceae; genus Bradyrhizobium; species Bradyrhizobium ontarionense. Next base: position 4,976,521 of record NZ_CP088156.1, on the reverse strand, counting down.
ATGCTCGGCTCGATGAGGACAGCCGCGGCGAGTGGTTCGCCCGCCCGGTCCCGCACGTCCATTCCGGTGAAGCAGGTGCGGTGCGGAGACGGATCGGCATCCTGCCGGCAGCTCTTGATCCAGGGAATGTAGGCCACCGCGGTCTTGGCCGGTCGTATCGCTTGCTCCGGGCCGGAGGAAACGACGAGGTCCTGGAGCTGCTGTTGCCTCTGCTTGGGTATCGCCGCCCAGCTCGACGGCTTGCCGCGTTGCGTCTCGCCGTAGTCCGTCAGTGCGAACTTGAAATTGAGCGGCTTGCCGTCGACGTTGATGGCCTGTGCGGTCAGGACGCCTCCGGCGACGAGCCGGGCTGCAACATCGGGAGATGCGGAGTAGTCGGCAACGCACCCTGTCGTGCGGCAGCGCACAAACGGACCTTCGACGGGTTTGTTGCCATCGAAGAGCAGCCGGGTGCCGAACTTCGTCTGCATTTTGAGCGGCAGCAGCAGCCTGACGACGCGGCCGCCGTTCTGAGGCAGCTCCCGCACCGCCAGCACGGCGGTCAGATCGTTGTGCTCGACGGCCTGGGCCGCCGCGAAGGTCACGCAACCATCCGTCCCGGCCGCCGCCGTGCAGGCCCGCGTCCAGATCGCCGATGCGGCCTCGGCTGCCCGCGCTCCGCAGATCGCGATCAGCGCGCTCGAGACAGCAAGGAGGACGATCCGTTTTCGCCGTGACTGGGACAAGGCCGATGATCCTGAAATTCGGATGGCAGCCGCCTGCATGCACCGTTGGCGTTTAGAATTCATTCTCGTAACGGCTCGTATCGGGCTGCTGCGGCGCGGCGTGTACGAAGGATATGTGCGAAATAAACGGTAGGCGCGGAGTGGCGAATAGTTCAGTGATCTAGATCACACACAGGCCGGCTATGTTCGAGGACAATGGTTCAAGCTGGTTGGATCGGAGCCAAGGAATGCGGCTGGGATTGATCATAGCCTTGATCGCTGCCTTCTCGGTACTGTCGAAGGACGTCACGGCGCAAACGAGCTCGGAGCAAACGAGCTCGGAGAACGACGTAATGCGCTCGCTGATGCGTCACCGTCTTGCGCGCTGCCCGATCGAGCAGGGCCCGCGCTGCTCGACATCCCGGCTCTCCGCGACGCCGCTTCGGATTCATTTCGGCTCCGGGTCGTCCCGGCTCGATGCACGCGCACGCGCCGTCCTTGCGGAGGCGCTGGCGCCCCATCTTGCTGCGGCGGGCCAGCCGGTCGCGATCGGTCTGTACGGCTATGCCGACGGTATCGGCAGCGCCGCCCACAATGACCGGCTTTCGCGGCGGCGTGCCGAGGCCGTTGCCGAGGTGCTGACGCGCGTCCACGGCATGTCCGATCGCGCGATGCATATCGAGGCCTTCGGCCGCCGCTTCGCGAAGCCGGAGATCAGCTCCGAGGACGATCGCGTCGTCGTCGTTACCTTCACGAATGGATAGTCGGTCTGGACGTGACCGCCGTCCGGCCGGCATTCGGCCGGCGAACTGAGCCTGATGCGGGTCAGCTCGCCGGCTTGGCCAGCTTGCCCTGCATCGCGGCCATCACCGCTGCCAGCAGCAGCAGCGCCGCCGAGACGTTCAGTGCGTAGCCGAGGCTGCCGAACGCGTCGGTGATGGCGCCGACCACGAACGGCCCAAGCGTCTGGCCGATGCCGAACACGATGGTCAGCGCCGCGATCGCGCGCGGCCACGCACTTTGCGGCAGATTGAAGCGCACGAAGGCCGTGGTCGCCGTGGTGACGGTGGAGAAAGCAATGCCGAACACGGCCGCCGATATGGCAAGCATGACCGGGGTATGACTGAGCACCGGAAGCGTGGCGCCGACGGCGTTGACCGTCAGAATGATCGCGGCAGGCACCCCGCCTCGATCCAGCGCGAGCACGCGGCGCCATACCCAGGGCGTGGTGAAGCCGGCGAGCCCGATCAGGCACCAGAACGCGGATTGCGCTGCTGCGCCGCCGCCGAGATCGCGGACATAGGCGATCATGAAGGTGAGATAGGCGATGTAGCCCGCGCCATAGAGGAAGTATCCGAACAGAAAGATCGTCATCGGCCGTAGCGAGACGTGGTCGGCTCGGCCCGAGGTCGGCGCCGCCATCGCCGGGATTGGCGTCAGCAGCAGCGGAATGATCAGCACCGCGCCGAGCGCCGTCAGCGCCAGCCACACGATCCACCACGAGCCGGGACCGAATGCCTGCAGCACGAACGGCGCCACCAGCCCGGAGGCGACGATGCCGAGCGGCGGCCCGGCATAGAACAGGCTCAGGATGAAGCTCGCCTGCGCCGGTCGCGACTGCGCGACGCGCGCTGCCAGCGCGCCGCCGGCCACGAAGGCGACGCCGGCGCCAATGCCGGCGACGAGCCGCGCCAGGCTGAGACCGACGAAGGCGTCCGTCGTCGCGCACACGGCCAGCGAGGCGAGGGCAGCGAGCGTTCCGCCGCGCACCGTGGCCGGCCCGCCGATGCGCCGGATCAGGTGCGACGCCAGGAGGGCGCCGAGCAGATAGCCGGCGGCATTGACCGTGTTCATGAAGCCGGCGGCCGAATACGACCAGTGCAGCGACTCGCGCATGTCCGGCAGCACCAGCGCGTAGGCGAAGCGGCCGATGCCGAGACCGACGATGGGGCCGAGCGACAGCGTGAGATTGAGCCGCGCCGGATGCAGCGGTGCCGGTTCGGCAATTTGAGGCAAAACATGCTCCCGCCCGCGCCAGCGGGGCCAATACGTTTTCTCAGATCATCATTTTGAAGAAACTTATACGCATCGGCGGCGCGGCTGTAGTCCCGTGCCGGCAATGGTGGCTTGCCAAGGGCGCAGGAGGGCTTTAGCACTCCGCGCGGATTTTTCCGTTCCCGTCATTGCCGGCTCGGCCGGTAATCCAGCCTTCAAATGATGGATGCCCGGGTCAGGCCCGGGCATGACAAGCCCGGTAAGGATGACGATCATGGCGACCCACAAGCTCCTTCTGCTGCCCGGCGACGGCATCGGCCCCGAGGTGATGGCGGAGGTGAAGCGGCTGATCGGCTGGCTGAACGCCAAGGGTCTCGCGTCGTTCGAGACCGAAGAGGGCCTGGTCGGCGGTTCCGCCTATGACGCCCATGGTGCGTCGATCTCCGAGGCCGACATGGCCAAGGCCAAGGCCGCCGACGCCATCATCTTCGGCGCCGTCGGCGGCCCGAAATGGGATGGCGTTCCCTACGAGGTCCGCCCCGAGGCCGGCCTGCTGCGCCTGCGCAAGGATCTCGGCCTGTTCGCCAATCTGCGGCCCGCGGTGTGCTACCCGGCGCTGGCCGATGCCTCGAGCCTGAAGCGCGAGATCGTCGAGGGGCTCGACATCATGATCGTGCGCGAGCTCACCGGCGGCGTGTATTTCGGCGAGCCCAAGACCATCACCGATCTCGGCAACGGCCAGAAGCGCGCCGTCGACACCCAGGTCTACGACACCTACGAGATCGAGCGCATTGCCCGCGTCGCCTTCGACCTCGCGCGCAAGCGCCGCAACAAGGTGACGTCGATGGAGAAGCGCAACGTCATGAAGTCTGGCGTGCTCTGGAACGAGGTCGTCACGGCGGTCCACAATCGCGAGTACAAGGACGTCACGCTCGAGCACCAGCTCGCCGATTCCGGCGGCATGAACCTGGTCAAATATCCGAAGATGTTCGACGTCATCGTCACCGACAACCTGTTCGGCGATATGCTGTCGGACATCGCGGCGATGCTGACCGGGTCGCTCGGCATGCTGCCCTCGGCCTCGCTCGGCGAGGTCGACGCCAAGACCCACAAGCGTCGCGCGCTGTACGAGCCGGTGCACGGCTCGGCGCCGGACATTGCGGGCAAGGGCCTCGCCAACCCGATCGCGATGCTGACCTCGTTCGGCATGGCGCTGCGCTATTCGTTCGACTTGGGCGCCCTCGCCGACAAGCTCGACGCCGCGATTGCCGCCGTGCTGGCCTCTGGCCTTCGCACCGCCGACATCAAGGCCGAGGGCACGACGCCGGCGTCGACCACGCAGATGGGCGAGGCGATCATCAAGGAGCTGGAGAAGCTCACGGCGTAGTCACTCGTCGGGGCCGAGATATTGCCACGCTGACGCTGCGCTCCCCTCCCCCACGCCGTCATCGCGCCAGCGATGGCGAGCAGCGGGGAGGGGTCGGGGGGGTCCACACCCAGCGACCCCGCCGTGTACATCGTCTCACTTTTCCAAATCCGTCACGATTCATCAGCGATCTCGAGGCGCTTCATCCGAAGCACCTCGATCGCCTTCTCAAAACGAACTCATCAGAGAGCATCGCCTGGGATCGCAAGGGCAGGGCTATCGCATATGAAGATCTGAGTCGTTTCGCTACGCTGCCTCCGCGTCGTCATGCCCGGGCTCCGTCCCGGGCATCCACGTCCTTCCCAGGATGCTGAACGACGTGGATGGCCGGGACGGAGCCCGGCCATGACGGTGTGGAGGGAGTCGAACTCAAAGTTGGACCGTCATATGCGATAGCCCTGCCGCAAGGGGGAGGGGAGCGCACCTCGCCGTCGAGATGGCTCGAATCCAACTCACGAGCATGTCGTGTTCGATCTTGCTCATTGGGACACGTGGTTGCGATCGCCGATCCTTTCCCGACTCCGCATCGCACGCGCGTCGGACTGGACCCGCACCTGTCGATTTTACCTGTAGACTTTCATCCCCGGATGAATAGCCTGCCCCAAAAGCCGCGCCATTCGGGAATGGACGCAGGTTCGCAAGCGTCGGAGAAGACGAATGCGGGGGGCGGGGAGGATGAACGTGGTCGTGACCGCGATGCGATATGCCGCTCGCGATGCAGCTTGTCATCGGCCGTGTCGTTGCCATGACGCCGCGGCGGCGGCTCGCGACGGGTCTCCCGCCAAACTCCTCGCGACACACGCTGACGCATGAGTGCGGCGCTGATTTCCGTTCACGGGCTGTGCAAGAGCTTTCCCGGCGTCCGGGCGCTGCACAATGTGCGGTTCGAGCTGCGCGCGGGCGAGGTTCACGCCGTGATGGGCGAGAACGGCGCCGGCAAATCGACGCTGATGAAGATCCTTGCCGGCGTCTACCGGAAAGACAGCGGCGACATCCTCTATGACGGCGTGAGCGTCGATTTTCCGAGCCCGCGCGAGGCGCAGGCCGCCGGCATCGGGATTATTCATCAGGAACTGCAGCTGATGAATCACCTCACGGTGGCGCAGAACATCTTCATCGGACGCGAGCCCCGCAAGGCGTTCGGGCTGCTGCTCGACGAGGACAGGCTCAACCGGCAGGCCGCCGAGCTGCTCGCCCATCTCAACCTGACGATCGATCCGCGCACCATCGTCGGTGGGCTGACGGTCGCGAAGCAGCAGATGGTGGAGATCGCCAAGGCGCTGTCCTTCGACTCGCGCGTCCTGATCATGGACGAGCCGACCGCCGCGTTGAACAACCGCGAGATCGCCGAGCTGTTCAAGATGATCCGTGCGCTCAAGGCGCGCGGGGTGGGCATCGTCTACATCTCGCACAAGATGGACGAGCTGAAGCAGATCGCCGATCGCGTCACCGTGCTGCGCGACGGCGAATATGTCGCGACGGTGCCGACCGCTGATACCACGATCGAGACCATCATCGGCATGATGGTCGGGCGCAGCTTGAGTGATGCGCGCGTGGTCGGCGCAGCCCCCGCCGGCGAGATCGCGCTCGAGGTGCGTAAGCTGAACTGTGGACCGCTGGTCCGCGATATCAGCTTCACCTTGCGCAAGGGAGAGATCCTGGGCTTTGCCGGCCTGATGGGGGCCGGCCGCACCGAGGTCGCGCGCGCCATCTTCGGCGCCGACGCCGCGCCGTCCGGGGAGATTCGCGTCAACGACCGGAAAGTGACGATCCGCACCCCGGCGCATGCGGTCGCCAACGGCATCGGCTATCTCTCCGAGGATCGCAAGCGTTTCGGGCTCGCCACCGGCATGGACGTCGAGTCCAACATCGTGATGTCGAACCTCGCGAACTATCTGTCATTGAGCTTCCTGCTCAGGAAGGGCGCGATCCGCGGCACCGCAGGCCGCTTCATCAGGATGTTGAACATCCGCACGCCGTCGGCGTCCCAGCAGGTCCGCCTGCTCTCCGGCGGCAACCAGCAGAAGATCGTCGTCGCCAAATGGCTCGATCGCGATTGCGATATCCTGTTCTTCGACGAGCCGACCCGGGGCATCGACATCGGCGCCAAGAGCGAGATCTACAAGCTGCTGCGGTCCCTGGCCGACCAGGGCAAGGCGATCGTCATGATCTCGTCGGAGCTTCCGGAAGTGATCAGGATGAGCGACCGTATCGTCGTGATGTGCGAGGGCCGCATCACCGGCGAATTGTCGCCGGACGAGGCCACGCAAGAGCGGATCATGCAGCTGGCCACCCAGCGCGAAACCATGAAGGCAGGCTGACGGCATGAGCGACCCGGCACTGGTCAAGGACCACAAGGACGGCATCGCGGCGAGCGGGTCCGGTGCTGTCGCCGCGCTGCGACGCCGGCTGCTCGGACCTGCGGCGCTGCAGAAGCTGCTCGCCTTCGCGAGCCTGGTGCTGCTGCTGATCTATTTCAGCTTCGCGTCGCCGGCGTTCATGCAGACCGACAACATGATCAACATCCTGCAGGCGACCGCAGTGAATGGCGTGCTGGCGATCGCCTCGACCTTCGTGATCATCACGGCCGGCATCGACTTGTCGGTCGGCACGCTGATGACCTTCTGCGCGGTGATGGCGGGCGTGTTCCTCACCTATTGGGAGCTGCCGATGTGGACGGGCATCGTCGCGGCCATCTTAACCGGCGCGCTCAGCGGCGCCGTGTCGGGCACGGTCATCACCAAGATGAAGGTGCCACCGTTCATCGCGACGCTCGGCATGATGCTGGTGCTGAAGGGGCTGGCCCTGGTCGTCTCCGGCAGCAAGCCGATCTATTTCAGCAACACCGAGAATTTCTCGATGATCTCGCAGGACTCGCTGCTCGGCGTGCTCGTGCCCGCCCTGCCGATTCCCAACGCGGCCCTGATCCTGTTCATCATGGCGGTCCTGGCCGCCGTCGTTCTCAACCGCACCGCGCTCGGCCGCTACACCTTCGCCATCGGCAGCAACGAGGAGGCGGTGCGGCTCTCCGGCGTGAATGTCGACCGCTGGAAGATCATCATCTACGGCCTCGGCGGCGCCATCTGCGGCGTGGCCGGCCTGCTGCTCGCCTCGCGCATCAATTCCGCGCAACCCGCGCTCGGCCAGGGCTATGAGCTCGATGCGATCGCCGCCGTCGTGATCGGCGGGACGTCGCTGAGCGGCGGCACCGGCACCATCCTCGGCACCATCATCGGTGCATTCATCATGAGCGTCCTGACCAACGGTCTGCGGATCCTGTCGGTGGCGCAGGAGTGGCAGTTCGTCGTCACCGGAATCATCATCATTCTCGCTGTCTACGCCGACATGCTGCGTCGAAACCGCGCCTGACGCTGAAGGAGAACGAGCCGACCATCATCGTCCGGATGTCGAGCTGAAGACCCGCGCCCGCCCCCCGACGGCGACGGCCACTACAACGAGAAAATCGTCAAACGAGACAATCACCAAACGAAGCGAGGAAACACCAATGTCGAACAAGCATCTGTTGAAGAAGCATCTCTTCGGCGTCGCGCTCGGCGCCCTCATGGCCGCGGGATCGTCCGCGGGCGCTCGCGCCGAGGATGTCTATATCCCCCTCGTCTCCAAAGGCTTCCAGCACCAGTTCTGGCAGGCCGTGAAGGTCGGCGCCGAACAGGCCGCGAAAGCCGCCAACGTCAAGATCACCTTCGAAGGGCCGGAGACCGAGGCCATGGTCGACAAGCAGATCGACATGCTCTCGGCCGCGCTCGCCAAGAAGCCACAGGCGATCGGCTTCGCCGCGCTCGACTCCAAGGCGGCCATTCCGCTCTTGAAGAAGGCCGACGCGGCCAAGATCCCGGTGATCGCCTTCGACTCCGGCGTCGACAGCGACATTCCCCTGACGACCTGCACCACCGACAACCTCGCCGCGGCGGGGCTCGCCGCGGACAAGATGGCTGACATGATCGGGGATGCCGGCGACGTCGCGGTGCTCGTGCACGACCAGACCAGCCGCACCGGCATCGACCGCCGCGATGGCTTCCTGAAGCGGATCAAGGACAAGCATCCGAACATCAAGATCGTCAGCGTGCAGTATGGCGGCGGCGATCAGCTGAAGTCGACCGAGATCACCAAGTCGATCCTGCAGGCCAACCCGAACATCAAGGGCATCTTCGGCGCCAACGAGGGCTCTGCGATCGGCGTGCTGAACGGCGTCAAGGAGATGAAGAAGAAGATCGTCGTGATCGGCTACGATTCCGGCAAGCAGCAGAAGGCGGCGATCACCTCGGGCGAGATGGCGGGCGCGATCACGCAGAACCCGATCGGCATCGGCAGCTGCACCGTGGACGCCGCCGTCAAGGCGTTGAAGGGTGAGAAACTGCCGAAGGTCACCGACACCGGCTTCTACTGGTACGACAAGTCCAACATCACCGACCCGAAGATCGCAGCGGTGCTGTACGACTGAGATCCGAGTGACGAGGTCAAAATCAGGGAGCCGCGATCGGCGATCTGAGTTGTTCTCTCGGCTGCCTCCCCATCGTCATGCCCGGGCTTGTCCCGGGCATCCATGTCGTTCCCAGGATGCCGAACGATGTGGATGGCCGGGACAAGCCCGGCCATGACGGAGTCGCTGGGGAGGAGCTTTGCGCGCCGCGATTGGTCGTCGGGCAAATCAAATCGGTGCGTCTGCGCGATTGCTGATGATCACCGTGGTGACCTGCTGTCCCTTTCCCGCGAAATCCGTCGCGGCGAAAAACTCATTTCACCCGCGGCATCAGTCAGATCCGCCAATCCGGATCTTCCGCGCCTAAAAATACCTTTCGCTTTTCCAGAATTCGTGCTCTTCTTCTGCCATCCCGCTTCGCCACGAGGGGCGTTTCGCGATCGTCATGAGACGCGAGGCGGGGATGCGGTGGCCGCGAGGTGTCGCAGCATGTCCTTCAACGGCATGCGGACGAACGATGCTCTTGCGGACGTGAAGCTGCGTGGTCCTGGCGCCCCGATGCTGGCGCTAACTTCGCGAGGGATGCTTGCGCATCGCGCGGAGGACGGTGGCTAACAAGCCGGACACCGGGGAGAGCGCACATAAGCGTGAAGACCATCGCGCGGGGAAGGCCGGGTCGGTCCGGCTGTACCTGTGGTTCCTGCCCCGTGCATTTTTTTCGCACGGGGGCCACGGGCCTCAGCCGAGGCTCGGCCTTCCCTGCGCCCTCGTTTTTCGAAGAGGGCGGAATTGATTGCATCACTCGGACGCGACAGCGCCGCGAGAACGGAGCGTCATGTCATCGTCATTACGAGCGCAGCGAAGCAATCCAGAGTCCTCCCGCTGGGGCAGTCTGGATTGCTTCGTCGCTGCGCTCCTCGCCATGACGCGCGCCGAGAGTGGTGTGTGCTGCAGCTGGCTTCAAACAAAAAGGCCGGGCGGAGCCCGGCCTTGGTGATCGGATGATACCGTCGCCCTCAGTAGTAGGGGATCGGAATCCGGGTCGGGTACCCGCCGAGATCGGTCGGCGCCATCAGCGGCTGGCGATCGATCGGTCGGTTCAGATTCTCGCGCGCGAACGACGGATAACCAGCCGTCGGAGGGAAGGCGTAGTCGGAGAATTTGCGGTCACCGGGCAGCACCTCGGTGCCACCGTCGAGAAAGGACCGCTTGCTGACGTAGATGCGGGTTCGCGGGCCGGACTGATAGGAATAGTTCGGGCTGTTGCCGGCATTGACTTCGGCCCCGCGGCGCTTGGTGGTGGCGGCATCGGCGGACGTAACGGCAAAAGACGTGACGGCAAGACCGGTCGCGGCGATCACCGCCAGGGTCAAGGCCCGGGTTGCGGCAGAAATTTCAATCATCACGTCCTCTTCCTCGCGCCAAAAGGGGCGGGCGCTCGCCATGCGCATGATCTGGCGCGCACAATATCTGCGTCGCCTGTGGCATCACAAGGTCATTCCCGCGGCCCGGTTCAAGATAAATCCCGCCTGTGGCGGGAAAGTTGCATCAAAATCCGTCACTTGGCGGAATTGTTGCGGCGACCGGCGGGGGCGCCAAATGCCGAAACGTCCGGACGCGCGCGGACACATTCGCCGACTGTTTCAGAGCCGGCCGCGCAGCTTGGGATTGTCGAGCGCCGTCACCCAGTCGCTCAGGGTCCTGGCCTCGCCCGGGCCATCACAATCGGCCCGGCGCGGCTCGGCCTGGGAGAACAACTCCGCCAGGGCGGTGTCATGCCGCGAGGACAGCACGGTCAGCCGGTTGAGCATGCAACCGACCATGGCGCGGCGGGCCGGCATCGTGACGCCCTGGCAGGACCAGCCGGAGATCCGCAGCGCCGGCTCGGCAATGGTCTTGATAAAGCCGAGGCAGGCACCGGGACCTTCCGGAACTCCTGCCCGCCGCATCAGGCCGACCGGCCCAAACCGGCTCTCGATGACGCCAGCGGTCTCGAGATCGGCCCCGGCGCTCCGCCCCATCCGGACGACGAGATCGGCGCGCGGATTGCCGACGGCATCGCGTTCGGGCCCGATGCGGTAGATCTCGAGCTCGGCGGCCGGCCGATCTCGAGACCGCTCGCCCCAGCGCAGTACGTCCTTGCGGCCGCCGGCCGGGTGGGTGAGCACGGTATAGGTTGCGGTTCTGTCGGGCTGGTCGGCGAGGCGCAGCGAGAACGCCGGTACCGCGCCCTCGGCCGTGGTCCAGCCGGGCCGCAGCGGCGGGCCGGCATCGTCGCCGCCATCGAGCGCGTTCCAGCCGGCCATGCCGACCATGGCGATCAGCGCCAGAGCGCCCACATAGGCAAACAGGCGTGCGAAGGTGCCGCACACCTCGTCCGTGATGGCCTGGAAGGCCTGCAGAACGGTGGCGGTGCGGGTCGTGGCGGCTGTTCTGGCCGAATCGGAATGCATCGAAGGCGAGACATCGTGGTAACGTTGTGTCAGGGACGTTTCTCGCATAGAAGCGCTGCCGCCCCGGTTTCCGCCTGTCCGCGCGGTCGGCCATTTTTCTTCGGAGAGTGAATGATGGGTTACAAAGTCGCAGTGGTCGGCGCGACCGGCAATGTCGGACGGGAAATGCTCAACATCCTGGATGAGCGCAAATTTCCCGCGGACGAGGTCGTCGCGCTCGCGTCACGCCGCAGCATGGGCGTCGAAGTGTCGTATGGCGATCGCACGCTGAAATGCAAAGCGCTGGAGCACTACGATTTTGCCGATGTCGACATCTGCCTGATGTCCGCGGGCGGAGAGGTCTCGAAGGAATGGTCGCCGAAGATCGGTGCCGCCGGCGTCGTCGTGATCGACAACTCCTCGGCCTGGCGCATGGATCCCGACGTGCCGCTGATCGTGCCGGAGGTGAATGCGGACGCCGCGGCGGGCTTCAAGAAGAAGAACATCATCGCCAACCCGAACTGCTCGACCGCGCAGCTCGTGGTGGCGCTAAAGCCGCTGCATGACAAGGCCATCATCAAGCGCGTCGTGGTCTCGACCTATCAGTCGGTGTCCGGTGCCGGCAAGGATGCGATGGACGAACTGTTCTCGCAGACCAAGGCCGTCTACACCAACGACGAGCTCGTCAGTAAGAAGTTTCCCAAGCGCATCGCCTTCAACGTCATTCCGCAGATCGACGTCTTCATGGAAGACGGCTTTACCAAGGAAGAGTGGAAGATGATGATGGAGACCAAGAAGATCCTGGATCCGAAGATCAAGCTGACCGCGACCTGCGTGCGCGTGCCGGTGTTCGTCGGCCATTCGGAAGCGGTCAACGTCGAGTTCGAGAACCCGATCACGGCGGATGAGGCGCGCGAGATCCTGCGCCGGGCGCCGGGCTGCCTCGTGATCGACAAGCATGAGCCCGGCGGCTATGCGACGCCCTACGAGGCGGCCGGCGAGGACGCGACCTATATCAGCCGCATCCGCGAGGATGGCACGGTCGAGAACGGGCTGGCGTTCTGGTGCGTGTCGGACAATCTGCGCAAGGGCGCGGCGCTCAACGCGATCCAGATCGCCGAGGTGCTGATCAATCGCAAGCTGATCACGGCCAAGAAGAAGGCGGCGTAACCGACGCCGCCGGATCGAATGGTGGTGAGTAGCGAATGGCGAATAGTGAAAACGAACTACTCGCTACTCCCCATTCGCTACTCGCCGATCCGCGCGCTCTTGAATTCCTTGGCGGCTTTGTCCAGCACGAACAGCGAGCCCTCGGAGACGCCGAAATAGGCGCCGTGGAGCTGCAGGTCACCGGCCTCGACGCGGCTGCGCACGAACGGGAAGGTCATGAGGTTTTCGAGGCTGCGGAACACCGCGGCCTTCTCGATCCGGGTGACGAAGTCCTGCATGCTTTCGTGGTCGCGCTGCTCGACCACCTCGCCGGGCTTGATGAACATCGACATCCAGCGGCCGATGAAGTCGCCGGGCGACAATGGCGCAGCCTTGTCGACGAAGGCGCGGATGCCGCCGCACTGGGCGTGACCCAGGATGACGATGTGCTTCACGCGCAGCACCGTGACCGCGTATTCCAGCGCCGCCGAGACGCCGTGGGCGTTGGCGTCGGGCTGATAGATCGGCACCAGATTGGCGATGTTGCGCAGCACGAACAGTTCGCCCGGGCCGACGTCGAAGATCACCTCGGGCGAGACGCGGGAATCGCAGCAGCCGATCACCATGACTTCTGGCGACTGGCCGCGCTCGGAGAGCTCGAGGTAGCGGCTCTGTTCGGTCGGCAGACGGTTGGCGCTGAAGGCGCGATAGCCCTCGAGCAGACGTTGCGGAAACGAGATCATGGGACTTGCCTAAACACATGCGGCTGATGGGAACAAGCCTTTCGGGCGGCCTTGCGAAATGGTATCGCGGGCCGCCTCCATAAACCAAGGGGAACGTCGACATGATCCGCCCGCGCCGCAGCCTCCTGTTCATGCCCGGCTCCAATGCGCGCGCGCTGGAGAAGGGGCGGAACCTGCCGGCCGACGGGCTGATCCTCGATCTCGAGGATTCGGTGGCGCCGGATGCCAAGGCGGCCGCACGCGAGCAGATCGCCAAGGCGGTCGCCGCCGATGGCTACGGCAAGCGGGAACTCCTGATCCGCATCAACAGCCTGGACACGCCATGGTGGAGCGACGACGTCGCCATGGCCGGGCAGGCGGCGACCGACGGCATCCTGGTTCCAAAGGTGTCGACCGTCGAGGACCTGCGGACGGTGACCGACCGCCTGGCCGAGGTCGGCGCCGATCCGGCGCTGAGGGTGTGGGCGATGATCGAGACCGCGCGCGCCGTGCTCGACGCCGACCGGCTGGCGGCGACGGCCCATGAAGCCGGATCACGGCTGGCCGGCTTCGTGTTCGGACCGAACGACATCTCTCGCGAGACACGCATCCGTATGCTGCCGGGCCGCGCGACGATGCTGCCGATGATCAGCTACTGCATCCTGGCGACGCGCGCGCACGGGCTGGAGATCCTGGACGGGCCCTATAGTGATTTCGCCAATGCCGACGGCTTCTCGCAGGAATGCGTCCAGGCCCGCGATCTCGGCTTTGACGGCAAGACGCTGATTCATCCCGGCCAGATCGATGCCTGCAACGCGATCTTCACACCGCCGGCCGCCGAAGTCGCCGATGCCCGCAAGATCATCGCCGCGTTCGATCTGCCGGAGAATGCCTCGCGCGGCGCGATCCAGATCGACGGCCGCATGGTGGAGCGGTTGCATGCCGAGATGGCGCGGCGCACGATCGCGATTGCGGATGCGATCGCGGGGATGGGAAAGTAGGAGCGTAGCGGGCGTGGTCAGGTCCGCTTGAGGCTGAGGATGTAGTTGACGAGGTCGCCGCGTTGCTCCGCCGTCAGGATGACGTTGGGCATCGTGGGATGGCTGCTCTGCAGGAAGACCTTGAGCGACAGCTCGGTCGCCGACGGCATGTTGGCGACCGCGACGAAATCGGGCGCCGTCGTGGTCTGGACTCGCGCCCCGCTCGCGTCGATGGCATGGCAGCTGCTGCACCAGACTTCGGCGAGCTTGCGGCCGGCCTGCACGCTCTCGGCCGCGGGCGTCACGCCGCTGGCATTGTGCAGCCGGATCAGCAGCATGGCGCCGAGCGCGAGCAGGATCGCGGCGCCGACATGGATCCAGGTGTTGCGGTGCAGATTCGGCAGGCTCATCGCGTTGCTCCGCTCGGGGTTCGCAGGGTGAGGCTGCTGATCAGTGCTTGACGGCGGCGATGCCCAGGTGGTCGATCGTCGGCGCGTTCAGGCAGTATGCCTCATAGTGCTCGCCGGCCGTGCCGGCCGCGAGATCGCGGTGGCAGCGCGGCTTGTCCTTGCACATGGCACAGACGCGCTCCATGTCGCGCAGCACGAGCGGCTCGGTGCGCGACAACGCAGCCTCGTCGATGCCGAGCGCCTTCAGCATGTGCGGCAGCTCGTCCGCGGCGTGCTCGCCGTGACGCACCAACTCGTCGAGATCGGCCGGCGTGACCTGCAGGTCCATCGCGATACGCTCGAAATCGTCGCGGTCCAACTGCCGGAGCTCGCTGAGCTCACGCCGATGCCTGAGCCATTGCGCGAACGTATCGATCAGGAACTGGACCCTGGGATAGGGCTTGGCATCTGCAGTCATGGCACGTCTCCGATGATTGCATGCAATCAATCACCGGGTTGCCGCCCGGACGTTGCGGTAGATCAAGCAGCGGTACGGCCGCGCGCTGGCGGCAAGGCCGGGACGTCAGCTTCGCGCGTCGAAGCGGCCGGCCGCCCACGCATAGAGGCTGCCGGGCGCCGGCGTCTCGCCGCCGCGGCCCTTCGGCGAGACGTGCAGGCCGACGATGGCGGGATCGCTGATCAGGGCGGAGAAGTCGGAAGGGTCGAAGAAGGCCTTCGGCTCGGCGTGGACGGCATAGAAGCTGCGCTTCGGCAGCGCATGGCGCAGCGAGCCATGGCGGCGCGCCAGCGCCGTCAGCGCCGCGGGGCCGAAGATCGCGACGCGAATGTCCGACAGGCGCTTCGAGCCGCCGCGCAGGCGGCGAGCTGCGAAGGTGAGCCGGTGGCGCAGCGACAGCCAGTTCGGTGTCAGTTCCTCCTGTGCCATCAGCGCATCGAATTCAGCGACGATCGGG
Organism: Bradyrhizobium ontarionense; assembly: GCF_021088345.1. NCBI lineage: Bacteria > Pseudomonadati > Pseudomonadota > Alphaproteobacteria > Hyphomicrobiales > Nitrobacteraceae > Bradyrhizobium > Bradyrhizobium ontarionense. Next base: position 4,961,309 of record NZ_CP088156.1, on the reverse strand, counting down.
TCGTTCGGCGGCAGATAGAGGACGGAATTGCCGAGCTGGCGCGGCCGCTCCCAGGCGAAAAAGGGCAGCGCGGGGTCGATCTCGACCGGCCGCAGCAGCAGCACGTCGGCGTCGAGCCAGATCCCGGCGCCCTGCGCCATCAGCCGCATCCGGAAGAAGTCGCTGAACTGCAAGGTGGTCCAGTCGCGCCAGCTGCCGTCCGGCTGCGGCGGGCGCAGCCGTTCGGAGAACGCATAGGGCAGGACCGCCTCGGCCTCGGCGTTCCCGACCCCGTCGGGCAGGCCCGGCAGCGGATCGAAGCTGTAGACGGTGACGTTGTGGCCGGCGGCAAGCTGCGAGCGCAGGCAGGTCTGGCGCAGCCGATCGAGCGGCCCGCGCCAGAACGTCACGACCTCGGGCAAGACGCGCGTCAACGGCTGACCTGTTCTCGTCGGGCTACTCTCGAAACAAGGCCCCGGACGAGGTCCGGGGCCCGCGAACTCTACCGTTCAGCGCCGGCTCAGGCCCAGGCACGCTCGGCCAGCTTGGCCTCGTAGCTGTCGATCGAGGCCTTCTTCTCCAGCGTCAGGCCGATATCGTCGAGGCCGTTGAGCAGGCAGTGCTTGCGGAACGGGTCGATCTCGAACTTCACGGTGCCGCCGTCGGGGCCGCGGATCTCCTGGCTCGCGAGATCGATCGTCAGGGTCGCGTTGGCGCCGCGCTCGGCGTCGTCGAACAGCTTGTCGAGATCGGCCTGCGACACGCGGATCGGCAGGATGCCGTTCTTGAAGCAGTTATTGTAGAAGATGTCGCCGAACGAGGTCGAGATCACGCAGCGGATGCCGAAATCGAGCAGCGCCCAGGGCGCGTGCTCGCGGCTCGAGCCGCAGCCGAAATTGTCGCCGGCGACCAGGATCTTGGTGTTGCGATAGGCCGGCTGGTTGAGCACGAAATCCGGGTTCTCGCTGCCGTCGTCCTTGTAGCGCTGTTCCGAGAACAGGCCCTTGCCAAGGCCGGTGCGCTTGATGGTCTTCAGGTACTGCTTGGGGATGATCATGTCGGTGTCGACATTGATGATCTTCAGCGGCGCGGCGACGCCTTCCAGCGTGGTGAACTTGTCCATCGGGGGCACCTTCGAGAATACGGGCAGGCCTGCTGTTTAGCCCGATTGGCGGGACGGATAAAGTCAAATCCCCGAGTCAAATCCCAGGCGTCTCAGCCGCCCCCGGTCAATCGACGGCGGCCTCGATCGCCGTCATGTCGTCATCGGACATTCCGAAATGATGGCCGATCTCGTGGATCAGGACGTGGCGGACGATGTGGCCGAGGCTCTCGTCGTGCTCGGCCCAGTAGTCCAGGATCGGACGACGGTAGAGCCAGATCATGTTGGGCAGGCGCGGCAGGTCGTCATTGCTGCGAAACGGCAGTCCGGTGCCCTGGAACAGGCCGAGCAGGTCGAACTCGCTCTCGGCCTCCATCTCGTCGAGCACCTCCTCGGTCGGGAAGTCGTCGACCCGGATGACGACACCCTCGCACATGGTGCGGAAATGGTCCGGCAGACGCTCGAACATCTCATGCGCCATGGCTTCCATGTCGGCGAGCGAGGGGGCTTTCAGATCTGTCCACATTGCCGCCTTCTAGCCCGGCTTTGATCGCCTTGCATCCTAGTTCTATGACATTTGTCGCGGTTGCCGTTGACGCGGGAAGTGAAAACGGCGACCGTCTCGCCGCGCGATTTGAGTTTTGGGGGACGCATGAGACGGATGTCGATGGTGCTGGCCGGGACGGCGCTGGCGGCGACGGTCGTGATCTCGATCTCTGCCGGGGCAAAGGCCGAGCAGAGGTCTGTGGCGCAGCTCGGAATGACCGAGAGCGATGTGAGCACGGATGTCTCGGCGCAGCGTCGCCTGAAGCGCATTCCCATCTACCCCCGCGAGGAGGGGCACTGGCAGCCGGATGTGGCGCCACGCTATAATCCGGGGCCGAATGCGGTGCGCGTGTGCGATGCGAACTATGTCGAGGAGCACCGGCCGAGCGGGACCGTGATCGTGCCGCATATGAGCTGCTATTGGCGGCGCGGCTGACCGTCAGCCTGGTCGTCGTGAGCTTCGTCTCGCGGCCAGCGGGGAACGGCGTCACCAGATGTATGCAGGCGCGGTAGCGTGACCATCGTGACACAGTGCCGATATGTCGCGTGACGCCGCGGAACCGCAGAGCGTCACCGGCATTCTGCTCGTGGCGCAGGTCTTCATGTCCCATTCACGTCGCTCGTTCGAGATTGATCTGCGTCGCGCTGCGGCGGCCGCCATCAGCCAGCTGGCAAGGCGGCGCACGGTGCCCGACGTGATGTCAGGCGATCGAAGGAGAAGTCCATGACTGTGACGAAGCTGTTGGGCATCGCGGCGGTTGGCGCCGTTCTGGCGCTGGCTGCGCCAGCCGAACGCGCGCAGGCGCTGTCGCTCATCAATCCCGGCGCCGCGACGGCGGTGCAGCAGGGCACGACACAGGAAACCACTCAGGCCCATTGGCACGGCCGTGGCCATTGGCATCCGCGGCGCCATTACTATCCCCGGCATCACTGGCATCCGCATCGCTGGCACCGTCATCACGGCCGTTGGTGAGCCGCGCGCTCGCCTCATCGGCCATGATCGAAATCAAACAGGCCCGCTTGGCGGGCCTGTACGTTGATGGTGGGCTGGCAATGGGGGTCTGCCATGAAAGCGTCCATCAACAAAACCTGGCTTGGGATCGGCATCGTCACGGTGGCGATGTTGCTTGCAAGTTCCGCCGCGACCTCTCCTGCCGTGGCCGCTACGGCTGAGCGGGCATTGAGCCGGACAGCAACTGCGACGGATTTCGCCGCGGGGCGGCAACTCCATCCGCGGAAGCCCGGCGGGTCGACAGCGACAGTACCACACTACTATGGCCGTCCCACAGACTATGCGCCGGCCTATCCACCGGGCCCCTTCGTCCTGTTCACGCCGATGTTCGATTGAAGCTTGATAGGGGCCGCGAACGACGCGCAAGGATCGTTCGATCGGTGGAGTGCTGGAGGATCGGCGCTTTCGCGACAGTGCACCGCAGGGTCCATCGACTAACGACGGAACTTATCCTCTCGCGTCGTGCCGCGACGCCACGCCGCAGATGCGCGCCGCCGTGCATCATCGACGTGCATCATTCATGCCGCATTCACGTCGCTATCTCTACGTTCATGTTTGGGGTGCGCCAATCCACCGATCGGACGACCAGCATCGGCGCTGCATGGGTCCATCGTTGCACAGCATTCAGGGAGAAGGGACCATGATGAGGATGAAAGACCAGCGGGCTGGTCTTGCTCGTCGCCTCAGTCTTGCGGCGGCAGCATTGTTCGTATTGGCGGGCGCGGCCGGTCGGCCGGCGCTCGCGATGTCGCCAGTCAGCCCTGACGCTCGGCCTACGCCACAGGCGCCGTCCAACGCGATGACGGTCCAGGTGCGTGGCCCGGGTGGCGGTGGCGGTCATGGTGGCGGAGGTGGTGGCGGTCATGGTGGCGGTGGTGGCTTCCACGGCGGTGGCGGAGGTGGTTTCCACGGCGGCGGTGGTGGCGGCTTCCACGGCGGCGGTGGCGGCCCGGCGTTCCATGGCGGCGGCGCGATGTTCAGAGGCGGCGGCGGTCCGGCCTTTCATGGTGGCGGCGGTCACGCCTTCGGAGGTGGTGGCCCGCGTCCTATGTTCCACGGTGGCGGTCCGGCGTTTCACGGTGGCGGCGGCTATCATCGTCCGCACTATGCCTATCGGCCGTACTTCCATCATCATCGCCGTCACTTCTACGGCTATCGAAGCTACTATTATCCGACCTATACGACAGGTTACTACTATCCCTACCGCCGTTGCCGCGTCGTCTTGACCTATCACGGGCCGCGGCGCATCTGCCACTATCGGCATTGGCAGCGGCATCATTGGTACGGCCATCACCGGTACCATCATCGTCATCACCGCCACTACTACTGACGACGATGAGATCGTGAACGAAACATGGAAGGACGCCCGACGGCGTCCTTCTCTCGTTTCGGCAGTGTGACTCTGCGGCTGCCGTTCAGAGCCAGTCCTTGAACTGCCAGTTCTTCATGGTCAGCTTCCAGGGCACCAGCGTTTCCAGGCGCCACTTTGCAAAGCGCCCGGGCGGCCAGTTCGACAACCGCCGCTCCTCTTTCGGTGCTTCGGGCTTGGCGATGATCTTGGCCGGCGGCGTTCGTCGCCGCTGACGCGTCGCGTCACTGATGAGGTCGACGAATTCCGGCTTGTTGGCCATCACAGGCTCCCGACACGTTCCCTCTCAGACGCAGCGTGCATCTGGCGGTAGAATTGTGCGCGATGAGATTTAAGAAGCCCTTGTCGAGCTGCGTCGATGTTTAGAAAAAAAGACAACGCGGCGGCTTCGTCGAAACCACCGCGTTGTCGCAGGACGGTCGCCGTGCAGCTTCGCTGCAGCAGCGAGATGAAGCTTACCGCCAGTCGCGCACGTCCACGAAGTGGCCGGCGATCGCGGCCGCCGCGGCCATTGCGGGCGACACCAGATGGGTGCGGCCCTTGAAGCCCTGGCGTCCCTCGAAGTTGCGGTTCGAGGTCGAGGCGCAGCGCTCCTCCGGAGCGAGCTTGTCGGGGTTCATGGCGAGGCACATCGAGCAGCCCGGCTCACGCCATTCGAAGCCGGCCTTGACGAAGATCTTGTCCAGGCCTTCCGCCTCGGCCTGTTCCTTGACGATGCCCGAGCCCGGCACGACCATCGCGTTGACATGGGCGCTGACGGTCTTGCCTTCGGCGATCTTGGCGGCGGCGCGCAGATCCTCGATGCGGCCGTTGGTGCAGGAGCCGATGAAGACGCGGTCGAGCTTGATGTCGGTGATCTTCGTGCCCGCGGTCAGGCCCATATATTTCAGCGCGCGATGCTTCGACAGCCGCTTGGCTTCGTCGGCGATCTTGTCCGGATCCGGCACCGCGCCCGTCACCGAGATCACGTCCTCGGGCGAGGTGCCCCAGGTCACGATGGGCGGCAGCTTGGCGGCGTCGAGCCGGAGCTCGTGGTCGAAATGGGCGCCCTCGTCGGAGCGCAGCGTCTCCCAGTAGCGCATCGCCGCATCCCAGGCCGCGCCCTGTGGCGCCTTCGGCCGGCCGCGCAGGAAGTCGAACGCCTTCTGGTCAGGCGCAACGAGACCGGCGCGGGCGCCGCCCTCGATCGACATGTTGCAGACCGTCATGCGGCCTTCCATCGACAGCGCGCGGATCGCCTCGCCGGCGTACTCCAGCACATAGCCGGTGCCGCCTGCGGTGCCGATCTCGCCGATGATGGCGAGGATGATGTCCTTGCCCGTCACGCCGTCCGGCAGGATGCCGTCGACCGTGACGCGCATGTTCTTCGCCTTCTTCTGGATCAAGGTCTGCGTCGCCAGCACGTGCTCGACCTCGGAGGTACCGATGCCGTGCGCCAGCGCGCCGAACGCACCGTGCGTCGAGGTGTGGCTGTCACCGCACACGATGGTGGTGCCGGGCAGCGTGAAGCCCTGCTCCGGGCCGATGACGTGGACGATGCCCTGCCGACGGTCGAACTCGTTGTAATATTCGATGCCGAATTCCTTGGCGTTATCGGCCAGCGCCTTGATCTGCTCGATGCTCTCCGGATCCGGATTGGGCTTGGAGCGGTCGGTGGTCGGCACGTTGTGATCGACCACGGCGAGCGTCTTCTCCGGCGCATGGACCTTGCGGCCAGTCGCGCGCAGGCCTTCGAACGCCTGCGGCGAGGTGACTTCGTGGACCAGGTGGCGGTCGATGTAGAGCAGGCAGGTGCCGTCCTCGGCTTCGTGCACCAGATGGTCGTTCCAGATCTTGTCGTACAGCGTGGTCGGTTTCGACATGAGCGAATGCTCCCGGGAAAGTGGTTTTGAAACAGGACGCGTGAGGGACACGCGGGAACAGGCAAGGAGAGTGGCGCTGCGGCTTACAGCGCGCGCCTAAGCTCTGATGTCGCCGAGGTGGCGAAACGTCCGAAGAAGCGCCCGGGCAGCCGGCGGCGATCGTCGATGACGACGCGGCGGCAGGCCATGCTGGTACGATCTAGAACCATTCGAGGGCGTTATATAGCATGCAGCGGCGGGAGTGCGAGATGCGTTTGTCGCAGTGAGGATCCCTCCGTGTCATTCCGGGATGCGTCGAAGACGCGAACCCGGAATCTGGAGGTCATCAAGCCATCTCGTCATTCCGGGTTCAGCCCCTTCGGGGCTGCCCCGGAATGACGGCATCGCAAAAACAAAAAAGCGCGGGGCCAGCCCGCGCTTTCCGTCAATCCAATGGAAGCAACGATTACTCGTTGACCGCGGTCTGCTGCCGATCCTGCTTCTCGACGATGCGGGCCGACTTGCCGCGCAGCTGGCGCAGATAATACAGCTTGGCGCGACGCACCTTGCCGCGGCGCACGACCTTGATCGAATCGATCATCGGGGACAGGATCGGGAACACGCGCTCGACGCCCTCGCCGTAGGAGATCTTGCGGACCGTGAAGCTCTCGTTGATGCCGCCGCCGGAGCGGCCGATGCAGACGCCCTCATAGGCCTGCACGCGGGTACGGTCGCCTTCGACCACCTTCACGTTGACGATCACGGTGTCGCCCGGGCCAAACTCCGGAATGGTCTTGTTGGCGGACAGCTTGTCGAACTGCTCTTTTTCGAGCTGCTGGATCAGGTTCACGGGTAAATCTCCATCGGCGGCGCGCCCAGCCGGTTTCGCGGGCTGCGCTTGTTCCTGCCGTCACTTGCGGAATTGCGCGCTCGTATAAGGCATTGCGCGGCGCTTGTCACCCGTCTGTCGTGCTTTTTGGCGCATTTTGGCCGGGCCCCTTTTGTTCTCCGTCCTGTCGCGCGCGCCGCTCGGCCCAGAGATCCGGCCGTCGCGCCTCAGTGAGGGCCTCGGCCTGCGCGCGCCGCCAAGCTGCGACCTTGGCGTGATCGCCCGAGGTGAGGACATCCGGGATGGTGCGACCCTCGAACAGCTGAGGGCGGGTATATTGCGGGTATTCCAGTAGGTCGTCGGAGAAGCTCTCGTCGGTGCCCGATTCGAGCTTGCCCATCACGCCCGGTAGCAGCCGGACGCAGGCATCGATCAGCACCAGCGCTGCAATCTCTCCGCCTGACAGAACGTAGTCGCCGATCGAGACCTCGACCAGCTCACGCGCGTCGATGACGCGCTGGTCGATGCCTTCGAACCGGCCACAGACGATCAATGGGCCCGGGCCGTCGGCCAAGTTGCGGACCATCGCCTGGGTCAATGGCCGACCGCGCGGGCTCATCAGCAGCCGCGGCCTCTCCGGCGCGATGCCGGCAGCGTCGATCGATGCCGCCAGCACGTCGGCGCGCAGCACCATGCCCGGGCCGCCGCCAGCCGGGGTGCCATCGACGCTGCGGTGCTTGTCCGTCGCGGAAGCCCGGATGTCACGCGCCTCCAGGCTCCAGAGTCCGGCGCTCAGCGCCCGGCCGGCCAGGCTGACGCCGAGCGGCCCCGGGAACATCTCGGGGAATAGGGTCAGCACGGTCGCGCGCCAGGGCGCGGCGGGAGGCGAAGTGGTCATGTCGCTCTGTTACGGCACCAGCGCGGTGAGATCGAGCCCCTGCATCAGGGCCGCCGCCTCGACTGCGCGCGGCAGCTCGGCCAGGGCGAAGCGGGTGACGATGATGCTGGACAGATCGAGCAGCCGCTCGCGCGCCAGCATCGCCAGGTCTCCTGGTGCCGTGCGATCGTACATGAACTGCCCGACCACCTCCCAGTCGTTCGCCAGCATCTCGCCGAACGAGAGGGGAAGCGGCGCGGTGGCGCTGCCCATCAGCACCAGCCGGCCGCCGCGCCGGAGCGCCCGCAAGGTCGAGAGCGTCGTCGATGTGCTGCTGGCCTGGCCGAGCAGATCGAGCGCGACATCGGCCCCGCCGCACGCGGCATGGCGGATCGTGGCGGTGTCCGTGGCCGGGTCATCGCCGGTGACCACGGCCGGAATGACGCGCGGGCCGAGCGTCTCGGCCAACGCTTGCAGCGCCTCACGCTTGCGTCCGACCGCCACGATCCGGCCCGCCCCCATCGCGACTGCGAGCAGCACCGCGCCTGCGCCGAAATAGCCGGTCGCGCCGTTGATGATGACGGTCTGGCCGCCGCGCAGGTTGAGCCGCTGCAGTCCGCCGAACGGCACGACCAGCTTGGCAAGTCCCAGCAGCTCGGTGACAGGCCGGTCATCGAGCCCGGCAAGCGGTGTCACGCAGGAGGCGGGCCAATGGGTGATTTCGGCGAACACGCCGTCGCGCCAGCGGCTCTGCAGGCCGAGCGCCGCCGCGCTGCCGCCCATGGCTGTCAGCCCGATCAGGATTTGTGGCGGCTCGGAATCCGGCACGTCGGCGCGCAGATGCGGGCTGAGGAAGACGAGATCGCCGGGCCGGACATGACCCACCTGCGCACCCGCCTCCACCACGCGACCGACCGCATTGGTGCCTGGCACGAACGGCATCGGCGGCAGGGCGTAGGGCAGGGTGCCGGCGATGATCTTGTCCATGTAGGACAGCATGGCGGCGGCTTCGATCCGCACCACGACGCCGTCAGGCGCGGCGTGCGCCGTGTCGACGTCTTCGAAGCGGAGATCGTGGGGCGCGTGCAGCCGCCAGGCTTTGTGGGTTGCCATCGGAATGCTCCGGTTCGCTATGGGCGAGGATTATAGCTCCGCTGTCGTCCGGGCCAAGCGCAGTGCGCGCCGGAACCCATCATCCCCAGCGCTCGTCGTGAAACATGCTGTGGCTACAGCTGGCCGAACAATGTGCAGCTATGGGGCGCCGCGTTCGCGGGGACGGCGAGCGGAGGATGTGGCGGCAGCGTCGCTCTCCTGACCGCCGCCATCGTGCTCGTCGCCTTCAATTTCGGTCGGCAGCTCGATGATCACGCGGCCGCCCGCGATGTCGACGGTCGGCACGACGGCGTTGGTGAACGGCAGCAGCAGCGTGCTGCCGGTGGGCGGCGCGATCTCGATGATGTCGCCGGCGCCGAAATTATGGATCGCGAGGACGCGGCCGAGCGGGGCGCCGGCCGTGGTCTCGGCGGCCAGACCGATCAGGTCGGCGTGGTAGTATTCATCGTCATCGGTCTCGGGCAGGCGATCCCTGGACACGTAGAGCTCGAGCCCGTTGAGCCGTTCGGCCGCGGTGCGGTCGGTGACGCCCTTGATGGTCGCAACGACATGGTCCTTGGCCTCACGCGCTTTCGCGACCTCGAACGAGCGGGTGCCGTCCTTGGTGGTGAGCGGGCCATAGTGCAAAACAGCCAGCGGATCTTCGGTGAAGGTCCACAGCCGAACTTCGCCGCGCACGCCGTGCGCTGCGCCGATCCTGGCGACGCAGATCAGCTTGGACATCAGCGGGCCTCGTCCTTCGCGACGCGCGCAAGCGCGCGCTCCTCAGGACGAGGAGCCAAATCCTCGTGCTGAGGAGCACGGCGATAGCCGTGCGTCTCGAAGCATGAGGCCACGTTCGTCAAGGATCTTAGCCCTTGGCGGCGGCTTCGGCCTGCGCCTTGCGCTCCTTGCGCGGCACGGCCTTGATCGGGTTCTGGCGCGCGTCGCGCTTCTTGACGCCGGCGGCATCGAGGAAGCGGGCGACGCGGTCGGACGGCTGTGCGCCCTTGGCGAGCCAGGCCTTCACCTTCTCCATGTCGAGCTTCAGGCGGGCCTCGTTGTCCTTCGGCATCAGCGGATTGAAGTGGCCGAGGCGCTCGATGAAGCGGCCGTCACGCGGAAAGCGCGAGTCGGCGACGACGACGTGATAGACCGGGCGCTTCTTGGTGCCGGCACGGGCGAGACGGATGACGACGGACATGAAAGTTCTCCTGAGTGTGGTGTGATTGAAGTGTTGGTCAAGCCGTCATTCCGGGGCGAGGCGAAGCCTCGAGCCCGGAATCCATACTCACGATCGTGGTTATGGATTCCGGGCTCGCGCTCCGCGCGCCCCGGAATGACGAATGGAAAGAGGAGCGTGTGACCCTCATTATTTCTTCTTCCCCGGAGGCAGGCCGAGGCCGGGCAGCGTCGGCTTACCGCTGAGGCCGGTGAGGCCTGGCAGATTCGGCAGGCCGCCGCGCAGGCCAGCGGGCAGATCCTTCGGCAGGTTCGGCAGACCACCGCTGGGCAGGCCGCCCGGCATCTTCTCCGCCAGCGCCTTGAGCTGATCGGGCGAGGGCATGCCGCCACCGCCGCCGAAGCCCATGGCCTGGGCGATGCCGGCCAGCGGGCCGCGCTTGCCTGAGCCCATGGCCTTCATCACGTCGGCCATGTTCCGGTGCATCTTGAGCAGCTTGTTGACGTGCTCGACGCTCTGGCCCGAGCCGGCGGCGATGCGCTTCTTGCGGCTCGCCTTGAGCAGGTCGGGATGCTTGCGCTCCTCGCGGGTCATCGAATCAATGATGGCGACCTGACGCTTGAGGATCTTGTCGTCGATGCCGGCGGCCGCGATCTGGTTCTTCATCTTCGAGATGCCGGGCATCATGCCCATCAGCCCGCCGATGCCGCCCATCTGCGCCATCTGCTGCAGCTGCTCGCGCATGTCGTTGAGGTCGAACTGGCCCTTGCGCATCCGCTCGGCGGCGCGCGCGGCCTTCTCGGCGTCGATATTGGCGGCGGCCTTCTCGACCAGCGAGACGATGTCGCCCATGCCGAGGATGCGGCCGGCGATGCGCGAGGGATAGAAGTCCTCGAGCGCGTCGGTCTTTTCGCCGGTGCCGAGCAGCTTGATCGGCTTGCCGGTGACCGCGCGCATCGACAGCGCCGCGCCGCCGCGGCCGTCGCCGTCGATACGCGTCAGCGCGATGCCGGTGAGGCCGACGCGCTGGTCGAAGGCGCGGGCGAGATTGACCGCGTCCTGGCCGGTCAGCGAATCCGCGACCAGCAGCACCTCGTGCGGGTTGGCGACCGCCTTGATCTCGGCGGCCTCCTTCATCATGTCCTCGTCCAGCGTGGTGCGGCCGGCGGTGTCGAGCAGAACCACGTCATAGCCGCCGAGCTTGGCGGCCTCGATGGCGCGGCGCGCGATCTGCGGCGGCATCTGGCCGGCGACGATCGGCAGGGTCGGGATGTCGAGGTCGCGGCCGAGCACCGCGAGCTGCTCCATGGCGGCCGGACGATAGACGTCGAGCGAGGCCATCAGCACCTTGCGCTTGTCGCGCTGGACCATGCGGCGGGCGAGCTTGGCGGTGGTGGTGGTCTTGCCGGAGCCCTGCAGGCCGACCATCATGATCGGCACCGGCGGCACGGCGTTGAGGTCGATGGTCTGGCCGTCGTCGCCGAGCGTCTTGACCAGCTCGTCATGGACGATCTTCACGACCATCTGGCCGGGGGTGACCGACTTGACGACGGTGGCGCCGATCGCCTGCTCGCGCACGCGCTCGGTGAAGCTGCGGACGACCTCGAGCGCGACGTCGGCCTCGAGCAGCGCCCGGCGGACCTCGCGCATCGCGGCGTCGACATCAGCCTCCGACAGGGAGCCGCGCCCCGTCAGCCGATCGAGAATTCCGCCAAGCCGTTCCGACAGATTGTCGAACAATGCCGTTATCCTTTGCCCTTGTCGGGGCGCTCGCTATGTTTCTCACCGTCATGCCCCGCGCAGGCGGGGCATCCAGTACGCCGCGGCATCTCGGTGGAACCGCGCCGTCCCGGAGTACTGGATCACCCACTGGAGCCTGCCCTCGGGCGAGCCGAAGGCGAGACCCGGGGGCGGGTGATGACAGCGTGTGTTTCAGCAGATGGCGCCGAAACGGAAATTCCAAACAATTTTGCGCCCGAGGGCGCACAGCGCTGTCGGGCGTTGACCTCCGGCCTCCAGGGCCGGGCGGTGGCTCGAAAAGATGTCACTTTCCGAAATTCGGCCGGGTTAAACCCCCGCGGACATGAAAAGTCAAGGAAACTTGCTCCGCGGCCTCCCGTTGCCGGGCCTCGAGGGGCTGCTTAAGTCGTGTCGCAGTTGAGCTTTCCCGCCAAGCGAGGACGACATTGCTGCGCCGTTCCAGGACCTATTCCGGCCCCGTCACCGACCATTTCGACGGCAAGCGCTTCTACGATCCCGACGGCGTTCCGCCCAAATCCCTCGCCCAGGTGCTGCGCTGGCAGTTCGACCGCTCCGAGAAGCGGGCGAAATGGCCGGCTTGGGCACCGAGTCCGCATGCTGACACCCCGCCGCACGCGGTCGATGGTGAGCAGGTGCGGCTGTCCTTCATCGGCCATGCCAGCTGGCTGGTCCAGACCGGCGGGCTCAACATCCTGGTCGACCCGGTGTGGTCGGAGCGCGTGTCGCCGTTCGCGTTCGCCGGCCCCCGGCGGCACAACGAGCCGGGCATCGCCTTCGAGGCGCTGCCTCGCATCGACGTCGTTCTGGTCTCGCATGGGCATTACGATCATCTCGACATCCGGACCTTGTCGAAGCTGACCGCGCGCTTTTCTCCGCGAGTCGTGACGCCGCTTGGCAACGATCTCACCATGACCCAGGCGAATTCGAAGATCCGCGCCGAGGCCTATGACTGGCACGACCGCGTGACCTTGAACGAGGAGGTTGCGGTGACCCTGGTGCCGACGCGGCACTGGTCCGCGCGCGGCCTGTTCGACCGCAACAAGGCGCTGTGGGCGAGCTTCGTGCTGGAGACGCCGCGGGGCAGGCTCTACATCGTCTGCGACTCCGGCTATGGCACGGGTGCGCATTTCCGCCATGTCGCGGAAGCGCACGGGCCGCTGCGGCTGGCGATCCTGCCGATCGGCGCCTATGAGCCGCGCTGGTTCATGCGCGACCAGCACATGAATCCCGAAGATGCCGTGCAGGCCCTGCAGGATTGCGGCGCAGAGAGCGCGCTGGCGCATCACCACGGCACCTTCCAGCTCACCGACGAGGCGATCGACGCGCCGGTGCATGCGCTGCACAGCGCGCTCGATCAGGCCGGTATCCCGCGGGAACGGTTCGGCGTGCTCAAGCCAGGGCAGGTGGTGGAGATTTAGCATTCCGCTGTCATTGCGAGCGAAGCGAAGCAATCCAGAATCCTGCGCGTGACCTTGGATTGCCTCGCTTCGCTCGCAACGACGAAAGGCCTAGACTACGGCCCCGGCTTGATCGCCCAGGTCACGTTGACGGTGATCGACAGCGTCTCTTCGCCCTGCGCCACGGGCGTCGGCGTTCCGGCCATCGGCGCAGCGAAGGTCTTGGCGCGGAACACCGGCGCCGGCGTGCCGTCCTCGGAGATGCTCAAGGGCTGGCCCAGCGTGACGCCGGCCGCCTTGGCGTAGATCTCGGCCTTGCGGCGGGCATCAGCGACCGCCTTCTCGCGCGCCTGGTCGAGCAGCTTGGACGGCTCGGCGACGGTGAAATAGATGTTGCCGACGTCGTTGGCGCCGGCGCCCACCAACGTATCGATCACGCCGGCGACCTTGGCGACGTCGCGCACCTTGATGGTGACGCGGTTGCTGGCGCGATATCCGACCACGGTCGCCTGACCCGGCCGGTTCGCCGCATATTGCGGCTGCAGCGACAGCCGCGCGGTCTGGACATCCTTGTCGTCGATCCCGGCGGTCTTCAGCGCCTGCAGCACCTTGGCCATGGCGGCGTTGTTGGCCTCGGCGGCCTCGCGCGCGGTCTTGGCATCGGAGGCCACACCCGCGTCGATCTGCGCCAGATCGGGCGGCGCCGACACGCTGGCCTCGCCGCTCACGGTGATCGCCGGCGTGTCCAAGCGCGCACCGTCCTGCGCCAGCGCCGGCATTGCGGCGCAGGCTGCGAGCGCAGCCGCGACAATCGATCTGGTGATCATGGCTCTCATTTCAGCGGCACATAGACGTTGATGACGAGCTTGTCCTCGGCCGTCTTCAGAGGGTCGGTCAGATATTCCTCGATGAAGGTGTCCTTGGCTTCCAGCCTGCGCTCGTCGAGGTGGTTGGTGATCGCCTCGTAGGTGTTGTCCATGTTGTCGTAGGAGCCGCGATGAACGAACTTCAGCGCCTTGCCCTCAGGCGACTGGCCGATGCTCATGCCCTTGCCGAGTGTCTTCGGCTCCTGCTCGACCGGGATCTCGGCCAGGAAAGTGAAGCCGGTGTCGTCGGTCGAGGTGTAGACGATCATGCCGTTGCCGACTGGCTTCACGCCCTGCTTGTCCAGCATCGTTGACAGCGCCTTGAACGAATCGATCAGGGTGTCGAAGGCGTTGTCCCAATTGGCGGTGCCCTTGACGAGAACGACCTTCTTCGCCTCGAGCTTGATCTCGTCGCCGAAGGCATCTGCGGTCGGGGCTGGCGCGGCGGCCGGCGGTGTCGCCGGTGCCTGGGCGGCGGCCGGCGACGATGATGGCGCGGGGCTCGCGCTGGCGGCAGGGGCAGGGGTGGCCGACGCCGCGGGGGCCGGGGTCGCGCTCGGGGCCGGAGCCGGCGTGGCTGAAGCCACCGGAGCCGGCGAGGCCGACGGCGCCTGAGCCTGGACGCCGGCGGCGCCGAGTGCCAAGGCGACCGCGCTCACGGCCAGAACGAGGCGGAAAGTGCTGAGATTCATTCGACTGTTCTCCAGAGGCCCTGCTGCTCTGCCCGGTTCTTGCCGGCGAATGGCCGGTTACCTAACATGCCGGCCCGCGTGCCGTCCCATGACAGATGCGTCATGCCCCTCTGCAGGCTGGTCAATGCCGCGCCGTTCGCCATATAAAGCGGACACAATTTGGATATTTTCATGAGCGCGCTCGCCAATCATGCCTTCGCCAAGATGAACGGGATCGGTAACGAGATCGTCGTTCTCGATCTGCGCGATGTGAAGCATGTCGTCACGCCCGACGAGGCGCGAGCGGTGGCCTCCCGCGTTCCCTACGACCAATTGATGGTGCTGCAGCCGCCGCGGCTTGACGGCACCGAGGCCTTCATCCGCATCTACAACAATGACGGGTCGGAATCCGGCGCCTGCGGCAACGGCATGCGCTGCGTGGTCCGGCGCCTGTTCGAGGCAACCGGGCAGGCCGCCGCGACGTTCGAGACGCGGGCCGGCCTGTTGAACTGCTGGCAGGGGCCCGCGCCCGACCTCTACACGGTCGATATGGGGGTGCCGAAATTCGCCTGGCAGGACATTCCGCTGGCCGAGGAGTTCCGCGACACCCGCTACATCGAGCTGCAGATCGGGCCGATCGATGCCCCGATCCTGCATTCGCCGTCGGTCGTCAACATGGGCAATCCGCACGCGGTGTTCTGGGTCGACGACATCAACGCCTATGATCTGGAGCGGTTCGGGCCGCTTTTGGAAAACCATCCGATCTTCCCGGAGCGGGCCAACATCACGCTCGCCCATATCGTCGATCGCGACCACATCACGATGCGCACCTGGGAGCGCGGCGCCGGGCTCACCAGGGCCTGCGGCTCGGCGGCCTGCGCCACGGCCGTCGCCGCGGCGCGGCTCAAGCGCGCCAACCGTATCGTCCAGATGACGCTGCCGGGCGGCGAACTGACGATCGAGTGGCGCGAGCGCGACGATCACGTGCTGATGACGGGCACGGCGACGTTCGAATTCGAGGGGCGGTTCGAGCCACAGCTGTTCGCCAGCGTCGCATGAGCGTCGATGTCGTCACCTTCGGCTGCCGGCTCAACGCCTTCGAATCCGAGCTGATCGCGCGGCACGCAGAAGCGGCCGGTGCCGGAGACACCATCGTCATCAACAGCTGCGCGGTGACCAACGAGGCGGTGGCGCAAGCCCGGCAATCCATCCGCAAGCTGAAGCGCGAGCGCCCGTCGGCGCGCATCGTCGTGACCGGCTGCGCGGCGCAGACACAAGCAGACATGTTTGCAGCCATGGCGGAGGTCGACCGCGTCATCGGCAATGACGACAAGCTCCAGCCTGAAGCGTGGCGCGACACGGTCGAGGCCTTGGCGGCGCCCCATTTCGGCATCGATGCATCCGAGAAGGTCGCGGTCTCCGACATCATGGCCGTCAGCGAGATGGCGCCGCATCTGGTCGATGGCTTCCAGCACGGGCTGCCGCGCGTCTTCGTCCAGGTGCAGAACGGCTGCGACCATCGCTGCACCTTCTGCATCATCCCGTTCGGACGCGGCAATTCGCGCTCGGTGCCGATGGGTGCCGTCGTCGATCAGGTCCGTGCGCTGGTGGAGCGCGGCCACGCCGAGATCGTGCTGACCGGCGTCGATCTGACGAGTTATGGCGCGGATCTGCCGGGGACGCCCCGGCTCGGGCGCCTGGTGAAGCAGATCCTGCGCCACGTGCTGGAGCTGAAGCGCCTGCGCATCTCCTCGATCGATTCGATCGAGGCGGATGCCGACCTACTCGATGCGCTAGCTGATGATATCAGGCTGATGCCGCATCTGCATCTGTCGCTGCAGGCGGGCGACGACCTGATCTTGAAGCGGATGAAGCGGCGGCATTCGCGCGCTGATGCCATCGCATTCTGTCACGAGGTGCGGCGGCTGCGGCCCGACATCGTGCTTGGGGCCGATCTGATCGCGGGCTTCCCCACCGAGACCGACGAGATGTTCGCGCGCTCGCTCGACCTGGTCGAGGAGTGCGGACTGACCTTCCTGCACGTGTTTCCCTATTCACCGCGACCCGGCACGCCGGCGGCGCGGATGCCGCAGGTCGATGGCGCCGTCATCCGCGAGCGCGCGCGGCGGTTGCGGGCCGCGGGTGAAGCAGCGTTGCGGCGGCGGTTGGAGCAGGAGATCGGCTGCCAGCGCGAGGTGCTGATCGAGAGTGAGACGCAGGGGCGGACGGAGCATTATCTGCCGGTGGCGATCAGTGGCGCGCTGCCGGGCACTGTCCAGCGGTTCACGTTGTCAGGGCATGATGGGACGCGGCTGTTAGTCTAGTTTTCGCTGTCATCGCCGCGCAGGCGGGCGATCCAGTACGCCGTGACGTTTCGGTGACTCACGACCGCCGCGGCGTACTGGATCATCCGCCTGCGCGGATGATGACAGCGGTGGGTGTGGCGCGACCGCCGCGTCTCACTTGCGCCTGACGGCGCGCCTCACTCCCCGTTCCACCCACACATCCTCAGCCGCTCATGCATGTGCGCGGGTGCGGGCGCCACGACATGCACCGGCGGTTTATTCCGCGACAGCGGAATCGAGATTTCGCGGGCGTGCAGATGCAGCCGCGGCTCGCCGAAGCGCGGGCCGTTGCCATAGATGTTGTCGCCGACGATCGGCCAGCCCGTCGCGGCCGAATGCACGCGCAATTGATGCGTGCGCCCGGTCACCGGTTCCATGGCGAGCCAGGTCAATCTGCCGCCGGCTCCATTGACTGCCGCTGGCGTGTCGTCCGCGCCGGGCAGCGGCGAGGACCGCCCCAGCACGCGCCATTTCGTCACCGCCGGCTGCCCCTGCGGATCCGGCTTCTGCCACCAGCCGCGTTCGGCGTTCAGCTTGCCGAGCGGCAGCTCGATGATGCCCTCATCGGCCTCCGGTCCGCCCTCGACCACGGCCCAATAGGTCTTTGAAATCTTGCCGTGCTTGAACAAAAGCCCGAGCGAAGCCGTTGCCTTGCGATGGCGGCCGAGCACCAGACATCCCGAGGTTTCCTTGTCGAGCCGGTGGGCAAGCACCGGGGCACGCGGCAGGCCGTAGCGCAGCGCGTCGAACGAGGCTTCGAGGTTCGGTCCGCCCTTCGGCCCCTTGTGCACGGGGATGCCGGCCGGCTTGTCGATCACCAGCATCAGACCGTCGCGATGGAGCACGCGGGCCAGCATCTCCTCGTCGGTGGGTTGGTTAATGTCCATGGAAACCGTAAAGCGGCTGCGAGCTTTCGTTTGCGGGAGGAAAGGGCTAACACCGCGCCATGAACGATACCACCTCCGAAACACCGAAGCTGTCGTGGTGGCGGCGCCTGTCCGCCGGCCTGAAGCGCACCTCCGGCGCGCTCGGGACCGCGGTCGCCGATCTCGTCACCAAGCGCAAGCTCGATCGTGCGATGCTCGAGGACATCGAGGATGTGCTGCTGCGCGCCGATCTCGGCACCAGCGTGGCGGCCAGAATCGCGGAAGCCGTCGGTACCGGTCGCTACGACAAGGCGATCGGCGCCGACGAGGTGAAAGCGGTCGTCGCGACCGAGGTCGAGAAGGTGCTGGCGCCGGTCGCCAAGCCGCTCGCGATCGAGACCGGCCACAAGCCGTTCGTCATCCTCGTCGTCGGTGTCAACGGCTCAGGCAAGACCACCACGATCGGCAAGCTCGCGGCGAAGTTTGTGGCCGAAGGCAGGCAGGTGATGCTGGCGGCGGGCGATACGTTCCGCGCCGCCGCCATCGAGCAGCTCAAGGTTTGGGGCGAGCGCACCAGGGCGCCGGTGATAGCGGGCGCGCAAGGCTCGGACTCCGCGAGCCTCGCCTTCAATGCGATCACGGTCGCCAAGGAGCAGGGCCGGGACATCCTGCTGATCGACACCGCAGGCCGGCTGCAGAACAAGGCCGAGCTCATGAACGAGCTGGAAAAGGTCGTGCGTGTCATTCGCAAGGTCGACGCGTCAGCGCCGCACGCCGTGCTGCTGGTTCTCGATGCCACCGTGGGACAAAATGCGCTGTCGCAGGTCGAGGCGTTTCAGCGTACGGCAGGCGTCACCGGTCTGGTGATGACCAAGCTCGACGGCACGGCACGCGGCGGCATCCTCGTGGCGCTCTCCGAGAAGTTCAAGCTGCCGGTGCACTTCATCGGCGTTGGCGAAGGCGTCGATGATCTCCAGCCATTCGCGGCCAAGGACTTCGCGCAGGCGATCGCCGGCATCGAGGAGTGACGTCACCGCGCAGCGCGCCTGCAAGCCCTGCGGCAGGCTGTGCGGTTCACGGCGCATGATACATCAGAAACGACTGGATCAGCCGCTGCCGCGGGTGATGACAGCCAACAGGACATGGAATGGACAAGTCACAGCCGCACCCGCTGTTCAAACTGGCCACCGAGCTCGGCCCGCTGATCGTGTTCTTCGTGGTCAACGCCAAGTTCAATCTGTTCGCGGCGACCGGCGCGTTCATGGTCGCGATCATCGCGGCGCTGATCGCATCCTATGTGGTAACGCGGCACGTGCCGCTGATGGCCCTGGTGACCGCCGTCGTCGTCATCGTGTTCGGCACGCTGACGCTGGTGCTGCACGACGAGACCTTCATCAAGGTCAAGCCGACCATCATCTACGGCCTGTTCGCGGCCGTGCTCGGCGGCGGATTGCTGTTCAACCGCTCCTTCATCGCGATCATGTTCGATCAGATGTTCAACCTGACGCCAGCCGGCTGGCGTGTCCTCACCTTCCGCTGGGCGCTGTTCTTCGCCGCGATGGCGGTGCTGAACGAGATCATCTGGCGCACCCAGAGCACGGATTTCTGGGTCGGCTTCAAGGCCTTCGGCGTCGTGCCGCTGACGATGATCTTCGCGATCGCGCAGATGCCGCTGATCAAGCGCTACCATCTGGATCCGGCGTCGCTTGAGGCCAGTGACGCTGCGGAGGGGGACGTGAGCAAGGGGTAGGTTCGTCCACGCCGTCATTGCGAGGAGCGCAGCGACGAAGCAATCCAGGATTCCAGCGAACGCTCTGGATTGCTTCGCTACGCCCGCAATGGCGCCTGAACTACGAGCCCGCCTTCAGCGCCTTTTCGATTTCCGGCTTCAGCACCGCGTTGATGTTGTCGGCGGTGATCGGACCGACCAGCTTGTAGACGATGGTGCCCTCGCGGCCGACGACGAAGGTCTCGGGCACGCCGTAGACGCCCCATTCGATGCCCGCGCGGCCGTTGCCGTCGACGCCGACGACATCATAGGGATTGCCGTAGCGGCCGAGGAAGCGCCGCGCATTGTCGGCAGCGTCCTTGTAGTTCATGCCGATGATCTGGAAGCGCTTGTCGCGGCCGAGCTCCACCAGCAGCGGCGCTTCGTCGTGGCACGGAACGCACCACGACGCCCACACGTTGACGATGCTGACCTTGCCCTTGAGAGCGGCGGGGTCGAGACCGGGCACCGGCGCGCCGTCCCTGGCGAGCTCCGGCAGCGGCGGCAACGGTGTGTTCGGTGCAGGCCGGCCGATCAGCACCGAGGGAATCCGCGACGGGTCGCCGTTGCCAAGACGAGACCAGAACAGCGCGGCGAGGCCAAGGAAGATCACCAACGGCAGCAGCACCAGGAGGGAGCGTCGGCGCGGCGTCGGTTCTGTCGCGGTCTGGTCGGTCATCTGATGTCCGTCGTGGCGGCGCGGCCGGAGCGACGGACGACGCCGCTCTCCTCGAGCGCACGCAGCCGCGCCTTCTGAGTCCTGTAGTCGATGGCGATCCAGCCGATCAGCAGCACGACGATGAGCGCAGCCGCAAGGTAGGAGGTCGCGATGAAGGAGGTGTAGGGGCCGAGGTCCATATCAGGCAGCTCCCACGACCTGGCCCGACGCATCGCCTGCAGGCGCGCTGGTCGCATAGGCCCGGGCTTGCAGCATCTGCAGGCTGCGCACGCGCCGGCGCAGGATCTCGTTGCGCATTGCTGCGACGTGCAGCGTGACGAAAAGGAAGGAGAAGCCGATCGCCATCACCAGGAGCGGGATCAGGAACGACTTGTCCAGTGCCGGCCCGCCCATCCGCATCACCGAGGCCGGCTGGTGGAGCGTATTCCACCAGTCGACCGAGAACTTGATGATCGGCAGGTTGATGGCGCCGACCAGCGTCAAGACGGCCGCGGCGCGCGCGGCCCGGGTCGGATCCTCGACCGCGCGCCACAGCGCCATCAGGCCGAGATACATCAGGAACAGAATCAGCACCGAGGTGAGCCGCGCGTCCCATTCCCAATAGGTGCCCCACATCGGCCGGCCCCACAGCGAGCCGGTGAGCAAGGCGAGGAAGGTGAAGCTGGCGCCGATCGGTGCGGCCGATTTCGCCGCCACGTCGGCGAGCGGATGCCGCCACACCAGGGTGCCGAGCGATGCGATGCTCATGACGCCCCAGACGAACATCGACAGCCAAGCGTTGGGCACGTGGATGAACATGATCTTGACGGTCGCGCCCTGCTGGTAGTCGTCGGGCGCCAGCGCCGAGAGGTAGAGGCCGGCGGCCAGCAGGACAACGGTCGCCAGGGCCAGCCACGGCAGCAGCCGCGCCGTCAGCGCAAGGAACCGAGTGGGATTGGCGAGGTCGATCAGCGACATGAGGACCTTGTTAACGGCGGAAGCGGTTGCAGGCAATCAGCACAAAGCCGCTCGGCAAGAGTTGATCATAGTCAAACCCCGATGGGCGACGGGTCAATCCAGGCCGTTTCGCAAACTAGTCGCAGCTGCGAAGGGGCCGATCACGAAACTCACCAGGGACAATGCGCACAGGATCGAGAACGGCGCCCCGAACGGCAGCGGGCCGACGATGGCCGCCTGCGACGCCGCGACGCCGAAGATCAGCACCGGGATCGACAGCGGCAGCACCAGCACTGCCAGCAGTAGCCCGCCGCGGTGCATGGTCACCGCCAACGCCGCGCCGATCATGCCGATGAAGGTCAACGCCGGCGTGCCGGCCAGCAGCGTCAGCGCGACAGCGCCGGTCGCGGTGGCATCGAGATTGAGAAGCAGTCCGAGAACGGGTGTCGCGATGACCAGCGGCAGGCCGGCCGCCAGCCAGTGCGCCAGCGCCTTGGCGGCGCAAGCGAGCTCCAGCGGCGTCCGGCTCATCACGATCAGGTCGAGCGAGCCGTCCTCATGGTCTGATGTGAACAGCCGTTCCAGGGTCAGCAGGCTCGCCAGCAGCGCGCCGAGCCAGAGGATGGCGGGGCCGAGCCGTGTCAGCAGCGCCAGATCCGGCCCGACCGCGAACGGCATCAGCACCACGACTGTAAGGAAGAACAGCACGCCGATCAGCGCGCCGCCCCCGATGCGCAGCGCAATGCGGATGTCGCGGCGGATAAGGGCACCGAGCGCAGTCATGCGGCTGGCCTGTCGGATTCGGGCGAGCGCGCCATCCACCCGCACGCTGCACTTCCTCCCGCCGCGTGGGGGAGGTTCGGGGACAGACGTCGTCCAAAGCGAGACCGCCGGTGTGGGCCCTCATCCCCGCCCCCTCGCCGCAAAGGGGAGGGGCGCGCAGCGATCCAGCCGGATGGATTGGCCCGATCCATGAGCATTAGATCATCCCCCCGATCCGTAACTCGCGCGTGTCGATGCCGAGCGGTCCGTGCGTCGCCGCGACGATCAGTCCGCCCGCGGCCAGATGCTCGCGCATCAGCCCGGCGAACATCGCCTGTCCAGCGATGTCGAGCGCAGCGGTCGGCTCGTCGAGCAGCCACAACAGGCGCGGCACCGTGAGCAGGCGCGCCAGCGACAGCCGGCGGCGCTGGCCCGCGGAGAGGTAGGCGGCAGGCAGCTCCGCTGCATGGGCGAGCCCAACCGCGGCCAGGCAATCGAGCGTTGGCCGCGTGGTGGCGCCGCCAAGGAAGTCGGCCCAGAACGACAGGTTCTCACGGACGCTGAGCGCCGGCTTCAGCGCGTCGCGATGGCCGAGATAATGCGCCTGTTCGGGCACGGTCAGCTCCGCCTCGCCGCCCTCGATGACGATGGTGCCGCCGGCCGGCAGCAACAGGCCCGCGATCAACCGCAGCAGCGAGGTCTTGCCGGCACCGTTGTGTCCGGTCACCGCCAGCGCCTCGCCGGAGACGGCTTCGAAGGCAAGGCCTGCGAACACCTCGCGGCCACCGCGCACGCATCTGACATCGTGTCCGAACAGTCTCGTAGGGAGTCTTGGAGACAGCTGCATGGTCCGTCGTGACAGCCCCTAAGGAATTGATGGCTAGCGCGTGAGAATTTGTGGGTGATGCCACGTCGCGGCTTGATTGTCGCTGTGGCGGCGCAGTTAGAAAGCTTCTATAAGCCGGTTCTTGATGCAGCACACAATCGCCCGCTGCAAGCCGTCCGGCGCCTGGCGCTGACGGTTCTTTCGTACCCCCTCAGGGTATAACGATCAATTGGGATTTCCACGCATGACCTCGCTCGACAGCTTCAAGAGCCGCAAGACCCTCAAGGTCGGTACCAAGTCCTACATCTATTACAGCTTGCCCGCAGCCGAGAAGAACGGTCTCAAGGACATCTCCAAGCTGCCCTATTCGATGAAGGTGCTGCTCGAGAATCTGCTGCGCAACGAGGACGGCCGCACCGTCACCAAGGACGACATCATCGCGTTCTCGAAATGGCTGCGCAAGAAGTCGCTCGAGCACGAGATCGCCTTCCGTCCGGCGCGCGTGCTGATGCAGGACTTCACCGGCGTGCCGGCGGTGGTCGATCTCGCCGCGATGCGCAATGCGATGCAGAAGCTCGGCGGCGATGCCGAGAAGATCAATCCGCTGGTGCCCGTCGATCTCGTGATCGACCACTCGGTGATCGTGAACTTCTTCGGCGACAACAAGGCGTTCGGCAAGAACGTCGCCGAGGAATACAAGCAGAACCAGGAGCGCTACGAATTCCTGAAATGGGGCCAGAAGGCCTTCACCAACTTCTCGGTCGTGCCGCCCGGCACCGGCATCTGCCACCAGGTCAACCTCGAATATCTGGCGCAGACGGTCTGGACCAAGAAGGAGAAGATGACGGTCGGCCGCACCAAGGGCACCTTCGAGGTCGCCTATCCGGACTCGCTGGTCGGCACCGACTCCCACACCACCATGGTCAACGGTCTCGCCGTGCTCGGCTGGGGCGTCGGCGGTATCGAGGCTGAGGCCTGCATGCTCGGCCAACCGCTGTCGATGCTGCTGCCCGACGTGGTCGGCTTCAAGCTGAACGGTGCGCTCAAGGAAGGCGTCACCGCCACCGACCTGGTGCTGACCGTCACCCAGATGCTGCGCAAGCTCGGCGTGGTCGGCAAGTTCGTCGAGTTCTTCGGCCCCGGCCTCGACCATCTCTCGGTGGCTGACAAGGCCACGATTGCAAACATGGCTCCGGAATACGGCGCCACCTGCGGCTTCTTCCCGGTCGACACCGCGACCATCGACTATCTCAAGACGTCGGGCCGCAAGGCGCCGCGCGTCGCGCTGGTCGAAGCCTATGCCAAGGCGCAGGGCCTGTTCCGCACCGCCAAGTCGCCGGATCCGGTGTTCACCCAGACGCTGACGCTCGATCTGGCCGACGTCGTGCCGTCGATGGCCGGTCCGAAGCGTCCCGAAGGCCGCATCGCGCTGCCTGCCGTGGCCGAGGGCTTCTCGACCGCGCTGGCCGGCGAGTACAAGAAGAGCGATGCCGAGCAGCGCTTCCCTGTCGAGGGCAAGGATTTCGATCTCGGCCATGGCGACGTGGTGATCGCCGCCATCACCTCCTGCACCAACACGTCCAACCCGAGCGTGCTGATCGGCGCCGGCCTCTTGGCCCGCAACGCGGCCGCCAAGGGCCTCAAGGCCAAGCCATGGGTGAAGACCTCGCTTGCGCCGGGCAGCCAGGTGGTTGCCGAGTACCTTGCAAACTCCGGTCTGCAGAAGGACCTCGACAAGGTCGGCTTCAATCTCGTCGGCTTCGGCTGCACCACCTGCATCGGTAATTCCGGTCCGCTGCCGGAGGAGATCTCGAAGTCGATCAACGACAACGGCATTGTCGGGGCGGCGGTACTGTCGGGCAATCGCAACTTCGAGGGCCGCGTCTCGCCGGACGTGCAGGCCAACTACCTGGCTTCGCCGCCGCTGGTGGTGGCCTATGCGCTGGCCGGCACGGTGACCAAGGATCTCGCGGTTGAGCCGATCGGAATCGGCAAGGACAAGAAGCCGGTCTATCTGAAGGACATCTGGCCGACGACCAAAGAGGTCAACGACTACGTCAAGAAATTCGTTAAGGCGTCGATCTTCAAGAAGCGCTACGCCGACGTGTTCAAGGGCGACACCAACTGGCGCAAGATCAAGACGGTCGAGAGCGAGACCTATCGCTGGAACATGTCTTCGACCTACGTGCAGAATCCGCCCTATTTCGAAGGCATGAAGAAGGAGCCGGAGCCGATCAAGGACGTGGTCGACGCCCGTATCCTGGCGATGTTCGGCGACAAGATCACCACCGACCACATCTCTCCCGCCGGCTCGATCAAGCTGACCTCGCCGGCAGGCAAATTCCTCAGCGAGCACCAGGTCCGTCCGGCCGACTTCAATCAGTACGGCACGCGCCGCGGCAATCACGAGATCATGATGCGCGGCACCTTCGCCAACATCCGCATCAAGAACTTCATGCTCAAGGGCGCCGACGGCAACATCCCCGAGGGCGGCCTGACCAAGCACTGGCCCGACGGCGAGCAGATGTCGATCTACGACGCGGCGATGAAGTACCAGGAAGAGGGCGTGCCGCTGGTGGTGTTCGCCGGCGCCGAATACGGCAACGGCTCGTCGCGCGACTGGGCGGCCAAGGGCACCAGGCTGCTGGGCGTCCGCGCCGTGGTCTGCCAGAGCTTCGAGCGGATCCATCGCTCCAACCTCGTCGGTATGGGTGTGTTGCCGCTCACCTTCCAGGAGGGCACGTCGTGGTCCTCGCTCGGGCTCAAGGGCGACGAGAAGGTCACCATCAAGGGCCTGCAGGGCGACCTCAAGCCGCGCCAGACCCTGACCGCCGAGATCGTTTCGGCCGACGGTGCGGCCCAGCAGGTGCCGCTGCTCTGCCGCATCGATACGCTGGATGAGCTGGACTACTATCGTAACGGCGGCATCCTGCACTACGTGCTGCGCAAGCTGGCGGCTTAACCACGGCGCGGTGCGACAGATTGGCTCACTCTGAAGTGAGTAGCGGGTGATGAAGGAGGCGGCCTATGACAAGGGGCCGCCTCCTTTTTTGCATTTGGGTTTTCAAATACGAGGCGGCTTCGCAGATTGCTGACGCAGCAGGGCGCGGCGAACGGTGTTCCAGACAGGACAGTGACGATGAGTGGACAGATGTCGTGGTGGTCGCGCGCGGCGCTGGGTGTCTGTGCGGTCATCGCTTTCGTCCGGCCGGCTGCGTCTGACCCGCGTGCGGTGATTGAACTTTTTACGTCCCAGGGTTGCTCGTCCTGTCCGCCGGCGGATAAGGTGCTTGGCGAATTGGCGAGAGATCCGTCCGTGATCGCTCTGTCTCTGCCGATCGATTACTGGGACTATCTCGGCTGGAAGGACACCCTGGCCGACTCGCGCTTTACGGCCCGGCAGCGCGCCTATTCCAGAGCCCGCGGCGATCGCGAAGTCTACACGCCGCAGGCCGTCGTCAACGGCTCGGTGCATGTGATCGGCAGCGATCGCGAGGCGATCGAAGGCGCCATCGAGGAGACCGCCCAGGGCGGTGCGGCAATGTCGGTGCCGGTCAGGCTGTCGGTCGACGGCCAGGATCTCACCGTGTCCGTGGCCGCGGCCAACGACCAGATGCCGCGCAAGCACGGCGAGGTCTGGGTGTGCTCGATCTCACGGGTAGTTCCGATCTCGGTCGGGCGCGGCGAGAACAGCGGCCGTGATCTGACCTACTACAACGTCGTTCGCGGTCTGCTGAAGCTCGGTGACTGGAATGGGTCGCCGGTCAGCTGGAACGTTCCGCTGGAGAAGATCGCCCGCGAGGGCGTCGACGGCACTGTCGTCTATGTGCAGGACGGCAGTCGCGACCGCCCCGGAGCCATGCTCGGGGCCGCCTTTTCCGAGCTGCCATTGGTCGGACGGGCTTCAGCAGCGGCGCGTGGTCCCGAGCGCTGATCTCCCGCCGTCCTGATCTTCGTTTTCGCTGACCTGCGGCAGGCGCGTCACGTCCATGGGACGGAGGCGCGCCGCAACATCTTCCGGGCAGTTCACGCCAAAAAAGCAAAAGGACCAACTTTCGTTGGCCCTTTGCCTTCACTTGTGAATAGACCCGATCCTTACGACCCCGGGGGGCTGGGGGCTGAGGAATCCGGAACCGAAAGGACCGGGCCAACGCACACGAACTTTATGCCTAACGGGAGGGGCGGTCGCTGGGCGGAAAGACGGCGCGATTATGATTCCGCTAACGATCCCGTGACGGTTGCGTGTTCTTGGAACACGTCTCGTTCGAAGCCAGGACCGAAGTTCGGCAATGAAAACGGCCCCTTGCGGCCGTCAGCGGATGGCGCGATCATGTCACATAGATGACAGGAGGACGCTCATGAACGTCACGCCGGAGGATACCGATCCCAGCGAGAACCGCGCAGCGGCGCGCAACGCTGCCGCAACGCCGAACCGGGTGACGTTCGATCGTCTCGAACTGAACCGCATCCTGAATATCTACGGTCGCATGGTCGCCAGTGGCGAGTGGCGAGACTACTCGATCGACTTCCTGCGCGACCGCGCGGTGTTCTCGGTGTTTCGCCGGGCCTCTGAAGTGCCGCTCTATCGCATCGAGAAGGATCCGCGCCTGGCCCGCAAGCAGGGCATGTACAGCGTGATCTCGGCCACCGGCCTCATCCTGCGCCGCGGCCACGAGCTCGAGCGCGTGCTGCTGGTGATCGCGCCGAAGCCAGCCTTGGTCTGACGCGGTCGATGTCATTCCGGGGGCTTGCGTGAGCGCCACCCCGGAATTCCGACGTCGCGGACGACCAGCGTCGCTTACGCCGGCGGCACGTCGCTGCTGCCGGCTCCGAGCGCGCGCTGCATCATGACCGTGTCGAGCCAGCGTCCGAATTTCAGGCCGACACTCGGATGCGTGCCGATCAGCTCAAACCCGCATTTGCGGTGCAGGGCGATCGAGGCGGCATTGGCGGAGTCGCCGATGACGGCGATCATCTGGCGGAAGCCACGGGCCTCGCAGTCCGTGATCAGCCGCTCCATCAACCGGGCGCCGATGCCGCGCCGGTGGCTCACCGGGTCGAGATAGACCGAATTCTCCACCGTGAAGCGGTAGGCCGGCCGGGGCCGGTAGGCGCCGGCATAGGCGTAGCCGGCAAGGCGTCCCTCCAGCTCGGCGACCAGATAGGGGAAACCGCCCTCGGTCAGGACGCGGAAACGGCGCGTCATCTCGGCGAGATCCGGCGGCTCGAGCTCGAAGGTCGCGGTGCCCTCGCGCACGGCCTGCGCATAGATTGCGGTGATGGCGGGAAGGTCGGCCTCGGCCGTCGGGCGGATTTCGATGCTGGACATGGGTGGAACAATACCAGGGCGAAATCGCCGATCAACCTCGCCCGGGCATGGCTGCCGTCCGCAAGGTGAGGCTTGGCCGCCGGTCGCGCGCAGAGAGCAGCCCCGCACAAAAGAGAAGCCCCGGCGGTGAGGCCGGGGCTTCGAAGGTCGCTCGTGTGAGCCGCTGGATCAGTCGCGCTGTCCGAGCAGCTGAAGCAGCAGCGTGAACAGGTTGATGAAGTTCAAGTACAGCGACAGCGCCCCGGTGATCGCCGCGCGCTCGGCGACGTCGCCGCCCGCAGAGGCGTAGCCGTAGATGTACTCGTTCTTCAGCCGCTGCGTATCCCAGGCGGTCAGGCCGGCGAACACGAACACGCCGATCACCGACACGATGAACTGCAGCATCGAGCTTGCCAGGAACAGGTTCACGAGGCTCGCCAGCACGATGCCGATCAGGCCCATGAACAGGAACGAGCCCATGCCGGTCATGTCACGCTTGGTCGTGTAGCCGTACAGGCTCAGCGCGCCGAACGTCGCCGCGGTGATGAAGAACACCCGCACGATCGAGGTGTGGGTATACACCAGGAAGATCGACGACAGCGAGATGCCCATCAGGGCCGAGAACACCCAGAACAGGATCTGGGCGGTCGACGGCGCGAGACGGTTGATGCCGGCCGAGATCGCGAACACCATGACCAAGGGGGCCAGGATGAACAGCCACTTCAGCGGGCTCACGAACATCGCGTAGCCGAACTGCGTCAGATAGGCGTTGCCGAACTTGAACACGCCGGCCGCCGGATCGCCGGTTACCGACGCCATGTAGACGCCGAGCGCGGCGAGGCCGGTGATGGCGAGGCCGATGCTCATGTAATTGTAGATGCGCAGCATGTAGGCGCGCAGACCGGCGTCGACGGTCGCGGCATCAGCGCGCCCGGCCACCCGGCCGAAGGGTGAAGCATAATTGCGGTCGAGGTCCGACATGGTCGATTCCCGTTTGTTGCCCGGCAGTCCGGTCCGAGCGGGACCTTTAGCCGGTTCTCGAAAAACCCTATCTCATACCAACTGCCGCGGATATTAAATTTGCGTCATTGGCAAATTTGCCATCTTTTGGCAGGTCTCTGAGCCCATCCACTAGATGGGAAACTAGCACATCCGCTGCAAGCTTCCACGCGCGGCTGAATGTCGCTCCGTACGCGTCTGAGGCGTATAAGTCGCGTTAACCGTGCGGCATGATCGCGCAAGCCGTCAGAGATTCCCGGGCTTTCAGAGATTCCGGAGCACCGTCGCGGGCTTCTGGTTGAGCGCGAGCAGGGTGCCGACAAGGCCGAGGCCGACGGTCACGACCAGCGCCGCCAGGACCACCAGCGCGGCGCTGCCGCCCTGCCAGGTGAAGCTCAGGGTCATGAGGCGCGTCACGATCAGCCAGGCTGCGACCGAGCCGGCAATGACGCCAAATGCGGCGGTGGCGAAGCCGATCATGAGATATTCGAGGGCATAGGCGCCCAGCAGCCGCAACCGGGTCGCGCCCAGGGTCTTCAGGATCACGGCGTCGTAGACCCGGTGGCGGTGTCCGGCCGCCAGCGCACCGCCCAGCACGAGAATGGCTGAAACGAGGGTTACGGCGCTGGCGCCGCGGATCGCGAGCGCGAGGTTGGAGACGACCGCGCCGACCGTCTCCATGACCTCGCGGACTCGCACGCTGGTGACCATCGGAAAGGCGTCGGCGACCTTGCGGATGATGCGGGCGTCCTCTGCCGTATCGGAGCGGCCCTCGGTCAGGGTCGCCACATGGGTGTGCGGCGCACCCCGGAAGGCGTTGGGGGAGAACACGAGCACGAAATTGATGCCGAGCCCCTGCCAGTCGATGCTGCGCATGTTGCCGATCCGCGCCGTGATGTCGCGTCCGAGCACGTTGACGACCATCTCGTCGCCGAGCTTGAGGCCGAGCCCGTCCGCGATCCTCTTCTCGATCGAGATCAGAGGCGGCCCGCTGTAGCCCTCGCTCCACCATTCGCCCTCGACGACCTTGGACCCTTTGGGAACCTCGCCGGTATAGGTCAGACCGCGGTCGCTCTGCAGCACCCATTCGGTGTCATGCGTCGCCTTGAGGTCCTCGGCGGGCACACCGCGGGCGGACACGATGCGGCCGCGCAGCATCGGCACGTCCTCCACCGCCGACTGCGGCGCGAGGTCCTTGAGGAAGCCGCGGAAGCGGTCGGCCTCGCCGGAGGGCACGTCGATGAAGAAGAAGGAGGGCGCCTGCTCCGGTAGCTGCGCCAGGAACTGCCGGCGCAGATTGCCGTCGATCTGGGTGATCGTCACGAGCACGGCCAGCCCAAGTCCGAGCGACAGCACCACCGATGGTGTCAGCGCGCCCGGACGGTAGATGTTGCTGACCGCCAGCCGCAACATCGGGAAACGGCTGCGCGGCAGCCTGCGTGCGGTTGCCATCACCAGCGCGGCAATACCGCGCAGCAGAACGAAGACGAGTGCAGACGCCATGACGAACACCGCCGCAATGCGCTTGTCATAGGACAGGCCGATCACGACTGCGATCAGCAGTGCGACCACGGCCGCGATCAGGGCAAGATAGCTCCAGCGCGGCCGGTGCCATTCGGCGATCACGGCTTCGCGGAACAGCGCGGCCACCGGAACGTCATGAACGCGGCCGAGCGGCCACAGGCCGAAGGCGAGTGCGGTGAGCAGGCCATAGACAAATGACAGCGCGAGTTCGTCAGGGTGCAGGGCCGGTACGACCGGCAGCGGCAGGATCTTGCCGAACAATCCGACGATCGCGAACGGGAGGGCGGCGCCGGCACACAGTCCGATGATCGAACCGATGGTCGCGAGAACGACCACCTGAACGAGGTAGATGCCGAAGACGTCGCGGCTGGTCGCGCCGAGCGCCTTGAACGCCGCGATGACATCGGTACGGCGGTCGATATGGCTCTTCACGGCGTTGGCGACGCCGACGCCGCCGACCAGAAGTGCTGCAAGGCCGACCAGGGTCAGGAACTGGGTGAAACGCCCGATGGTCCGCTCCAGTTGCGGCGAGGCATTGCTACGGCTGCGGATCTCCCATCCGGCCGACGGCAGCGCCAAGCGGGTGTCGGCGATGAAGGACGCGGCAGCGTGATCGTCCACGGCATTGTCAGGCAGGCGGATCCGGTAGGTCCAGCGCACCAGGCTGCCCGGCTGCAAAAGCGGGGTTGCACGCAGGCCGGCTTCGCTGATCAGGAAACGCGGCCCCAGCCCGATGCCGCCGGACAATTTGTCCGGCTCGGCCTGGACGGCGGTGCGAATCTGGAAGCGGGTCGTGTCGATCGTGACGGTGTCGCCGATCTTCAGGTCGAGCCGTGCCAGCAGCGCCGGATCGGCGGCGGCGCCGAATGCGCCGTCGCGCTCGGCCAGGACATCCGCGAGCGGCAGGTCGGGCTGGAGCTCGGCCTCGCCGAGCAGCGGATAGGCGCCGTCGACCGCCTTGAGCTCGACCAGGGCGAGCTTGGCGTCGCTGGAGCGCACCATGGCCCGCAAGGTCGCTGCCAGCGACACCTGCCCGCGCGAGCGCAGGAATTCGATCTCGTCCGGCTTGGCCTCGCGCTGAAACAGCGAGAAGGCGATGTCGCCACCCAGCAGCGTGCGTCCTTCGCGGACCAGACCATCATTGAGGCTCGCCGCGACCGAGCCGACGCCGGCGATCGCCAGGACCCCCAGCGCGATGCAGGCGATGAAAACGTAGAAGCCACGCAGGCCACCGCGCAGCTCGCGCAAGGCGTAACGCACGGGCAGCGCGGCCATCCGGCCGCCTGCGATCGGTGCCGACACGGTGCTCATGCCTCGGCGTGCTCGTGAGCGTCGCCGTCGATCCGGCCCGAACGAAGCCGCACCACGCGATCGCAACGGTGCGCAAGGCCGCTGTCATGGGTCACCAGAACCAGCGTCATGCCGCGCTCGGCGTGCTTGGTGAACAGTAGGTCAATGATCTGCCGGCCGGTGGTCTCGTCGAGATTGCCGGTCGGCTCATCCGCCACCAGGATGGCGGGGTCCGGCGCCAGGGCGCGCGCCAGCGCCACGCGCTGCTGCTCGCCGCCGGACAGCTGGGTCGGATAATGGTTCAGGCGGTGGCCCAGCCCGACCGAGGTCAGCTCGCGGGCGGCGCGCTCGGCGGCATCGGCGTGACCGGCGAGCTCCAGCGGTACCGCGACGTTTTCCAGCGCGGTCATAGTCGGGATGAGGTGGAAGGACTGGAAGACGATGCCGACCTGGCGGCCGCGGAACCGGGCCAATCCGTCCTCGTCCAGGGCATTGAAAGCCGTCCCGTTGACCACCACCTCACCGCTGTCAGGACGTTCCAACCCCGCCATCACCATCAGCAGCGTGGACTTCCCCGATCCCGAGGGGCCGATCAGGCCGATCGTCTCGCCCTGTCCCACCCGCAGGCTGATGTCCTTGAGGATATGAACCCGCGCCGCGCCGGTGCCGAGCGAGAGGTTGACGTTCGAGATGGTAATGGTGTCCGGCGCGAGGCCGGCCAAATGCGAGGTTTCGATGAGACTGTCCATGGCTCGGTCATATGGCAACTCCGCAAGCCGGGTCGAGAGGCGCGGACATATCTTCGTGCACATACTCGTGTTGATGCTCGCCTTGATGACAGTCGAGCCGGCCTTCGCGGGCGCGGACGCATCAAAGCCGATCAAGCTCGTCGTTCTCGGCGATTCCCTGAGCGCTGGGCTCGGTTTGTCCGCCTCGGACGCGTTTCCCGCAAAGCTGCAAAAAGCTCTGAGGGACAGTGGCGTGGATGTCGCCATGACCAATGCCGGCGTGTCCGGTGACACCGCGTCCGGCGGCCGCGACCGGCTCGACTGGTCGGTGGCGGACGGGACCGAAGCGGTCATCGTCGAGCTCGGCGCCAACGACGCCCTGCGTGGCGTCGACCCCGCCGTGACGCGCAAGGCTTTAACGGAGATCGTGACCAGGCTGAAGGCGCGGGGCATCGCCGTCATGCTCTGCGGCATGCTGGCGCCGCCGAACTACGGCAGCGACTACGCGGCGAAATTCAATGCGATATACCCGGATCTCGCCAAGGAATTCGGCGTGTCGCTCTATCCGTTCTTCCTCGACGGCGTCGCCGCCGACGCCAAGCTGAACCAGGCTGACGGCATTCATCCGACGGCAGCCGGCGTCGACATCATCGTGTCCAGGCTGTTGCCTACGGCGGAAGCATTCCTGCGTCCGCTTCGTGGGCAATGAGGGAACGAGGCCGTCCGCCGACGGATTGCGATAACCTTAAAGACCGGGTTTTCCGCAGGATTTACCGGCGTTAACGCACCATCCGTCGCGGAGTCATATAAATTCGGTAGGAATTATGCATCGGCGATTCGTCGTCGATCATTTCTCGTCAAGGCATGATCTCGTCAATTTTCGGGATCAGCCTCCTGCATCGGGAGTCCCGAAACGATGCCGCGTCTGTTTACTGGACTGGAAATTCCGGCCGAGGTCGGCCACACGCTTTCCGGTTTGCGGGGTGGCCTCCCCGGCGCCCGCTGGATCGATCCCGAAAACTACCACGTCACGTTGCGCTTCATCGGTGACATCGACGGCGCCTCGGCCAACGAGATCGCATCGATGCTGTGGCGGGTGAATCGCAAGCCGTTCGAGGTGACGGTGCAGGGGCTGTCGAGCTTCGGCGGCCGCAAGCCGCGCGCCGTGGTGGCCAACATTGCGCCGAGCCGACCGCTGATCGAGCTGCAGGCCGAGCTGGAGCGGCTGATGCAGCGGATCGGCCTCGATCCCGAGGGACGCAAGTTCGTGCCGCATGTCACGTTGGCCCGGCTGCACGATGCATCGAGCCAGGACGTTGCCGACTATCTGTCGGTCCGTGGCTACTTTCCGAGCCGGGTGTTCGTGGCCGAGCGCTTCGTGCTGTTCTCGGCGCGCGCCTCAACCGGCGGTGGCCCCTATGTGGTCGAGGACGCCTACGACCTCTGCCCAGAATGAGGGCTGCAGTGGGATCTTTCACGGCAGCGTTCCTCTGAGGCCAAGCTGTGAGCCACCCCAACGTCGTTAGCCCGGGGCTAACGAGCCTGGCGGCGTTTGCGTGCCATATACCAAGACATCACGGCCCGGCTGCATGGCGGCTTCCACCATTTGCGGATTGCATTTTCTGTAAGTCTCGTGGCCTAGAGTGGGCTCATGCTGTCCACTCCCTCCGACGCGTTCCGCGCGCAATATCAGTCTCTCGTCGATTCCGGTGCCATCGAGGCCGACCCAGCCCAGGCCGAGGTCGCCGACGCCCTGGCGGCGTTGGAGCGAGGGCTTTCCACCTACAGGCCTGCACGCAAGCAGGGCCTGTTCGGCCGCCTGTTTGCCGACAAGAGCGAGCCGCCGCACGGCCTCTACGTTCACGGCGAGGTCGGGCGCGGCAAGACCATGCTGATGGACCTGTTCTTTCAGACCTGTCCGGTCGAGCACAAGCGGCGCGCGCATTTCCACGAATTCATGGCCGAGGTGCACGAGCGCATCTACGGCTACCGCCAGAACATCGCACGCGGCGAGCTTGCCGATGCCGACGTGATCGGGCTCACCGCGCAGGCGATCTTCGACCAGGCCTGGCTGCTCTGTTTCGACGAATTCCACGTCACCGACATCGCCGATGCGATGATCCTGGGGCGCCTGTTCGCCAAGCTGTTCGAGCTCGGCACGGTCGTCGTCGCGACATCCAACGTGGCGCCGGAGGATCTCTACAAAGGCGGGCTCAACCGCGCGCTGTTCCTGCCCTTCATCAAGCAGATCGCCGACCACATGGACGTGGTGCGGCTGGACGCACGCACGGATTTCCGGCTGGAGAAGCTCGCCGGCGTCAGGATGTGGCTGGTGCCGGCGGACGTCGATGCGCGCACCGCCCTCGACAAGGCCTGGGTCAAGCTGACCGGCAACGCCAGATGCAGGCCGCGCGACATCACGATCAAGGGGCGGGTCCTGCACGTGCCGTGCTCGGCCGACGGCGTGGCGCGCTTCGGGTTTGCCGATCTCTGCGACAAGCCGCTCGCGGCTTCGGACTATCTGCGGCTGGCGCACGACTACCACACCATCCTGATCGACCACGTGCCGGTGATGGACTACGCGGAACGCAACGCCGCCAAGCGCTTCATTACCCTGATCGATACGCTGTACGATAACGCGGTCAAGCTGATCGCCTCGGCCGAAGCCGATCCGATCTCGCTCTACGTCGCAGCCGAGGGCGTCGAGGCCATGGAGTTCAAGCGGACCACCTCGCGCCTGATCGAGATGGGCTCCGAATCCTATCTCGCCCTGCCGCATGGCCGGAAGGACTCGGCTGCATCAGGGACTTCTACGGGGTTGGTCGAAACCTGACGAAGACGGGTCCGCCAGCGTGTCCGGCCGAGCCCGCCGATGGGCACACGGCCGCGAAAAGGCCACGTCCGTCATGCTGAAAGGACCACGAGTATCCGTCGCCCGGCACTGATCGAAATCAAGGCAGGCCCGTCAATTGGCCATAGCGTGACTTGAACGGCCCGGGCGAAAGGGATAACCACCCAATCGACTTTTCAACCTCCCTCACCCGGATCGGGTTCAAAGGAAAATTTGCCATGGCGCGCGACAAGATTGCTTTGATTGGCTCCGGTCAGATCGGCGGAACGCTGGCTCACCTCATCGGCCTGAAGGAGCTCGGCGACGTCGTCATGTTCGACATTGCCGAAGGTGTGCCGCAGGGCAAGGCGCTCGACATCGCCCAGTCCTCGCCGGTCGATGGCTTCGACGCCCACTACACCGGCGCCAACTCCTACGAAGCGCTCGACAACGCCAAGGTCTGCATCGTCACCGCGGGCGTGCCGCGCAAGCCCGGCATGAGCCGGGATGATCTGCTGTCGATCAACCTGAAGGTGATGGAGCAGGTCGGTGCCGGCATCAAGAAGTATGCGCCCGACGCCTTCGTCATCTGCATCACCAACCCGCTCGACGCGATGGTGTGGGCGCTGCAGAAGGCCTCGAACCTTCCCGCCAAGAAGGTGGTCGGCATGGCCGGGGTGCTCGACTCCTCGCGCTTCCGCTACTTCCTCGCCGACGAATTCAACGTCTCCGTCGAGGACGTCACCGCCTTCGTGCTCGGCGGCCATGGCGACACCATGGTGCCGCTGACCAAGTACTCCACGGTCGCCGGCATTCCGCTGCCCGACCTCGTCAAGATGGGTTGGACCTCGCAGGCCCGGATCGACGAGATCGTCGATCGCACCCGCAACGGCGGCGCCGAGATCGTCAACCTGCTCAAGACCGGCTCGGCCTATTACGCCCCCGCCGCCTCGGCGATTGCGATGGCCGAGAGCTACCTGCGCGACAAGAAGCGCGTGCTGCCCTGCGCGGCCTATCTCAACGGCGAGTTCGGCGTAAAGGACATGTATGTCGGCGTGCCCGTCGTGATCGGCTCCAAGGGGGTCGAGCGTGTGGTCGAGATCGAGCTCACCGGCAAGGACCGCGAGGCTTTCGACAAGTCGGTTGCTGCCGTGCAGGGTCTGGTCGACGCCTGCAAGAAGATCGCGCCAGATCTGCTCGGTCGCTGAGCGCAGGGATGAGCGGGCCGCAAGCCCGCCGAGGTCGAGTTGCAGGATGTTTGGTATATGGTATACCAGGCGTCCTGAATTGGGAATTCCGGCAGTCACCCCATCGGGGGTCGGGGAGCAAGCTCTTATGAATATTCACGAATATCAGGCCAAGGCGCTGCTGCACGAGTTCGGCGTGCCGATTTCCAAGGGCGTGCCGGTACTCCGTCCGGAGGACGCGGACGCTGCTGCAAAGACGCTCGGAGGGCCGGTCTGGGTCGTGAAGAGCCAGATCCACGCTGGCGGTCGCGGCAAGGGCAAGTTCAAGGAGGCCTCCGCCGGTGACAAGGGCGGCGTGCGGCTCGCCAAGTCGATCGCCGAGGTCAACGAGTTCGCCAAGCAGATGCTGGGCGCCACGCTGGTGACCGTGCAGACCGGTCCCGACGGCAAGCAGGTCAACCGCCTTTACATCGAGGATGGCTCCGACATCGACAAGGAGTTCTATCTGTCGCTGCTGGTCGACCGCGAGACCTCGAAGGTCGCCTTCGTGGTGTCGACCGAAGGCGGCGTCAACATCGAGGACGTCGCCCATGACAGCCCCGAGAAGATCGTCACCTTCTCGGTCGACCCGGCCACCGGCATCATGCCGCATCACGGCCGTGCCGTCGCCAAGGCGCTGAAGCTGTCGGGCGATCTGGCCAAGCAGGCCGAGAAGCTGTCCGCTCAGCTCTACAATGCCTTTGTCGGCAAGGACATGGCGATGCTGGAGATCAACCCGCTGGTCGTGACCAAGCAGGGCCAGCTCCGCGTGCTCGACGCCAAGGTGTCATTCGACTCCAACGCGCTGTTCAAGCATCCCGAGGTCGTCGCGCTGCGTGACGAGACCGAGGAGGACGCCAAGGAGATCGAGGCC
Organism: Bradyrhizobium ontarionense; assembly: GCF_021088345.1. Taxonomy (NCBI): domain Bacteria; kingdom Pseudomonadati; phylum Pseudomonadota; class Alphaproteobacteria; order Hyphomicrobiales; family Nitrobacteraceae; genus Bradyrhizobium; species Bradyrhizobium ontarionense. The sequence goes on along the minus strand of NZ_CP088156.1, from coordinate 4,923,823 downwards.
TCCAAATACGACCTCAACTATGTCACGCTCGACGGCACCATCGGCTGCATGGTCAACGGCGCCGGTCTTGCCATGGCGACGATGGACATCATCAAGCTCTACGGCATGGAGCCCGCGAACTTTCTCGACGTCGGCGGCGGCGCCAACAAGGAGAAGGTGACCGCGGCCTTCAAGATCATCACCGCCGACCCCAACGTGAAGGGTATCCTGATCAACATCTTCGGCGGCATCATGAAGTGCGATGTCATCGCCGAGGGCGTAGTCGCAGCCGTCAAGGAAGTCGGCCTGAAGGTGCCGCTGGTGGTTCGCCTCGAAGGCACCAATGTCGAGTTGGGCAAGAAGATCATCAGCGAGTCCGGTCTGAACGTGCTGCCGGCCGACAATCTCGACGATGCTGCGCAGAAGATCGTCAAGGCCGTCAAGGGAGGCTGATGTCCGATGCGGGACCGTCTCTCCGCGCCGACGCCGACCGAGGAGCACCGCAGGCTTGCGGTGTTCGCCGGCGAATGGCGCGGCGAGGAGACGGTCCATGCGTCGCGTTGGGCTGAAGGCGGGAAGGCGACCGCGCACGTTTCGGCGCGCATCGACCTGAACGGCTTCTACCTGATCCAGGACACCCGGCAGACCCGGGACGGCAAGGAGAGCTTCGCCACCCACGCGGTCTTCACCTATGACCGCGAGGATCGGCTCTACAAGTTGTTCTGGCACGATTCGCTCGGTTACTTCGCGCAGTCGCCTGCTTCCGGCAATTGGAGCGGCAACGCCCTGGTTCTGGTGCGCGGCTCGCTGCGCGGCAACGCGCGGCACATCTACGAGGTCGTTGACGACGCCACCTATACGCTGAAGATCCAGTTCTCGCCGGACGCCGAGGGCTGGTCCGACGTGATGGACGGCGTCTACCGGCGTAGCGGCTGATGCCGGCGGGGGCGTCGGAGGTGAACTTCAGATCAATGAATCCTGATGGGGCGCATTGGACATGGATGAGTATTGGACAGTCCTGGGCAACTGGGGGCCTTTCGTCGCACTCATGGCAATCTGGTTCTTGTTCGTCCGAGGTCCTCTCATGCGTCGACTGATCGGCTGGATTCGTTCGCGTGACCAATGACAAGACGGCTCAATTTCCCAAGACACAAAGATCCAACTGAAAAGTAGGCACCACGCATGTCCATCCTGATCGACAAGAACACCAAGGTCATCTGCCAGGGCTTCACCGGCAAGAACGGCACCTTCCATTCCGAGGCGGCGGTCGCCTATGGCACCAAGATGGTCGGCGGCACCTCGCCCGGAAAGGGCGGCTCCACCCATCTCGGCCTGCCGGTGTTCGATACCGTCAAGGAGGCCCGCGAGGCCACCGGCGCCGACGCCTCGGTGATCTACGTCCCGCCGCCGGGCGCCGCGGACGCGATCTGTGAGGCCATCGACGCCGAGATCCCGCTGATCGTCTGCATCACCGAGGGTATTCCGGTGCTCGACATGGTCAGGGTCAAGCGCTCGCTGCAGGGGTCCAAGTCCCGCCTGATCGGGCCGAACTGCCCCGGCGTGATGACCGCCGGCGAGTGCAAGATCGGCATCATGCCGGCCAACATCTTCAAGCCCGGCTCGGTCGGCATCGTGTCGCGCTCTGGCACGCTGACCTATGAGGCGGTGTTCCAGACCACGTCGGAAGGCCTCGGCCAGACCACCGCGGTCGGCATCGGCGGCGACCCGGTCAAGGGCACCGAGTTCATCGAGATGCTGGAGATGTTCCTGGCCGATCCGAAGACGACCTCGATCATCATGATCGGCGAGATCGGTGGCTCGGCCGAGGAGGACGCGGCGCAGTTCATCAAAGACGAAGCCAAGCGCGGCCGCAAGAAACCGATGGTGGGATTCATCGCCGGCGTCACGGCACCTCCCGGCCGCCGCATGGGCCATGCCGGCGCGATCATTTCGGGCGGCAAGGGCGACGCCGGTTCGAAGACGGCGGCCATGGAAGCTGCTGGTATTACAGTCTCTCCGTCGCCGGCGCGGCTCGGGAAGACGCTTGTCGAAAAGTTGAAATCCTGATTCAGGCCTTAGTGCTTTTCGGCGCGAATATTTACAATAAATAAGGTAAACGGTCCTAACCCGAGCCTGATCCGCTTTTCCCGCGGGTCAGGCATTGCGCCGTTTTTGAATTGGCGCAGCGAAAATTACCAGGACGCCATCATGTCTCGCCAAGATGCGAACGCTGCCTTCGCCCTGTCATCTTTCCTGCAGGGCGCCAACGCCACCTACATCGACGAAATCTACGCCCGCTTCGAGAAGGACCCGAGCTCGGTCGATGCCGACTGGCAGGAGTTCTTCAAGAGCCTGAAGGATGCGCCGGCGGATGTCCAGAAGAACGCGTCGGGCCCGTCCTGGGAGCGCAGCAACTGGCCGGTGTCGCCGCGCGACGAGCTGACCTCCGCGCTCGACGGCAACTGGGCCGTGGTCGAGAAGAAGGTCGGCGAGAAGATTGCGGCCAAGGCGCAGACCAAGGGCGTCGAATTGTCCGCGGCCGACATCAACCAGGCCACCCGTGACTCCGTGCGCGCGTTGATGCTGATCCGCGCCTACCGCATGCGTGGCCATTTCCACGCCAAGCTCGATCCGCTCGGCATCGAGGCGCCGCGCAACCGCGAGGAGCTCGACCCGCGTTCCTACGGCTTCACCGAGGCCGATTTCGACCGCAAGATCTTCCTCGATCACGTGCTCGGCCTCGAATACGGGTCCTTGCGCGAAATCGTCGCGATCTGCGAGCGCACCTACTGCCAGACGCTCGGCGTCGAGTTCATGCACATCACGAATGCGGCGCAGAAGGCCTGGATCCAGGAGCGCATCGAGGGACCGGACAAGGAGATCTCGTTCACCCGCGAAGGCCGCCGCGCGATTCTGCAGAAGCTGATCGAATCCGAAGGCTTCGAGAAGTTCTGCGACGTCAAGTTCACCGGCACCAAGCGGTTCGGTCTCGACGGCGGCGAGGCACTGATCCCGGCGCTGGAGCAGATCATCAAGCGCGGCGGCAATCTCGGCGTGAAGGAGGTCGTGCTCGGCATGCCGCATCGCGGCCGCCTCAATGTCCTGACCCAGGTCATGGGCAAGCCGCACCGCGCCCTGTTCCACGAATTCAAGGGCGGCTCTGCCAACCCCGACGCGGTCGAAGGCTCGGGCGACGTCAAGTATCACCTCGGCGCCTCCTCGGATCGCGAGTTCGACGGCAACCGCATCCACCTGTCGCTGACCGCCAACCCGTCGCATCTGGAGATCGTCGACCCCGTCGTGCTCGGCAAGGTCCGCGCCAAGCAGGACCAGCATGGTGATCCGCCGGACATGCGCATCTCGGTGCTGCCGCTCCTGATGCATGGTGACGCGGCCTTCGCCGGCCAGGGCGTCGTCGCGGAGTGCTTTGCGCTGTCCGATCTGAAGGGCTACCGGACCGGCGGCTCGATCCATTTCATCGTCAACAACCAGATCGGCTTCACGACCTATCCGCGCTATTCGCGCTCGTCGCCCTATCCGTCCGACGTCGCCAAGATGATCGATGCGCCGATCTTCCACGTCAACGGCGACGATCCCGAGGCGGTGGTGTTCGCGGCCAAGGTCGCGACCGAGTTCCGGCAGAAGTTCCATAAGCCGGTCGTCATCGACATGTTCTGCTATCGCAGGCATGGCCACAACGAAGGTGACGAGCCGGCGTTCACCCAGCCGGTGATGTACAAGAAGATCGGTGCACATGCGACGACGCTGGAGATCTACTCCAAGCGCCTGGTCACCGAAGGCGTGATGACCGAGGGCGAGGTCGAGAAGGCCAAGGCCGACTGGCGCGCGCGTCTCGATGCCGAGTTCGAGGCCGGCACCAGCTATCGCCCGAACAAGGCCGACTGGCTCGACGGCAAGTGGGCGGGCTTCAAGTCGGCTGACCAGGAAGAGGAAGCGCGCCGCGGTGTGACCGGCGTCGAGATCGACCGGCTCAAGGATATCGGCCGCAAGATCACCAAGGTGCCGGACGGCTTCCGCCCGCACCGTACGATCCTGCGCTTCCTCGAGAACCGCGCCAAGGCGATCGACAGCGGCGTCGGGCTCGACTGGGCGACCGGCGAGGCGTTGGCATTCTGCACGCTGCTTTTGGAAGGCCACAAGATCCGTCTCTCCGGCCAGGACAGCGAGCGCGGCACCTTCTCGCAGCGTCACTCGGTCTTGATCGACCAGGAGGACGAGAGCCGCTACACCCCGTTCAACCATCTGACGCCGGAGCAGGGCCACTTCGAGGTCATCAACTCGCTGCTGTCGGAAGAGGCGGTGCTCGGCTTCGAATATGGCTACTCGCTCGCCGAGCCCACCGCGCTGACGCTGTGGGAGGCGCAGTTCGGCGACTTCGCCAACGGCGCGCAGGTGCTGTTCGACCAGTTCATCTCGTCGGGCGAGCGCAAGTGGCTGCGCATGTCCGGCCTCGTCTGCCTGCTGCCGCACGGCTATGAAGGCCAGGGGCCGGAGCACTCCTCCGCGCGCCTCGAGCGCTATCTGCAGATGTGCGCCGAGGACAACATGCAGGTGGTCTATCCGACCACCCCGGCGAACTACTTCCACGTGCTGCGCCGCCAGCTGCACCGCGAGATCCGCAAGCCGCTGATCCTGATGACGCCGAAGTCGCTGCTGCGTCACAAGCGCGCGGTGTCGCGGCTCGACGAGCTCGCCAAGGACACGACCTTCCACCGCATCCTGTACGATGACGCCCAGATGCAGGCGGACGACAAGACCAAGCTCGTTCCCGACGACAAGATCCGCCGCATCGTGCTGTGCTCCGGCAAGGTCTATTACGACCTCTACGACGAGCGCGAGAAGCGCGGGCTCAACGACGTCTATCTGATGCGCGTCGAGCAGCTCTATCCGGTGCCGCTCAAGGCGCTGGTCGCCGAGCTCAGTCGGTTCAAGGACGCCGAAGTGGTGTGGTGTCAGGAAGAGCCGCGCAACATGGGTGCCTGGCACTTCATCGAGCCCTATATCGAGTGGGTGCTGAACCAGACCGGCGGCAAGAGCAAGCGTCCGCGCTATGCCGGCCGCGCGGCGTCGGCGGCCACCGCCACGGGCCTGATGTCGAAGCATCTCGCCCAGTTGAAGGCGCTGCTCGACGAAGCTCTGAACTGAACCTGCCTTAGACGCGCCCCGCGACATGCGGGGCGCAAGTACATCGCGTTGATCGTCCGTACCGCATCGCCTGCTCGCTGCAAGGCGATGGCGGGCGGGCTTTATGACCGCACGGGTTATTGAGGATAAAGACCATGACTGAAATTCGCGTTCCGACGCTTGGTGAATCCGTTACCGAAGCCACCATCGGCCGCTGGTTCAAGAAGGCCGGCGACGCGGTGGCGGTGGACGAGCCGCTCGTCGAGCTCGAGACCGACAAGGTGACGATCGAGGTGCCGGCGCCGTCGGCCGGCACGCTGGGCGAGATCGTCGCCAAGGACGGCGAGACCGTCGCCGTCGGTGCGCTGCTCGGCCAGATCAATGATGGTGCCGTGGCGGCCAAGCCCGCGCCCGCGCCGGCCGCGGCGAAGCCCGTCGCTTCGGCCGCGCCGCCCGCCGCCGCCGCTGCGCCGGCCAAGGCGCTGCCCGCCGATACGCCGCAGGCGCCGTCGGTGCGCAAGCTCTCCGCGGAGAGCGGTGTCGACGCCACCACCGTTCCGGGCTCGGGCAAGGATGGCCGCGTCACCAAGGGCGACATGCTGGCCGCGATCGAGCGCGCCGCGGCCGCGCCGACCCCGGTCAATCAGCCCGCCGCCTCGGTGCAGGTGCGCAGCCCCTCGCCGGCCGACGATGCCGCGCGCGAGGAGCGCGTGAAGATGACCCGGCTGCGCCAGACCATCGCGCGGCGGCTCAAGGACGTGCAGAACACGGCCGCCATGCTGACGACCTTCAACGAGGTCGACATGACCAACGTGATGGCGCTGCGCAGCCAGTACAAGGACGTGTTCGAGAAGAAGCACGGCTCCAAGCTCGGCTTCATGGGCTTCTTCACCAAGGCCGTCGTGCAGGGGCTCAAGGACATCCCGGCCGTCAACGCCGAGATCGACGGTTCGGACCTGATCTACAAGAACTACTATCACATCGGCGTCGCCGTCGGCACCGACAAGGGCCTGGTCGTGCCGGTCGTGCGCGACTGCGACCACAAGTCGATCGCCGACATCGAGAAGGGCATTGCCGATTTCGGCCGCCGCGCCCGTGACGGCCAGCTCAAGATCGACGAGATGCAGGGCGGCACCTTCACGATCACCAATGGCGGCATCTACGGCTCGCTGATGTCGACGCCGATCCTGAACGCGCCGCAGTCCGGCATTCTCGGCATGCACAAGATCCAGGAGCGCCCGGTCGTGATCGGCGGCAAGATCGAGGTGCGCCCGATGATGTATCTGGCGCTGTCCTACGACCATCGTGTCATTGACGGCAAGGAGGCGGTGACCTTCCTGGTGCGCGTCAAGGAGAGCCTGGAAGATCCGGCGCGGCTGGTGCTGGATCTCTGAGCCGGACCGGAATCTTGATCTTCGAGGCGCGCCGAAAGCGCGCCTCGACGCTAAGGGGGCCATCATGACCGATCGAGTTGCAGTGATCACCGGCGGCAGCCGCGGCATCGGCCGCGCCACCGCGATTGCCGCCGCATCGCGCGGCTTCAAGATCGTGGTCGGCTACGCCAGCAACGAAGCGGCGGCGCAGAGCACCGTGGCCGCCATCGAGGCTAAGAACGGCAAGGCCATCGCGGTCAAATGCGATGTCGGCCACGAGCATGACATCCTGGCTCTGTTCAAGGCAGCCGACAAGCTCGGCACGCTGGGCGCGCTGATCAACAATGCCGGCATCGTCGGGCCCACGTCACGGGTCGACGAGATGAGCGCCGAACGCATCCAGCGCATGATGGCGGTCAACGTCACCGGCAGCATCCTGTGCGCGCGCGAGGCCGTGAAGCGGATGTCCACCCGCCACGGCGGCCAGGGCGGCGTCATCATCAATCTGTCGTCGGTCGCCGCCAAGCTCGGCTCGCCCAACACTTACGTCGACTACGCCGCCTCGAAGGGTGCCATCGACTCCTTCACGGTGGGTCTCGCCCATGAGGTCGCGAGCGAAGGCATTCGCGTCGCGGCCATTCGCCCGGGCCTGATCGATACCGAGATCCATGCCTCCGGCGGCGAGCCCGACCGTGCGCACCGTCTGGCCCATATGGTGCCGATGAAGCGCGTCGGCTCCGCAGAGGAAATCGCCAATGCCATCGTCTGGCTGCTGTCGGACGAGGCCTCCTACGTGACTTCGGCCATTCTCGACGTGTCGGGCGGACGCTGACCGTCGCTTTCCTCAGACTGCAATCTCACGGAACATTCGATCATGGCATCTTACGATCTCGTCGTCATCGGCACCGGACCTGGAGGCTATGTCTGCGCCATCCGCGCGGCACAACTCGGCATGAAGGTCGCCGTGGTCGAGAAGAACGCCACCCTCGGCGGCACCTGTCTCAACGTCGGCTGCATGCCCTCGAAGGCGCTGCTGCACGCGTCCGAACTGTTCGAGGAGGCCGGGCACTCCTTCGCCAAGATGGGCGTCAAGGTGTCGCAGCCTGAGCTCGATCTGCCGGCGATGATGAACTTCAAGCAGCAGGGCATCGACGGCAACGTCAAGGGCGTCGAGTTCCTGATGAAGAAGAACAAGATCGACGTGCTCGTGGGCAAGGGCAAGATCCTGGGCACCGGCAAGCTGCAGGTCACTGGCGCTGACGGCACCAGCCAGACCGTCGAGACCAAGAACATCGTCATCGCCACCGGCTCGGACATCGCGCGGCTCAAGGGCATCGAGATCGACGAGACGCGCATCGTGTCGTCGACCGGCGCGCTGTCGCTCGACAAGGTGCCTTCGAGCCTGCTCGTGGTCGGCGCCGGCGTGATCGGGCTGGAGCTCGGTTCGGTGTGGCGTCGTCTCGGCGCCAAGGTCACCGTGGTCGAATTCCTCGATCGCATCCTGCCCGGCATGGACAGCGAGATCGCCAAGCAGTTCCAGCGCATCCTCGAGAAGCAGGGTTTTGCGTTCAAGCTCGGCGCCAAGGTCAGCGCGGTCAACACGTCGGGCGCGAAGCTCGCCGCGACCATCGAGCCCGCGGCCGGCGGTGCGGCGGAGACGATCGAAGCCGATGTCGTGCTGGTTGCGATCGGCCGCGTGCCCTACACCGACGGGCTCGGCCTGCAGGAGGCGGGCGTCGTCCTCGACAACCGCGGCCGCGTCCAGATCGATCATCATTTCGCGACCAGCGTGCCGGGCGTCTACGCGATTGGCGACGTCGTCGCAGGTCCCATGCTCGCGCACAAGGCCGAGGACGAAGGTGTGGCCGTCGCGGAAATTCTCGCGGGCCAGGCCGGGCACGTGAACTACGACGTCATCCCGGGCGTGGTCTACACGACGCCTGAAGTGGCTACCGTCGGCAAGACCGAGGACGAGCTGAAGCAGGCCGGCACAGCCTACACCGTCGGTAAGTTTCCGTTTACCGCCAATGGTCGCTCGAAGGTCAATCAGACCACTGACGGTTTTGTGAAGATCCTCGCAGATGCGAAGACGGATCGCGTGCTCGGCGCTCACATCATCGGTCGCGAGGCCGGCGAAATGATTCACGAAGCCGCCGTATTGATGGAGTTCGGTGGCTCTGCCGAGGATCTGGCACGTACCTGCCACGCGCATCCGACGCGGTCGGAGGCCGTCAAGGAAGCCGCGCTTGCGGTGGCCAAGCGCGCCATCCATATGTGATCGACGCCCGGAGGCGTGATCGGCTGGCGCGAAACGCCGGCTGGTGACGCTGAACCAAACGGCAAGGCGCGAGGTCCTATCGTCATGGCGGCCTCACGCCCGAGGCCGGGCCGAGATGGAGTCCCATGCTGCGCCGCCTGCTTCAGCCGTTCTGGGTCCTGCTCGCGATCATCTTCCTGATCGAAGCTTGGCTGTGGGACCATCTCGAACCGATCGTGGCGCGCATCGTCGCGGCGATCCCGTTGCGCGCCTCGAAGCAGTGGCTGGCCGCGCGCATCGACACGCTGTCGCCGGCCATGACGCTCATTGTGTTCATCGTCCCGGTGGTGCTGCTGTTTCCGCTGAAGCTGGTCGGGATGTGGTTGCTGATGCACCATCATTGGACCAGCGCTATCGCCACGATCGTGTTCGGCAAGTTTCTCGGCGTCGGCGTCACGGCCTTCATCTTCGACGTGACGCGGCCGAAGCTGTTGCAGATGCCGTGGTTCGCGCGCGTCTATGGCGCCGTGCTTGCGCTGCGTCTGAAAGCCGCAGCCCTGGTCGAACCGATCAAGCAGCGCATCAACGAAATCATTGGCGGCAGCGCCGACGGCTGGTCGGCGCGTGTCCTCCGCCTGATCCTTCGCTTCCGCAGGAGCGTGCAGCAGGCGCGCTGATCAACATCCTCTGCATCTGCGGGGTAGGGGCGGCGGATATCCGCCGCCTGATGTGAGCCGATCAGTGCAGGTGCAGCAGGTGGGGCTCGACCAGGCCGAGCACGGTCATTGCGATCCCGACCAGGGCCAGCCCGCCCGATACCCAGGCCAGCACCAGCATACCGGTGATGATCGTCGCCGAGGCCAGCACGATCGCGATCTGGAAAGCGGCCGACGCCAGCTCGTAGTGATGATACTTGGCGGTCGCGAGGTCGCGCTCTTCCTCGGCGTGCTTGGCGCGTTCGGCGAGCTGCTCGCTGCCCTCGCCGGTTTCCGGCTCGGAGCGGTAGCGCCCGGCAGTCTTCTGCCAATCGTCGATCTGCTTCTGCAGCGCCGCCTTGGTGGCCTCATCAGGCATCGCAGCGAGATTGAGCTTGCCCTGTTCCGCCGTCGTCTGCACCACGGTACGGCGGATCGTCTTGGCCTGGAAGAAGGCCCAGAGATTGGACGCCTCGACGTTCTTGCTGATCGACTCGGTCTGCGCGCCCTTGCCGAGAGTCTCCGACAACGCCAGGCACAGTGCGATCACCGAGATCAGCAGCGCGATCTTCCTGTTCTCGCCCGAGGCGTGCTCGGCGTGCTCCGCATGCTCCATGCTCTCATGTGCGCTCATTTGTTCCCCTCCGGATCCATGGGGGCGACGATTGCCGGAACAGCGCGGTGCGCGCAAGCGAAACGATATGAACGAAAGATGTCACCGCCGCGGATGCGCTGACGCGTAGACCTGCAGCAGCCGCTCCGCGTCGATGCCGGTATAGATCTGCGTCGTCGACAGCGAGGCGTGGCCGAGCAGCTCCTGGATAGCGCGCAGATCGCCGCCGCGCGACAGCAGGTGCGTCGCGAACGAATGGCGCAGCGCGTGCGGCGTGGCGCTGTCGGGTAGCCCCAGCGCCCCGCGCAGCCGCTCCATCGCCAGCTGGATGATGCGCGGGCTTAGGGGGCCGCCCTTGGCGCCGACGAACATCGGCCCTTCGACCGGCAGCAGATAGGGGCAGAGCCTGGCATAGTCGTCGATCAGCTGCAGCACGTTCTGCAGCACCGGCACCATGCGGGTCTTGTTGCCCTTGCCGGTCACGACCAGCACGTCGCCCTCGCCCGGACGCGGCACCTCGCGCCGTTTCAAGCCGAGCGCTTCCGAAATGCGCAGGCCCGAGCCGTACAGCAGGGCCATGACGGCGGCGTCGCGGGCCAGCACCCAGGTCTCGCGGGCCTCGCCGGCGCGCTCGTCGACGTCGGCGAGACGCTTGGCGGCGTCCATCGGCAGCGGTTTCGGCAGGCTCTTGGCGATCTTCGGCGCCCGGATCGCCGACAACGCCCCGACCTTGCCCTTGCCCTCGCGCTCGAGGAAGCGGCCGAACGAGCGCAAGCCCGCAAGCGTCCGCATCAAGGACCGGCCGGCGATGTCGTCGGCGCGGCGCATCGCCATGAAGGCGCGGATGTCTGTGGCTTCGAGCGCGGCAAACCGCGCCAGCGTGACCTGCGCGCCCCAATGGGTGCAGAGGAATTGCAGGCACTGCCGGAGGTCGCGCGCATAGGCCTCAACGGTCTTCGGCGACAGCCGCCGTTCGCTGCGCAGATGCGCCAGCCACTGCACCATCGCGCGCATCATGCCGTCATCGGCGCCGATGAGGTCGAGGGCGGCGGAAACGTTGTCAGTCGCTTTTGCCGTCGTTGCCATCATGTCGCGCGCACCTGACGATTCATCGTACTGATGATGTCGATCGAAGTTTGGCGACATGCTCGGTGCACCCTCTCCCCTTGTGGGAGAGGGTGGCTGAGATGCGTAGCATCGAAGCCGGGTGAGGGGTCTGCATCCGCGGAGACAGACCCCTCACCCGGCGCGAATTTCGCTTCGCTCATTCTCGCCACCCTCTCCCACAGGGGGAGAGGGTGCGCCGCGGGTGCCGAAAATACTCGACCTCATCTCATGATGATCCCATATATCGCACCTCCTTCGTTTACCGTTCGCTAACTTTGCCGGGCGGCTTTCGCTTCAGCCGGATCAAGGCTACCTCCGCTCTCATGGACCGCGCGACCGACCTCTTTCCCGGCGCTGCCGCATCGACCCGCGTGGTCGACGTGCTGGTTCCAGTCGCGCTCGACCATACCTATTCCTACCGCGTGCCGCGGGGCATGGAGTTGAAGCCGGGCGATGTCGTCGGCGTGCCGCTCGGGCCGCGCGAGGTGCTGGCCGTGGTCTGGGCCGACAACGCCAATCCCGATCCACGCCTGCACAACCGGCTCAAGGACGTCAGCGAGAAGCTCGATGTGCCGCCGCTCAAGCCCGAGCTGCGCTCCCTGATCGACTGGGTCGCCAACTATACGCTGTCGCCGCGCGGCATGGTGTTGCGGATGTCCCTGCGCATGGGCGAGCATCTCGGGCCGGAGCGCCTCCGCCTCGGTGTGAGGCTGGTCGGCGAGGCGCCGAAGCGGCTGACGCCCGCGCGTCGCCGCGTCATCGAGGCCGTGTCCGACGGCCTGCTGCACGGCAAGTCCGACCTCGCGCGCGAGGTCGGCGTCTCCACCGGCGTGATCGACGGGCTCGTCGACGAGGGCACCTTGACGGTGGAGGCGATGCCAAGGGCGCTGGCGCCGCCTTCGCCCGATCCCGACTTCGCTCGGCCGGAGTTCTTCGACGCCCAGCAGGCCGGCGTTGAGGCGATGCGGACGCTGGCGGCGAACGGCACTTTTCAAGTGGCGCTGCTCGACGGCGTCACCGGCTCCGGCAAGACCGAGGTCTATTTCGAGGCGGTGGCCGAGACGGTCCGTCGCGGGCGCCAGTCGCTGATCCTGATGCCGGAGATCGCGCTGACGGGCCAGTTCCTCGAGCGCTTCGCCCGCCGCTTCGGCGTCCGGCCGTTGGAATGGCATTCCGAGCTGACCCCCCGTAACCGCCAGCGCAACTGGGCGGCGATCGCGGCGGGCGAAGCGCCGGTCGTGGTCGGCGCCCGCTCGGCGCTGTTTCTGCCCTACGCCGATCTCGGGCTCATCATCGTCGATGAGGAGCACGATCAGGCCTACAAACAGGACGAGGGCGCGCACTATCATGCCCGCGACATGGCCGTGGTGCGCGGCCACATCGCCAAGATCCCGGTGGTGCTGGCGTCGGCCACGCCCTCGGTGGAGACCGAGGTCAATGCCCGCAAGGGCCGCTACCAGCGCGTGGCGCTGCCGTCGCGCTTCGGCGGCCAGCACATGCCGCATATCGAGGCCATCGATCTCCGGCGCGAGCCGCCGCCGCGCGGACGCTACGTCTCGCCGCGGCTGGCGGGCGAGATCCGCACCGCGATCGAGCGCGGCGAGCAGGCGCTGCTGTTCCTGAACCGCCGCGGCTATGCGCCGCTGACCCTTTGCCGCGCCTGCGGCCATCGCTTCGCCTGCACCATCTGCGACGCTTGGCTGGTCGATCATCGTTTCCGCCAGCGGCTGGTCTGCCACCATTGCGGGTTCTCGATGTCGCGCCCGCCGACCTGTCCGCACTGTGCCGCCGAGGAGTCGCTGGTTGCGGTCGGGCCCGGCGTGGAGCGCCTGCAGGAGGAGGCCGCAGCGCTGTTTCCGGAGGCCCGCAGCATGGTGCTGTCGAGCGACCTGATCACCTCGATCGAGGCCATGCGCGCCGAACTCACCGAGATCGCGGAGGGCCGCGTCGACCTCATCATCGGCACCCAGCTCGTCGCCAAGGGCCATAACTTCCCGCGGCTCAATCTCGTCGGCGTGGTCGATGCCGATCTCGGCCTCGGCAATGGCGATCCGCGCGCCGCCGAGCGCACCTGGCAGCTGCTGAACCAGGTGATCGGCCGCGCCGGCCGTGAGCAGGGCCGCGGCCGCGGTTATCTGCAGACCCACCAGCCAGAGCATCCCGTCATGAAGGCGCTGATCGCCTGCGACCGCGAGGCCTTCTACACCAGCGAGATCGACGTCCGCGAGCGCACGGGCTATCCGCCATTCGGGCGGCTCGCGAGCCTGATCATCTCGGCGGGAGACCGGCCGACCGCGGAAGGCTTCGCACGCCGCCTGGTGGCGTCAGCGCCGCGTGAGGAAGGGGTGTTGCTGCTCGGACCGGCCGAGGCGCCGCTCGCCGTCATCAAGGGCCGCTACCGCTTCCGGCTGCTGCTGAAAACGGCGCGCAATTTCGACCTGTCGGATTATCTGCGCCATTGGCTGGCGCATGCCGAGAAGCCCAAGGGCAATCTCAAGCTCGAGGTCGACGTCGATCCTCAGAGCTTCCTGTAGCGCCGGCACGCTCTCTCCCCGTCATTGCGAGGAGCGAAGCGACGAAGCAATCCAGACTGCCCCTGCGGCAGCTTCTGGATTGCTTCGCGGAGCCTGTCATCGGGCCGCACATTCGCGCGGACCCGTTGGCTCGCAATGACGCGCGGAGCGTCGTCGCGCTTAAGAAACAACCTCGGCGGTGACGCGGCCGACGCCGGCGCGGGTCAGGCCGATGGCGCGGGCGGCACCGGTCGAGAGGTCGAGCACCCGGCCACGGATGAACGGACCGCGGTCGTTGACGGTGACGATGACGCTCTGGCCGCCATGGGTGACGCGCAGCTTGGTGCCGAACGGCAGCGAGCGGTGGGCGCAAGTCATCGCGCTGGCGTTCATGCGCTGACCGGACGCGGTGCGGCTGCCGGATTCGTTGCCATAGTACGAGGCCATGCCCGAGAAGCTGCGGCCGGTGCCCGACGAAGGGGTGATCGCGGCGTTTGAATTCATCCAGGACGAGCCATTCGACGACCAGCCGTTCGAGAACGAGTCGGATGCGGGCTCGGAGGCCTGTCGCGCCATGTGATGATGGTGGCGTTGATGATGGTGATGCCTGGATCGGGCCGAGGCTTCGGTCGCGGTGCCGCCGACGATCAGCGTGACGGCAACAGCGAGCGCGGTACGCGAGCCGGCGATCTTGCCAGCCGAGAGGTTCTTTATTTTCAGCATCTAGATCAGTCCCTCGAAACAGTATTGCCGCGTTCTGCGGTCAGTGGACCCCCGTCACGTGTTGAGGCGGGCGCCGTTTGGTTGGGCAATGAGGCGTGAATGGGGCAGTAGAAATTGTTCCGTTTGGGCCGAAATATCTTGGGACTGGTTCCACTAGTCACGGAAAATTCCGTAATCTTTGGCTTTAACGCTTCATTAATGAATAAATACTTTCAAATACTGTTGAGTTGAGTTCTCGTTGAGCTTGCGAAGAAGTCGACAAGTAATGCCTGTTCGGCTTCGCGAAGGCCGGATGGGGGGCTGAAACGGGAGTCAAGGCCTATCGGGCATGGCGGCCATGCAGCAACAGTTGGAACCGGCGCGTCGTGGGCGGTACCTTGGTCCGGTGAGTTCTCGAGGCCGGCGCGCCGGGGCAGCTTTCCCCTCGGAGGCGGGCCGGCTGCGGCGCGGCAATAAGGTGCCGAATAGCGGGCCACCGCTTGTTGCGGCTGCGCTTACGCTATGTTAGCAAAGCGCCGCTTTTCGTGATCAAGCTGCTCCCGCGGCGATCGAAAATCAAAGTCCTGCTTGAATTCCAAGGGCTTAACTGGTCTGCGCCGCAGCGGCGCGCCGGTTCCCCTCTTGTGGATTGGGCACTTATAAAAAGAGCGCGTCTGTGGCTGCTGAAGATCCCTCCGTATCCGGTGTGTCCGGTCGTTACGCGACGGCCCTGTTTGAACTGGCCCGTGACGAAAAGTCCGTCGATGCGGTCAAGGCCGATCTCGACAAGTTCAAGGCCCTTCTCGATGAAAGCGCTGACCTCAGGCGCCTCGTTCGCAGCCCGGTGTTCGGCGCGGATGTGCAGCTGAAGGCGCTGAATGCGGTGCTCGACAAAGCGGGCATCGCCGGCATTGCCGCCAACGTCCTGCGGGTGCTGACCGCGAACCGCCGGCTGTTCACGGTGGCTGACGTGATCCGCGCCTTCAACGCGCTGGTCGCCAAGTTCAAGGGTGAGGCCACGGCCGACGTCACCGTCGCCGAGCCGCTCTCCGACAAGAATCTCGACGCCTTGAAGGCCTCACTGAAGACGGTGACCGGCAAGGACGTCGCTCTCAACGTGAAAGTCGATCCAGCGATCATCGGCGGGCTCGTCGTCAAGCTCGGCAGCCGCATGGTCGATAGTTCGCTTCGCACCAAACTCAACTCGATCAAGCACGCGATGAAAGAGGCAGGCTGATGGACATCCGCGCCGCGGAAATTTCCGCGATCCTCAAGGACCAGATCAAGAATTTCGGGCAGGAAGCCGAGGTTTCCGAAGTCGGACAGGTGCTGTCCGTCGGTGACGGTATCGCCCGCGTCTACGGTCTCGACAACGTCCAGGCCGGCGAGATGGTCGAGTTCGAGAACGGCACCCGCGGCATGGCGCTGAACCTCGAGACCGACAATGTCGGCGTCGTCATCTTCGGTGCCGACCGCGAGATCAAGGAAGGCCAGACCGTCAAGCGCACCCGCGCCATCGTCGACGCGCCGGTCGGCAAGGGCCTGCTCGGTCGCGTCGTCGACGCGCTCGGCAATCCCATCGACGGCAAGGGTCCGATCCAGGCGACCGAGCGCAAGCGCGTCGACGTCAAGGCCCCGGGCATCATTCCGCGCAAGTCGGTCAACGAGCCGATGGCCACGGGCCTCAAGGCGATCGACGCCCTGATCCCGGTCGGCCGCGGCCAGCGCGAGCTGATCATCGGCGACCGCCAGACCGGCAAGACCGCGATCGCGCTCGACACGATCCTGAACCAGAAGCCGCTGAACGCGCAGACGGACGAGAGCATCAAGCTGTATTGCGTCTACGTCGCGATCGGCCAGAAGCGCTCGACCGTCGCCCAGTTCGTCAAGGTGCTCGAAGAGCAGGGCGCGCTGGAATACTCGATCGTCGTCGCCGCAACCGCGTCGGATCCGGCGCCGATGCAGTATCTCGCGCCGTTCACCGGCTGCACCATGGGCGAGTACTTCCGCGACAACGGCATGCACGCCGTGATCATCTATGACGATCTGTCCAAGCAGGCCGTCGCCTACCGCCAGATGTCGCTGCTGCTGCGCCGCCCGCCGGGCCGCGAAGCCTATCCGGGCGACGTGTTCTACCTGCATTCGCGCCTGCTCGAGCGCGCTGCCAAGCTCAGCAAGGACCATGGCTCCGGGTCGCTGACCGCGCTGCCGGTCATCGAGACCCAGGCCAACGACGTGTCGGCCTACATTCCGACCAACGTCATCTCGATCACCGACGGCCAGATCTTCCTGGAAACCGACCTGTTCTTCCAGGGCATCCGCCCTGCCGTGAACGTCGGTCTGTCGGTGTCGCGCGTCGGCTCCTCGGCGCAGACCAAGGCGATGAAGAAGGTCGCCGGCAAGATCAAGGGCGAGCTCGCGCAGTACCGCGAAATGGCGGCCTTTGCACAGTTCGGATCCGACCTTGACGCCTCGACCCAGCGCCTGCTCAACCGCGGCTCGCGCCTGACCGAGCTCCTGAAGCAGCCGCAATTCTCGCCGCTGAAGATGGAAGAGCAGGTCTGCGTGATCTGGGCCGGCACCAACGGCTATCTCGATCCGCTGCCGCTCAACAAGGTGCGCGCCTTCGAGGACGGTCTGCTGTCGCTGCTGCGCGGCAAGAATGCCGACCTGCTCAATGCGATCCGCGACAGCAAGGATCTGTCCGACGACAGCGCTGCCAAGCTGAAGGCGGTGGTCGAAGGCTTCGCGAAGACCTTCGCCTGATTGGCAGGGTCACGGCCGGGGATGTCCCGGCCATCCACATCGCCGATGTGGAACAAGAGGACAGGTCATGCCCGGCAACGGCCGGGCGTGATCGATCTGAGGGTTGAGCGGCCAAGTCCAAGTGGCTGGCCGCCGGGGTGAGCTCGACGAACGATGGCGTCACTGAAAGACATGCGGGTCCGCATCGCCTCGACCAAGGCGACGCAAAAGATCACCAAGGCCATGCAGATGGTCGCGGCCTCCAAGCTGCGCCGCGCGCAGCTGGCGGCCGAGGCGGCGCGTCCCTATGCCGAGAAAATGGACGCCGTGATTTCCAACATTGCGAGCGCCACCATCGCCTCCGAAGGTGGGCCGAAGCTGCTCGCGGGAACGGGGCGCGACCAGGTGCATCTGCTGCTGGTGTGCACCGGCGAGCGCGGCCTGTCCGGCGCGTTCAACTCCTCGATCGTGCGCCTGGCGCGCGAGCGCGCCCTGGCCCTGATGAACCAGGGCAAGGAAGTGAAATTCTTCTGCGTCGGCCGCAAGGGCTACGAGCAGTTGCGTCGCCTGTTCGACAAGCAGATCGTCGAGCATCTCGACCTGCGCTCGGTGCGCCAGATCGGCTTCTCCAACGCCGACGACATCGCCAAGAAGGTGATCGCCCGCTTCGAGGCCGGCGAGTTCGATGTCTGCACGCTGTTCTATTCGCGCTTCCGCTCGGTGATCGCGCAGATCCCGACCGCTCAGCAGATCATTCCGCTGGTGGTCGAGGCGCGGCCCGCCAATGCGGCGCCGCTGGCGCCTTACGAATATGAGCCGGAAGAGGACGAGATCCTGGCCGGGCTCCTGCCGCGCAATCTCGCCGTGCAGATCTTCCGTGCGCTGCTGGAGAACAACGCGTCGTTCTACGGCGCGCAGATGTCGGCCATGGACAACGCCACCCGCAATGCCGGCGAGATGATCCGCAAGCAGACGCTGATCTACAACCGCACGCGTCAGGCGATGATCACCAAGGAACTGATCGAAATCATTTCGGGCGCCGAGGCGGTCTAGTCGGATCGCGCGGCGTTTCGTCGAAACGCTACCCAAGGACACCATCCCGGTCGACCCGACCGTGGTCTCGTATACGGATCGTAAGGAGAGAGATTCAATGGCTACTGCAGCCAACCAGATCGGTCGCATCACCCAGGTCATCGGCGCCGTCGTCGACGTCCAGTTCGAAGGTCACCTCCCGGCGATTCTCAACGCCATCGAGACCAAGAACGGCGGCAACCGCCTCGTGCTCGAGGTTGCCCAGCATCTCGGCGAGTCGACCGTGCGCACGATCGCGATGGACACCACCGAAGGCCTGGTCCGCGGCCAGGAGGTGACCGATACCGGTTCGCCGATCCAGGTGCCGGTCGGCGTCGGCACGCTCGGCCGCATCATGAACGTGATCGGCGAGCCGATCGACGAAGCCGGCCCGGTGCAGGCGGAAGGCCTGCGGCCGATCCACGCGGACGCACCGAGCTACACCGACCAGTCGACCGAAGCCGAAATCCTCGTCACCGGCATCAAGGTCGTCGACCTCCTGGCTCCCTACGCCAAGGGCGGCAAGATCGGCCTGTTCGGCGGCGCCGGCGTCGGCAAGACCGTGCTGATCCAGGAACTGATCAACAACGTCGCCAAGGCGCACGGCGGTTACTCCGTGTTCGCCGGCGTCGGCGAGCGGACCCGCGAAGGCAACGACCTCTATCACGAGTTCATCGAATCCAAGGTCAATGCCGATCCGCACAATCCGGATCCGAGCGTCAAGTCGAAGTGCGCGCTGGTGTTCGGCCAGATGAACGAACCGCCCGGCGCCCGCGCCCGCGTCGGCCTCACCGGTCTGACGGTCGCCGAGCACTTCCGCGACCAGGGCCAGGACGTGCTGTTCTTCGTCGACAACATCTTCCGCTTCACCCAGGCGGGCTCGGAAGTGTCGGCGCTGCTCGGCCGTATTCCTTCGGCCGTGGGCTATCAGCCGACGCTCGCCACCGACATGGGCGCGCTGCAGGAGCGCATCACCACCACCAACAAGGGCTCGATCACCTCGGTGCAGGCGATCTACGTGCCGGCCGACGACTTGACCGACCCGGCGCCGGCCACCTCGTTCGCCCACTTGGACGCCACCACGGTGCTGAATCGCGCGATCTCGGAAAAGGGCATTTATCCCGCCGTGGACCCGCTCGACTCGACCTCGCGCATGCTGTCGCCGCTGGTTGTCGGCCAGGAGCATTACGAGACCGCGCGCCAGGTCCAGCAGATCCTGCAGCGCTACAAGTCGCTGCAGGACATCATCGCCATTCTCGGCATGGACGAGCTCTCGGAAGAGGACAAGCTGACGGTGGCCCGCGCCCGCAAGATCGAGCGCTTCCTGTCGCAGCCGTTCCACGTCGCCGAAATCTTCACCGGCTCGCCCGGCAAGTTCGTCGACCTCGCCGACACCATCAAGGGCTTCAAGGGCCTGTGTGAAGGCAAGTACGACCACCTGCCGGAGGCCGCCTTCTACATGGTCGGCAACATCGATGAGGCGGTCGAGAAGGGCAAGAAGCTGGCGGCGGAAGCCGCCTGAGCGAATGGCGAATAGGGAGTAGCGAATAGGGTCTATCCGCTACTTCTTCCCCCACTCGCTATTCGCTACTCGCTATTCGCAGGTATTTCTCATGGCAACTTTCCATTTCGATCTCGTCTCGCCGGAAAAGATCGCCTTCTCGGGCGAGGTCGATCAGGTCGACGTGCCGGGGCAGGAGGGTGATTTCGGCGTGCTCGCCGGACATGCCCCGTTCGTTGCCACGCTGCGGCCGGGCATCCTGACCGTGACATCAGGCGGATCACAGCAGAAGATCATCGTGCTCGGAGGCCTTGCCGAGATCTCGGAGAAGGGCCTGACGGTTCTGGCCGACGTCGCGACGTCGCTGAAGGATGTCGATCAGGCGGCTTTCGCGGCCGAGATCGCCGGCATGGAATCCAAGCTGAACGAGAAGCAGGGCAACGAGCTCGATCGCGCCATCGAGCGGCTCGATCACTTCAAGACGATCCAGCAGCAGCTCAACAGCACGGCGCTGCATTGAGACCGGCGCGTCGCCGCCGTTCCGCCGTCAGTTTCACGAATGGCCGGGCTCAGCCCGGCCATTTTCGTATGTGAGGTCGAACGCTTGGCGCGGCAGGGCGACTACTGCAGTGAAGCCGGTTGCGCCGATGCCGATCCAACGGCATGCTCCCGGCCGTTCGAGCGGGCGTGATCGGGTGGCAGGGCGGATCGTCATGAAGCGTAAGATCGCGGCGATTTTTGCGGCCGACATCGCCGGCTATTCGCGCCTCGTCGCGGAAGATGAAGAAGAGACGTTGCGGCGTCTCGAGGCTTACCGCGAAGTCGTCGACGATTTCATCGCGCGCGCCGGCGGCCGCATCTTCAACACCGCCGGCGATGCAGTGATGGCGGAATTCCCGAGCGCGGTTGAAGCGGTACGTTGCGCGATCGACATCCAGGAAAGCCTGCGCACGCGCAATATGGCCTATCCGCCGAGCCGCCAGATGAGCTACCGGATCGGCATTACGATCGGCGACGTCGTCGAGCGCGACGGCGACCTGCTCGGCGACGGGGTCAACATCGCCGCGCGCCTCGAGGGGCTCGCGGATGTCGGCGGCATCTGTATCTCGCGCGCGGTGCACGAACAGGTTGCCAACAAGCTGTCGGTGCAGTTCGCCGACATGGGTCCGCGGGAGGTCAAGAACATCCCGACGCCGGTGCATGCCTATCGGGTGGCGATGCGCCGCGAGGACGGCACCTACGCCACGGAGAAGGCCGCACCGTCGGGCGCCACGCGCGCCAGGATCTGGAGGCAGACAGCCGCCGTCGTCGTGTTCGCATTGATCGGCGGAGCGGTCGCTCTCTCTCTGAATCTGAGTGGAGCTGGCTCCCAGCGTCACGATGCTGATGCCGCCAAGGCGGCATCGGAGGCGCTGGCCCGGCTGTCGGCCGCGCCCGCCTCGCCGACCCCGACCACATCACCGCCGGCCGGGCCGACGGCTGCGCAGCCCGGCACGCCGCAGCAGTTGGCGCAGCCGACGCCGGCCCCGTCATCATCTTCGATCGCTGTCGAAAAATTCGCGCCCGAGGCGGTGCCGTTCGTGAGCGAACGGACCCGGATCGCGCTGGCACGGGACTACGTGCCGGCTCAAGCGCACAAGGCGTTCGCGACCACGATCAACGGCGTCAGTGCCTATGTGACCGGACAGCCCACCGAAGAGGCCGCCAAGTCGGCCGCGCTGGAGCAGTGTCAGCAGCGGGCGGAGACCTCGAACGGCCCGCGGAAGTGTGAGCTCTACGCCATCGATGACAGCGTCGTCTATCCGCACAGCAAGCCGCCGCTGCCGCCGCTGCCATGGGTGCGGCACGATCCCGCGACCGAGCGCGCCTTCAGCGCGGCTGAAATGCCGCTGGTGCATGATGCCGGCCGCGCCAAGCTCGAGGCGAATTACGGTTCCGGGCGGAGGTCCAAGGCGGTCGCGCTCGGCCCCGGCGGGCAGTTCTTCTTCAGCTCCGGTGGTGACCTCGTCGACGACGTGGTTCGGCGCAATCTCGAGGCCTGCGGTGCCCAGGCCGGAACCGCTTGCATGATCGTCGCGCTGGATGATGCGTTCGTGGTGCCGGTGCCGACCGTGATGAAGGCCACTGGCTTCTTCCACGCCGCCAGCCATCCCGCGATCGCCGCCGAGGCGCGCGACGAGGTCGTGCGCCGCTTGGCCGCTTCTCCCTCGGGCTGGAATGCGGTCGCGGTCGGGACGGCCGGCCATCCGGGCTTCGGGCTGAACGGCGACCGCGAGGAAACGGCGATCGGCGGGGCGCTGGCCGATTGCTCCACCCAGGACACCGACTGCCGCGTCATCGCGATCGGCCCGTTCACGGTCGAGCCGAACTGATCAGGCTGCAAACATCACGAAAGCCTGCGCCACGGCGCGATAGACCTCGCGGCGAAACGGCACCACGAGATCCGGCACACGCTCCAGCCGCTCCCAGCGCCAGGCGTCGAACTCGGCCGGCTGGCCGTTGCGCGGCGTCACCGGATCGATGTCGGCTTCGCGCCCCTTGAAGCGCATCGCGAACCATTTCTGGCGCTGGCCGCGAAAGTGCGCGAGCCGATGGTTGGGATCTTCGAACGGCGGGAATTCATAGGTGAGCCAACCGCTCTCGCCGAGAATATCGGCATCCCGAATGCCGGTCTCCTCCCATAGCTCGCGCCTCGCAGCCGCCTGCAGGTCCTCGCCCGCATCGACGCCGCCCTGTGGCATCTGCCATTCGAGGCCGGGCAGGATGATCTCCGGCCCGTCGTCGCGAAAACGACGCCCCAGAAACACGAGGCCTTCGGCATTGAGCAGAGCGATGCCGACATTCGGCCGATAGGGTCTGGTTTCGGTCATGCTCGCATCCGTTGACTTTGCGAATCGCATTGCAACGCATCGTGACGGCGTTGTCGCGACGGATCTGCAGGGATTCTCTGCAGTCCATGCGCAGCATCCCATGCGCGACGGGATGGACTGGCCGAAGCGTCCTCTCGGAGCCGGAAAGGCGGATCAGCTGCCGGCGAGCGAGGCAAATTCTTTCACGACGCGCTCATAGACCGGACGCTTGAACGGCACGATCAGACCCGGCAGGTTCTTCATCGGCTCCCAGCGCCAGCTGATGAACTCGGCCTTGTGGCCGCCGCCGGGGTGCTCGACGTCGATCTCGGTGTCAGTGCCGGTGAAACGCAGCGCGAACCATTTCTGGCGCTGGCCGCGATAGCGGCCCTTCCAGGCACGGCCCGCGACAGTCCGCGGGATGTCGTAGGTCAGCCAGTCGCCGATCTCGGCGAGCTTCTCGACGGAGCGTACGCTGGTCTCTTCATAGAGCTCGCGCTTGGCGGCTTCCCAGGCATCCTCACCGGGATCGACGCCGCCTTGCGGCATCTGCCAGACGTGGGTGTCGTCGACATGCTCGATCCCGCCGGCACGGCGACCGATGAAAACCCGCCCCTCCGGGTTGATCAGCGTGATGCCGACGCAGGTGCGGTAGGGCAGGTCCTCGTAGCGCGTCATCCGGTCTCGGCCCTTCCTGCGTTGCCCTCGCGCCTCGCTGCGCCAAGGCCTCACGCTGTCGCGTCAACCGGCAAGGCCGGCGGCGCGCGTTCAGTTCGATTTTGATTTCAGCATCGCGGTTGTCAATGGCACGAGCAGAATGCCCTTGCGATCAAGCCCCTTGATCCAGGTACCGATGCGATCGATCGAGACCGGCAGCGCCGATGCCGTGCCGACCGCGACGCCGCGCTCCTTGGCCAGGCTCTCGAGCTTGGCCAGCGCGCTGTCGATCTCGACCGGGGTCGGCACCGCGTCGATGGCGACGTCGCCCTTGGCGAACGGCACCGCCCGTCCCGTCGCCAGCGACGCCGCCACGCTGCGCGGTGCGGCGCCATCGTCGAACAATGCGAGCCCGCGTTTGGCGGCCTCGTTCACCACCGGCTGCATCGCCGCCTCGGTCGCGACGAACCGCGCGCCCATGAAGTTGCCGATGCCGACGTAACCCTGCAGCCGGCTCATGTGCCAGAACAGCCGGTCGACGTTCTGGTCGGGCCCCAGGGTTGCGAGCAGCGTCTGCGGCCCCGGATCGTTGTCGGGATAGTCGTAGGGCTCCATCGGCACCTGCAGCAGGATTTCGTGACGCTGCGCGCGGGCCCGCTCAGCGAGCTTGGTGGGATCCGAGCCATAGGGCGTGAAGGCCAGCGTCACCGCCGGCGGCAGCTTCATGATCGCATCGACCGTCTTGGCGGCGCCGACGCCGAGGCCGCCGATGACGATCGCGACCGCCGGCATCCGTGCCGCCTTGGCGCGGTCGGCATCGGCTGCATACGCCGTGAACGGTTTCAGGCCGTCTGCGGCCACCGGGATCATGCCGTAGCGCGATTTCTCCAGCAGCCGTGGGTCGACGCCGGTCATGGCGGTGGTTGGCGCGGCGGATCCCTGGTCGGACGTCTCGCTTCCGCCCGCGCCGATCGCAACCTCCTGGCGTGCACCGCTGGAGCCATCGATGATGGTGATGGTCTTGCGCTCGCCGCCCTCCTGCTTGGCCGCCGGAGCGGGGCCGTGCTCGGCTTTTGCGTCGGGTTTTGCCGCCGCCTTGTCGTCCGGCTTGGTCCCGTCGTTGATCGCGACCCGGGCGACCGGCTCGCCGCCCAGCGGATTGTCGCTGAACATCGCAAAGCCGGCGAATGCCACCAGGAACAGGCCGAGCAGCACGGCCAGCGCCTGCAGGGCCGTGAAAGGGAACCGAAGTCGGCGCCTGCGACGCTTCTCCGTCTGTCCGAGCGGAGCGCTCAGTTCGTCGGCCGTCTCTGTCATCGAAATTCCCGAATCAATCGGATCGACGATACCACGGCCGGGATTCGGGCGCAGGGGCGGTGTCCGCAAGCCCGTAGATCGCGGGATCCGGGTGACGCGGCGCGGATCCCGCAAAAGAAACGGATCTCGAAAAGAAAAAAGGGCGGCCCTGGGGCCGCCCTTGAACCTGATGTCGCCGTTCTGCCGCCTGCCGCGCTAGTTCGCGGCCTTGGTGGCCGGCTTGTCAGCCGCGGCCTTGTCGGTTGGCGCCGGGGTGTTGGCGCTGTTCTTGATGCCGTGCAGCAGGTCGGCCGCCAGCTTGAGCGCCTTGTCGTCCTTGGCATCCGGCGGCACGTAGGACTGCGAGCCGGTCTTCTCGTCGCCGTCGTTCTTCAGATGGCCGCGCAGCGAAGCCTCGCCCTTGGTGTCGGTGCGCGACTTCAGCTCCTCCGGCACGTCCTGCAGCACCTCGATGTCCGGAACGATGCCCTTGGCCTGAATCGAGCGACCCGACGGCGTGTAGTAGCGCGCGGTGGTCAGGCGCAGGGCGCCATTGCCGGCGCCGAGCGGGATGATGGTCTGCACCGAGCCCTTGCCGAACGAGCGGGTGCCGACCAGCGTGGCGCGCTTGTGGTCCTGCAACGCGCCCGCCACGATCTCCGAGGCGGACGCCGAGCCACCGTTGACCAGCACGATGACCGGCTTGCCCTTTGTGAGGTCCCCGGCATGCGCGGCACGGCGCTGCGTCTCCTCGGCATTGCGGCCGCGGGTGGAAACGATCTCGCCGCGCTCCAGGAACGCGTCGGACACCGTGACGGCCTCTTCGAGCAGGCCTCCCGGATTGTTGCGCAGGTCGATGACGTAGCCCTTCAGCTTGTCCCCGATCTGGGTCTGCAGATCGGCGATGCTCTTCTTCAGGCCCTCGGTGGTCTGCTCGTTGAAGGTGGTGATGCGGATATAGGCGATGTCGTCGCTCTCCGTGCGCGAGCGCACCGAGCGGACACGGATGTTGTCGCGCGTCAGCGTGACGTCGAGCGGATTGTCGGCGCCCTTGCGCACCACCTTCAGCTTGATCTTGGTGCCGACCGGGCCGCGCATCTTCTCGACGGCCTGGTTGAGGGTCAGGCCCTGCACGGCTTCGTCGTCGAGATTGGTGATGATGTCGTTGGCCTGGATGCCTGCCTTCGAGGCCGGCGTGTCGTCGATCGGCGACACCACCTTGATCAGGCCGTCTTCCATCGTGACTTCGATGCCGAGCCCGCCGAACTCGCCGCGGGTCTGCACCTGCATGTCGCGGAAGCTCTTCGCATCCATGTAGCTCGAATGCGGATCGAGGCCGGACAGCATGCCGCTGATCGCGGATTCGACGAGCTTGGAGTCGTCGGGCTTCTCGACGTAGTCGCTACGGACCCGCTCGAAGACGTCGCCGAACAGATTGAGCTGGCGATAGGTATCGGCGGTCGCGGCGCGCGCGGTCGATCCCATCAACACCGCGCGCGGTTGCGTCACGAACAGCGTCAATGCCGCACCGGTGGCCGCACTCAGGAGAATTACCGAAGTCTTACGCATCATCCGCGTACCTTTTCGCCTTCATTTGCGGCCCACCATGGGCCTGGATCGATTGGAGTGCCGTCCTTGCGGAACTCGACATAGAGCACTGGTTGACTCACATTGGTGGCGAGAATGGACGCAACCTGGGAGGTCGTACCCATGGTCGCGACCGGCTCGCCCGTCTGAACAAACTGCCCGATGTTGACGGAAATGCGCTCCATCCCGGCGATCAAGACATGATACCCGCCCCCGGCGTTGAGGATCAAGAGTTGTCCGTAGCTGCGGAAGGGACCGGCATACACAACCCAGCCATCACACGGGGTTGTGACCTGGGCCCCCGCCCGCACCGCCAAAGAAATGCCTTTATCGGCGCCGCCGGCACCGTCCGATGCGCCGAATTCGCGAATCTTGGTGCCGTTGACAGGGAAGGCCAGCATACCCTTCGTCGAGGCGAAAGCAATCGCCGGCGCCTTGCGGCCGGGATTACGCAGCGCGTTCGCGTCGGGCCTGCTGTTGATGGGAACGCCCTGCAGGCTGGCGGTCGATGCCGCCTTGGCCGCGCTCTTGAGGTCGAGCTCCATGGTCGTAATCAACCCCTGCAGGGAATCGATCTGCTGGGCCAGGACCACGGCGCGGGCGCTCTCGGCTTCCATGTCCTTCTCGGCCGAGGCCTGCTTGCGCTGGCGTTCTTCCACCAGCGCGGCGAGGCGGGTCTGATCGCTCCGCAGCTTGTCGCGGTCGGTGGCGAGCTTGTCGCGCTCGGTCGCAATGGTCTTGCGGATCGCGACGAGCTCACCGAGATCGGTCGAGAGCTTCTCGGCGCGACCGCGCATCTCGGGGATCACCGAGCCCAGCAGCATGGCGGTACGCAGTGACTGCAGCGCGTCTTCCGGCCTGACAAGCAGCGCGGGCGGCGTGCGGCGGCCGGCGCGCTGCAGGGCCGCCAGCACCTCGACGACCTCTGCGCGGCGCGATTCCAGCGAGCTGCGCAGATCCTGCTCGCGGCCATCGAGCCCGCGCAGCCGCGTTTCCGCTTCGCCGACGCGGACTTCGACGCTGCGCACCTGCGCGGCGACGTCGATCAGCTGCTGATTGAGCTTGCCGCGATCCTCGCCGAGCGTGGCGATGTCGGCCTTCAGGCGCTCCTGCGCTTCCGCTGCAGCCTTCTGCGCCGCGCGGGCTGCCTCGAGCTCCTGCTCGCGTTGCTTGAGCTGCTCGGGAGTTGCGGGCGTCGGTGAGGTGGTACCGGCGATCGAGGGGCGTAATCCGGTCTGGGCCGTCGCCGGAAGACCGTGAAGAACCATCAGCAACGCGATCAGCGACGCGCGGCAAGGCCGGCCGCTGCGGACCGTGCGTGAGGAACGAGGAATGGGCCGCGCAGCGAACATTGAAGTCCTTAATGTGCTCCCGTCGTCCGTAGTTCAAGCGATTCAAGCGCGGTGATAGGGGTGCCCTGCCAGGATTGTAGCGGTACGGTAAAGCTGCTCGAGCAGCAGGACGCGGACGATCTGGTGCGGCCAAGTCGCAGCCCCAAACGCAACCCCGAGCTTGGCTCTGCGCCGGAATTCCGGCGAAAGTCCGTCGGTGCCGCCGATCACGAAGACCGTGGCCGGAACGCCCTCGTCACGCCACCGTCCGAGATGACCCGCAAAGGTTGTGCTGTCGACGTTCTGGCCACGCTCGTCGAGACAGACGAGCACGGATCTCTCCGGGATCACGGCAGCGATCGCCGCCGCCTCCTCGGCCATCCGGGTCACGGCGTCGCGCGCGCGGCTTTCTGGAAGTTCATGGATATCGAGGCTGCGAAAGCCGAGCTTGCGGCCGAGGTCATCGAAGCGCTCACGGTAGCGCTCCGCAAGCTCTCGCTCGGGACCCTGCTTCAATCGACCGACGGCGACCACGACAACGCGCATCCGCACGCACTAGCACGCGCGCCAGGCGATTCGCAGCGATTGCCGCCTCGTGCCTACACCGTCTTCGCCGGCTTCGGCCCTTGCGTCCACAACCGTTCGAGGTTGTAGAACTCGCGGACCTCGGGTCTGAACACGTGCACGATCACGTCGCCGGAATCGATCAACACCCAGTCGCAATTGGGCAAGCCCTCGACATGGATGGTCTTGATGCCGGCTTCCTTCAGGCCTTTGGCGACGTTTTCCGCGATCGATCCGACGTGCCGGTTCGAGCGGCCCGTGGTGATGACCATGTAGTCGGAATAGGCCGATTTGCCGTGAAGGTCGATGGTGAGCGTCTCCTCCGCCTTCATGTCCTCGAGGCGGGAGAGGATCGTGCGCAGGGTCTTGTCGGCGTCGGGTTGCGCCTGCAAGGCCGCATCTTGGCTCGAAGTCTTACGCGCCGACGTGGCAGTCGTTGACTTGGAAGTCGTTGCCTTTGAAGTCGCTGCCTTGGGCGTCTTGGGCAAGGCCGACTGGGACAATACAGATGTGGTCAGGGACCATTCCTTTCACTGTATCGCAGGCCGAATCCGGACCTGCTGACCATACTAGGCATGTGGGGTTAACGGTTTCAACAATCCAGTACCCCCGGTTGTCCGGTCCGACGTCTCGACCGACCCGTCTCGGACCGTGGCGGGGCAGCAAGTTCCATGCACATCCAATGCCGCCTGGACGCAGCAGCCCGCGCGATGCATCTCAAAACGACTTCCAGCTGCCGTCCGGGTTCCTCAGCCCGGTCGAGGACAGGCTCAATTTGAGGCCGGTCAGGTAGACCCAGGCGGGAGCGGTCCGGTCCGCAAGGCGGCTGGCGTCCGCCTCGGGGATGCGATAGCGGGCCAGCGCCCGTGCCGCAGGTGCGTTCAGAGCGCGGAAGCTGCGGGGCGGACGATCGACGACGGCCATGGGAACCTGGGCCGCGATGTGCTGCCACTTCTGCCAGCGATGGAACTGCGCGAGATTGTCGGCGCCCATGATCCACACGAAGCGCAGGCGGGAGGCGCGCCGGCGCAGATAATCGATCGTGTCGGCAGTGTATCGGGTGCCGATGACGGATTCGAGACAGCTGATCTCGATGCGCGGATCGGCCGCGACTTTGCGGGCCGCCTCCGCGCGTTCGGCAAGCGCATGCAGTTCGCCATTGTTCTTGAGCGGATTTCCCGGCGTCACCAGCCACCACACGCGATCGAGTTGCAGCCGCTTCAGCGCAAACAGGCTGATCGCGCGGTGCGCCTGATGGGGCGGATTGAAGGAGCCGCCGAGCAGGCCGATGCGCATGCCATCGCTGTAGGGCGGCAGCGCCTGGCGGATCGCTTGGCGCGAGGCTGTGGCGTCGGTCACGGCTGCCCCGCTTGCGGCCCGCGCAACTCAACCACGGGGTGCAGCGATCATGGTCGCGTCTGCCCGGTGCCGTGAATCCGGTATTTGAAGCTCGTCAGCTGCTCGACGCCGACCGGGCCGCGTGCATGGAACTTGCCGGTGGCGATGCCGATTTCTGCGCCAAAGCCGAACTCGCCGCCGTCGGCGAACTGGGTCGAGGCATTGTGCAGCACGATTGCCGAGTCGACTTCGTTGAGGAACTTGTCGGCTACGACATTGTCCTCGGTGACGATCGCATCGGTGTGGTGCGAGCCGTGCTCGTGGATGTGGGCGATCGCTCCCGCGACACCGTCGACCACCTTGGCGGCGATGATGGCGTCGAGATATTCGGTGTCCCAGTCCTCGTCGCTGGCCGGCTTCACCCGCGCATCGGCCTCTCGTACGGCCGCATCGCCACGAACCTCGCATCCGGCGCCGATCAGCATGTCGACCAGCGGCTTGATCTTGTCGGCGCTCGCGCGATCGACCAGCAGCGTCTCGGCCGCGCCGCAGACGCCGGTGCGGCGCATCTTGGCGTTCAGCACGATCGCTTTGGCCATTTCCAGATCGGCGGCGCCATCGACATAGACGTGATTGACGCCTTCGAGATGCGCGAACACCGGCACCCGCGCCTCGGCCTCGACGCGGGCGACGAGGCTCTTGCCGCCGCGCGGCACGATCACATCGACGCCGCCGTTCAGGCCGGAGAGCAGCAGGCCGACCGCCGCGCGGTCGCGCGTCGGCACCAGCGTGATCGCGGCGTCCGGCAGGCCTGCTTCGCGCAGTCCATCGACCAGGCATTCATGGATCGCCCGGCAGGAGCGGAACGAGTCCGAGCCGCCGCGTAGGATCACCGCGTTGCCGGACTTCAGGCACAGCACGCCGGCATCGGCCGCCACATTGGGACGGCTTTCGAAGATCACGGCGATGACGCCGAGCGGCACGCGGACGCGCTCGATGGTCATGCCGTTCGGCCGCTGCCAGCTCTCGGTGACGACGCCGACGGGGTCGGCGACGCCACGCACGACCGCGACGCCGTCGGCCATGGCGGCGACCCGGCCGGGCGTCAGGGTGAGGCGGTCGAGGAAGGATGAGGTCATGCCGGCGGCTTTTGCCTCGGCGACGTCCTCGGCGTTGGCCGCGATGATGGCATCGGAACGATCGCGGATCAGCCGCTCCATCGCCTCCAGAGCCTGGTTCTTCTGCTCGGCCGGCGCCAGCGACAGCACGCGCGCGGCGGCGCGCGCCTGCTGCGCGAGGTCGTTCATCAGCACGGGCAGATCGGCGCTGCCGTCGATGGCTTTCAGGGGCGCGGTCATGGGCGTTTCAACCTTGAATTAAGGTGATGTTCTAGCATGGAAAAAGGCCGCTTGCGAAGAGCGAGAGGACCAGGAGATGCGGATCGACGAGCTGCAGGGAAGGGACCCACAGCCCGGCCGGCAGGACATGACGGGGACCGCCATGCTAAACTTGGTCGGTAACGAAAGACTGGGTGCCATGGGAAGCAAAGCCTTTCAGATCGAACTGAGCGCCAAAGAGCAGTCCCTTTTGCAGCGTCAGCTGGAAAAGGGCCATTATGATAACGTCAATGACGTATTTGCCGATGCGCTCCGCGCTTTGGACGAACGTGGGGCGGTCTACGACGATTTCCTACGGAGCAAGGTCAAGGCCTCGCTGGCCAACAAGAAACCCAGCATCCCGGCGGAGACCGTGTTCGAGCGGCTGGAAGCTCGGCACGCGCGTCGTGTGAAAGCCAGCAAGCGTGGCGCATAAGGTCGTCTTTCGTGACGAAGCCAACGCCGAGCTGACTGCTCTTTACGACTACATTGCGGACAACAGCAGCCCAGCCGTAGCGATTGCCTACGTCCGACGGCTACACGACGCCTGTATGGCGCTGGCGCATTTCCCTGAGCGCGGCACCAGACGGGACGATATTCTGAAGGGCCTGCGCACAATCGGTTTCGAACGCCGGGTCACGATTGCCTTTCGCGTCCTCAAGGCGCACGTGGAAATTGTCACGGTGGCGTATGGCGGGCGCAGCTTCGAGAGTGAGCTGAAGCGCAATGACTGATCATCCGACCGGCCCCACCCCCGCCGGGCCGATCACCAGATCGTCGCGATGGATCATCTCGGCGCGGCCGGAGACGCCGAGGATCGTCGCCACGTCCGGCGAGGAGCGGCCCTTGATGCGTTCGGCATCGTCGGCGTCATAGGCCACGAGACCGCGGCCGATCTCATGGGTATCGGGTCCGCGTACGACGACGGCGTCGCCGCGGGCGAACTGGCCGTCGACCCTGATGACACCGGCCGGCAGCAGGCTCTTGCCGGCGCGCAGCGCGTTGACCGCGCCGGCGTCGATCGTCAGCGTCCCCTTCGGCTCCA
This sequence comes from Bradyrhizobium ontarionense, assembly GCF_021088345.1. Taxonomy (NCBI): domain Bacteria; kingdom Pseudomonadati; phylum Pseudomonadota; class Alphaproteobacteria; order Hyphomicrobiales; family Nitrobacteraceae; genus Bradyrhizobium; species Bradyrhizobium ontarionense. The sequence goes on along the minus strand of NZ_CP088156.1, from coordinate 4,892,079 downwards.
GCGAGCCCGCGATCCAGCGCTTTCGCGCGGTGACAGGATTGGCGGGCGTCAGGAACCAGGTGCAGCGGCCGCCATCGGCGATCGCCCGCAGCGGGTGCTCGATCTTGCCGGAGGCGATCAGCATGTGGGTGCCGCCTGTCGTTGCGATCTTGGCCGCCTCGATCTTGGTCAGCATGCCGCCGCGCGAGAACTCCGAGGCGGCACTTCCGGCCATCGCCTCGATGTCGGCAGTGATGCTCTCGACCACGGGGATCAGCCGCGCATTCGGATCCTGTGCGGGCGGGGCGGTGTAGAGGCCGTCGATGTCCGACAGCAGCACCAGCAGATCGGCGCTGGCCATGGTCGCCACGCGGGCGGCGAGGCGGTCATTGTCGCCATAGCGGATCTCGGCAGTGGCCACCGTGTCGTTCTCGTTGATGACCGGCACCGCGCGCCACTCCAGCAGCTTGGCGATGGTCGAGCGGGCGTTGAGATAGCGGCGGCGCTCCTCGGTGTCCTGCAGGGTGACCAGGATCTGGCCGGCGCCGATGCCGTGGGCGCCCAGCACCTCCGACCAGGTCCGCGCCAGCGCGATCTGGCCGACCGCGGCGGCCGCCTGGCTCTCCTCCAGCTTCAGCGGCCCGCGCGGCAGCTTCAAGCGGCTGCGGCCGAGCGCGATCGAGCCGGAGGAGACGACGAGCAGCTCGCAGCCGCGGCCGTGCAGCCGCGCGATGTCGGCCGCCAGCGCCGTGAGCCAGGAGGCGCGCACCTCGCCGGCCTCGGAATCGACCAGCAGCGACGAGCCGACCTTGACGACGATGCGGCGGAAATTTTCGAGACGGGGGCTGGCCATGGCGTCAACGGGTCGGTTCAGTCCCGCATCGTGACGACAGGGGCGTGGCTGGCACGCGGTCTGCACGGGAGTGGACTGGGTGGCGATGAGTGCTGGGGAGTTTCGCAAGCCAGCGCCGGCAAAACAAGTACGAGCGCAGGCGTCAGCCTTGCGGCGACGGCGGCGCGGCCCACGGCTCGCTGGCGGCAGCGCTGTCGATCGCGCTCTTCGCCTTGGTGGACACCGGCGACTCGGCGACCAGGTCGGCGAGCTTGCGCAGGGCTTCCTTGACGCCGTCACCGGTTGCACCCGACATCAGCAGCGGCGTCTTCTTGGCGGCGCGCTTCAGCCGGTCCTTCTGCTTCTTCAACTCGTCCGCATCGACGGCATCGATCTTGTTGAGCGCGACGATCTCGAGCTTGTCGGTGAGCAAGCCGCCATAGGCCTCGAGCTCGTGTCGCACGGTCTTGTAGGCCTTGCCGGCGTGCTCGCAGGTGGCGTCGACCAGATGCAGCAGCACGCGGCAGCGCTCGACATGGCCGAGGAAGCGGTCGCCGAGGCCGGCGCCTTCATGCGCGCCTTCGATCAGGCCGGGGATGTCGGCGAGCACGAATTCGCGGCCGTCCGCGTTCACCACGCCGAGCTGCGGATGCAGGGTGGTGAAGGGATAATCGGCGATCTTGGGCTTGGCGGCCGAGACCTTGGACAGGAAGGTCGACTTGCCGGCATTGGGCAGCCCGACCAGGCCGGCATCGGCGATCAGTTTCAGCCGCAGCCAGATCCAGCGTTCCTCACCGGGCTGGCCGGGATTGGCGTTGCGCGGCGTCCGGTTGGTCGGCGACTTGAAGTGCGCATTGCCGAATCCGCCATTGCCGCCTTCGGCGAGCACGAAGGTCTCGCCCAGAGCGGTAAAATCGTGGATCAGGGTTTCCCGGTCCTCATCGAAGATCTGGGTTCCAACGGGCACCTTGAGCGTGATCGACTTGCCGCCGGCGCCGTGGCAGTCCTTGCCCGCGCCATTGCCGCCCTTTTGGGCCTTGAAATGCTGCTGGTACCGGTAGTCGATCAGGGTGTTGAGACCGTCGGCCACCTCGATGATGACGTCGCCGCCGCGGCCGCCATTGCCGCCCGACGGACCGCCGAACTCGATGTACTTCTCCCGCCGGAACGCAACGCAACCGTTGCCGCCGTCGCCGGAGCGGATATAGACCTTGGCTTCATCGAGGAATTTCATGATGGGCCTTACGTAGGCGAGGCAGGGCGTGGCGGCAACCGCGGATTTCGCCGTTTTCGGCCGAAGCCTTAATTTCGAGCGGTATGTCAGCGTTGCGCGAGGGCTGCATAAGGGTTGCACAAGGGTTGCGGCTGAGCCGCGCCACGCGCACGGCGGAACGGCTGGAGCCAAGCCGGACAGCCTGATAAGGCAGCGCCATCATGAGCGTGCTGTCCCGAATCTCCACCCAGAACGATGAACGCGCGGCGCGGCTGGCCGGCATCGGCCTGATGCTGCTGTCGATTGCGATGTTCTCGTTCGGCGACGCGCTGGGCAAGTTCCTGGTCTCGACCTATGCCGTCGGGCAGCTGCTATGGTTGCGCGCCTGTGCGGCGCTGCTGCTGCTGGCGCCGTTCGTCTGGCGCGACCGCACCGCTTTCATGCGCCTGGAGCGGCCGTGGCTGCAGTTCGTCCGGGTGGTCCTGTCGACCTTGGAGGTCGCGGCGTTCTTCCTGGCCACCGTCTATCTGCCGCTCGCCGACGTCATCACCTATTATCTTGCGGGGCCCATCTTCGTCACCGCGCTGTCGGCCATCGTGCTGCGCGAGCATGTCGGCTGGCGGCGCTGGACGGCGATCCTGATCGGCTTCTGCGGCGTGCTGATCGCGCTGCGACCGTCAGCGCAGACCTTCAGCCTGCCGGCGCTGATCGCGCTCGGCGGCAGCTTTTCCTTTGCCGTGCTGATGCTGATCACACGCTCGCTGCGCGCCACGCCCGACATCGTGATGGCGTCATCGCAATTCGTCGGCACCTTCCTGCTCGGCGCTGCCATGGCGCCGTTCGGCTGGGTGACGCCGACGCCCGGCAGCCTGGTGCTGTTCGCCGCCGCCGGTATTATCTCGGTGACGGCGCTGTTCTGCGTCAACCGCTCGCTGAAGCTCGCGCCGGCCTCGGTGGTCGTGCCCTATCAGTACACGATGATCGTGTGGGCGGTGCTGTTCGGCTTCGTCGTGTTCGGCGACGTGCCGCATCCGGCGACCATCATCGGCGCCACCGTCATCATCGGCGCCGGCCTCTACATCTACTTGCGCGAACGCAGCCTGGGCCAGGGGCAAGGCGCGGTGAACCCGCCGGCCTAAGATGCGACCCTCCCTGGAGGGGGAGGGTGATTAGCCCTACCGTCGCCGCCCCGCATTGGCCCAGGCCTTCAGCGAGGCCCAGACGCCGCGGCTCAGGCGGAAGGCGTCGACCGGCGCCGACGAGCCCAGCACCTCGAAGCGATGCAGCTCGACGCCGGTCCACTGGAAGCCGCACTTCTCCAGGATGTTGCGCGAGGCAGGGTTGCTGACCCGCGCATGCGCCAGCAGCCCATCGTCCTCGCTCTCCTCGAAGAAATAATCGATCGCGGCCCGCGCCGCCTCGGTGCCGAAGCCGCGCCCCCAATGATCGACGCCGAGCCAGTAGCCGAGCTCGGCGCGGCCGGGCGCGGGGCGATTGATGCCGACGATGCCGATCGGCGCATCGAGATGCGTGATCAGGAAGGCGGTCTCGCCGGAGTTCTCCGCCAGCGCGCGCACGAAGCGGGCGGCGTCGACGGCGGAATAGGGATGGGGGAGGCGGCGGGTGTTTTCGGCGATGCGGTAATCATCGGCGAGACGGGCAATGGCGGTGACGTCCGCGAAAACAGGCGGACGCAGGGTCAGCCGTTCAGTCTCGAGGACGCAAGGTCTTGCCTCGCGCAAGGTGGGAGTCGTGATGTCCTGCAGCATGTCGGGCTCCATCGACGCTTAGGGATCAGCTGGGGATCAGCGAAAATGAAAAGGGGAGGCCGGTTGTCCCGCCTCCCCTGGAGCCATCTCGCGCTCCGCCGGTTCATCAGGACCCGGCGGACGCATGTTGTTCCACCGTTATTCAGCAGCCTCTGCGGCTACCGGACGCACCGAAATGAACGTGCGGTTGGCGCGGTCATGGAATTCAACGAAACCTTCGACCTTCGCGAAGATGGTGTGATCCGTGCCCATGCCGACATTGAGGCCGGGATGCCAGGTCGTGCCGCGCTGACGCGCGATGATGTTGCCGGGGATCACGCGCTCGCCGCCGAACGCCTTGACGCCGAGACGCTTGCCCTTGGAGTCGCGTCCGTTGCGGGATGAACCGCCTGCCTTTTTATGAGCCATCGCTCGTCTCCGATCTCTAGGATCATCCTTAGCGTGATTCCGCCAAGGGATCATTCACATTTGCCAAAGCGCGGACGAAAAATCCGCGCGCGATGAGATTCAAGCTGGTACGGCGCGCCACGCGCGCCGACACGCTTACTCGGCTGCGTCGGCGGCCGGCGCTTCCGCCTTGACCCTCTTCGGGCGCGGGCCGACGGTCGGCTTGGCGTTGTCGGTCAGGATCTCGGTGATCCGGATCAGCGTCAGCTCGTCCCGGTAGCCGCGCTTGCGGCGCGAATTCTTGCGGCGGCGCTTCTTGAACGAGATCACCTTGGGGCCGCGCTTGTGGTCCAGCACCTCGGCGGCCACGGACGCGCCAGCCACGGCGGGCAGGCCCAGCACCGGGGTGTCGCCACCGACCACCAGCACTTCGTTCAGTTGCACGATCGTACCGGGTTCACCGTCGATCTTGCCAATCTCGAGCACATCATCCGGGGCGACGCGGTATTGCTTGCCGCCGGTTTTGATGACTGCGAACATCGTTTTCATCCTTCGTGTTCGATCCCGGCCTCGAAGCCTGATGGCCCCGGGTCGGCTTCTTGTTCAGTCGTTATGGTTCATGTGGTCCAGCCCGATCGGGGCCGGTCTGCGCGCCCCGATGGCCGAGGCCGTCAGGGATACCCGCAACAGCAAACGGCGCGAGAAACCCGCGCCGGTCGATCGGGGGCTTATAGCCGGCCGGGCCGATGAGTCAAGGGAAGAGGGCGAATAGGGAGCAGCGAATAGCGAGCAGGGGAACGCGACCGGGGCCCGCCGGCCGCACCCTATTCGCTGTTCCCTATTCGCCCTCCCCCCAAGCAACCAACAGTTCCCTCCGTCGTTGTCCTGGCCCAATCGCAAACAGGGCAGGGACCCCATGGCCGACGACGTCATGATCACCACGGGCATCGCCCTCCACGGCGCCGCGCGGCTGCCGTCGGTCGAGATCGACAGCTTCAACATCGAGCTCAAGGACGAGGACGGCTTCCTCGGCGACCGCGCCTCCAAGGGTGCCTTCCGCAAGATCCTGGAACGCAGGCGCAAACCCTTGCGCAAATCGGGCGAGGACCCGTTCGGCGACGAGGACAGCGAGACCATCAGCAAGAAGGTGCTGGATGCCATTCTGGTTGGCGACGACACCGAGGCATCGGCGGTGGTGCATTCGGCGATCGAGGAATTTGCCCAGGAGCTCGCCTACGTCACCCGGCGCTTCCTCGGCACCAAGGCCTGGGCCAAGACCGAATGCATCGTGGTCGGCGGCGGCTTTCGCGATTCCCGGCTCGGCGAGCTCGCCATCGCCCGTACCGAGATCATCTTGAAAGACGAGGGTTTTGCCGTCGAGCTGGAGCCGATCCGTTATCACCCCGACGATGCCGGGCTGATCGGTGCGCTGCATCTGGCGCCATCCTGGATCTTCGAGGCGCATGACAGCATCCTCGCCGTCGATATCGGCGGCACCAACATCCGCTGCGGCGTCGTCGAGACCGCCCGGAAGAAGGCGCCGGATCTCTCCAAGGCCTCGGTCTGGAAGTCCGATCTGTGGCGGCATGCCGATGACGAGCCGACGCGGGAAGGGGCGGTCAAGCGGCTCGCCAAGATGCTGAAGGGGCTGATCGAGGAGGCCGACACCGAGGGCCTGCGGCTCGCCCCCTTCATCGGCATCGCCTGTCCAGGCGTCATCAACGCGGACGGCTCGATCGAGAAAGGCGCGCAGAACCTGCCGGGCAATTGGGAGAGCAGCAAGTTCAACCTGCCGGCCAGCCTGGTCGAGGCGATCCCGGTGATCGGCGAGCACGACACCGCGGTGCTGATGCACAATGACGGCGTCGTGCAGGGCCTCTCCGAGGTGCCGTTCATGCAGGAGTTCGAGCGCTGGGGCGTGCTGACCATCGGCACCGGGCTCGGCAATGCCCGCTTCACCAATCGCCGCCGGGACAATGGCCGCAAGGACAACACGGCGGACGACAAGAAGGCGACCAAGAAGAAGGCCAAGGCCTAGCGCTGGAACCGGTCAGCAGCGCCACCCAGCGGATCGGCCTCTCCCAGGGGCGCGACCGGCATGCTGCAAAGCAGCATGGTTGTGGCCGCCCAGCACCGCCCGATCCCGGAAGTAGGAAATCGATGCACAACCAAAAGGATAGCGGGGAGCCCGGTAACCTTGACTGGTTAGGTTAAGAAACGGTTTGCGTTGCGATGCACGCGCTGATGCCGCAGGGTCGACCCGTCGCTCAGGCCGGCCGGATTGACCCCCGTCTCTTCCGTCGGTTTCCCCAAGATGTAGCGACACGGGACCGCCGGCATGTGTCAGCGTACGGCGGTCCCACCTTTTTCTTTCCCCGCCCTCTCGTCGCCCTGCCGAGCGCCTCCGCCGGCGTCGCACCTCCTCAATCCAGCCACGGAATTGTCCCTCCGCTGCTCCTGTCTATTTACAAACCGTCTGGTCGGTTTTATAAGTCAACATCCCAATTGGGGTGGGATTTTGACGGCGCGATCTCGCGCCGAACGGAGTGTGAGGACATGACGATCAGACGCGCGAGATATCCGATGGCCATGGCGGTGGCCGCGCTGGCCTGCGGCGGGGCGCAGGCGGCGGACCTGGCGGCGACGACATACAAGGCGCCGGCCTACGCGGCTGCGCCGGCCCCGTTTTCCTGGACCGGCTTCTATGCCGGCGCCAATGTCGGCGGCGCCTTCACCGGCAAAGATGCGTTCACGAACGTTGCCGGTGCCAACGGCGGCAAGCTGTCCGGCGTGATCGGCGGTCTGCAGGCGGGCTACAACTACCAGATCTCGCCGATGTTCGTGGTCGGCATCGAGAACGACATCGAATTCGCCGGCCTGTCGCGCAAGGGCGACCTCGTCAATCCGGCCGTCAGCGTGCCGTGGCTCACGTCCGGCCGCGCGCGGGCCGGCATCGCGGTGCTCGATTCCCGCCTGTGGCTGTACGGCACGGCAGGCCTCGCTGCCGGCGAATTGAAGGACGGACCGATCCACAAGATGAAGATGGGCTGGACCGCCGGCGGCGGCGCCGAATGGGCGTTCCAGCCGAAATGGTCGGCCAAGCTCGAATATCTCTACACCGACCTCAAGCACGACAATCTGCCGGACTGGCGGGCGGCCAAGATCCACGCGGTGCGGGTCGGCTTGAACTACCATTTCGACCTGTTCCGCTGACGAGGGCACGACGTGTCGAGCTCTTCGAAGGGCCCGCGTCAATCCGGGTCCCGGAAGAGCGGCGGTTCGGCGGTCCCGTCGTCGAACCGCCGCGTGCGGTCCGCTTCCCCCAGCGGACCGCACGCGGGAAAAATTCGGCCGGCTGCCTTGTCACTCCCACCGCCGTGCCCTAGAACGGCGCCCAACCACGGGGGCACCGCTCCTGATTTGCGCCCGGAGAGGTGGCAGAGTGGTTGAATGCACCGCACTCGAAATGCGGCATAGGTGCAAGCCTATCGGGGGTTCGAATCCCTCCCTCTCCGCCACTCGATCCGCCCGGTGCCCATCGGTCGGGTTTTCTCAGGGCTGCGATCGGTGGACCAGACGTTCAATCCTGCCGCGCTGGACAAGCTGAAGCTCCGCATTCAGGCGTTGCGCGCCAAGACCATCGCCAATGGCTGCACCGAGGACGAGGCGCTGTCCGCCGCCGCCAAGGTCGCCGAGCTGCTTGATCGGCACGATCTGTCGCTCTCCGACGTCGAGCTGCGCGAGGCGCCGTGTGACCGGAAGGTCTACGAGACCCATCGCAAGAAGCGAATTCCGCTCGACGATTGCATCGGCGCGATCGCGCATTTCTGCGATTGCCGGGTCTGGCGCGAGAAGACTGCCGCCGGCGAGCACCGCTATGTGTTCTTCGGTCTCGGCGCCGATATCGAGGTGGCGCATTATCTGGCCGAATTGATCGACAACGCGGTGCGCGCCGAGCTCGGCCGCTTCAAGACCTCCGCGGACTACGGCCGGTTCCGGCACCAGGAGCGGCATCTGGCCAATGCGTCCTTTGCGCTGGGCATGGTGGCCTCGATCGCGGACCGGCTGGTGGCGATCAAGGCCGGCCGCGACCAGGTCAACGAAACCACCGGCCGCGGGCTGGTCGTCCTCAAAACCTCGGTGGTTGACGCCGAGTTCGCCAAGCTCGACCTGAAGCTGCGGTCTCAGCGCAGCACCAGCCGCATGGTGTCGACGACCGCCTATGAGGCCGGCGGCGCCGCCGGAGCAACGCTGGCCATCAATCCCGGCCTCAGTGGCGCGCCGCCGCGGAGCGGTCGCGAAGGCGGGTGATCACACCCCGGAGCAGGCGCAGGTTCGCTCGGAGCTATGGAGCTCGATGACGGTTCAGCCGGCGGACGGCGTTAGGCGCCGATGTCGGCCGACGTACTAATAAAAATGCGGCGCGATCGCACTTCCCGCGGCGCGAGCGGCCCTGGCCCGGCTGGGGCTGATGGACCTCGCCGTGCCGGGCGCGGCGTCAGGCCAAGCAAGCGCCGCTGGGCGTCGGCACCAATGAGCCGTCGCTGACATGGGCCGGCCGCCTCGCTCGCAGGCGTTGCAGCATGGATTTCCATTTCAAGTTGACAAGTTTTGGGTCATACTACCGTTCAAGGCTGCGTTTCCAGGCCTTTGATACTTCCATCCGCCATTGACGAATTTCGCAAACAAACACCACCAAAACTCTGATTTCGGGCAGTTGAATTTCATTTCGAGGATGGATGCGCGGCGCGATCGATCGGGTTTTTCCGATCGGCTGCACCGGTCGCCGACCTGAACGACACCCAACCTGAACGACCCCCAACCTGAACGACCCCAACCTGAACGACCCCAACCTGAATGACGCTCGACCCGAACGACATGGAGAGGTCCAGATGTGCAGCCTGCCGCGCCCGTGCCGACTGCTGCTTTCGCTGATTGTCCTTGCGGGGCCGATGGCCGCATTGCCCGCCGGTGCCCAGAGCGGGGATCGATCACCTCCCGCCGAAGCGTTCCTCGTGCGCCAGGACACTTCGGATTGCACCAATTCCGATGTGAAGGCCGACGATCCCGCGCGGATCGGCGGCACGGTTCAGGTGACGCGGCAGGCCGATGGCAAATTGCAAGTGAAAGTTGCAATCACTGCGGCGCCGGACACCGCCTATCATTTCTTTCTGAAGTGCGTGAGATCGCTCGGCGACATCAAGACCGAGGATGAAGGTCAGGGAAGGGCCGAATTCGAGTTCGCGGCCGACGGCGCGCCGCCGGTCCTGGCTTTCGACATGTATCCGGAAGGTGCGCCTCCCGGCCAGAAATTCCAGAGCACGCCGGTCAAGCTGCCTTGACCACTCCTGTGGTTCTTTTCGATTGGTTCACTTCCATCAAGCGCGAGGATATGCCGTGAAGACAGTCCGTGTTGTCATGATGATGGTTTGTGCGATCTGGCTGGCTCTCGGATGGGGCGAGGCCCATGCGCAGGCCACGCGCACGTGGGTCTCGGGCGTCGGCGACGACGCCAACCCCTGCAGCCGGACGGCCCCGTGCAAGACGTTTGCCGGCGCCATCTCGAAGACCGCCGCAGGCGGCGAGATCAACACGCTCGACCCAGGCGGATATGGCGCGGTGACCATTACGAAATCGATCCGCATCGTCGCCGAGTCCGGCGTTGCCGGGGTCCTGGTGTCCGGGACCAACGGCATCGTCGTGGCGGCCGCCGCAGCCGACTCCGTATATCTCGAGGGCCTCGTGTTCGACGGGGTGGCTGCCGCCGGACTTAACGGCATCCTGTTCAACAGCGGCGGCTCGCTGGTCGTGTACAACTGCAAGATCTTCGGCTTCTCACAATGGGGAATCCTGTTCACGCCGACCACGCCCGGCAAGCTTCTGGTCTCCAATTCGCTCGTCACGAACAACGGCAGCTCGGCCACCTTCGGCGGCGTGAAGGTGTTCGGACGCGCCGGCGCCACGACCGTATCCGGCGTGATCGACCGCAGTCTGCTCGCCAACAACGCAAATGGTTTCCTGATCGACGGCACGGGCGGCGGCGGCACCGCCGAAGTGACCGTACGTGACAGCGTGGTGACCGGAAACACCGGCAATGGCATCGCCACCAATTCGGCGGGCGTGGTCTCGTCGGTGGTGTTCGTGGACCGGACGACCTCGTCGCACAATGCAGGCGCCGGGATCGCCGCGACCGGCGTGGCGCAGGCGGCCGCCATTCTCGCCAGCTCGAGCGTCCAGAACAATGGGACGGGTCTGCTCGCGACCGGAGGTCAGATCGGATCGTTCAAGAACAACAACATTTCGTCGAACACCACCGACGGCGCACCCACGGTCATTCTGCCGCAGAACTAGCGCAGCGGATCTAGCATCTGCATGGGAATGCGAATGTCCGCGCCGGGGCATCGGCGGATGGACGTCCGTTGACATGACCGGGCATCGGTTTCGCGCCATCGCCTCCGGTTCGAGGGTGCGCATTTCGATCGGCGGGCATTCAAGGTCAAGCGCATCTTTGCGTCACTTGCTGACGGCGAACGATCTGCCAACCTCCTGCTCACATCGGAGAAGCAGGAGATCTATTATATTGGGCTGACGCTGGTCGCGTTCCGCCGTCTCGCCAGCAAACGAGGGCGACTCCGTGGTCCGCGCCATCGGGGAGGCTGCTGCTGCAGATCGTTGCGTCCCGAACTGCGGTGCTGTTGCCTGCCCGGAAGCTCATCCCGCAAAGACCAAAGACCATCGCTCGCGCGAAACCACGATCTCTCTCGCGGTGCACGCCACCTCAGGGGTCGTTCCGAACCGGGCCGGCTCAACTCTTCGCGCCGGACCCCTTCAAGGCGTTCCAGGCCGCCTGATTGGCTTGGTCGAACGCCTTGCGGGACTCGCTCAAGGCCGTGCTCAGCACCGACCAGGACTCGCTGCCCGTCTGCCGCAGCTTTTCCAGATGAGTTCCAGCCTTGGCCGCGTCGGATTTGAGTTGCGTCAGCACGGCGTCGAGATCGGTGGTCCCGGTCGTCGTCACCTTGCTTGCCGCATCGCGAAACCTGTCGGCCGACTCGCGCCACGCCTTCGCCTGCGCCGCCGCGATGTCCTTGAACGTTGCCTGCTGCTGCTCGACCTGCCTGCCGGCATTGTCGAAATACGCCTTCATCTGGGTTTCGAACCCAGTCCACTGCTTGTCCAACTCGGTCTTCGCGCTGGCCAGTGCGGCTTCGCCGGCGTCCATCTGCGTCTTGAGCAGGGCCTCGAATTCACCGCGCCGCTTCGTCAGATCCGCGATGATCTCGTCGGCCTTGACCTTGGACTCCGCCTTGGCCTCGGTTGCCTTCACCTCGATCGAGGCGAGCGCAGCATCCATCTCGTCGATCCGCTCCTTGGCCCAGTTCAGGTAGAAATGCATGGTGCTCTGCGTCGGCATGGTGCCCTCCGTTGCTAGGCTCGGTTGCAAACCTATGTCGAAACCAATCCGTATAGTTTTGACCTGCATCAAGCCCGGTCCTGCCAGAGGCTCACGTTCCCGTGCGCGATCATCGAGACGAGGAAGAAGGCGGCTGACTCAGCGCTGACTTCCATAGATAGGTCGCTATAGATGGATGCTGATCTGAGCGCGTGGATGTGAGCATGCGAATGTCAATCAAATGACCGGACATCAACTTCGCGCCATCGCCCTGTCATTCCAAGGCACGACGGAGGCGGCGCATTTCGACCGCAGAGCATTCAAGGTGCACCGCATCTTCGCGACCCTGGCCGCGGACGAACAATCCGCCAACCTGCTACTCACGCCGGAGGGGCAGGAATTCTACGTCGGCCTGAAGCCGACCGCCTTCCGCCGCCTGCCCAACAGGTGGGGCGACCAGGGCTGGACCAGCGTCTCGCTTGCGGGTGTCGACGCCGATCTCATGCGCGAGGCGCTCGAGAAGGCGTGGCAGGCAGCCACCCGGTCAACCAAGTCGCGGTCGCGCCGCGACTGAGTTCGGTCGCGGGTCTATTTCGACGAGCCGCCGGTGCAGACCGGCTAAGCTACACCCTGCGCCCGACCATCAGCAGGATGCCGCCGATCTGCGGCAAGAGCGCCAGCAGGATCAGGCGGAGCATGACGAAGTCGTCGGCCGAGGGCTTGACCAGCCCGCGCGACACCCATGCCACCAGCTTGATCGCGGCCTCGGTCTGCGGATCGGCGGTCTGGCTCACGGCGGCCATCGCGGCGTCCAGCGCCTGCCGGCGCTCGGCCACCGCTGCCTCGCGCTCCCTGCAGAACTTGCCGACGCCGCCTTTGCACTCGCGGTCGCGCGCGGTCATGGCATCGGCCAGCGCGGTCTGTGCGGCCTGCACCGCCGGCGTCACGCGCGAGGCGCGCGCCAGGGTCACATCGCTGATGTTGGTCGAGGCGAAGCCGATGCCGGCGGTGACCGCGAACACGAAGGTCATCACCCACACGATCCAGCCGGCCAGTGCCGAGGCGCGATGGCGCCCCTGCCACAGCCGCGCGGCGCAGGTCGGCATCACCAGTGCGACGAGGTCGGCGGTCACGCCGATCGCAAGGAACATCCAGCCGGCCGTGCTGCTCGATCCCAGCGAATGCGCGAACCAGCCGTTCATGGCCATGCCGACGGCGGCCAGCGCGAGGGCGGCCATCTGCAGCAGGATCGACGAGGCCGAGAGACGGGGGCGAACGGCCTTGGCTGGCGCCACTGGCGCGCTCGCCGGGACGATCTCGCCCTCCATCGCGACTGACGTCTCGCGCGGCGCCATCGTGGCCGGCATGGCTGCGGCCGGGATCGCGGCAGCGGCTGCGCTCGCCGCCGCCTCCGTGCGCGAAGGATCGGCGACGAACGGCGTCTTCGACGGCTCGTTCACGTACTCCAGGAAGTCCGGCATGATCAGCGTCTCGGAGCCGAGCATCTCGTCGTCCAGCGCCGCCTTCGCTTTCTTCGGCCTCGGGCGCGGGCGCGGTTTCACGACGGGCGCGCGCTTCGGGCGCGACTTGGCCGTTTTCGGCTGCTGCCAGGGAATGATCGATGCGATTACGGACTCATCAGCCATCGGGGCTGCTCCAATCGGTCGTGATGGGCACGAAGCTGCGTTTGCACGCACGCGCATCGCGCCGGCATCAGGTGGACATATGATCGGGAATCGAGCCCTCGGCCCGCCTTGAGCGGACCTGTCGTTCTTGCGGCCTGGCTGGCGTCGCGCGAAGAATTCGTCGGCATCTTCCGCGCCCTGATCCGCTGATGATGCGGTAGGCTTGCGGTCACGGAGCGCCACGTAATGAGGCGGCGTCCGGAAGGTTCTGGTCCGCGCGGGGCCGGGCCAGTCAGCCGTGCGCCCAACACCCTTGTTCTTAACCAATGGTTAACACGGATTCGCCGGTTTCGAAACCGCGCGACGCGTGTAGCGCCAACAGCAGCTGTGAAGAGTGGTGACCTGCGTCTTTGGAGTCACAACCGGCGCGTGAGCGGCACTGCCAGGATTGAGACAACGCGCAGTGATCGCAAGGGGTGTGCGATAGTCGAACGTGGCGTGTTTGGACTACCAAAAAGCTGCGCCGAACCAGGCTCGCGCAAGCGTCCTGCGCCTAACGCGGCACCAGCATCGGCGTGGCTCCACTCAGGGAGAAGCGCTGATTGGCAGTCGTCAGCACCAGCACCAATCCGGCGAAGTCGAAGCTCACGGCGACGCCGTTTGCCTGCTTGAACTCTGGAAGCGGGATTAATTCGGCGCGGTCACCCGGGCCGACCTGATACGGGCCGTCATGTCCCACCGCGAGCAGATCCTCACCCGTCCGCTGCAGCCCGAAGAAGGCCGTCGTGTACGTCGGGAATACCGCTTGACGGTTCTCGATGTGGTGGGTGTAGAGCAGGCGGACCGCGTTGTCGCACACTTCCACAATGCGTCCGTGCGGGAGCATGTGGATCAGGCCGACCGCCACGGCGATGCAGTCCGGCTTCCAAGGGATGGTTGCGATGCCGTTGACCGGATCGCACGCCGGGTTCAGGTTGCCGCCGCACAGGTCGCCGTCGATATCGGATACGATACCGGTCATCCGATCGATCTGCTGCAGCCCGCCGCCCCACTCTCCGCCATTGTAGCCGACGAAGGCATGTTTCGGCGTGATCAGGACGGCGCGGACCGGCCAACCCTTCAACGGCTTTGGGCGGGCGAGCAGCGGAGTAGACGATGGCGAGGTGGGAGCCGCCTCCCATGGTCTACCTTCGGTGAGATCGATCATCCCGCTGTCCGTCATCAGCCAGGACCCCCCGGCCCTGAAATGCTCGCCCTCCTTCAACGGTTTTGGGCGGGCGAGCATTGGACTGGAGGACGGCAAGGTGAGAGCCGTCTCCGATTGTCCACCGCTGGAGAGATCGATCATCCTGCTGTCCGTCAGCAAGATGGTCGACGTCGCGGCCACGAACTGCTCGCCTCTCGTTGCAACATCGGCCACCGTCTCCCAATCGTCACCAACCCGCCGGCGCACCGTCCATCGCTCGACAGGAGTCCAGCGCGAGCAGGTCTCCTGCGGGCAGGTCACGATGACCGCACGTCCATCCTGTACGAACAGCTCGATCACCCGATCCGGCGTGGCCACGTCGATCCGCTCGCCGTCTTCCGGCATGCTCGACAGCCGGCCTCCACTGTCGAGCAGCCAGAGCCGTCCCTCGGCAAAGACGGCGCGCTGGATCGGCGCATCCTGCCTAGCGCGGGTCTGCTCGGCTGCAGAGGCGTGCCGGACGAACAGAATGACGAGCGCGAACGAAACCAAGGCGAGTCGCCTGGCGATCATGATCAAGATGCGAGACCTCGCCTGGTCAGGTCGGAACCAACGATCGATACGATCAATTTGCGGCGGCGGGAAGCCGTCCGGTGCCGTGACGCAGAATGGTGTGATCAGATGCAGACCGCACATCGAGGCGCAGCCGTTTGCCTTGATTTCCATCGCCGGCCATCGATGCTAGCGTCACCGCATGCAATGTCCCTGCGGTTCTGGCCTCCCCTTTGATCGCTGCTGCGGTCCTTATCTCAGCGGCGAGGCATCGCCACCGACGGCCGAAGCCCTGATGCGCTCGCGCTACACGGCCTACACACGCGGCGACATCGGCTACGTCGAAGGCACGCTCGCCGCCGACCGGCGCAGTGCGTTCGATGCCGCCGCGGCAAAGAACTGGGCCACCCGCGCCACCTGGCTCGGCCTGCGCATCGTCTCGACCACGCGCGGCCAGGCAGGCGATGCCGATGGCGTCGTTAGCTTCGTCGCGACCTATCGCGAGGCCGGCAAGACCATCGAGCATCACGAGGTCTCGCAGTTTCGCCGCGACGACGGCGCCTGGCGCTTCGTCGAGGGGGATACGCGGGCCGTGGTCACGGAGCAGACGCGAGCGGCGGGCGCGGCGAAGGTCGGCCGCAATGATCCCTGCCCGTGCGGCAGCGGCAGGAAATACAAATTCTGCTGCGGGCGGTAAGACCGCCTGAGATTTATCTTGCTTTTTTTCCGAAATAATGGCTGTATTCGCACATCCCGTCCTCATGCAGAGCAACTGTGCTGAGAGGTAGGCCGGCGAACGGCCGGCCTCAAGGCTGGCGCGAGACGCGCCCCCGCCTTCGGCGGCTGAAGGCCTTGACCCCGTCCGCTCGCCGTCCTGAGGACTTGGCATGCGCTCGGTCGTGGACCGAGCGCGGTAGAGCGCTCGATCAGCTCACCGCGGTCCGTAGCGGCTTGGGATTCCACCTCTCACCGCGAGCGATCATCGTGTTGAGGATGATGATCAGCTTGCGCATGCATGCGATGAGCGCCACTTTTGGCTCCTTGCCCTTGGCGATGAGGCGCTCATAGTAGGCGCTGAGCACCGGATTGTGTTGCGTCGCTGCGCCGAGGCAGGGAAGGAACAGGCCGTTTCTCACCCAACGTCGTCCGCCCTTGATGTGACGCTCGCCGCGGCGCTTGCCGCTGTCGTCGTCATAAGGGGCAACGCCGATCAGGGCAGCGGCGATCCTGTCACTCACCTTGCCGAGCTCCGGCGCTCCTGCAATGAGAAGCGCGGAGGTCGTGCCGGCAAGCCCCGGCACACTTTCGATGATCTTGGCGCGCTCGGCAAATTCCGGTGTCGCCTTGACCTTGGCGGAGATCGCAGCCTCGAGCTTTGCAATCTGGGCCGCGAGCATCTTCAACACCTGGGAATGGGCCTTCTGCGCCAATCCCGGTACAACATGCTCGTTCTGGTTCTGCAAACGGGTTTTCAGATCCATCAGGTTCTTGCGCGCTTTCACCAGCCCCGCCAGTTCCTCGCGTGCAGCATCGTAGGTCTGGCTCGGTGCCTCGTCGAACGTCTCGGCGAACCAGGCGATCATCTCTGCGTCGATCGTATCGTTCTTCGCCAGTCGACCCGCCGACAAGGCGAAGCTGCGAACCCGTTTGGGATCAACGATCCGCACCTCTATCCCCGCCTCGCGCAGCGCCTTGGCCCATTCGCGCTCATAGCCGCCGCTGGCCTCCATGACGGCCTTTGTCACCTTGTGCTTGCGAAGCAAGGCCATGAGCTGGCGGTGCCCGTGCGAACTGCTCGGGAACGTCTGCCGTAAGCCGAGCTTGCGAATGCAGCCGTCGACCTTGTCCTTGGCGACATCGATGCCAGCGACACCGTTTACGATTTGTGTCATCATCCACTCCCTTCCTTGCCTTGTATGGGCTCGAAGCCCTTGCAACTGTTCGGGTTGAGGAAGATCACCGGAGCTGTCCCTCGCTCTGATACAGGCTCTGCCGCGTTTGGGGCGTAACGGGCTCAGATCCAGCGACGGGCGGTTTTGCGAGAACCGCCCGTTCGCGCATTCTGGCAGACTTTCTGAACACAAGGGGCGTACGCGTCGTCACGATACGTAGAGGCGGGGAGCGGTGGCCGCGGGCCTGCCAGGTGCTTTGTGCACGACGACTGGCAGCGCGCGGACGGTCAAGCCGTGTGGTCCTGGCGCCCCGATGCTGGCGCCAAGCTCGTGACGACGTTCGTGCGTCGTCGCGGGTGACGGGGGCCAAGCCCGGTCCCCGGGGAGAGCGCGGAGCAGCCGTTAAGACCATCGCGCGGGGAAGGCCGGGATGTCTCAGCCGAACCTGTGGTGACTGCCGCCTGCTTATTCTTGTGCAGGCGGGCCATGGGGGCGGCAGGCTCCCGGCCTTCCCTGCGCCCTCCCACGTCGAGAGCGCGAATGAATCGCAAAGCCCGGGCGCGACACGCGCCGCGTGAACGATTGCGGCTGTCTCGTTTTCGTTCGGTTGCTGGAGCGCTCCTCGCGCCGACTGACCAGAGCGGAGGACCTCGCCGAGCGGCCTTGACTCCGCCCAACCCGGCTGGCCTAGAGAGGCGCGAAACCCTAACGAGGATGGTACCAGGTGGCAGAGTTGGACGACCCGGCCCGGCAGGACGAGCACGAGCGGCCGCAGGCCGCGGCGATGGCGGCGCCTGCGCCAAAGGCGCTGTCGCCGCGCAAGGCCGCCATCCTCGACCACGCCAACCGCTTTGCCGATGAACGCGCCGGCTGGCGCGACAAGGCGGCGTTCTTCCATGGCGAGGACGCGTGCTATCTCCGCTTCCTGATTCCTCCGGGCAGCCGGGTGCTGGAGATCGGCTGCGGTCTCGGCGACACCTTGGCGGCGCTGGCGCCGTCCTACGGCGTCGGCATCGATTTCAGCGACAAGCAGATCGCGATCGCCCGCACCCGCCACCCGGGACTCACCTTCATCGCCGGCGATGCCGAGGATCCGGCCACGCTTGCGGCCGTCACCGGTCCGTTCGACGTCATCCTGGTGCTGGACACCATCGGCTCGCTCGACGACTGCCAGCAGTTCATCGAACAGCTGCATCCGCTGTGCACGCGCGAGACCCGGCTCGTCATCGGCTACTTCTCGCACCTCTGGTATCCGCTGCTGAAGGCGGCGGAGGCGATGGGCCTGCGCATGCCGCAGCCGGAGCAGAACGTGCTGTCACCGGCGGACCTGCGCAATCTCGCGCAGCTCGCGGATTTCGACCCGGTGAAATCCGAGCAGCGCGTGCTGTCGCCGCTGCGGCTGTACGGCCTCGGCCGCTTCGCCAACCGCTTCCTCAGCGTGCTGCCGGGCTTGCGCGCGCTGTCGCTGCGGCATTATCTGGTGGCGCGCTCGATGCGCTGCGTGACCGACGATGTCCGCTCGGCGACGGTCGTCGTGCCCGCGCGCAATGAGCGCGGCAACATCGAGCCTGCGGTGCAGCGCATCGCCGCGTTCTGTCCTGACATCGAGCTCATCTTCATCGAGGGCCACAGCAGGGACGGCACCTATGAGGAGATGGAGCGGGTGCGCCAGGCGTTCCCCGATCACGACATCAAGCTGATGCGCCAGCCCGGCAAGGGCAAGGCCGACGCGGTGTTCACGGCGTTCGATGCCGCGCGCGGCGACGTGCTGATGATCCTCGATGCCGACCTCACCATGCCGCCGGAGCAGCTGCCGAAATTCTTCGAGGCGCTGCGCTCCGGCAAGGGCGAGTTCATCAACGGCTCGCGGCTGGTTTATCCGATGGACGAGGGCGCGATGCGCTTCCTCAATCTCATCGCCAACAAGACGTTCTCCTATCTGTTCTCGTGGCTGTTGAATCAGCGCTACACCGACACCTTGTGCGGCACCAAGGTGCTGCGCCGCAGCGACTATCAGCGGCTCAAGGCCGGCAAGGCCTATTTCGGCGATTTCGATCCGTTCGGCGATTTCGATCTGATCTTCGGCGCCTCCAAGCTGAACCTGAAGACGATCGACCTGCCGATCCGCTATGCCGCGCGCAGCTACGGCGAGACCCAGATCTCGCGCTTCCGCCACGGCTGGATGCTGCTCAAGATGGTCGTGTTCGCCTTCTTCAAGATCAAGGCGATCTGAGATGGTTGAGGTCTGCGCCTGCGGGCCAGCCGCGACGGAGCATGAAGCGGTTGCAACTGTTTCCACATCGTCATGGCCGGGCTTGACCCGGCCATCCACGTCTTCCTGCGCCGAAAGGAGCAGACGTGGATGCGCGGGCCTCCGCCGCGCCGAAGCGGCTTCGGCCGCGCAGGCGGGACAAGCCCGCGCATGACGGCGACAATGGTCACAGGAGCATCGGCTCCGTCCCGTGACGCGCTCGACCGTCTCGCGCGCTTCGGTTGGCGCGGCGGCGTCGCCGTGGCGCTGCTGCTGTCGCTCGTCTCGTTCTTCCTCGTCGGCTATTTCACCGCGTATTGGCGCAACGCCGACATGGACTTCATGGTGATCTACAACGCGCTCGCCATGAACGATGGCGGCGCGCAGGTGTTCTTCGATCACCCGGCCTATCTCACCATCCTCTCGGTCAAGTCCTGGTTCGCCTCGCTGCACCGTCTCGGCCTGCTCGACGCCTGGACCTTGTCGGCGATCCCCTCGCCGGCGGATCGCGCCGGCTTCGACGCGGCGATGACCAGTGCCGTCCATGCCGGCCGTATCGCCGCATTGCTTACGGCCAGCGCCATCATTCTCTCTTTCGCCTGTCTGGCACGCCGGCTGGTGTCGGATTGGCGCATCGCCATTCTCGCCGTCACCGCTTTCGCCTTCTCCGGCGGCGTGCAGATGCACCTGCGGATCCTGCGCAGCGAGATGATCGCGGCGTCGTTCTGCATTCTTGCCTTGATGATCCTGATCATCGTGGCGCGCCGCGCCGGCCCCTGGCGTCCTGCTGCGGTCGGGCTTGCAGCCGCGCTCTGCGTGCTCGGCCTGGAGAACAAGGTGCATGCGATCCTGCTGATCGCAGCGATCCCTGTGCTGACGCTGCCGTTCGGCAACGCGGCGAGCGCAAGCATGCCGTTCTGGCGGACGTCGCGTGCGTGGGCGGCCGTGCTGATCGCGGCGATGGCCGCGCTGGCCTCTGCGATGACCGCGTGGCCGCTGGTCGCCGCCGGATTCGATCCGGCCAACGCAACCGCCGCCGGCCTCAAGCCGCTGCTGCTCGGCCGCTTCGGCGTCTATCAGCTGGCGCTGCTCGGCGTCATCGCTGCCGGCATGATCGGCTTTGCGCGGCTGTGGCGCGTGAGCGCAGCCGAAACCACGGCCGCGATGCTGGCGGTGGTCGCAGGCGCAGGCCTCGGCCTGCTCGCGCTGGATCTGAGCTACGACATCAACGACGTCGTCGTCGTGCTCAATCCGCTGGAGAAGATGATCACCTATGTCGATGCGCCGGAAGCCGCAGGCAGCGTCACAGGAGCGATCGGCCTGTTGCTGTCCGGCGTGCTCGGCGTCGTCAGGCGCTACACTTTCGTGCTGCAATCGTCGGCCCGGCCGGCGGTGTTCCTGACGTGGCTGATCATTCCCGGCATCGTGATGGCCTGGCGCCGTGGCGACCGGCAGGCCGCGCTGCAGGCAACGCTGCTGATGTTGGCCGCTGTCGGCATCGATACGCTCGGCGTCCGCCGCGGCCTGAAGGTCGAGTATTTCGTCTTCACCGATCCGCTGATCATCCTCGCCGGCATGGTCCTGCTCGATCGGCTGTCGGACCTGCGCTTCTCCCGTTTGGCCTATCCGATCGGCGCCGCGCTGCTCGTGCTCCATGTCGGCATCAGCCAGGCCGAGCCGGTCAAGATGGCGCTCAAGCGCAAGGGTCCCGAGGACGTCTGCGCGTGGAACGGCTACTACATGCCACTGATGGCGCTGCCCTGGTGCGCGCCGTCGAACAATGTGCCGAGGACGTGATCGTGAGCAGGCGCAGTCGTTACGACTGCGCTGATCGCGCCCTGCGGCGGAGTGGTTTCACCGGCGCGAAGATGTCCGCGAGATCCTCGCCGCCGGAGTCTGAAGCCTCGTCGAGCCGCAGCCGGCCCTCGACATGCAGGAAATGCTCGCGCGACACCGCGATCGCGCGCATCACGTCACGCTCGCGCAGCGCGGCGACGATCGCGCCGTGCTCGTCGACGGCGCAGATCGACTGCGCCGCCGGCTCGTACACCGACACCATCACCGAGGAGCGGCTGAGCAGGTCTCCGAGCATGCGCGACAATTCCGGATTGCCAATGGAGTCGACGAGATGGACATGGAAGGCGCCGGAGAGCCGCACCGAAGCGGCGCGATCGCCGCGCCGCGCCGCCGCGCGCTCCTCCTCGAGATGCGCGTCGAGCCGCGCGAGCAAACGATCGTCGATCCGCAGTACCAGCTGGCTCAGCACGCCGGCCTCGAGCACGCGATGCGCCTCGTAGACGCTTCTGACGTCATCGAGCGTCGGCTGCGGCACCCGTGCGCCGCGGTTCGGGATCATCTCCAGCCGCCGCTCGGCGCCGAGCCGGTGCAGCACTTTGCGGATGCGCTCGCGCGACACGCCGAAGATGGCAGCCAGCGGCGTCTCGGCGAGCTTGGTGCCGGCCCTCAGCTTACCCTCGAGCAGCGCGCGCAGAATGGCCTGATACACCGCCTCGTCCTCGGCGGGATTGGCCTTCCCGATTCGCTGCGCTCGCATCGCCATGGCGCTGTAGCTAGGCCCAAAGGCGCGGCACGTCACCTCCAAAAAATGTGCACATTCTGCCCCGCCCGGGTCAGTGGGCCGGCAACGAAATTTGCTCAATCAATTGATCCCACGACAAAATATAAAAATGTGCACATTTGGCACGGCGCTTGCTGAGCATCTCCCGTACCTCTCGCGACAGCTCACACGGGATCCTCTCATGCATGCCTTCTCCCGACGCAGCCTCCTGAAGACCGGTGCGGCGTTCGCTGCCACCTTCGCCGCGCCCGCGCTGGTGCGCGCCGCTCCGAAAGAGATCGTGATCGGCGGTCCCGCCGGTGCCGCGAAATATTTCAACGCCGACCTGTTTCCGGTGCTGGAGAAGAAGCTCGACTGCAAGGTGCTCTATGAAGGAACGAACTCGCTGACCAACCTGCAGAAGATGCAGGCCGACAAAGCGAGCCCCAAGATCTCGGTCGTGATCATGGACGATCCGGTGATGCTGCCGGCCGCGGCCGAGGGCCTGATCACCAAGATGTCGTCGTCGGCGATTCCCAATCTCGGCAAGCTGGTCGACGGCGCCGTGCACCAGGACGGGCTGTGGGCCAACTACCAGAAGCCGTGGGCCGGCATCGCCTATTCCACCAAGCGCATGAAGACGCCGCCCGCCAGCTGGGCGGATCTTTGGGACACGAAATACGAGTCCAAGATCATCGTGCCGTCGCTGTCGAATACCGAAGGCTTCTGGGCGCTGCTGGCGGCCGCGCATCTCGAGACCGGCAAGCCCTACAAGGAGGCGCAATACGAGATCGACGTCGCCTTCAAGAAGGTGAAGAGCCTGAAGGCCAATCTCCTGAACGTCTATACCAACGCGCCGCAGGCCATCAATCTCTTGGAGCAGGGTGAGGCCTGGATGATCGGCGGCCAGTTCTCGGCCTACACGCTGATCCGCAAGGCCGACGGCTCGCCGGTCGATCTCGCGATCCCGGCGGACGGCGGCTTCGCGATGCCGTCGGGCATCGCCAAGGTGGCTGGCGGACCGGCCGGCGATCTCGCCGACGCCGTGATCGAGTTCTTCCTCAGCCCGGAAGCGCAGACCATCCTCGCCGAGAAGGCCTTCGTCGCACCGACCAACCAGGCGACGCCGCGCCCGGCCGGCTTCCCGGATCCGGCGGCGCTGTTCGCGCCGGACTGGGCCTTCGTCGCCAAGAACCGCGCCGGCTGGGTCGATCGCTGGAGCAAGGAGATGACATGAGCGCCGCGCCGCATCTCGTCATCAGCGCAGTCTCCAAACGCTTTGGCGCGGCGACCGTGCTCGATCGCGTCGACCTCACCATCCACCGTGGTGAGCTGGTCACCTTGCTCGGTCCCTCCGGCTGCGGCAAGACCACCTTGCTGCGCGCCATCGCCGGCCTGGCGCCGCCCGACGCCGGCACGATCGCGCTCGCTGGCCGTGACGTCACCCATGTGCCGCCGCACCGGCGCAATGTCGGCGTCGTGTTCCAGAGCTACGCGCTGTTTCCGCACCTTACCGTCGCCGGCAACGTCGCCTTCGGGCTGAAGGTGCGCGGCGCGCCGAAAGCCGAGATCGACCGCGCGGTGGCGCGGGCGCTGTCGCTGGTCAAGCTCGGCCATCTCGGCGGCCGCCGCATCTCTGCGCTGTCGGGCGGCCAGCAGCAGCGCGTGGCGCTGGCGCGCGCGATCGCGGTCGAGCCGGACGTGCTGCTGTTCGACGAGGCGCTGTCGGCGCTCGATCGCAAGCTGCGCGAGGAGATGCAGGTCGAGCTGCGCCGGCTGCTGCAGGACGTCAAGGCGACCGCGATCTTCGTCACGCATGACCAGGACGAGGCGCTGACGATGTCGGACCGCGTCGCCGTCATGAACAAGGGCCGTATCGAGCAGCTCGCCGAGCCGCGCGAGCTCTATGCGCGCCCTGCAAGCCTGTTCGCGCTCAACTTCGTCGGGCTGTCGACGCGCATCGCCGGCCAGGTGGTCGGGGTGAACGGCGGTACGGTCGAGGTGGTGACGCCGGTCGGGCGCTTGTCCGCGCGCGGCGTATTCCAGCCCGGCGCCTCGGTGATCGTGGCGACGCGGCCGGAGCAGCTGCGCCTAGGCGCTGCGGACGGCGGAAACTCCGCGGCCGGTCGTGTCCGCTCGGTCGTGTTCCAGGGCTCGCGGACCCTCGTCGATGTCGACGCCGGCGCAGGCGCGAGCCTGCTCGCCGAGCTGTCGGGCCGCGAGGCCGCCGTGCCTGAAGTCCATGACGAGGTCCGCTTCGCCTGGCCGGTGTCCGAGACGTTCGCCTTTGCCGCCGAGGCCTCGATATGACCGACGCCGCATTGCCAGCGCCAGTCACGGGGCCTGCACGGGATCGCGAGCGCATCGCCGCGTTCGGCTTCATCGCACCTTCCGTGCTGATCGTTGCGCTGGTGTTCGTGCTGCCGCTCGCGCTGCTGCTCGGCGTCAGCGTGCTTGACGCCAGGGGCGACATCACATCAGCGCACTACACGCGGCTGCTCGGCACGCCGTATTATCTCGGCGTCATCTGGAATTCGCTGCGGCTTGGCCTGCTGACCACCTTGATCGCCTTTCTCGTGTCCTACCCGGCCGCGTTTGCGCTGGCGCGCGCGCGCGGCGCGCTGCGCTCGATCCTGCTCGCCACGCTGTTCCTGCCGCTCGCCGCCTCGGTCATCGTCAAGGCGTTCGCCTGGACCATCCTGCTGCGTAGCGACGGCCTCATCAATACCGTGCTCATCACCATCGGGATCATTGAGGATCCGATCCGGATGATCTTCACCCAGACCGCGCTGATAACAGGCGCCGTCAACATCTTCCTGCCGTTCATGGTGCTGCCGATCTACGCCGTGGTGGCGCAGCTCGACGGTCGCTATGCCGAGGCGGCGGCGACGCTCGGCGCCTCGCCAGTCGTCGTGTTCTTCCGCGTCATCCTGCCGCTGACACTGCCCGGCATCATCGCGGGCGTCGCGCTGGTGTTCTCGCTGTCGGTGTCGGCCTATGTGGTGCCGACGCTTCTGATCGGCGAGAAATACCCGACGCTTGCCACCACCATCGCCAAGGCGTACCTGCTGGCACGCGAGCCCGGCTTCGGCGCCGCCGCCGGCGTTGTGCTGCTGGCGATTGCGGTCATCGTGGTCGCGCTCAGTGCGCGGCTGTCGCGGGAGCCGACCTGATGACACGGCTTGCCATCTTCATCTGCTGGGTGCTCGCGATCGCTCTCGCGCTGTTCCTGCTGCTGCCGCTGGTGGTGATCGCGGCCGCCTCGTTCTCGTCGACGCCGGTGTTCGACCTGCCGCTGTCGGGCGCGTCGCTGCGTTGGTACGGCCGCATCGGACGGCTCGACGGCTTCTGGCCGTCGTTGTCTCTGTCGCTTCAGATCGCATTGTTGTCGACCGCGCTGTCGCTGGTCGCCGGCACGCTCGCCGCCATCGCCATCGCGCGCGGCAGACTGCCGGGCGCCACCGCCATCGGCACGCTTCTCGTCTCGCCCTTGATGATGCCCGGCCTCGTGCTCGGCATCGCGCTCCTGCAATATTTCCGCATGATCGGCTTCACCGCGACCTGGAGCGCGCTGCTGGTGGCGCATCTCGTGGTGACCTTGCCCTATGTCGCACGCACCATGATCGCGGGCCTGTCACGCTTCGACTTCACCTTGATCGAGGCCGCGCGCACGCTCGGCTGCAGCTATGCCGGCAGCGTACTGCGCGTGATGGTGCCGGCGCTGGCGCCGTCGTTCCTGATCGCGGGCCTGTTCAGCCTGCTCGCCTCGTTCGACAATTATCCCGTCTCGATCTTCCTCACCGATGTCCACTCCAAGACGCTGCCAATCCGCATGCTGCAATATATCGAGGAGGCGCCCGATCCGACGCTCGCCGCGCTCTCCACCCTCATTCTCGCCGGCACGCTGGTGCTGCTGCTGATCAGCGATCGCCTCGTCGGCCTGCATCGCATGGCCGGAACCGCGGATTGACGCCATGAGCTCTCAGCTGCCCTTTCGCCGCGATCTCACCGGCTACGCCGGTAAGCCGCCGCATCCGCATTGGCCGAACGGTGCCCGCGTCGCGGTGTCGCTGGTGGTGAATTTCGAGGAGGGTTCGGAATTCTCGATCTCCGACGGCGACGCCGGCAACGAGGCGATCTACGAGGTCGTGCACCGGCTCGACGGGCCCGACCCGTGCATCGACAGCCATTTCGAGTACGGCACGCGCGCGGCGTGGTGGCGCATCATGGACCTGTTCGACGCGCATCGCGTCAATGTCACGGTCAGCGCCTGCGGCCGCGCCGTCGAGCGCTCGCCGGAGCTGGCGCGCGACGCCGTCGCCCGGGGCCACGAGGTGGCGGCGCATGGCTGGCGCTGGCAGAGCCATGCCGGCATAAGCGAGCCCGAGGAGCGCCGGGTGATTGCGCGCACGGTCGAGACCATTCGCCGCATTACCGGCAAGCCGCCGCTCGGCTGGCACACCCGCTCGGCGGCCTCGCCGAACACGCGCCGGCTGCTGGTCGAGGAGGGCGGCTTCCTCTACGACAGCGACGCCTACAACGACGATCTGCCGTATTACGTCGATGTCGGCGGGCGGCCGCATCTCGTGCTGCCCTATGCCTTCGACAGCAACGACATGCAGTTCTACAACGGCTCGCGCTTCCGCGGCGCCGACTTCGCCGACTACGTCATCGATGCCTTCGACTGGCTGGTGCGGGAAGGCGAGACGGCGCCGAAGATGCTGTCGGTCGGGCTGCACCTGCGCATGATCGGCCGCCCCGGCCGCATCGGCGCGCTCGACCGCATCCTGTCGCACATCACCGGTAGCGGTGCGGCCTGGATCGCGCCGCGCGCCGAGATCGCCCGGCACTGGCTGGCGACGGTGCCGCCGGCTGGCGCGACCTGACGGACTGGCGCAGGCCACCCCGGCCGCCTACATCTCCGCCATGGTCACCCCCGCCGCGTTAAAATCCTTCATCGCCGGCCACCACCGGATCGTTGTGCTGACCGGTGCCGGCTGCAGCACCAATTCCGGCATTCCGGACTATCGCGACACCGACGGGCAGTGGAAGCGCACGCCGCCGGTCACCTACCAGGCCTTCATGGGCAGTGAAGAGACGCGCCGGCGCTACTGGGCGCGCAGCATGGTCGGCTGGCGGCGCTTCGGCCGCGCCCAGCCGAACGGCGCGCACCATGCGCTGGCGCGGCTGGAGGGGCAGGGCCGCTGCGCGCTGTTGGTGACGCAGAATGTCGACCGGCTGCACCAGGCCGCCGGCACCAGCAACGTCATCGATCTGCACGGCCGGCTCGATCGCGTCCGCTGCATGGGCTGCGGCGCGACGCTTTCGCGGGCCGAGTTCCAGGATGAGCTGGCTTGCGCCAATCCGCACTGGCTCGCGCACGATGCCGCCGACGCGCCGGATGGCGACGCCGATCTCGAGGGGGTCGATTTCACGCGCTTTGTCGTGCCGGCCTGCCGCGCCTGCGGCGGCATTCTCAAGCCGGACGTCGTGTTCTTCGGCGAGACCGTGCCGCGCGAC
The DNA here is from genome assembly GCF_021088345.1 of Bradyrhizobium ontarionense. NCBI lineage: Bacteria > Pseudomonadati > Pseudomonadota > Alphaproteobacteria > Hyphomicrobiales > Nitrobacteraceae > Bradyrhizobium > Bradyrhizobium ontarionense. The sequence goes on along the minus strand of NZ_CP088156.1, from coordinate 4,864,923 downwards.
ATCGTCGCGTCAGCACGTGAGCACGTCGATCATGCCGACGCGATGCTCGTGGTCGGCACCTCGCTGATGGTCTATTCCGGCTTCCGCTTCGTCCGCGCCGCCGCCGACCGCGGCATTCCGATCGCAGCCGTCAATCTCGGCCGCACCCGCGCCGATGATCTGCTTTCGCTGAAGGTCGAGGCGCCCTGCGACGAGGCGCTGGCGTTTCTGCTCCAGGAATAGGCGCGACAAACGACCCTGTGGGTCGCGACCGTCTCGCGGCTTGTTCGGTGCACCTCGCCCCGCTCTTGTCCGCCGTAGCTCGCAGAGCGAAGGCGGATGCGGGAAGAGGTCGGATTGCATCGAAGATGCAATCCGGGTGAGGGGGTACAGGTCCCTCCGCTTACACTTCCTCTTCCCGTGCGTCTGCCCCTCACCCCGACCCTCGCAGCGCGAGCGAAGCTCGTCGCGGCCCCGTGAAGAACGGGGAGAGGGAGCGCACCATTATCGCGGCGAGAGGTCGACTCTCATACTCAAACAAATAGAGCCGCTATCCGTACGAGCGGCGTCCCGCCTCACCGCGACTGCGGCTTCTCGCGATTGTCGATGCGGTCGGTGTTGTTGACCTGCTCGCTCTCGGGCTTGCCCACCTCGACCGTCTTGCCGGCCTGGTTGCCTGGATTGTAGTGGAACTTGCCTTCGTGCTTCTCGCCCGGCTGCTTCTGATCGGGAGTGACGTTGTCGGCCATGGAATTCTCCTGTGCTTTGCCGGACAACGTTACGGGCGTGATGCTTGTTCCGCGGCCGTACGCCGCGGTCCGCCGCCCATGCTGCTTGACCGCAATGTGCGCACCATCACGGAAGCTGCGTGTCCTGATCGTCATGATCCCGCTATCGGCTGCACGGGCAGCTCGAGGAACACGGGACACGGTCATGACTTCCAGCATCCGTCTTTTCGCTGCCGCGGCCATCGTCGCGACCGCAGGCCTGCTTGCGTCAGCATCGACCTCGCCGGCCTCGGCCGGCTGGGACTGGCTCGGCAACAAGAACTACGTCAATTGCCTGCAGCTGTTCGCGAGCGGCGACTTCCTGATGCCGGCGAACGCCAGCCGGGCGCAGCGTGCGGCGAGGCACGAAGCCGGCCGCCGCTACTGCAATCGCCAGTACTACGGCCACGACTAAGGACGTGCTTGGATCATGTCCGGGTGGCGCTGCGGCGGCGGTCTTACCTCTCCCGAAGGGAGAGGTCGACTGAGATTGCCGCTGCCGGCTCGTTCTACAATACGCACTACGGGCGGCCTCACGCCCCCGTCACGCGCCAGATGCAGTTGCCGACGTCGTCGGCGACCAGCAGCGAGCCGTCCGGGCCGAGCGTGACGCCCACGGGACGGCCATAGGAGAAGCTCTCGTCGGGTGCCAGGAAGCCCGAGAGAATGTCGCGCGCCGGGCCCGACGGCTTGCCGTTCTCGAACGGAATGAACACGACCTTGTAGCCTGACAGCTTGCTGCGGTTCCACGAGCCGTGCTGGCCGATCACCATGCCCTGCGGGAAGCCGGGCAGGGTGCCCGCCGGCAGCCAGCACAGGCCGAGCGAGGCGGTGTGGCCGCCGAGCGCGTAGTCCGGCGTCAGCGCGGTCGCGACCAGGCTGGCATCCTGCGGCACGCGGTCATCGACCGTCTTGCCCCAGTAGCAATAGGGCCAGCCATAGAAGCCGCCTTCGCGTACCGAGGTCAGGTAGTCCGGCGGCGTCTCGTCGCCGAGCCCGTCGCGCTCGTTGACGACTGTCCACAGCACGCGCGTCTCAGGCTCGAAGGCGACGCCCACCGCGTTGCGCAGCCCCGAGGCGAAGATGCGGCTGACGCCGCTCGCGATGTCCAGCTCATAGATGCAGGCGCGGCCTTCCTCGACCTCGAAGCCGAGCTCGGCAATGTTGGTGAGCGAACCCACGCCGGCATAGAGCTTGGTGCCGTCGGGGCTGACCAGCAGGCTGCGTGTCCAATGCCCGGCCGGCTTGAACGTGGTGAGCCTTTTGCCCTGCGCGGTGATGCGCTCGGCACCATCCGTGTAGGGGAAGGCGACGATCCCATCGGTGTTGCCGACATAGAAGGTGTCGCCGACCAGCGCCATGCCGAACGGCTGGCTGAGATTCTCCATGAACGCATTGCGGCGCTCGGCGGTGCCGTCGCCGTCCGCATCGACCAGCCGGGTGATGCGGTTGGCGCTGACGCCGAGGGCTGCTGCGCGGCGCATCGTCGCCTGCATCGCATAGCCGAACATGTTGCGCACCGGGCTCGGGATCTGCGTCGCCTCGGCGATCAGCACCGACTTGTCCGGCATCACGTAGATCCAGCGCGGATGATCGAGCCCGGTGGCAAACGCGTTGACCTTCAGGCCCGGCGCGGCCACCGGCCGCTCGCCATCGCGCCAGCCACGCGCCGTCGGCATCTTCAGGGTCGGCAGCAGGCCCTGCGGCTTGGCGACTGGAATCTGCGGCTGCGCGCCCCAGGCCGGCTGCGGCGTCTCGCCCTGCAGCTTGCGCCACTGCAGCGCCGCATTGCCAACCAGCGCGACACCGCGCGCGACGATGGAGGAGAGGGTTGTCATGGGAGTCCTGTGGGGGCTTGGCAAAAGGAGATGGGGTGCGTGCGGGACCATCGCGGGATGGCGGGAAAGGCCAATCCGTTATGATCTACCACGCCCACCGTGACAACTGCGTGGGCCGCGCATGGGGGCTGCGAAACCGGGACTCGCGTCAGTCTGCTTGCTATCCATCGGTCCAGGGATTGAAGAGGCGCGTGCCGGCGGCGACGAAGTCCTTCATGTTGCGCGTGACCAACGTCAGGTCATGCACGACAGCCGTGGCAGAAGAAGCCATGCATCTCGCCGGGGAGAGGTGAACCGCCCGTCGTGAACCGGATCAGCCGAGTCTCATCACGGTCCGGCGGCAACGCCGGCTATTTCGGTGCCTGCAGCACGATGCCGTAGCGGCTGTAGATGCGCTCGACGGTGCCGTCGGCGCGCAAGCGTGCCAGCGATGCCTCGACCGCCTCGCGCAGCGCCTCGTCGGGGCGGACCATGCCGATGGCAACGTTCCAGGTGAGGCTCGCCTCGCTGTCGTCGGGCGCGACGAGACGGACCGCCTTGTCCGGATGGGTCTGGTTGTAATAGGCGGCGTTGGCTGGCGTCACCGCCGCGGCATCGATCTCGTGATTGGCCAGCGCGTCCAGGCTGTCGATCTCGAAGCCGAAGGTCGATGTCGGCACATGACGCTGGCTGATCAGCATCGCCGCGACCGACCCGACCTGTACGCCGACCTTGGTTGTCCGGTCGAGGCCGGCGAAGGAGGTGAGCTTGCTCGCCGCCGGCACCGCCAGCGCCACCCCCGAGTGATAATACGGCCTGGTCGTCTTCAGCCGGGTCTCCCCCTGCGCCTCCGGATCGGCAATGACGTCCATGACGACATCGCATCCGGCGGCGCGGAGCTGGTACATCGTGATGATCCAGTCGAGCCGCAGCGCGACGCCGAGCTCGCGCGCCAGCGCCTGGCCCATCTCGACCTGGAAGCCGGGCGGGTCGCCGGCCTTGCTGGCGAACGGCAGCGAATTGGGGTGGGCGCAAAGGCCGAGCTGGCCGAGCGAGCGGATGGCGTCGAGCGAGCGCGCCTCGACCGGGCCGACCAGGCCAACAATGGCGGCGAGCATCGCGAGCAATCGTGTCATATCGTGCTCCCTGTCAGGATGAATCTCACTCTCGCCTACGCCTCGGAGCGGCCGGTCACGCAGGGGGGCGTCGCATCGCCTTCCGACCCAGCCGCGTCACAACCCCCGTCATTCCGGGGCAAGGCCGAGAGGCCTTGAACTATGGTGCGCAATTGCGCACCTGAGAATCTCGAGCTTGTCTTGCGTCCCTTCCTCTCCATCTCGAGATTCCGGGTTCAATCGCCAACGCGCAGCCGCTTCGCGCCTTCGCCTTGACGATTGCCCCGGAACGACGCGGAAACCCCAACCGTTCAGCTCCTTGTGCCGCAGGAGCACTAATCGGGCTTCAAGGCGCGAATGTAGACGATGATCGCGTCGATCTGCGCGTCGGTGAAGGCCTCGCCGAATGCCGGCATCGCGCCGGGCTTGCCGACCTTGATGCGGTTGCGCAGGAAGTCGTCGCTGCGTTGCGTATCCATCAGCTGCGGGCCCTTGCCGGCGACACGGCCGGCGTCGGAGTGGCACCAGCCGCAGGTCGAGGCGAACAGTTGCTGGACGTCGAGCGGCTCGGCTTGCGGCGTGGGCGCGGCAGACTGCGCAAAGGCCGGTACGGCGCAAGCCAGCGCGGCGGCGATTGTCCTCAACGCGAGTTTCGCAGGACTGCGTTTCGTCCTGGCCATCTTCATACAAGTCAACTTCGTCAAGGCAAGTCTCGTCCAATCAGGTTTCATCGAGTCAAATCTCAGCAAGCAAGCCGGTTCCGTAACGCCCCATCATGCAGGCGAAAGGCACGGGGACCGGCGTGGCCGGCCCCCGTGATATCAAACGCCTATTTCAGGCTGTAGACGATGAGCGCGCCGTCATCCCTGGGCATGCTCTTGTAGACGCCGCCGAAGGTGGGGGCATAGTCGTCGGCCGCCATGCCGCCGAAGCCGGCGGTGATGGCGATGTACTGCTTGCCGTTGACCGAGTAGCTGATGATGCCGCCCTGATGGCCGGTGCCGTCGGAGTGGTTCCACAGCTCGGTGCCGTTCTCGGCGTCATAGGCGTGAACGGTGCCGCGCGAATCCGGCACGAACACGAGATTGCCGCCGGTCGAGAGCACGCTGGCGAGCGGCGGCTCGGGGAAGCGAACCTCCCATTTCTTGGCGCCGGTGACGGGGTCGCGGGCGTCGAGATGGCCGTAGATCTCACCGCTCGGCGGCTTCGCGATCGTGAAGTTGGCGCCGATGTTGAGCTGCGCCTGCGGTGCAACCACCGGCGTCGTCTTGACGATGTCGAGCGTCATGCACCATTCCTGGCCGAGCTTGTAGTACAGGCCCGTCTTCGGATTGTAGGAGCCGGAGTTCCAGCTGACGCCGCCGGAGATGTGCGGGCAGAGCGGCTCGGCGACCTTTCCGGCCGTGAAGTCGCGACGTCCGATCAGCTCGCCGGTCTTGGGGTCGATGTTCTTGACGAAGTTGCTGTTCTCGGTGATGCGCCAGACGTTCTGCACCTTGGCTTCGCGGTCGTAGACGAAGATGTAGCCGCTCTTGTTGGGGTGCACCGTCAGCTTCTTGCCGTCGCGGTCGAGCATCAGGAATTCGCCGACCGCGCTGTCGAAGTCCCAGGCGTCGTGCGGCAGCTCCTGATGATAGAATTTCAGCTTGCCGCTGTCGACATCGAGGCCGATCACCGACGACGTATAGAGATTGTCGCCGGGGCGGGCGCCCTGCGTCTTCCAGTCGCCGCCCGACCAGTCGTAGAGCGGCGCCGGGTTGGCGGTGCCCCACCAGATCGTGCTGGTCTCAGAGTCATAGGTGCCGGGCATCCAGCCGCCACCACCGCCGGTGCGCCAGGAATCGTTGCCCCATGTCTTCTGGGCCTCCTCGGTGCCTGCGACCGTCAGGAACTCCCATTTCTTCGCGCCTGACGCTGCGTTGACGCCGAAGATCGGACCGCGGCCGGGCCATTCGCCGCCCTGCGCGCCGATCACGACGTTGCCGTTGGCGTAGAGCGGCGCGCCGGTGAAGCCGACCGTCAGCTTCTGCGAGTCGAGCAGCTTGGTTTCCCACGCGAGCTTGCCGGTCTTCATGTCGAGCGCGATCAGCCGTCCGTCCATGGTGCCGACGAACACCTTGCCCTCGCCGATCGCGACGCCGCGATTGTACGGCGAGTGGGTCTGGCGCGCGACCAGCGCTTCGTCCAGTTCCGGGAAGTACGACCAGATCACCTCGCCGGTGGCGCCGTTCAGCGCAAACACGCGGCTATAGGAGCCGCTGTAATAGAGCACGCCGTCGGCCGCCAGCGGCATCGACTGCAGGCCGCGGGTGGATCGTCCCGGAATGTGGATCCAGGCGACGCCGAGATTGGCGACGTTGCCGGCGTTGATCTGGGCGAGCGGGCTGTAGTGATAGGACTTGTAGGAGCCGTGGTAGGTCAGCCAGTCGTTCTGGCCGCCGGCTTCGATGCGCGCCGTATCCACCGTTTGCGCCAGCGCCGCCGACGCTACGAGCGTCGTGGTGATGGCGAGCGCGATCGGCGCAGCCAGCCGTTTCGGTTGCTTCATCATGGGCACTTCCTCCGCTACGTTTTTGATTGATGGCAACTGCGTTGTCGCAGTCCCCTTCGCCGGATCGTCTGCCGGCACGCACGCTTGAGGTGATGCGCCGTGTTCCGACAGGACGAATGACTTACTCAACCTAACGTCGATTTGTGTCGATGTGAATGCACGGGAGGGAAGTTCTCCCGACCACGGCAGGAACTCATCCGGTCAACGCATCGGCAGTGCAGCAAGCCGGATTGCGCCAGCACAGGCCGCGCAGCGACGCTGCGCGTGGCGGGAACCGATGAGTGCGATGCGATCGTCGGCATTTTGCCTCGCTTGCACGCGGCTTTGTGACGGCCGGTGTGCGTGAGCGATGCTTCAGTCATGCTGTCCGATTACACGCGGAAAATAAAAAATGAGACTGCGCGTAAAGGCGCCGAGCGCGGTCTTCAGGCCAGGGGATCAGCGAGGTTGGGCTGTGCGGGACTCAGAATACAGAATGTGCGTTGAAGGCATCGAAGTCGAGGCACACGACCTTGGGTCGCTGCTCCGACGCTTCAAGCTCGAGCTTCTGCGTCGGGTAATGGTGTTCGCAGGTCGTGTCGTCGGACGCCATGCGAGCCTCCTCCGTAGGTCTGTCATACTACGGCAAGTGAATCTCGCCCGGAGATGCGAATAATTGCGCGGCACGTCTCCTTTGCCCCTTGCGGACAGGGGAGGATACGAGCGAACGAAATTGTCGGACGATAATCCGCAAAGGAATGCCTCAGCTCATCTTCAAAACGTCCCCACAACCCCCAATTCGTCCCATTGCCTCTCCACAACGGTTGCCTTTATCTTGCCAATTCGCCAAGAGTATCAGCCACATACTTTTGAGCCGTTTGCATCATTTGAGGTCCCGCCCGGAGCTGGGACGATTGCGATGGGGAGATTGCTGACGCGCATGGACAAGGCCAGCCTCAGCGAACGCGACATCTGCACCAAGTTCGTCACCCCAGCGCTGCGCAAGGCGGGCTGGGACGAGATGGTCCAGATCCGCGAGGAATACAGCTTCACAAAGGGCCGCATCATCGTCCGTGGCAAACTCGTCAGCCGCGGCAAAGCCAAGCGCGCCGACTATGTTCTGTATTACAGGCCGAACATTCCGCTGGCGCTGATCGAAGCCAAGGACAATGCTCACAGCGTTGGTGATGGCATCCAGCAGGGTCTCGACTACGCCGCCACGCTGGCCATCCCGTTCGTGTTCTCCTCGAACGGCGACGGCTTCCTGTTCCATGATCGAACCGGCCGCAGCGTTCCGATGGAGATGAATCTCTCGCTCGATGCCTTTCCCTCGCCGGCCGATCTGTGGGCGCGCTATCGCGCCTGGAAGGGCTTCGATGCCACCGCCGAGGAAGTGGTGCTGCAGGACTATTACGACGACGGCAGCGGCAAGGCCCCACGCTACTACCAGGTCAATGCCGTCAATGCCGCGATCGAGGCCATCGCCAAGGGGCGAGACCGCGTGCTGCTGGTCATGGCGACCGGCACCGGCAAGACCTATACCGCGTTCCAGATCATCTGGCGGCTGTGGAAAGCGGGGCGCAGGAAGCGCATCCTGTTCCTGGCCGATCGGAATGTGCTGATCGACCAGACGATGGTGAACGACTTCCGTCCGTTCGGTGCTGCGATGGCGAAGCTCTCGACCCATGCCAAGACCATCGAGCGGCAGGACGGCAGTCGGGAAGAGCTGCCGTTGGCGCTCGACAAGAAGCGGCGCGTTGACACGGCTTTCGAGATCTATCTCGGTCTCTATCAGGCGATCACAGGGCCTGAGGAGCGCCAGAAGCTCTATCGCGAGTTCTCGCCCGGCTTCTTCGACCTGATCGTGATCGACGAGTGCCACCGCGGCAGCGCCGCCGAAGATTCGGCGTGGCGGGAAATCCTGACCCATTTCTCCGGCGCGACCCAGATCGGCCTCACGGCGACGCCGAAGGAGACCGAATATGTCTCCAACACCGACTATTTCGGCGAGCCGGTTTTCACCTATTCGCTGAAACAGGGCATCAGCGACGGGTTTCTCGCGCCTTATAAGGTCATCAAGGTCCACATCGATCGCGACGTGGAAGGCTATCGTCCCGAGCTGGGCCAGCTCGATCGTGACGGCAATGAGGTCGAGGACCGCATCTACAACGCCACCGATTTCGACCGCAAAATCGTGCTCGACGACCGCACCGTGCTGACGGCCAAGAAGGTGACCGAGTTCCTGAAGGAGAGCGGCGATCGCTTCCAGAAGACGATCGTGTTCTGCGTCGACGAGGAACACGCCGCGCGGATGCGGCAGGCCCTGATCAACGAGAACGCCGATCTCGTTGCCGAGAACCAGCGCTATGTCATGCGCATCACCGGCAGCGACAAGGAGGGGCAGGACCAGCTCGGCAACTTCATCGACCCGGAATCGAAGTATCCGGTGCTAGTGACGACCTCCCGGCTGTTGTCGACCGGCGTCGATGCGCAGACCTGCCGGCTGATCGTGCTCGATCGCACCGTCGGATCGATGACCGAGTTCAAGCAGATCGTGGGACGTGGCACCCGCGTTCATGAGGACACCAAGAAATACTATTTCACCCTGATCGACTTCCGCGGCGCCACCAACCATTTCGCCGATCCGGACTTCGATGGTGATCCCGTGCAAATCTACGAGCCGGGCGAGGGCGATCCGATCGCGCCGCCCGACGACATGGACAATGATCTCGGCGAGAACGAGCAGCCGCCGCTTGGCCCGGATGGCGAGGAGGAAACCGTTCTCGTTCGGCCGGGTGGCCCGGCACCTGCAGCGGGAGGAGGGCGGAAGATCTATGTCGACGGCATCGGTGCCCGCATCGTCGCCGAGCGGGTCGAATATCTCGACGAGAACGGCAAGCTTGTCACCGAGTCGTTGCGCGATTTCACCCGGACCGCCCTGAAGAGGCGCTTCGCCAGCCTCGACGACTTCCTGAAGCGTTGGAAAGCGGCTGAACGCAAGCAGGCGATCGTCGAGGAGCTGGAGGCGGAGGGTCTGGTGCTCGATGCGCTTGTGGACGAGCTCGGCAAGAATCTTGATCCCTTCGACCTGATTTGTCATGTCGCATTCGATCGCAAGCCGTTGACCCGCCGCGAGCGGGCCGACAACGTCAGGAAGCGCGACGTGTTCGGCAAATATGGAGGGCAGGCCCGCGCGGTACTCGACGCCCTGCTGGCCAAATACGCCGACGAAGGCGTGCTCAATCTCGATGACACCAACATCCTGCGCATTCCGCCGCTCAGCGAGCTCGGAACACCGCTTGAGCTGATCAAGGCGTTCGGCGATCGCCCGGCGTTCGAACGCGCCGTCCACGAGCTGCAATCCTCCCTCTACCAGGAAGTCGTCTGACCATGTCCGTCCGCAATACCGTCAAGTCCATCCAGGACATCATGCGCCAGGATGCCGGCGTCGACGGCGATGCCCAGCGCATCAGCCAGCTGTGCTGGATGTTCTTCCTCAAGATCATCGACGACCAGGACCAGGAGCTGGAGGTCACGCAGGACGACTACCGCTCCCCGATCCCGAAGAAGTACCAGTGGCGTGCCTGGGCGGCGGACCCCGAGGGCATCACCGGCGATGCGCTGCTCGCCTTCATCAATGGCGAGCTGTTTCCGGCGCTGAAGGGGCTCGCGGTCTCGACCAAATCAGGCGATCGCCGCCGCGTCGTCCGCGATGTGTTCGAGGACGCCTACAACTATATGAAGTCCGGCCAGCTGATGCGGCAGGTCGTCAACAAGATCAACGAAGTCGATTTCAACAATCTCACCGAGCGCCAGCATTTCGGCGACATCTACGAGCAGATCCTCAACGACCTGCAGTCGGCCGGCAATGCCGGTGAATATTACACGCCGCGCGCCGTCACCGCCTTCATGGTCGATCGCATCGATCCGCATCCCGGTGAGACCCTGTTCGATCCGGCCTGCGGCACCGGCGGATTTCTCACCTGCGCCATCCGGCACATGGAGCGGAACTATGTCAAGACCACCAGGCAGCGCGAGAAGATGCAGGCGAGCCTGCGGGCGGTCGAGAAGAAGCAGCTTCCGCACATGCTCTGCGTTACCAACATGCTGCTGCACGGCATCGAGGACCCGAGCTTCGTCCGCCACGACAACACGCTGGCCCGTCCTTTGATCTCCTGGACCAAGGACGAGCGTATCGACATCGTCCTCACCAATCCGCCATTCGGCGGCCGCGAGGAGGACGGCATCGAGAACAACTTCCCGACCTTCCGCACCAAGGAGACCGCCGACCTGTTCCTCGCGCTCATCGTGCGTCTCCTGAAGCAGGACGGCCGCGCCGCCGTTGTGCTGCCCGACGGCACCCTGTTCGGCGAGGGCGTCAAGACCCGGCTGAAGGAGCACCTGATGGAGGAGTGCAACCTGCACACCATTGTCCGGCTGCCCAATTCCGTGTTCAAGCCCTATGCCTCGATCGGCACTAACCTGCTGTTCTTCGAGAAGGGAACGCCGACGAAGGAGATCTGGTTCTACGAGCACCGTGTGCCCGAGGGCCAGAAGGCCTATTCGATGACCAAGCCGATCCGGCTGGAGCACTTCCAGAACTGCATCGACTGGTGGCGTGGTTCGGAGCGAAAGGGCCGCGCCGAAACGCCGCAGGCGTGGCGCGTCTCCATCGATGAGGTCAAGGCGCGCGGCTACAATCTCGACGTCAAGAATCCGCATGCGGTAGCCGACGATCACGGTGACCCCGAGACGCTGCTCGCCGATCTGCGCAAGGCCGAGGCCGAGACGGCGGTGTTGCGCGATCAGCTCAAGGCGATCCTGACAGAGGCGCTGGCACGATGAACGCCGAGCGTCTGCTGGCGCATTATGAGGAGATTGCCGAAGCGCCGGACGCGATAGCGCGGCTGCGGCGGTTCATTCTGGGTTTGGCGGTGCGGGGGAAGCTAGTGCCGCAGAACCCGAGTCACGATCCGGCATCGGAGTTACTAGAGAAGATCGCCAAAGCAATAAACTCATCTGTGCCCAGCGCCGATAAGAGCGAGCCACCGCTCTTTGACTTGCCGCCAAGTTGGGTTTGGGCTCGACTTGGCCAGCTGGTTCTTCACTCGGACTCTGGATGGAGTCCTAGGACAGAAAACTATGCTCGAAGTGGTGATGAGTGGGGAGTGCTGAAGGTCAGCGCTGTCTCCTGGGGCGAATTCCGCGCGTCCGAAAATAAGCAGGTTCTGCCAGGAACGGAACCGAGAGCTAACGCGGTGGTGAAGAAAGGAGACTTTTTAATCTCCAGGGCGAACACTGCCGAGTTAGTTGCTCGTGCAGTCATCGTGAACGAAGATCCCGTCAGGCTGATGATGAGCGATAAGATCGTCCGTCTTCGTCTCGTCAATGAGTGCGATCATCGATTTGTCCTGCTGGTCAATAATTATGCGGATTTTTCTCGAGAGCACTACAGTAAACATGCTTCTGGGGTTAGTCCTTCCATGAAGAATGTTTCTCGCGATGTGATCTTGAGCTTGCCAGTCCCGCTTCCGCCGCTGGCCGAGCAACATCGTATCGTCGCCAAGGTTAAAGATTTGATGGCTCTTTGCGATCGGCTCGAAGCAGCGCGAGCCACACGCGAGTCGACGCGCGATCGGTTGGCAGCAGCGAGCCTCGTCCGCCTCAACGCACCTGATCCCGAAACTTTCCAGTCCGATGTGCGTTTCGCGCTCGACGCGCTGCCGGCGCTCACCGCGCGTCCCGACCAGATCAAGCAGCTTCGTCAGACCATCTTCAATCTCGCCGTCCGCGGCAAGCTCGTGCCGCAGGACCCGAACGACGAGCCGGCGCAGGTGCTATTGAAACGGCTGCGAGCTAACCCTTCGGATGCGAATTTCCACCTGAAAGACCCTCTCGCTCGTGGCTGGGAATGGGCCGCGATCGAGGACTGCTTTACTGTTTCGGGCGGAATGCAAAAGACTCCGGCTCGAACCCCGAAGACGAACGCGTTTCCGTATCTTGGTGTTGGAAATGTATATCGCGGTCGTTTGGAGCTTTCCAACATAAAGAGGTTTGAGCTTCTGGATGGTGAACTCGAAAGGTTCCGCCTTGAACCGCAAGATATTTTGGTTGTTGAGGGAAACGGAAGCCCTAGCGAAATCGGGCGCTGCGCTGTTTGGAACGGCGAGATTGCAAACTGTGTTCACCAGAACCACCTCATTCGCTGTCGTCCAAAGGAGGTTTTGCTGACTCCATATGTAGCATTGTATCTGAATTCGCCGGACGGAATGAGCGAGATGAAGAAACTTGCCATAACCTCGGCAGGCTTATTTAGCTTGAGCGTCGGTAAGATCAGAAAAATCCCATTTCCGCTTCCTCCCCTTGCTGAGCAGCAGCGCATAGTCGCCAAGGTCAACTCGCTAATGACGCTTTGCGACGAGCTTGAAGCGGTACTTCTTTGTGCGGCGAAGGTCCGAATTGATCTATTCGACGCTCTTCTTCGCGTAGCGCTATCGCCTGAGGCGGATCGTGAGCTGGAGGCGGCCGAATGAGCGATATTAAGTTGTTTCGTGTCGGCTCGGGAAAGGTTGATGAACTCGTCGGAACGACGGACACGGTCGAGAAGTCTGTCCAAACCCTATTCGAGCGAAACTTGGAGGCTCTGCTGGGTGTCCGCTTTCTGGCCTCGGAGTTCGTGACGTCCAACGGTGGTCGCGTCGACACGCTGGGACTGGACGAAAACGGCTGCCCGGTCATTCTCGAGTACAAGCGCGCATCGAACGAGAACGTGATCAATCAAGGCCTCTTCTACCTCGATTGGCTGATGGACCATCGGAAGGATTTCCAATGGCTGGTCATGGAGAAGTTGGGCAAGGAGCAGGCCCAGACGGTCGACTGGTCGGCGCCGCGCCTGATCTGCATTGCCGGCGATTTCAATCGCTATGACGATCACGCGGTGAAGCAGATTCAGCGCAACATCGAGCTGATCCGTTATCGCCGTTTCGGTCCTGATCTCCTGATGCTCGATCTGCTCGTGGCGACGTCCGTCAAGGCGCAGGCCGCGGTCGTATCCAGTTCCCAGGGCAGCGAGCCAGGATTGGCTGGTTCTGGAAGATACAAGACGATCAGTTCGGTCATGGAAGAGCTGGACGCCGCCATGATCGATCGTTTCGAGGCCCTGCGGGCCTACATGCTGGCGCTGGGCGACGACGTGCAGGAAACGAAGCTGCAACTCTATATCGCTTTTAAACGGATCAAGAATTTCGCGTGCGTGGAATTTAGGCCCACTGCCTCGAAGATCCTCATGTTTGTGAAGGTCGATCCTTCCAGCGTGACGCTGGAGCCTGGCTTTACACGTGACGTTTCAAATCTGGGACATTTCGGTACGGGTGACCTGGAGATCACGCTCACCAAGCCAGAGGACCTGGAGCGGGCAATGCCGCTGATCAAGCTGAGCTACGAAAACTCCTGAAACTTTGATTTTCGTCCGCCCTCCGGTTCGAGAGCCTGCTCACGGCGGCTCGATCGGCACGTCGCAATGATCCAAATCGGGCTGTTCTGGCTAGTTTGCGGGCCCAGCCTGGTTGGGTCCAAAAGATTCCTATTGCTAATTTTCAGAAATTATGCTCTTATCTCCCGCATCCCGTCCTCATGCAGAGGGGCGTACGCGTCGTCACGATACGTTGAGGCGGGGAGCGGTGGCCGCGGGCTTGTCAGGTGCTGTTGCGCTGGACGATTGGCAGCTCGCGGACGTTCAAGCCGTGTGGTCCTGGCGCCCCGACGCTGGCGCTAAGTCCGTGTGACATGACGTGTCATCAGGATGACGGGGGCAAACAAGCCCGGTCCCCGGGGAGAGCGCGGAGCAGACGTTAAAACTATCGCGCAGGGAGGGCCGGGTCATCCGGCTGAACCTGTGGTTCCTGCCCCGTGCAATTTTTCCGCACGGGGGCCACGGGCCTCAGTCGAGGTCCGGCCTTCCCTGCGCCCTCGGCATTGTCGGAGGGCTTCATTGAGATCAATCTCGGGTGCGATCGCGCCGCGGGAGGTGTTGGTGTGTCCAGGCGAGTCATCGGCGGTGTGCTGCGTGGACGCCACGCGTGGCCTCTGTGATCTTCAGATGTATGAGCCCAGCTATCTCGGCGCGGGCGGTGCGCTCCCTCTCCCCGTTCTTCACGGGGAGAGGGTTGGGGTGAGGGGCAGACACACGGGCAGTGCGAGTGGTTAGACCTGTACCCCCTCACCCGGATTGCATCTTCGATGCAATCCGACCTCTCAGCGCGAGCGAAGCTCGTCGCGCCCCCGCATCCGCCTTCGCTCTGCGAGCTGCGGCGGACAAGAGCGGGGCGAGGTGCACCGAGCAAGCCGCGCGATGTGGGCTCGAACTGGCCCGAAGAGGAAGCTGCAGCAGTCGCAGTGCCATCCCCCACAACATCGCCGCAGCCGTGGCGCCGTCATCGAATTGCGCTACAGTGGTGTCACACACTGCTGGCGCGTTGGCGGCCGGGCGACAATGGAAGTCAGGGGGATGCACGGCATGACGGGGGTGATCAATTCAGGCGCAGCGCGATCGTCTGCGTCAGGTGTCGCTCTCACGCACGGACTCCCCCGATGACCGCCTCGCTCGACATGTCCGCCTTCACGCCGCATGCCCTTCGCGAGAGCGTGCTGAACGAGGTGCATGCGCGGCCGTTCACGCCGCTGACCCAGCCGGTGCTGGTGATCCGCTTCGGCTTCATGGCGAAAGGCGACAGCGCGGCGACCGACCGCGCCAGCCTCGCCGCGTTCTGCGCGCAGCACGGCGCGCCGCCGCCGGAGCCTGGTATCAAGCATCACCAGGTCGATCTTGGCCCGGTCAGGCTGCGCTTCGAGCAGCATTCGGAATTCGCCACGCTCACCTGGATCTGGAGCCCGCGGGCCGGAGGGAGCCCGCGTCGCTTCGGCGACATTGCGCCGGAGCTGCAGGCGCTGATCGCGGCGCTGCCGCAGGCCGGCGAGCTGCTGGTGGCGGTCAAGCTCGAGGTCGAGAACGGGGTCGATCCGGTGGCGCGCGCCGAGCAGATTTTCGACAAGAGCAGCCTCGCCATCGTCGCGATCAAGGGCAGCGCCGGCGCGGTCGCCTCCGACTTCCGCCTCGACGACGACGGCTTCACCCGCATCCTGGTCTGCGCCGACGGTCCGACGCCGGAGCGGCTCGGGGCGCTGGTGCAGCGGGTGCTGGAGCTCGAGACCTACCGCACTCTCGCGCTGCTCGGCCTGCCCGCCGCGCTCGCGCTGGCGCCGCAGGTCGACCGCATCGAGCGGCGGCTCGGCGAGGTGCTCGAGGAGATGCAGGGCGCCGAGACGCTCAAGCTCAACAACCATCTGCTCACCGAGCTCACCGAGCTCGCGGCGTCACTCGAGCGCGGCGCCACCGGCAGCCTGTTTCGATTCGGCGCCAGCCGCGCCTATTACGACCTGGTGCAGGCGCGGCTCGCGGTCATCGAGGGCGAGGCGATCGCGCCCTATTCGAGCTGGTCGTCGTTCCTCGCCCGCCGCATTGCGCCGGCGATGCGCACCTTGAACGCGCTGGAGGGGCGGCAGTCCGAACTGTCGCGCAAGCTCGCGCGCGCCGCCGACCTGCTGCGGACCCGGGTGGACGTCGAGCTGGAGGAGCAGAACCGCGACCTGCTGCGCTCGATGAACGAGCGCACCAAGCTGCAGCTGCGGCTGCAGAGCACGGTCGAAGGTCTGTCGGTGGCCGCGATCGGCTATTACGTCGTCAGCCTGTTCGGCTACCTCGCCAAGGGCGCGCACGACACCGGCCTGCCGGTCGAGCCGACGCTGGCCACCGCCGCCTTCGTGCCGGTCGCGATCGCGCTGATCTGGTTCACGACGCATCAGATCCGCAAACGCCACCTCAAGGAGGATCACGAGGCGGAGCAAGAGAAGGAGTGAGGGGGCGGCCGTCCTTCGAGACACCCGCCTGCGGCGGGCCCTCAGGACGAGGATCGCTCTCTGGGCGGAATTCAAGACCCTCATGGTGAGGAGCGCCTCTTCGGCGCGTCTCGAACCATGAGGCCCCAATCGCTGGCTTGCCAGCGGGCGGCGGGGCGGGTAAGCGGCGCGCTGGTCATGAAGAGGCGATGAGACGATGAGCGGCACGACGATCGAGGTCCTGGTTCACGCTGATGGTGCGACGACGCGGCAGCAGATCACGCCGAAGCGCCTCGTCATCGCCGGCTGGACCGGCCGCGATCCGGTCGCCCGCGACAAGCACATCGCCGAGCTGGAAGAGCTCGGCATTCCCCGGCCGGCGACGACGCCGATCTATTACGAGGTCGCGGCCAGCCGGCTGACGACCGCCGACAGCATCGAGGTCAGCGGGGCTGACTCCTCCGGCGAGGTCGAGTTCGTGCTGGTGAAGTCGGGCGGGAAGCTGTTCGTCGGCGTCGGCTCCGACCATACCGACCGCAAGGTCGAGACCTACAACATCACCGTCTCCAAGCAGATGTGCGACAAGCCGGTCGCGCCGGAGCTGTGGCTGGTCGACGACGTCGCCGCGCATTGGGACCGGCTCATGCTGCGCGCATTCGCGACCATCAATGGCGAGCGCGTGCTGTATCAGGAGGGGACGCTGAGCGGCATGCTGGCCCCCTTCGACCTGATCGCGCGCCGCTACGGCGATGCTGGTCTCCCCGAGGGCACCGCGATGTTCGGCGGCACTTTCGCCGCCAAGGGCGGCATCCGCCCGGCCGACCGCTTCGAATTCGAGCTGGTCGATCCCGTGCTGAACCGCGTGATCCGCCACGGCTACGGGATCGCGCAGCTCGCCGTCGCCGGCTGACCGGGCGGCCGGCGCGATCACGATCGTGTGCGGCCGGGCGTTGAGCGCGCGAGCGCCCGCGCGGCAAGGGGCTGGCAAGGGCCTGTTAAGCAAGACGGCCTAGGGTGTCGGAGTGTGCCGAAGCGGGACCACCGCGCGTCAGGCGTTCCGGTCCGGCACGATCATGTCGCGACATGAGACGCGGAGCGGCTGGCAAATCCTTAACCGATCCCTACCTGATCAGCGTGCATTCGACGGGTCGGAGGACAAGGGCGATTAACTAGAAGTTTAGGAACCGGTTGTGCGCGTGGATACCTCCCTTAAGGGTTTTATTAAATACCCCGGGAATTGGGAGAGTGCGATGCGCGTCGCGATCGTCCACGATTGGCTCTACGTTGTCGGCGGCGCCGAGAAGGTCCTGCAGGAGATCCTGCGCTGCTATCCCGGCGCCGATGTCTTCACGCTGTTCGACCTGCTGCGCCCCGAGGACCGCGCCAGGCTCGGATTCGAGACGTCGCAGACGAGCTTCCTGCAGAAGATGCCGTTGTTGCGGAAGTATCACCGCTCCTATCTGCCGCTGATGCCGCTCGCGATCGAGCAGTTCGACCTGTCGAACTAT
Organism: Bradyrhizobium ontarionense; assembly: GCF_021088345.1. Lineage (NCBI taxonomy): Bacteria > Pseudomonadati > Pseudomonadota > Alphaproteobacteria > Hyphomicrobiales > Nitrobacteraceae > Bradyrhizobium > Bradyrhizobium ontarionense. The sequence continues at coordinate 4,847,313 of NZ_CP088156.1, read as the reverse complement.
GATCTCGTCATTTCGAGCAGTTGCGCCGTGGCCAAGGGCGTGCTGACCGGGCCGGAGCAGCTGCACATCGCCTATGTGCATTCGCCGATGCGCTATGCCTGGGACCTGCAGCACCAGTATCTCAAGGAGAGCGGCTACGCGACCGGCGTCAAGGGCCTCGTCGCCCGCACGCTGCTGCATAAGATGCGGATCTGGGACGCGCGCACCGCCCACGGCCCCGACGCCATCTTCACCAATTCGCAGTTCGTGGCGCGCCGCATCAAGAAGATCTACGGCCGCGACGCCAAGGTGATCTATCCGCCGGTGACGATCGCGCAGCGCGATGCGATTCTGCCGGTCGGCAACCACTTTCTGGCCGCCAGCCGGCTGGTGCCCTACAAGCGCATCGAGCCGATCGTCTGCGCCTTCAACACGATGCCGGATCTGGAGCTGGTCGTGGCCGGCGACGGTCCGGAGGCCGCGCGGCTCAAGGCGATCGCGGGGCCGAACATCAAGTTCGCCGGCTTCGTCCCCGACAAGCAATTGCGCGACCTCATGACCACCGCGCGCGCCTTCGTGTTCGCAGCGGAGGAGGATTTCGGCATCATCCCGGTGGAAGCGCAGTCCGAAGGCGCCCCCGTTCTGGCGTTGGGCCGCGGCGGCGCGCGCGAGTCGATCCTCACGACGGGCCCGCGCCCGACCGGCATGTTCTTCGACAGGCCCGCGCCGGAGGCGATCGCGGCCTGCGTGCGGTCGTTCGTGGCCAGGGAGAAATCGATCTCGCGTCTCGACTGCCGGCAGCGTGCCGGCTTCTTCTCGGCCGAGCGCTTCCGCAGCCAGTTCGCAGCGGCGGTCAATGAGGAGCTCGAGCATTTCCGTGCGGGACATCAGGGTCGCGCGACGCGGCTCATTGCGTAGAGTTCGTATGTGGTGAAAGTACAGATCATGAGGCAGGCGGATGTAGCGGAAGCCTTGTCCGGCTTTGACGCCGTTGCCCGGATCTGGCGCCGTCGCGGCGTGTTCGCCATCGTGGCGGGCGCGACGCTGCTTGTTGCGATCGCCGCCCTCGTCCTGCTCCCGGTGCGCTATCTCGCCACCGCCTCGGTGATCATCGCCGAGCAGGAGCCCGGCGCCAACACCTCGGCGGCGTGGGCGCAGAAGATCGGCGATCCAGCCGACATGGAAAGCCAACTGCTGGTGATCCGGTCGCCGCGCCTGTTGCGCCAGATCATGTCGACGCCGGGCGTCGTCGACGCCGTGGTCAGCGAGTGCGAGCGTGGCCGTCTGCTCGGGTCGACGGATGCCTGCCAGCGGCTCAAATCCGATACCGGCGCGTTCATCGATCACGTCGAGAGCCGGTTCAGCGTTGCGTCGGCCGGCCGCTCGCGCGTCATCAACATCTCCTATCAGTCCGGCCTCGCCGAGGTGTCGCAGGCGCTCGCGAACGCGCTGACGCAGACGTTTCTCGAGGATCAGCGCACCGAGGGCGCCAACAGCCGCGAGGTCGCGAGCTCCTGGCTGTGGCAGGAGCTGAAGCAGCTCGACCAGCAGCTGCGCGAGTCCGACGAGAAGATCCAGAAATTCCGCCGCACCAAGGGGCTGATGCGCGGCGCCAACGCGCCGATCTCCTCGGAGCGATTGACGAGCATCGGCCAGCAATTGTCGCAGGCCGAGGCGGCGCGGGCCGAAGCTGCGGCGCGGCTGCAGGAGATCAAGTCCGAGCAGGAGCGTGGCCCGACCGACGCACCGTCAGTGCTGCAGAGCCGGACCATCGCCGACCTCAAGCAGCAGCTGACGAGCGTCAGCGCGCAGCTCGCGAGCGCGGCCGGTGTGCTCGGCCCGAAGCATCCGTCGATCCTGGCACTGACGCGCGAGCAGGCGACGATCCAGCAGCGGCTGGTCGACGAGATGCAGTCCATCGCGGCCAGCGCGCAGAAGGCGTTCGACGCCAATGATACGCTGGTAAACACGCTGAAGAAGCGGATGGACACCGCCAAGGCGGAGGCCGGCTCGGCCACGCTGGACGAGGCGTCGATCGAGAGCATGGTCCGCGACACCGAGATCAAGCGGCAGCAATATGCCGAGCTGTACAAGAAGGCGAGCGAGCTCGAGACCGAGCGGCGCGTCCTGCGCGGCAGCACGCGCCTCGTCAGCCTCGCCGAGCTGCCGAGCAAGCCGTTCTTCCCGAAGAAGATCCCGTTCCTGGCCGCCGGAATGACGCTTGCAATCATCTTCGGCGTCGGCGCTGCGCTTCTGGCTGATCAGCTCGGCTCGCGTGCGATCAAACACTCGGCCCCCGTCGCTCCTCCGGAGGTGGCCCCGCAGCCGGCAGCGGCCGTGGCCGCCCGCGACGAGGTTGCGCCTGACGTCGATGATGCGCCGGCGAGTGTTCCCGAACTGCCGGAGCAGGCCGCAGAGCCGTCAGCGCCGGTAGAGCCGTCATTAACGCCCGAGCGAAGATCTCACTTTCCCAGCGTCGCGGATGTCTCGATCCTGGCCTGCCTGCCGCGGCTGAAGACCCTGCGGCAGATGTCCGCGCTCGGCGCCATTCTGCAGGGCCATCAGCCGCTCGCGATTCCGCAGGTGTTGCGCCTGGCCTCGGAAGACACTGAATTCCAGCACGCGCTGCACGATCTCGTTCGCGAGCTGGGGCTGGATCAGCCGCAGCGGCCGCAACGCATCGCCGTGACGTCTCCTGACGCAGGCGACGGCAAGACCACGACCGTCTGCGCGCTGGCCGAACATCTGGCCGCAGCCGGACGTCGCGTGCTCCTCGTCGAATGCGAGCTCGCGCGTCCGGCATTTGCACAATTGATGGCGCTGGCACCGACCTCGGGATGGCTGCGCGCGCTGGACCACGGGGCACCTGTGCGTGACGCGGTCATGCGTACTGATCACGCCCATCTCGACGTGCTACCGGTCGGCACGACGACCGGTCCGGTCGGCGACATCCTCGAAGCGCTCACTCTCGACGCACTCCTCTCTGGTCTCGACGGCTACGACGCGATTCTTGTCGACACGCCGCTCCCGGCGCAGGGGGGCGATTTCCTGACCGGCATCGACTGGGCCATCGTCTGCGTGGGCAGCGATCGATCCTCGATCGAGCCTGCCGTCAAGGCGGTGAGCCGGAGCAGGGCGCTCGGAGCCGGCGATGTCGGCATTGTCGTGACGATGACCGAGTCCGAGCGGCGCGCGACGTCGCGGCCAGAGCAGGTCTCGACCGCAGCCTATGCCAGGGCGGGATGATGGCGACCGAGCGCGTGCTGTTCGTTGATCACACCGGACAGATCGGCGGCGCCGAACTGATCCTTCTCGACGTGGTGCAGGATCGAACGCAGTCGTCGGCATTTCTGTTCGAGCAGGGGCCGCTCGCCAAAGCGCTGGCTGAGCGCGGACTTCCCGTCACCACGTCACGCTGGGGGCAGGGCCTGGCGCAGTTCCGCCGCGACAGCTCATGGCTCAAGGTTCTGCCGCTGTTCGGTCGGCTGGCCGCGATCACCGTCGAGCTTGCACGAACCGCCCGCAAGCATGACGTCGTCTATGCCAACTCGCAGAAGGCCTTTGTGCTGTCGGCGTTCGCCAACATCGTGGCGCGGAGACCGCTGATCTGGCACCTGCACGACATCATCAGTCCTGCGCATTTCGGCACCCTGCAGCGCCGCCTGCAGGTGTTCCTGGCCAACAGTTTCGCGGCAAAGGTCATCGTTCCATCCGAGGCGGCTGCCGCGGCCTTCGTCGATGCCGGCGGCCGGCGGTCTCTCATCGAGGTCGTGCCGAATGGTCTCACCGTTCAGCCCGAGCCCGTCTCGCGGCAGGAGCTGAGGCGGCGGCTCGGCCTGCCACCCGGATCGCTGGTCGGCGTCTTCAGCCGGCTCGCAGCCTGGAAGGGGCAGCACGTCCTGATTCAGGCGTTGGCCGATCTGCCAGATGTCCACTGCATCATCGTTGGCGATGCGCTGTTCGGCGAGCAGGACTATGCGGTGCAGTTGAGAAGGCTGGTTGCCGATCTCGGTCTCGGCGATCGGGTCCACTTCCTCGGCCACCGCGGCGACGTGCCCGTGCTGATGCAGGCGGTGGACGCGATGGTGCATCCGTCGATCGATCCCGAGCCGTTCGGCCGCACCCTGGTCGAAGCCATGCTGGCCGGCGTGCCGGTGATTGCCACCGATGCCGGAGCTGCGCCGGACATTCTCGAACATGGCCGGGCCGGCCTGCTCGTGCCGCCCGGTGACGCGCGTGCGCTGGCGGAAGCTTTGGAGGCCGTCCTTGCTCAGCCGGAGCTTCTGGAGCCTCAGCTGGACTATGCGTCGCGCCGGGCGCGCACGCATTACAGCCTTGCGCGCATGCTCGAGTCGATCGGGCTCCTGATCCGCCATGTCCGCGCGGGAGCGGCGGTGTGAGCACGATCCTCACATCTTCCCCCACCGAGCGGAATTGGCGCGTGCCCGGCTGGGCCGCCGCGATCCTGGTGCTGATGCTCACCGCGACCGCGGCGAGCGTGCTCGGCGGCGCATCGCGCGCGCTGTTCGTGCTCGGGTGTGGCGGCGCCGGCTGGTACGCGTGGCGGCAGGGGCCGGCCGTGCACCTGCAGGCCGCGCTGATCCTCTTCAGCTTCGCGCCCTTCGTGCGGCGCATCGTCGACCTCTCGGCCGGCTACGATCAGTTGGGTCTGATGCTGATCGGCCCGCTGTTCGCCATTCTCGCACCGGTGGCATCGCTGCCGAAATTGCTCGAGGAACGGCAACTGCCGGCGCGCTGGATCTGGCCGCTCGGACTCGTCGCGGTCTGCGTCGTCTACGCCGGGCTGTTGTCGCTCGCGCAGGCTGACTGGACCAATGCCGCCTCGGGACCACTGAAATGGCTGGCGCCGCTGCTGTATGCTGCAGTGCTGATGCTGAGTGCCGATCGCCGTGAGCTGATCGATGCGGCCACTTCCGCCTTCGTGATCATCCTTCCCGTCACCGGTCTCTACGCGATCTATCAGTATGTCGATCCGCCGGACTGGGATCGCTATTGGATGGAATTCGCGCCGATCATCTCGATCGGCCAGCCGGTCCCCTACGGCGTGCGCTCGTTCAGCACCATGAACGCGCCCGCGGTCTACGCCAGCTTCACGGCGGCCGGGCTACTTCTCGTTGCGTTCAGTCGTCGCTCGTGGCCCGCGCTGCTTCTTGCGTTGCCGGCGGGGCTCGGTTTCCTGCTGTCGATGTATCGCACAGCCTGGATCTCGCTCGCGGTGGGGTTGCTGTTCTGCCTGCTGTTCTCGCAGACGCGGCGCCGCGCCGGCCTGATCCTGATCGGCCTAGGCGTCGCCGTGGTGCTGGCGGCGACATTGACGCCGTTCGGCGACGTGGTCGCCGATCGCCTCTCGTCATTGAGCGAAGGGACGCAGGACGGCAGCGCGCAGGAGCGGCTGCAGGAGTTCGTCACGCTGTGGAATCTGCCGGATAGTTCGTTGTTCGGTACAGGCTTCACGATCACCGACGTCGGCGCCGCCGGCGCGATGCCGGTCGACGGCATGATCATCGCGTGCTGGCTGACGATGGGCATCATCGTTGGCGGCTTCTGCCTGGCGGCCTTGTTCTGGGCGATCGGCAATGCGTTGGCCTCCGCGTGGGCGGACCGATCGTCGGAGGCCGTCATCGTCGGTGCGTTGGCGGCCGGCGCACTGATGCAGCTTCCGCTTGCCAACATCACCTCGGGCGAGAACGGCTTCCTGTTCTGGACCTTCGCAGCCCTCCTGGTCCCGCCGGCTCCGAGGGAGGAGGCGACATGAGCTCCTCCGGTCATTCGCTCCGGCGCTTCAGCGCGCTGCTGATCAGCGGCGCGCTGGCCAGCAAGATGCTCGGCTTCGGGCGTGAAGTCCTGATGGCGCATGTGCTGGGCGCCTCGCTCGTTGCCGACGGCTTTCGCGCTGCCATGGCCGCCGTGCTGATTCCGCTCGCGTTCCTGCAGAACGAAAGCGTGCCGGCGATTATGATCCCGATGCATCGCGAGGCGCTGCAGCGCCCGGATGCCGCCCGCAGCCTGGGCGCGCTGACGATCGTGATCGGCCTGGTGTCGCTGGTGGTGATGGCGATCATCCTACTGCTCGGCGAAGTGTGGGTGAACGCGGTCGTCGGCGGCTTCTCGGCGGAAGGGCGCGAGCTCACCCTGCACTTCGTGCGCATGATGTCGTTCGGCATGCCGGCCTCGGCGGTCCTCAACGTGCTGGCGGCCGGCGAGATCGCGCTCGGGCGCACGCGGCTGACCAATGTCCGCGCCAGCCTCCTGAACGTGGCCGTGATCGGCGGCATCGGCCTGCTCGTTCTGACGGGCGACGCCTATGCGCTCGCCTGCTCCTTCACACTTGCGTTCAACGGTCTCGCGGCGTGGGGCCTGTTGACGCTGTGGCGCGAGGGAACGCTGACCTTCTCCGGCCTCACGGGCCGCCTGGTGGTCGACAAGGGCATCGAGTTCTTCCGCCGGCTGCGCGTGCTGCTGGCGCTGCCGCTCGCCGAGCAGGGCAATGTCTGGATCGAGCGCCTCACCGCGTCGCGCCTGACCACGGGCGCCGTCGCCTCGTTGGATTACGCGCGCTCGCTGACGGAGAGCGCGTTGCTGCTGATCAGCCAGCCGCTCGGCATGGCCGTGCTGTCGCAGCACGCGCCGGCTGATCCGCGCGCGCAGACCGAAGCGCTGCTGCGGCCGCTGCTGGCGCTGACGCTGCCGGCGTCCGCATTCCTGCTGCTGTTCTCGACCGATATCGTCCGTCTCATCTATTTCCGCGGCGCATTCGGCGACGAGGCGCTGCTGCTGACATCACACGCCTTGAAGGGGATCGCCTGCGGCGTCTGGGCGGCGACGCTCGGCTGGATCCTGATCCGCCTGCTCAACGGCGCCGGCCGCAACGGCGTCGCCGCGCTGATCATCGTGTCGGCCTATCTCGCCAACATGGCGTTCAACCTGGTGGTCCCCCTGTTCGATCCGTCACCGGCTGCCGGCATGCAACTGCTCGGCATCGGCGAAGCCATCCGCAGCCTCGTGCTGCTGTTCGGCGTCGTGTTCGTGCTCGGAGACGCGCGAAAGCTGCTGACCGTGATCGGTCTCGCTCTGCTGCCGGCCGCGCTGATGGTCGTGCTCGGGCTGATGATTCAGGATGCCGTGCCAGGTCTGCTCGCGCGCCTGTTCGCGGGCGGCATCGCCTATCTGATCTGCCTCGCCCTGGCGGTCGGCATGCTGATGCCCGCCGTCGCAAGCGCTGCGCTCAGGCATGCTCGCCGCACGTTCCGGATGAAGGGAGAGCTGAGTTGACGTTGTTGGCGCTCGCTGCAGCAAAAGCCATGATGGCCTCCAGTGCGTTCGTCCTTCCGCTCGCCAAGGCCGCCGATCGCGTGCTCGGTCCGCGCGGCTGCTGCCTGACCTTCCATCGCACCGCTTCGTCGCAGCATTGGGAGCGTTTGCCCAATCGCGACTTCTACGTCGATGCTGATTTCCTAGATAGGTTCCTCGGTTATGTGCTCGGCCAGGGCTGGGACGTCGTGACCATCAGCGAGGCGCTGCGTCGGACGACGAGCGCCGAGCCGGCCGGTCGTTACATCAATTTTTCGATCGACGATTGCTATCGCGACACGTTCGAGCTGCTGGTGCCGGTGTTCCGCCGGCACAACGTGCCGGTGACGCTGTACGTGACCACGGGCATTCCCGACGGCACCTTGCCGCTGTGGGCGGCGGGCCTGGAAGATGCGCTGCTGCACAAAGGCCACGTCACGGTCGATGGCGCGCGCATCGAATTGTCGAGCGCCGGGCAGCGTCGCGCCGTGTTTGCGCGGATCGCGGCCAACTGGGACGGTCCACAAGCTGGCAATCGCTACGCCGCGTTCTGTGCCGCCAACGACATCGACATCGACGCGATGCACGGGAAGCACGCGATCTCCTGGGACATGCTGGATGTGCTCGCGCGGGATCCGCTGGTCGAGATCGGTGCGCATACGGTGTCGCATGCGCGCATCGCGTCGCTGTCGCCGGACGACGCGCTGAGCGAGCTGGCGGACGGCCGGCTGCGCCTGAACGAGCGTCTCGGGATCGACGTCCAGCACTTTGCCTTTCCTTATGGGCGTGCAGCCGATTGCGGTCCGCGTGATTTCGCGCTGGCGCGGCAGGCGGGATTTGCCAGCGCCGCGACCACGCGCAAGGGACTGGTTCTCGCCGGGCAGGATGCGTTCTCCATCCCCCGCAACACCATGAATGGCGCTCATCGCAGTCTGGCTGCGATGGAGATGCATCTGACGGGTCTCAGCGGCGCCGCAGCGAAGGTGATGGGCCGTGTCTAGCAGCGGGCGCTTGCGGATCGTCTCGATTGCGCATCCGGCCACCAGCAGCGAGGCTGGCCGGTTGCGCTATCGCCATCTCGCATCCCGGCCCGACGTCGATCTGCACCTCGTCATGCCCGAGGTCTGGAAGGAATTTGGCCGCACGATCGTCGCCCCGCCCTGCGATGAAGGCTTTCCCATCCATCGGCTGCCGATCCGGCTGCCCGAAGCCGGCCCGATGAAGTGGTACGTCCATTTCTATCCAGCCCTGCGACGGCTGCTGCGCGAGCTCGATCCCGACGTCATCCAGCTCTGGGAAGAGCCGTGGAGCATCGTGGCGCTGCAGGCCCAGATGCTGCGCGGGCGCGCGGCGCTGGTGATCGAGGTTGATCAGAACATCCTGAAACGGCTGCCACCTCCATTCGAGGCGATCCGCAAATTCGTGCTCGGGCGAACTGATCACGTCCTTTCGCGCAGTCCCGATGCAACGAATGTGGTCAGGGCGCGAGGCTATTCGGGGCCGGTGACGCCGATCGGCTATGGCGTCGATCTCGCGACGTTCACGCCGGCCGTGGCCAGACTGGCAAAGCCCGCCGGAGAGCAGCTCCGGCTCGGCTATGTCGGCCGGCTCGTGGTGGAGAAGGGGTTGGACGACGCGCTGGAGGCGCTCGCGCGCAGCAAGTCACCGATCAGGCTGAGCATCATGGGCGAGGGGCCGCACGAAGCGCATCTGCGCCAGCGTGTGGATGAGCTCGGATTGGGTGACCGCGTCGATATCAAGGGGTGGGATTCGCCGGCCGCGGTCGCGTCCTTCCTGCGCAGCCTGGATACGCTGCTGCTGCTGACGCGGACGACGCGCGCGGTGCGCGAGCAGTTCGGCCGGGTGATTATCGAGGCCCAGGCCTGCGGGATTCCGGTGATCGGATCGACCTGCGGCGCCATTCCGGATGTGGTCGGCGACGGCGGATGGATCGTGCCCGAGCGGGATCCAGGCCGACTGTGCCAGCTGCTCGATGAGCTCGATATCGATCGCGTGCAGCTCGCTGCGCGGGCCGAAGCCGCACGTGCCAATGTGCTCAGGCGCTTCACCTACGATGCCGTCGCGAGCGCGATTGAAAATGCCTGCCGCGCTGCAGACCAGTCGAGAACTGGTTCCCGCGTCGTTCGGAGCCAGCCGCTGCAAGCCAATTAGTCAGCTACGATGCCTCGGCGGAGAGCGGCAATGCGGGTCGGCGCACCGCGCGCTTCTCGGCATCGATCTGCCTGAGCAGCTCGATATATTGCAGCCCAACCTGATCCCAGCCATAGGCCTGCGCGGTCGCGCGCGCGCCGTCCCGGAGTTGCTGCATCAGTGCGGGATCGGCGAATGCCGCAGCGATCTTGGCGGCGATGTCGTCGGCGTCGGCCAGGATGCGGAAGCCGTTGACGCCGTCGCGGAGATAGTCCTCGATGCCGCCGACCGGCGTTGCGAACACCGGCACCGAGCAGGCCATCGCTTCCATGCAGACCAGCGAGAACGTCTCATAGCTCGTCGGCAGCACGAAGGCGTCGGCGGCGGAATAGAGCGCCGTCATGTCGGAACGCGGGCCGGCGAAGATCAGGCGATCCTGTGCCTTGCGTGTCAGCTTCCGGTACGGCGCGGGATTGTCCGAGCCAACGACCAGCAGTCGGACATCGTCGCCCAGCCGGTCGAGTGCGCCGACCGCATGCGCCAGTCCCTTGCGATGAAATTCGTGGCCGACGAACAACAGCAGTCTCGCGCTCTCCGGTATGCCGAACTCGCGGCGGATGGCCTGGCCGCGGGTTTCGTCGCGGCGAAAACGATCGAGGTCGATTCCGTTCGATATGACGTGGATGCGCGACGGCGGCACGCGATAGATTCGCTGCAGCTCCGCGGTCACGCGCTCCGACACGGCCACGAATGCGCGATAGCGCAAGCCTCCGATCATGAACCGGTCGCGCAGGCTGACCCAGAGATGCATCGGATTGAGCAGCCAGCGCCAGCTGCCGGCGGCGCGCTTCTCCGCAAGGCTCTGCGCATTGACGGCATGAACGATCAGGACGTCGCCCTTGAGACTGTCGCCGTGGCTGATGATGACGGCGTCGGGATGACGTGCGAGCGCCCGCGTTGCAGCGAGCGTGAACAGGGGCACCACGATGGCGCGTCCGATATGACGGAAAAGCCCGCGGGTCGGAATGCGTGCAAGCCATGGCGCGACCGGCTCGACCCTGATCGACTGTTCGAGATTCTCAGCGACCGTGCTCGCGAGGACGATGTTCGATAAACCATTTCGACCGAAAACGCGGGCCAGCTCGATGGCGACGGTTTCCACGCCGCCGGCATTGCTTATCTCTTGCACGACCTGGACGATCTCAAAATTCATCACAGAAATCTACGGGATCAGACATTGCGACTTCGTTCCAATCTGGTGGTTATTAGCATAGCCCTGTTAACGATTGTCTCGTTCGTTCAGTCGAGCACGGCCCGGTCGGGCGAGTTGGTCGGACCCGCATCGCGGATGTCCGACCGCATTGGCGGCGGCAATCTCGTGACGCATCTCGCCGGCAAGAGCACGCAGATCTATCAGGCGCTGCATGGGGTCGGTGCCGGGATGGGGCGGATGGATTCCTACGGCTGGCGCACGCTCGCGCGGGTGCCGACGCCGCGCGATTTCGATGCCGCCATGCTTGAGGCGCACAAGAGCGGCATCACGCCGCTGATCCTGCTCGAATATGAAGGCAGCTATCAGACCCTGAACCCGCCGCAGCCGATCGGGTCCTATCAGGACTGGTTCGCCGCAGGGCAGGCGATGGCCAAGCGTTTTCGCCCCGGCGGCGACTGGGGCCGGGAAAACGGTATTCCCGACTGGGGCGCGACCGTCTTCACCGCGATCAACGAGCCGGATGTGCAGGCGTCGATTCCGCGCAAGGACTATCACGACGCGCTGGCGGGGCTCGCCGACGGCGTCCATAGCGTGGATCCCATGCTGCGCGTCGTCCCCGGCGGCTTCGCCACCTGCAACTCGCACGGCGACGCCACGCTGCGCGGCTATGGGCCTGCGATCGCCGATCTGCTCGAGGACGGCCGCCTCGACGGCGTCGATCTACATACCTACTACAATGATCGATGGTATCCGATGACCAGGGGACGGGAGTTCTCGGTGCAGACCTGCTTCGATCGGATCAAGCAGGCGATGGGCCTGAGCCGGGACGTCAACTTCTACGCGACCGAGTTCAATGTGGCGCGGGCCGGCGCATGGCAGGATGAGCACGTCGCGGCCAAACTGTTTCTCAACGCGGTCTGGGACCAGCTTGCCGTGGTCGGGAAGGATGGCCGGTCGCCAGTCTCCGTCCTGGCATTCCCGTGGAATCTCGGCGATACGCCGGATGTCGATGGCCTCGCCTATGCGATGGCTGCGAGCAACAATCCGTGGGTGCCGGAGGCGCGGAGTCTCGTCCTGAAGACGGTGCTACAGCTCGCCGGTCACATGAAGATCGTTGCGACCGACCGCCGTCTCGCGCTCTACACGTTGAGCGGACCCGACGCCGATCTGATCGTCTGGCAGAACATCGCAGGCTGGACCGACCGGCCGGGCCGGGCGGTCGAGATCGAGCTGCCTCAATGGGCACGCAGCATCGAGGTCTGGGGATGGGATGGGCTGCAGCGCCGGATCGAAGCGAGGCCCGGCCGCTTCTTCGTCGACGGGCTCAACGCCAATGAGACCTACATGTTTCGTGTACCGCGGCCGTGACGATGGCGGCGGTTGGCGATTGCCGGCTCGACCGTCGCGGCGTCCGACGGCCGACCGCGCCGATCCCGCGAAGCAATCTGTTAACGCAACGGTGAGAGCGGTCGCCGGTTCGCGTGCGACGGGACGGAGTCTTGCCGGAATTGCGATAAAGGACGTTCACTTCGGATGATGAGCCCGCACATCGAATCTCGATCGGATGACGCTGGAATGCAGCCGCTCAGAAAGACCGACGTTGCGAACGATACGCAGCCGGCACCAGCCGCCGGCGGCGTGCGTGTCCGCGAAATCAGGACAGCGGATCTGGCGGCGGTCGCGGCGCTGCTCACGCGCGGCTTTTCATTCCGCAGCGAAGCGTACTGGCTGCGCGGCCTCGATCGCCACGCGACGCGTCCAAGGCCGACTGGCTTTCCTACCTTCGGCTACTGCCTCGATCATGGCGGCGTGCCGGTCGGGGTGATCCTGCTGTTGTTCTCGGAACTTCCGGCCGACGATGGCACGACCATCGTCAGGGCGAATGTCTCGAGCTGGTATGTCGAGCCTGCGTTCCGAGCTTTCAGCTCGATGCTGGTTCGGGCAGCGACACGCGACAAGACCGTCACCTATTTCAACATCACGCCTGCGCCGCACACCTGGCCGCAGGTCGAAGCCCAGGGTTTCTCGGTCTATTGCAAGGGGCAGATCTACGCGGCGCTGGCATTGTCGCAGCCGCCAGCGAATGTGAGGGTTGGCGAGTTCGCGGAGCGCGATGCGGCAGGGCTCTCCGCATTCGAGGCCGATCTGCTGCGGCAGCACGCGGCCTGGGGCTGCCTGAGCCTCGTCGTCCATGACGGGCCGACGGCCTATCCATTCGTCTTTCAGAAGCACCGTGTGAAGAACGTTCTGCCGGTGTATCGCTTGTTGTACTGCCGTGACGTCGCGAGCCTGGTCAGGCTGGCGGGCAATATCGGACGATTTCTGCTCCGGCGCGGCGGCCTGCTGGTTCGCTTCGATGCCAACGCGCCGGTCGCAGGCCTTGCCGGCTGGTACTCGGACAAGCGCGGCCGCAAATATGCCAAGGGGCCCCATCCGCCACGCCTTGGCGACCTGGCCTTCACCGAGGCTGCGCTGTTCGATGGGTGAGCATTCATCCATTCGGGCAGGAGCGCGCCTCACCTTGGGGCCGCGCCGGGCAGGATCGCCGTCAACGCCGGTGCGCGGCTCGGGGCGTGGAATGGACGGCTGGATGCGAGGCCTGATGGTCGCGAGCTGCCTGGCGCTCTCATCGGGGCTGCCGTCGGGGGCGGCTGCCGAGGACGTCGAGGGAGCGGAGCCGGCAGATCAGCTGTCGCCGGACAGTGTCATCTCGCGCGAGGCCTGGACGCAGAAGGTGCGGCAGGCCCGCGAGCGGGCAGAGCAAGCCCGGCGGGAAGCGGCGGCGCAGCCGCGCGAAGAGGCACCCTTGCCGCCCTCACGGGAACGGCTCGCGACCGATCGCGTGCTGCGCGACGAGACGCTTCAGGCCGGGGACGTCGTCGCGACTGAAAGCGGCCTATTCCTGGTTCGCGGGAGGGCGGCGGGCGGCGAGCTGATCCTGCAGCCCCTGCCGCGGCGGCCATAGCAGCCGGGCAGGACTGGACCCGGCCGCCTTCCCCCGGAGCGCTAGCAGACCCAGATCGTGAGAGGGCCGGCAAACACGTCGTCGCTGTGCAGCATGCACGCGTCGGATGGAGTCCGAGCATCGATCTTCGTCAACGTGCGCGACGCGTCGAATGCGCGTTTCAGGCCGATCGGCGACGTCAGCAGGCCCGCGTGGGCTGACGGTACGCTGGCGAGCATCGCAGCGACGGCAACAAATGTGAGTGTGTGTTTCAGCATGATATGTCCCTCCGCGCTGCAATCTACGCGGCGGAGTTTGAGATCCCGCTGAAAATTCGCTTCAGATCGCAGCGACTTCTTGCATCGTTTGTTAAGCATCGCGGCGCTGCGCCTGAAAGCGGCAGCCCGGCCGCCGGTCATCTGCCGTGTCGCCTCTGGCCAATTGTGTTCGACGAGATGGGCGGCGCGTCCTGCGTCAACGTCAGGCGTCTCGTTCGACCTCACAGAACGCGATACGCGCAGACTTCACGGTGATGCCGGCCGCCAGCCCTGCCGGTTTGTCGATCCAGGCCGACACCTCGACCAGATTGGCCGGCCGGCGGTCGACCTTGCCGGTGAAGGAGGTCCAACTCGGCCCGGCGCCGGGTCGGGTCCTGACCGGGCCGGCGACCGTGAAACGCTCAGGCTGGTGAAAGGCGCCGCCGAAGAATGTGACCGCAAGGTCGATATCGATCTCCGTCGCGCTCGCAGGCGCGAGATCCACCGTCAGCGCCTCGGCGCCCATCACCCGGATGCGGACATGGGCCGGGAACGACGGAGCCTCGGCCCACGCCGATATCTTGATCGATACGACATCGCCGCAGCAGATCGTCATATCCGCGACCAGCGGGAACGCGAGCTGCAGGCGGGGCTTATCGGCCGACCAGACGGCTCCTGGCGCAGCCATCACGGCGGCCGCGGGTTGCGCATCGATCCGGCGGCAATCGATATAGCGCGCGTGTGCGAGCATTTCCGGCGAGGCGAGCCGGGTAAACGCGCAATGGCGCAGCACGACCTCGCTCAGAGGAGGAGCCGGCGCGCCCGAGGCCGGGACACCGGAGGGACGTTCTGCGCCGGACGCGTCCATCGCCACCTGGCCAGGGCCGCGAACGCCGTCGAACAGGATATTCCTGTGTCGGCCCTTGTAGAACCAGATCAGGTTTCGTTCGGGACGGATGCCGCGTGCCCTGACTTCACAATCAGCGATCGTTACGTTCCGGACCTCCCCGTCAGGGTAGTCACAGTGCAGGATGAAGCCATGATTGAAGCCAATCGTCGGGTCTGATGTCTCGATTGTGAGATGGCTCATTGCGAGTCCGAGCTCACCGAGCTGATAACGTTCGGGTTCACGCACCCAGTAATCGAGCACTTTGTCGACCGATCTTGCGGTCACCTCGATGTTCTCGAAGCGATGCCCTCCGCTCATGACCTCGAAGACGTTGCCGAGATCCGTTCCGGCCGCGGCGATCCTGACGTTACGCAATGCGGTCCGGCGCGAGAATTCCTGACAGTAGAACACCGGGTACCGTTCTCCGGCGCGCGCCGAGCCGGCCATGTACACGTCGATATCGTGGAAATTGGCGCGGACACATCCGGTCTCGATTTCAAAGACGGAGGCGCTGGTTCTGTCTGGACGCCAGCTGACCTCGGCAATGATGTCATGGGCTGTACTGCGCGTGAATCCGTTGAAGCAGGCCAGCGCCATCCCGCGGGTCCAGCAATTGCGGATGACGCTCTTGTAGCTGCCCTGGATGAAGAAGGGATAGCCGTCCTCGCATTCGATGCGCAGATCATGGATGCAATATCCCTGGACGACGTCCTGCGTCACATTGGCGGCCAAGAGACCTCGCCATCCATCATCGATGGCATCTTCCAACACGATGCGATTGCCTGCGACGGCGGCGACGCGATTCATCTCCACGTAGTAGGGCAGGACGTCTCCCGGCGTGACGATCGCATCCTTCGATCGGGCGATGACGATGTCGCCGGGCTTGAATTGGGCGGCGTCCGCTGCACTGGCGAATTCGAGCTCACGGTCGCCCGCTGCGATATCGCGCACTGTGAAATAGCGGTAATCGGCGTAGGAGCTTCGCCCGAATGCGGCACCCTTCGGACTTATGAATGCCGCATTGCTCCCGATGATCACAGATGCGTGTCCATCGCCGAAATAACGAACGTTGTTACGTATGGTTATGTTCTTTCCCACGCTTCCCAATCGGTACCGGCCGGCTGGGAAGTACATGCTACCCCCACCGAGCTGCCCCAGGTGGAGGCCGGCGTTTTCGATCGCCTGCCAGTCATCTGCGATGCCGTCTCCCCTGGCGCCGAAATCGCGGCGCACGTCGACGGTGACGGCCTCTGGCGCCCGTCGGTCGGTCGCGTCGGCAACGCCCGCGAGCAATGTCGCCGGACCGGCCGCGATCAGATCTCGTCTTCGCATGTGCGCACCCGGTGAGCTGTTTGGTCGCAGGATTGAGAAGGTGTCTTTGGTGCAGCGCAAAATCGAGGATCGGCAGGGGCGAGGTCAACCCCCGTCTGATCGCGAGCCACTGCCGGATTTGTTAGCGTCCGTGATCGATCGGGATTGGGCGGCGGCTTGTTTTGCTAGTAGTTTTCCCGTCGCGCAGCGGCGTGCTGCTTTGCACGCGAGTCACGCGATGTCTTCGTGGATTGGTCGCTTCAAAGCCATAACAGAATGGTTATTCATACCAGACTGTGATAGATTACCGGTTGCAACTTGTGGCCGTAGCGCGTCGTTTGTTAGCCGGATGGGTTGTAGATAGCGGGCGTCCGCCGACGATTAGGTGTTATGAAGAAGCACTCCTACCAGGAAATCATTCAAAAGCTTGCTCAGGCCGATGAAATGGTTCGTGCCGGCAAGTCCCAGGTGGAAATCTGCGAGGTGCTCGGTGTGAGCGTCATGACGTTCCATCGTTGGCGCAAGTTGCGATCGCGCGCACCCGAGCCGAAGCAGGTGGCGGCCGTCGAAGCTCCGCTCGAGCCGCTGCTGCCGACGGCAGCGCCGATGCCGTCCGTCGCCGACATGCGCCGGACACTGGACGAGCTCACGGCCGAGAACCGCCGGCTGCGGAAGATCGTCACCGATCTGCTTCTGGAAAAGGCCCGCGTCGAGGAGCAGTCCCCGGTTCGATCGGCAAACCTGGAGCACCAGAGCCACTGATCCCGGGTCCGTGGATCCTTGGTCGGTGGACACTTGATCCCTGGATCATGGGTGGACCTTAGACGCGACCTCTGGCCCGCTTTCGATCCCCGTTCCGGCCCCGCTTTGCTTAATGAAGCGTAAGGCGTCCGCAGGGATTTTGAGCCAAATTGGACGCTGGCGCCGAACGTCATCCTAATCCGTCTGGGCTAACTCTGCCGCATGAACGCGGGGAGTTCGGCGATGGGACGGAAGCTCAAAATCTATTCAGTGGCGCTGTTCGCCTTGTTGTTGGGCGTCAGCCAGAGTGTGCAGGCCGCAATGATCGGCGCGCCATTGAACCTGAGATATCAGGTCGATCGCATCAAGCTCGACGCGCCGGCGCTCCCGCCGATGGCCCACATCAAGTTCTGCATGGCGTATCCGGAGGATTGCCGGTCGAACGCCATGGTCTTCCGCGGCGGCGGGATTGACCTGACCGCCGACCGCTACGCGGAGCTGGTGAAGGTCAATGCCGAGGTCAACCGCTCCATCATTCCGACCCGCAATACCCGTGGCGTCGCGGCCGAAGAGTGGGTGGTGGGTCCCTCACGTGGCGACTGCAACGACTATGCGGTGACCAAGCGGCACGCCCTGCTGCAGCGCGGCTGGCCGGCGCGCGCGTTGCTGTTGGCCGAAGTCGTGACGAATTGGGGCGAGCATCATCTGGTGCTGGTGGTGCGGACCCGCTCGGGCGACGTCGTCGTCGACAATCTCAACGCCAATGTCCGGCCCTGGTCCAAGACCAGCTACCGGTGGGTGCGGGTGCAATCCCCGTCGAATCCGCGTTACTGGTCGAACGTCGCCGGATCGACGGTCTGAGGCGAGGGGTCATCTGTCCGCCGAACGCCGTTGTGCGAGGCCGATCCCGACAAGCAGGGCAATGACCACTTGCGGGGCTGCTCCAGTCAGGCTCGCATCCAGCAGGCTTTGCGCCATCGCGACCAGCACGACGGCAGCTGCGCAAGCTGAATAGTGGCGGTCGCGGCCGCGCCGCGCAGCACCCGCGATGAGCTTCAAGGCAAGAAACAACCCGCTGGCGAGCAAGGCCAGCAGCCCGATCGGTCCGTATTCGACATAGACCTTGACCGCAGCCGAGGGCGGCGCCTTGCCGTCGGATGATGCCGGGCCGTACAGCTCGGCAAGTGCCGCGAAGGTGCCGCCACCGCTGCCGAGCAGCGGCGTATCGGACAACATCCGCTGCGCGGCAGGCGCCGCGATGGTGCGGTCGAGCCGGGCGGCCGCGATCAATGCAGAGCTCACGTCGTCTCGCCCCGGTCCGAATACGAGCGCAATGGCCGGCAAGGCCACGAGCGCGGTGATCGCAAGGGCGGTACGGGTGCCGAAGGGCGGCAGCGGCAGGCGCGCTGTGAGCAGGCAGATGGCGGCGCCGACGGCTGCCGTGATCAGTCCTGCCGGATCCGGAGCGCGCCCCAGCGCCAGCAGGCCCGTGGCTGCCGTGAGCACGGCCAATGCGAGATCGATCCTGGGGCGCCAGCGGGAGGTGCTTGCACGGTCTCTGTGGCGCGTCGCCGCTGCACCCAGCCCGGCTGCGACGATCAGGCAGAGGCTGCCGACGAGGGTCGGAAGGGCGCCGGGGTCGGCCTCCAGCAGCTTGAGCCTGCCGTCGGCGACGAGCAGTGCCGCCATGGCGACGGTCGACAGGCATGTCGCGCGATAAAGCTGGGCGGCCTGCATCCTGTCTCCAGCTGCGAGCGCTGTGGTGGCGGCGAGCGCAAGCAGGGCGATCGCGTTCGCCAGGCCCGCCAGGGTCAAGCTGGGATCGAGGCTGATGGGACGGCCGAGCACGGTCTGCAGCGCCTCGGATGTCTGCTCCCAGATTGGGGACGCCAGGCCCGATGGCGCCCAGGGGAGCAGCTGTAGGACCGGGATCGCGACCAGAACGATGCCGCCCGGCAGGGCTGGTCGACAGCTGCTCCAGCTTCGCTTCAGGGAAGACGTGTTGGCGAACAGCAGGCTGACCAGGCCGAGCGCGGCGACCGCTGCGGCGAAGCACCAGCTGACAAGGCCGTCGAACAGCAGGGCGGGCGCGGCGAGCGCGAGAACAATGAGCGCTCCATGAGTGCCGATCACGTCAATCCGTCTTCTCGTGGTGCTGACAATCCGCAGGCATCAACAGGGCACATCCCGCGCGGCCGTTGTAGTCCTGGTTTGGCGCAGGCCCAACCACGGTCGCCATCCGCAGCCGTTCCGGCGACTTTGCAGAACAAATTTCCGGAGGGGTTTTTCTATCGTTAACAAAGAGTTAGGGCGTCTGTGGTGATTCTGCAACGTTTTATCTGTTAATAACAATCGGGCGGCCCGCTGCAGCCGCGATGCCTGTTCAGCCGTGACCGGGCATGTTAACGCTATCGTGTTTTTGGGGGTTTGATGGCCATTCTGGGGCTGATGCGTTGGGGATTTGTCGCGACCGTGGCATCTTTGTCTGCGGCCTGCAGCCTCATGCCGGCCAGCGGCCCCAACCAGGACGCCGTTCGCTCATCGGAAGCCGGCAGCGAGCAGAGCCTGCCTTACGCGCTGGTCAAGGTCACGCCGGACGTCGAGCGTGTCCTTGCATCCTTTGCGCCGCGGCTGACCGACTCCGCCACGCAGGCTTTCAAGCGGCCTCCGACCGAAATCCGCTTCGGCATCGGCGATGTCGTCAGCGTCACGATCTTCGAGGCCGCGGCCGGTGGTCTCTTCATTCCGATCGAAGCGGGCGTTCGTCCGGGCAACTACGTCACGATCCCCAACCAGAACGTCGACAACAACGGCTTCATCTCGGTGCCCTATGCCGGTGCGATCCGCGCCAAGGGCCGGACCCCGGCTGAAGTGCAGCAGGCCATCGTCGACGCGCTCAAGAACCGGGCGATCGAACCGCAGGCCGTCGTGACCCTGATCGAGCAGAGAACGTCGCTGATCAGTGTTCTGGGCGAGGTCAATGCGCCGTCTCGCTTTCCGGCAAACGCGGCTGGCGAGCGCATGCTCGACGCGATCACCCGCGCCGGCGGACCCAAGGGGCAGGGCTTCGATACCTGGGTCATGCTCGAGCGTGAAGGCCGCCGGACGACGATCCCGTTTGGCCAGATCGTCTACGAACCGACGAACAACGTCTATATTCAGCCGAACGATACCATCTACGTCTATCGCGAGCCGCAGACATTTGTCGCGTTCGGCGCATCCGGCGCGCAGGGCCAGTTCAACTTCGAGGCCTGGCGCATCTCGCTGGCGGAAGGCGTCGCCAAGGCGGGTGGCCTGAACGACTCGGCGGCCGACCCGGCGGCCGTCTTCCTGTATCGCGGCGAAAGCCGTGAAGTCGCTGAGCAGCTCGGGGTCGACACCCATCGTTTCCCCGGCCCGGTCGTTCCCGTGATCTACAACGTGAATTTCCGCGATCCCAGCGGCTACTTCATGGCGACCAAGTTCCAGGTCCGCAACAAGGATGTCGTGTACATCTCGAATTCGCAGTCGGTCGAATCCGCCAAGATCATGCAGTACATCAGGCTCGTGAGCGCGACCGTGAACGATCCGATCGTGGCCGCCACCAACGGGGTGACCTTGCGGACGGCGATCAAGACGTCGCCCTGATCCGTGCGCGGGCGGGACCATGTCCGCCGCGGACACATCTCCGAGCGTGAGGCCGTCCAAGGGATCTGCCCCGCTTTGGCGTGACGACAATCGGCTGGCCGGTTGGCTGCTCGCAGGCATTGTGGCGGTCGCGCCTCTCCCTTACGCCGCAACGGATCCGACCGCTCTTGCGGCTCTGGTCGGGCTGCTTGGCGTCGCGCTGTTGTGCTGCCGCCCGAGCCTGCGGACGCGTAGCGATTGGATTCTGGTCACGCTCGCTCTGCTGATCATCGGCCTTTATGCCCTCGTCCTGCACGAGCAGCTCAGTTCGGCCCCGTGGCTTCCCGTTTCGCCGGATGCAGTCTGGAAACGGATGTCCGGGCTGATCGGCGCCGACCCGACAGCGCCGCTGGCCCTGGTCCGGGATCAGCCGTTGTTCGCGCTGGGCGCGCCGCTTGCCTGCCTCGGCGTATTGGCTTGCGCCTTCTTCGTCGCAAGCGCCCCGGCGCACGCAGAGATCCTGCTCAAGACGGTGGCGTGGTCCGGCCTCGCCTATGCCGTCTACGGCATCGCCGCCTATCTCATTGACCCGTCGGTGGTGCTGCTGCGTGACAAGGTGCTGGATCGCAACGTCCTGAATGCGACGTTTCCGAACCGCAATACGGCTGCCTTGTATTTCGGCTGCTGCATGGTCGTCTGGGAGCTGATCATGCTCCGGCGGCTGGTCGCGCGCGACGGCTTCCGTCATGGCTGGTCGTCGCTGCGGGCCGTGACCTGGGACCGCAGGCTCCTCGTCCCCGGCGCCGCATCGTTGATCTGCATGACCTGCGTCATGTTGACGGGATCGCGGGCGGGCCTCGTGGTCTCCCTGGCGGGAGGCGTCGGCGCAGCGTCTCTTGTGCTGCGCCGCCAGCTTCCGTCGTGGCGGCGGCTACTATGGGCGCTCCCTCCCGCGCTCGCCGTCATGACTGCTGCGCTCGCGGTGCTCGGCGGTCAGGTCACCGGGCGTCTCGGGGCTCATGGCCTCGAAGGCGGCGGTCGCTGGGAAACCTACGTCTCGACGTGGCGAATGATCCGGGATCACCCGCTGATCGGGTCCGGTCTCGGCTCGTTTCGTTACATCTTTCCGCGGTACCGCAGTGCGGATGCCTCGATCTGGGGGATCTGGGACCGCGCCCACAGTACGCCCCTTGAGCTGGCCGCGGAGCTCGGGGTGCCCCTTGCTCTCGTGGTCTGTCTTGGCTGGGCCGTGGTCCTGGCCTTCCTGGTGAAGGGAGCTCTCCAGCGCCGCAATGGGGCGATCTTCCCGATCGCCGGCCTGGTCTGCGGCACGATGGCGATCGTGCACTCGCTGGTGGACTTTTCCCTTCAGATTCCTGGTCTTGCCATTCCAGTTCTGAGCCTGGTCGGGGTCGGATTGGCACAACGCCATCGCGCCGAGGGCCGGCCGCGTCGGGGCCGCGCGACATAAAGGTTAATTTCTGGTGACGAGTGTCATAGGTCCGCGCGGCTTCGTGCGCCTTTGCCTGTGTGGGTCACCCGTGATATGAAACGGTAAGTTATAGATATGTTAGGTTTTGTGAAGGAGGCGAGCGTTGAGCAATTTGAGATCCTCGATCATTGCAGCCACGTCCCTGGTGCTCGCCTCGGCTGCGTTCACCGGCACGTTGATCCCCGCTTCCGTGATGGCCCAGCAGCAGAGCCTGTCTCAGCGCTTTCTCGCCAATCCGGGGCAGGTTCTGCAGCAATATCCGGACGGCGGCACCGCCCTGGTGTCCCTGCTTCGCGAAGTCGCGATCGCGGATCCGAACAGTCTGAATGTGATCCTCGGTCTCGTGCCCAACGCTAACAAATCGCAGAAGACGGCGATCGGCAACGCGCTCGGACAGGCGGCGAAGGTGGTCGTGAAGACCAATCAGGCCTACGCCAACCAGATCCTGCAGGCGATCGCCGAAACCAAGGATCAGGACGTCTTCGTGGCCTATTCCGGCGGCGCCAACGATCAGGGCACGGCGGCGACCGGCGGTGGCGGAGGCGCGGGCGCCGGTGGCGCCGTCGGCGGTCAGACCAACGCGCTGGGTGGCACACCGACCAGCACCGGCTCGGCGCAGGCGATCGGGGGCGGCAGCACGCCGACCGGCAATTTCACCTACAGCCCGTCGACGACCGGGACCGGTACATCCAATGGGTCCGTCTCGACGACCACATTTACGATTTCCACGACGACGTCCCCGTAAGCTGCCCCGCATTTGCTCTTGCAACGATAACTCAGCGAGTGCGGCAGGCCGCCGCACGGGACGATCAGCCCGCGGCCGACGAATTGCGAGTTCGCGATGAACGTTCTTCCTAATCTCGATCGCGTCGTCCCGGTTGCGCGCGCCGCAGCCGAGCAGGTTGCTTCATCGGCAGAGATGCTGGCGAGCCTGAGCGGCTTCGTCCATCGGCAATACCGGTTCATCCTGGCCGTGATCGCGATCAGCCTCTGCCTGGGCGTCGGCTATTTCGTGGCGACGCCTTCGACCTACACGGCAACGGCCAGCCTGATCATCGACAGCCGCAAGAACCAGCTGTTCCAGCAGCAGTCCGTGCTCGGCGACATTCCGATCGACAGTGCGTCGGTCGAAAGCCAGGTTCAGATCATCAAGTCCGAAACCATCGCGTCGGCGGTCATCAGGGACCTGCATCTGACGGAAGACCCGGAGTTCGCGGGATCACCCGGCTTGATCGCCACGGTGTCCGGATGGATCGGCGAGCTGTTCGGGAGCGATCGCAGTCGCTCCGAGTTCGACAGGCTGCGCCGCACGACCGAGAGCTTCGCCAATCGTCTGACCGTGCGTCGTGTCGGCCTGACCTATATCATCGAGATCGGCTTCCGGTCCTTGTCGCCCGACCGCGCCGCCCAGATCGCCAACGCCGCCTCCGACGCCTATGTCGTCGACCAGCTGGATGCCAAGTACAAGGCGACGAAACGCGCCTCGTCATGGCTTCAGGACCGCATCAAGGAACTACAGGAGCAGGCGTCGGCGGCCGAACGAGCCGTCGTCACGTTCAAGGCGCAGAACAACATCGTCGAATCCGGCGGCCGCCTGATGAACGAGCAGCAGCTGGCGGAGCTGAACAGCCAGCTCGTGGTCGCCAAGGCGCAGTTCGCTGAAGCCAAGGCGCGTTTCGATCGGATCCAGACGGTCATCCTTGCGGACAATCCCGATTCGACCGTCGACGGCACGGTCACCGATACGCTGAACAATCAGGTGGTCAGCAAGCTTCGATCGCAGTATCTCGATCTGGCAACCCGCGAAGCGGACTGGTCGGCGCGGTACGGTCGCAATCATCTGGCCGCCGTGAACCTGCGCAACCAGATGCAGGGCATTCGCAGCTCGATCATGGACGAGCTGCGACGCCTGGCGGAGTCCTACAAGAGCGATCTCGAGATCGCGACGCAACGGGCAGCCAGCACCGAAAAGCAGGTCGAACAGGCGGTATCAGCCTCGCGGACGACCAACGAGGCGCAGGTCGCATTGCGCGATCTCGAGAGCAAGTCCCAGAGCTATCGGGCGCTCCACGACAACTTCCTTCAGCGCTACATGGAATCGGTGCAGCAGCAATCGTTCCCGATCACGGAGGCGCGCGTCATCACCCAGGCGGCGCGGCCGCTCAAGCCGAGCGCGCCGCGGCTAAGCTTGGTGTTGTCCATCGCCGGCGCCACGGGTCTGTTGTTTGGCTTCGGGCTCGCGCGTCTGCGGGATCTCTCCGATCGTGTTTTCCGGACCACGGATGAGGTGGAGACGCAGCTGCAGGCCCATTGCATCGCCATCCTGCCGCGGATCGAACCCCAGCCGGGCTTGCCTGTTCCGTCCATCGCCCAGCGCACACCGAGACAGGTGGTTCCGGATGGCGGACTGTACTGGCACGTGGTCCACAATCCGTTCTCGAGCTTCACCGAATCGGTCCGCGCGATCAAGGTCGCGGCCGATATCGCTGCTCGAAACGGCGCCGGACGCGTGATCGGCTTCACCTCGTCGCTTCCCAACGAGGGCAAGTCGACGGTGGCGGCCGCATTCGCCGAGCTCCTGGCGCAGAGCGGCGCGCGGACGATTCTGATCGATGGCGACCTGCGCAATCCGTCGCTGACGCGCGGGCTGATGCCATCAGCGGAATTCGGCGTTCTCGAGGTGCTCGCGGGCAAGCGCGACCTGGGGCAGGTGCTGTGGCGGGAGCCCGAGACGGGGCTCGACGTCCTGCCTGCCGTGATCCCCTCACGCCATGCCCAGACCAGTGAGGTCCTGGCGTCGTCTGCGATGCGCAATCTGGTCGATGATCTGCGCAAGCGGTACGACTACATCGTCGTCGATCTCTCGCCTCTGGCCCCGGTCGTCGATGTCCGTACCACGACGAAACTGATCGACTCCTATGTCTTCGTGGTCGAATGGGGGCGCACCAAGACCGACGTCGTGCAGCACGCGATGAATTCAGCGCGCCATCTGCGCGAGCAGCTTCTCGGGGTCGTGCTCAACAAGGCCGAGCTCAGCATGATGTCGAGATACGGCTATGGCGGCTATTACCGGAACGACTACTATCACCGTTATGGATATTCCGAGTAGATGACGGCTTCCGGCCTCGTTCGCGCCGGCCCGATCTCTCTGGCTGGTGTTCTCCTGGTCTGGACCGCGATCGCGCTGCCGGCGTTCTGGCGATCCGCCGATGCCGAGCGGATCGCGGCGCAGATCGTGGGCGGACGCAGCTTCCAGCTCGATGCGGTCAGACAGGCCTTGGTGGAGGAGGGTGGCCAAACCTCCGCCGGTCGTTGTCAGCCGGCGGCGCGCCGCGCGGCGGCCATCCTGCGCCTTTACCTTTTCGAGGACGCCGCCTCCGCGCCGCGCCGCGATGAGGCGGATCGGTCGCTGGCTGAGCTCCGCACCGGGCTGCGATCAGCGCTTCGCTGCATTCCGACCGACGCCTATCTGTGGCTGGTCCTGTTCTCGATGGAGAGCCGCAGCGGCATTCGGCCGGAGCATCTCGACTATCTCGGAATGTCCTATGCGAATGCGCCGAATGAGGGTTGGATCGCGCTGAAGCGCAACCCGGTTGCGCTCGGCAGCTTCACGATGCTGAATGATGACCTCGCGCGGCTTGCAGTCAACGAGTTCGCGCAGATCGTGCAGAACGGGCTCTATGACGACGCGGCGGCGATCTACGCAGCAGTGGGACCCGAGGCCCGGATTGCCGTGCTTGTACGGCTGATCGAGGTGCCTCTGTCGCATCGCGAGCGGCTGTCGAGGGCGTTGGACGCCGTACTGCCCGGCGTGCCCATTCCTGGCGTGGATCGGAGCGACGATCAGCCATGGAAGCGCTAGGAGATTCGCGGGCGACCACGGTCCTGGCCGTCGCCCATCAGTTCGCGCTCGGCTTCGGGGGCGTCCCGGAGAGCATCCTGCTGCTGGCCCGCGAGCTTCGTGCGCGCGGACTCGCGATGGACGTCCTGAGCAAGGATGGCCTCGTCCACGACGCCGGGCGCCTGCCGTCGCTGCCGCCGCGAGGCAATCGCCTCTCGCTCGGCCAACTCGTCGATCTCGAGCTGACGCGCTATCGCGCGATCTTCGTGGCGGGAGCCTGGAATCCCATGGCGCTGCTGGTCGCCTCGCGCGCGCGGAGCCGTGGCATCCGGATCGTCTACAGTCCGAAGGGAAATCTCGCCCGCGCGGAATTCAGACGGCTTCGCGATCTCAAGAAGTTCCCATATCTGGCGACGGCAGAGCTGGCGCTCATGGCGCTGAGCGACCGGATCATCTACTCGTCCGTTCTCGAACGGCGGAATTCGCTGCTCTCATCGCTGTTTGCCGCCAAATCGAACGTCATTCCAGAACCGTTCCTGGGGCCTGAGCTCACCGGCGCCCGGTCACCCGGCGGCAAGACCGTCCGTTTCGGCTTCATGGCCGAGATTGCGCCGAGAAAAGGCCTGGCAGAGTTGGTCGAGGCCTTTGTGACCTGGCTTCAGCTGGAGCGCCCCGACGCGGAGCTTCACATTGCCGGGGAACCGAGACCTGCCTCGGAGCGGTATCTGGAGGGTATTCGCAGGATCGGCGAGGCGGACACACAGCGGGGGCATATCGTCTGGCGAGGCCCGCTGCGCGCAGACGCGCGCGACCGCTTCTATGACGAGATCGACTTCTTCGTGTGTCCGACGCGCTTCGAATCGTTCGGTTTAACGCCGCTGGAGGCGTTATGGCATGGCACACCTGTTATGGTTACCAATAACCTTGGAGTGTTAGAGTTTATATCGGACCCGAATTTTATGTTAAGCTTGGCGACTGGGAGCCCGGCAGACATCCTGACCGGGCTGAGGCTGGCAATGAGGGGCCGGGATGCGTATGTTACCGCAGCGGGTGGATGGCGATCTCGCCCCTGTCCGCGCCTTTCGGGGTGCGAACTCGCCGCAGCCTTTGCCCAAGAATTCGATTGCGGACCGCTCCCACCGGTCGGCTAGTTCGGTCGTCGAGGCCTTCGCGGAACCGACGACGGTGGCCGTCGTCATCGTCAATTTCTTCAAGGCCGAGCGGCTGCTGGATTGCGTGCGCAGCCTGGCGCGCCAGGGTGGCGCGCATCGAACGGCAGTCGTGGTCGTCGAGAATTCGGCCGACGCGGAGGAGCACCGGCAGCTCGCGGCCGGAGCCGACGAGCACCAGTTCCTGCTGGTCGATCCCCAGCTCAATCTCGGCTACACCAAGGGATGCAATCTCGGTATTCGCGCGCTGCCACGAACGGATTTCGTCGTTCTTTGCAATCCCGACATCATTTGGGATGAGCCGGGAAGCCTCGACCGACTGATTTCGATTGCTGCATCCGATCCGTCCATCGGTGTGCTTGCCCCGCTCCAGGTGAGCGACGATGGTGCCCTGGTCGAGACGGCACGAAAGTTTCCGACACTGCTGCACCAGTTGATGCGCCGCCTCTGGCCGCAGCGTGGCAGCGAGATCCACCTGATTGATCCCCTCGCCAAGGGCAACGCGGACCTCGTCGATGTCGACTGGCTGCAATCGTCCTGCGTCCTGATTCGCCGCTCGCTCTGGGAGCAGCTGGGCGGTCTGGATCAGCGCTACTTCCTGTTCATGTCCGACGTCGAGTTGGGACTGGCGACGTGGAGCGCGGGGATGCGCGTCTGTCTGACGTCGTCGGTCCGCGTCAGGGCCGACGGAAAGCGGGCGAGCTCGGGCGGCTTTGGCGCGCTGTTGACCAGCCGAACCCAGCGGAGCCATCTGATCGATGCGGTCCGCTATTATCTTGCCAACGGCTTCCGCGCCGGTCGCAGGCCGTCGCCGCGTGTCCGGCGCTTGCAGCAGTCCCTTTCTCCGTCCGAGTGACAGAGGGGCGGGCATCCCCTTCTCGCAACCGACCTCCGCGACGAATGCTCTCGCCAGCAAAGTCAGCGCCCGCTGCGCAGGGGCCATTGCCCTGGCAGCTTATGCCCCGGCAGCTTGCGCGGGCCAGCGCTCGTGGCGCCGGGCGGCGAACGTCGCGACAGTGACGGCAGCGCCTCTGCAATCCACATCAAGGGAATGAACGCCGCGAGATTGCGCAGCGGCACCAGATATTCGTCGAGCGTCAGTTCGGGTTTCAGCACCAGGCTGATGACCGTGAACGTTCCGAACATGACCGTGATCGGCGATCCGATCCGCTGGATGGCCGAGATCGCTCCTCGCATCAGCACCACCAGTCCGCTGGTGTAGAGAAGAGCGCCGGCGAGTCCGAAATCGGTAACGCCATCTGTCAGGATGGTGTTGGCTTCGTCGATGACGGGCAGGCCGAGCTTCGGGTGGACCAGCGTTTCGACCATCTGATAGGCGATGATCTGGTCCTTGTTCGGATCCAGCGCCGAGGGGATGCAGAGGCGGAGATAATATTCCAGCGCGTCTCCGTAGAGCGGTCCGGACGATCCGACCGCACTGATCAGGTCGGAGAGGTAGCCGAGCACGAAGGTCCGTTCGCGCACATTGTCGTAGAACAGCGTATTGAAGCGCTCCTTCAGGCTCGGCGACAGCATGAAGTCGAGCCCAAGCCAGAGCTGGTCCGAGAGCGCGGCCGTGTTGCCGAGCTCCCATGTCGCGAGCCGCAGCGCGAAGAAGTAGGAACTCGTGACGTAGGCAAACAGGCCGCCGATGGCGATCGCGGCCACCTTGTGACCGAGCGAGAGACGGCGCAGTCCGCCGCCAAGCGCGAACCCGATCGTTGCGATCAGCAGAACGAGCAGGATGGCGCGGCGACCGGTCGGCACGACCGCAAGCGTCACGAGCGTCACCACCATCGCGTAGAACAACCGGGATAGCGGCTGCCGGCCTCGTGCAGCCAGATAGCCAGCCACGCCCGCCAGAGGGCCTTCGACGAGACTGGCTGCCGCGCCGATGACGGAGATCCGGCCGGCGGCGTCGGTCTGGATTCCCATATAGCCGAGATCGCCAAAGGCGTATCCCAGCGCGATCAGGCCGAGGCCGCCGCACGCCAGCAGCAAGGAAAACCAGTTGTCGGCCGTCGAGTCGAGGATCGCGGCGGTCGCCGGACGTTCCAGGCGCCCGATC
Source organism: Bradyrhizobium ontarionense (assembly GCF_021088345.1). Classification (NCBI taxonomy): domain Bacteria; kingdom Pseudomonadati; phylum Pseudomonadota; class Alphaproteobacteria; order Hyphomicrobiales; family Nitrobacteraceae; genus Bradyrhizobium; species Bradyrhizobium ontarionense. Next base: position 4,818,341 of record NZ_CP088156.1, on the reverse strand, counting down.
AGCAGCAGCAGCCCGCAGATGATGTGGACGAGCGCGAGCGCCGACGAGATCAGCTCGATCGGGCGGTCCTTGGTCAGGATTGCGAATTCCTGCGGGGAGCTCGCGCTCAGATAGGTAGAGATAGAGCCGCCGTCATAGGCCAGCAACAGCGCGGTGGCGAGCAGCCACGAGATCCGCGTCTGGTCACGGCCGTCGATGCTGACATACAGCACGACCAATCCAATCGCGGAACCGATGATTGACGCGGCGGCGAACACCACCAGGCTGGGCCACAACAGCAGCGCGAAGCCTGCGATGAGGATGGCAGCCCCGAGCCGGCTCACCGTCGCGACGGGCTTCATCATTGGAGGCTCCCGGCCGGAGCGGCTCTCCCGGCCAGCTCGGTCAGGAAGTCCGAATAACGGGCCGCCGCGGCGCGCTCGGAAAATTGTCGTGCATGGTCGCGGGCGGCCTGCTTTTGCGCCGTCAGCCAGTCCCAGCGCTCGGCGATCAGTTGGGCTGCCTGATCCAGCCGGCCGGGATCGATCAGCAGCGCGGCGGGGCCGGCGATACTGCGCATCGGCTCACGATCGGAGGTGATGACGGGGCAGCCGCACGCCTGCGCCTCGATGATCGGCCAGCCGAAACCTTCGTCGAGCGATGGAAACAGCAGCGCCTCGGCCTGGGTGTAGAGCGCTTCGATCAATCCGTTGTCCGCCTCGCTGATCACGATCAGCCCCTCTGGTGCCGCCTGCATCGAATCCGGCAGGGGAGGTCCCACCGAGACCATCAGGGCATCCCTCAGGCCGGCGATATGAGTTTGACGCAGGAGGTCGAACAGCTGCAGCGCGCCTGGGCGGTTCTTGTACCAGAGATTGCTGCCGATATGCAGCAGAAAGGGCCTGTCGGCCGGGACGCCGGCGGCGTCGATCAGTTGGCGAGCCCGAGCCGGTGTCATCGTCCCGAAGCCGATCACGGGATTGGCGATGACGCCATCGCCGCCCGTCACGGGCCCGATCAGGCGGACGAAATCGGCGCGTGTCGCATCGGATACGAAGACCAGGTTGGGGACGTGGCGCAGGCTGACGCGGATCATGCGCTGAAGCCAGGCGTTGGTTCCGGACAGCCGCTGGCCCCGGACTTCGCCGGCGAGCACCTTGATCGGAATCAGGTCATGGCACGTCAAGCTGACGCGGTGGCCGGATAGGGCGAACACATAGGGCGCATTGGAGTGATCGCAGACGTGGATCAGATCGTAGCGTGCTGCGAGGCGCCTCAGCCGAAGCGGAAACAGCACGAACTTGTCGATGAAGCCGAGCCATTTGCGCGCCGTCCGGCTGCGCATGGCCGGCCTCGACAGGTGCGGCGCCGGGGCGAGCAGGTCGGCGTGCCATCCCGTCGTACGCAGGGCCCCGACGAGCCAATCCGCATAGCGCAGCATCGAATATTGCCGGTCGGCTTCATAGTTGCCGATCAGAAGGATGCGCTTGGGATGAGGCATGCTCGCCGTGGTCTGAGCCTGAGGATGAAAGCCCGCTTTCTAGCGGAAAACACCGATCGAGCGGTGGATATGCGCCGGCCCGCCGCACGCAAGTGCCGATTAAGGTAAAAGGGCGCGAAAGCGCGACCGTCGTGCCATCTTTGGCTACAAGGTGGGCGTGCAGCCGACCTCCGACTTGACGATCCCATATGAACCTCATCTCCCAGGCGCAGCCCGGCCGAAATGCGGGCCTTCCTTACCGTCGGTCGCCATGGCGGGCCTAGCACGGCGCCTGGCCATCGGCCTGGTCGGGCAGGGGCTATGGCGCCTTGCGATGGCGCTCAATCCGATTCTGCTGGTGCCGGTGCAGATCTCGCATTGGGGTGTCGACCTGTTTGGCCAATGGATCACGCTCACGGCGCTCGTGTCCTATCTGCCCTATGTCAATCTGGGGCTGGTCGCGACCGCGACCAACGACGTGATCATGGCGGCTGCGGCCGGCGACCGCGATCGGGCGCGACGCAGCTTTCAGATGTCCTGCAATCTGGCGCTGGGGCCGCTGCCCGTCATCCTGATCGTGGCCGTCATGGCTGTCGCTGCCCTGCCGCTTGCGCGCTGGTTCCATCTCGACGGGATCGGCGCCTCCGCGGTCGTCTTGGTCTTCGCGTTCGCAGCCGCCCAGCTCTGCTTCGAGACGCTGCGGGGGCTGATGGCGGCGGTTCTCTACGCCAACGGACGATACGGTGTCGCCTACAACATCGCGACCGCGATCAAGCTGATCGAGCTCATCGTCTGCATCGGCGCCATCGTCGGGCTCGGCGCGCAGCCGGTGCATGTGGCCGGTCTGACGGCGACGATGGCATTGCTCGATCTCGTGGTGGTCGGCGTGGTCGCGCGCCGGCTAGCGCCGTGGGCACGCATGGATCTGCGCATGGCCGATATCGCTTGGCTGCGCGAGCATCTCAGGCCTGCGCTCGGTTTCAGCGGCTACAATCTCGCCACCCAGGGCGTCATGATCCAAGGACCCCGGCTGGTGCTGGGTGCGCTGCTTGGCGGACCCGCCGTGGCGGTCTATGCCGTCTATGCGACCGCGATGCGCTTGGTCGACCAGTTGTTCCTGACCGTGATGGCGCCGGCCGGCGTCGAGATCAGCCATGCCGCGGGCCGCAAGGACAGTTCGCAGCTCGTTCGTCTCATCGCCTTCGTGGTCCAGCTGTCGCTGCTGGCGTTTGCCGGTGTTTCCCTGGTCCTGATGAGCCTGGGACCCACGATCTTCGACTGGTGGACCCGGCATCAGATTGCGTTTCATCATGGGCTGATGATTCTCTATCTCGTGATGTCCGGCGCAGGGCTTGCCGGCCGGATCGCCGCGCAGGCGCTGATCAGCGTCAATGCGATGCGCGCCGTCGCCATCATCACGTTGCTGGCCGCGTCCGCCTCCGTCGCGCTCGGGGCCGCCCTGGTGCCGGAATCGGGATTGGTCGCCGTGCTGATCGGCGGAATCGCGGGCGAAGCGGCGATATCGATCCTGCTGTGGGGAGCGCTGCAGCGCTGGCTGGCACTGCCGCTCCGCCAACTGATGATCGAGATTGCCGACCTCTCGGGGTCCGTGACCAGGTTGCGGCACCAGGCCGCCGCGCTGCTCGGACGACGGTGAGACGCGATGACCGGGCCTTCATTGCTCTATGTCGGCGACAATGGCGCAGGGACCACGTCGCGCGACCGCGCCGATGCACTGGAGCAGATCGGGGCTACCGTCACGCGCCTGCCGCCAGCTGCGCTTTCTGGCCTCGCCGCACGTGTGGACTGGCAGCTGCGCGCGCGGCTGCAGGTCGGGCCAGTCATCGCGCGCACGAATGCCGAGCTGATCAATGCGGCGCGCGACCGTTCGTACGACGTCTTGTGGATCGACAAGGGCTGGATGATCCGGCCGTCGACGCTCAAGAGCATCCGGGAGCGCTTCGGTGCGGTCGTGCTGTTCAACAACGACAATCCCTGGGGCGAGCACGAGCGCGGCCTGTGGCGCCTGCATCTCGGCCTGGTGCCGCTGGTCGACGAGATCATGACGCCGAAATACAGCGTGGTGCGCAACTACGAGCTTGCCGGCGCGCGCCGCGTATCCGTGGTCGATTTCGGCTTTGCGCCGGCGCGCCATTTTGCCCCGGAGCAGGCGGCCGCGATGGTGCACGACATCAGCTTCATCGGCACGGCGCTCAAGGATGGCGGCGGCATCCGCCCGCATCGCACCGACATCATGCTCGATCTGGCGAAGCGCATGCCTGGACGTGTCAGTCTGTTCGGCCACGGCTGGCAGCGCGCGGTGCGCGGCCATGAGCA